>DASCMO010000165.1:0-1977 GCA_036010965.1 Planctomycetota bacterium | reverse complement strand
TCGCGATCGCGGTCGCTGAGCTGCAGGCCGGAATCCTTGAGGGCGTCGGAGAGGGGGGTCAGTTCGGAGACCCAGGCCGTCAGGCGCTCGATCTCCTGATCGCGCTCGGCGAGGGCCGCGTCCCGCCGCGAGCGCAGTCCCTCGAGCTCCGACACGCTCGCTGAGCGCAACTGCTCGAGCTCCCGGGTGCGCAGCTCCAGATCGCCCTCGTGGTCGCCGTTGGAGTGCAGGCGCTGTTCGAGCTGTCGGATCCTCGTCTGGAGTTCCTCGGTCTGCTGCGCGAGTTCACGCCCGCGCGTCGCCTCGAGGGTCCCCTGGGTCTTGGCCAGCTCTGCCTCGTTCTCGTAGCTCTTGAGCTTGCGGGTCCACTGCTCGTCGAGGACCGCCAGGCGATGGCTGTGGACGCGCCCGCGCACCCACCAGCCGACCCAGCCCGCACCGCCGGCGCCGACGGCGGCCGAGGTCATGAGCAGTAGGGTCTGAGTGTCCATGGTTCGTGATCCCCGGCGGGGCACCCGTTTCTATCCATGTCGGGGGCCGGCGACCAGAGGAAAGAGGGGCGAGTTGCGCCGAGCTCCCTAGTTCGCGGTCAAGGTCGGGGCGAGCGCGGCGCTGCGGCCGGCTTCGATGACGAGCTCGGTCTCGAAGTGCGCGTACCCCGGAGTGCTGATCCTCAGGCGCACCGGACCCGGGTCGAGCAGGAGGGAGGTGCCTCGTTCCAGTCCGGGCAGGAGCCAGTCGCGCTGTGTGCGCCAGTTCGCGCCGCGGACCGTGAGGGGCAGGGGGCGCCAGGCGGGGTCGTCGTCCGCGTCATCGCGAGCCAGCTCGACGCGCGCGCCGTGGGTCGCCGCGAGGAGCCCGAAGGCCTCCTCGCGCTGGCTGGCGGAGCGGTCCGGGCCCAGGCCCTGGGCGCTGCCGTCGGGGTGTTCTGTCGCCGTGAGGGTCAACTCGATGCGGCCGGCGAGGGCGGCTTCGAGGTCAACTCGCACAGTCTCTCCGGCCTCGACGACCACCGGCCCCACGTCGCTCAGGGGTCGGTGGTAGCCCGTCCGGCCAGGCCCGCTGCGCGGGATCAGGTCGAGGCGGTATACGCCCGGCGCCAGGTCCGGTGAGCGCGTCTCGACAGCGACGTCGAGGGTGAACTGCAGGAGGGTGCGCGAGACCGCCGCGGGCCGCACGGCTACCCGGTAGAGGGGCGCGGGGCCGCCCTCGGGGACGGTCACGCGGAGGTCCATGCGCCCCGGGTCCAGGGGCGGCCCGAGGACCGCCCGCTGCTCCAGCCCGTGGGCGTCGCGGGCGACCGCGATCTCCTGTGACCAGGGCTGGCGTCCGGCGCCACTGACGAAGAGCCCGAGGCGCTCGCAGGCAGCGGGCAGGTCGAGCGCCACGCCGCCGGCGCTGCCGGCGGCCTCGACGGTGGTGGCGGTTGCCGCTCCGTCCGCGCCCCAGGCTGTGGCCAGGACGCGCGCGCCGGTGAGCGGCGTGCCCGTCTCGTCCACCACGCTCAAGCGCAGGCTGCGGGCGTTGCAGACCAGCACGAGCTGATCGTCCCCGGGCGCGCACTTCGTGCCGTCGCCCGCGAGGGTTGGGCCGCCGGGCCGGGCCTGGACCGTGTAGGGCCCCGGTCGCAGGCCCTTGACCGTGAAGTGTCCCGTGCCGTCGGTGCGCGTGGCGGCGGCCAGCAGTCCGTCGCCGCGTTCGATCGTGAAGCGCTCATCCAGCCACTCGTCGGTCGTGCGCCCCTGGCCGACGCGGGCGAGAGGGGTGATCTCCAGGGCGAGGTTGGCCAAGGGCGAGCCGTCGGGGCGCAGGACCACGCCGCCGAGGGCCGGACCGCCGCGCAGGACCAGGTCGCCCAGTTCGTGCCCTTGCGCCTGCAGGTCGTCGGGGCCGAGCCAGGCCGTGCCGACGCCTTCCTTGGCGGCGTGCAGGTAGACCTCGCCGGACGCTTCGCGCGGCAGGGAGAATCGTCCGCCC
>DASCMO010000164.1:0-2679 GCA_036010965.1 Planctomycetota bacterium | reverse complement strand
CTCCGCCGCTTCCCGAGGGAACCGGTGAGCGGCTCCCCGGCATCTGGGAGGGCGTGCTCGAGATCGGTCCGGTCGAGCTGCGTATCGTGCTCACCATCGAGCGCGACGAGAGCGGGAACCTCGGCGGCCACATGGTGAGCCCCGATCAGAGCCCGCTCGAAATCCCGATCACGCGCGTTGATGACGTGGGTGAGGGCCGCCTGCGGGTCTGCATCGGCTCGGTCTTCGTAACCTTCACCGTCGATCTGGATGAACAGGCGCGTCAGCTTGAGGGCTCCTACCGCCAGGGAAACCGGACCTTGCCCATCACCCTCGCCCTCGTCAAAGAGGAGAGTGAGGTCCGCCGGCCGCAGGAGCCCAGGCCGCCGTTTCCCTACCAGAGCGAGGAGGTGGTCTACGAGAACGCCGGCGCCGGCGTGACCCTGGCCGGCACCCTGACCTTGCCCGAGGGCGACGGCCCCTTTCCCGCCGCCTTGCTGATCACGGGCTCGGGCGCCCAGGATCGCGACGAGACGGTCTTCCAGCACAAGCCATTCTGGGTGATCGCCGACCACCTCTCGCGCCGCGGCGTGGCGGTCTTGCGGGTGGACGATCGCGGTGTGGGCGGGTCGAGCGCGTCGCCCGATCCCGCGGCGACCACCTCCGAGGACTTCGTCGGCGACGTGCTGGCCGGCGTCACCTTCCTCGCCGCACGCGACGACATCGCCGGCGACCGCATCGGCCTCATCGGCCACAGCGAGGGCGGCATCATCGCGCCCATGGCTGCCGTACGCTCCGAAACCGTCGCCTTCGTCGTCCTGCTCGCCGGACCGGGGGTCAAGGGTGACGAGCTGCTCTTGCTCCAGCTCGAGGCGCTCGGTCGCGCCGACGACATGGAAGAAGGTGAGCTGGAGCGAGCGCTCGCAACCCAGCGGGCCCTCTACCGCCTGCTCTTCGACGACTCGCTCTCGGAAGAAGAGCGCAGCGCGGCGATGCGCGCGGTGCTCGAACAGTCGCCCGACCTGGCCGAGGGCGAGGAGGGTGAGCGAGAGGTGCAGACCGCTCTCGCCCAGCTCGCAAACAGCTGGGTGCGCTGGTTCCTGCAGCACGACCCGGCACCGGTCCTGGAGCGCGTACGCTGCCCGGTGCTGGCCTTGAACGGGACCCTCGACCTGCAGGTCCCCTGTCGGGTGAACCTCGAGGCCATCGAGGCCGCTCTGAAGCGCGGCGGGAACACAGACCACGAGTTGCGCGCCATTGAGGGCCACAACCATCTCTTCCAGCACTGCGAGACCGGTCAGGTCTCCGAGTACGGCAAGATCGAGGAGACCTTCTCTCCCGAAGTCCTTGAGGCCCTCACGGCCTGGATCCGCGCACGCTTCGTTGAGGGCGACTGAGCGCGGCCTGCGCGCGAGGGCGAGGTCTTGCGCTCCGATTCTCGGCGGTGGATACCGCAGCGTTCGTGCCCGTGAGCTGGGTGGGCCGCGTGGGCACGCACCGTGGCGCGGACTTTCGAAAAACGGGCTAGAGTGGAGGAGGGCCCCGGCCGCCGAGCGTCCTTCCGTCGCCCACCTCCCCTGCCAATGATGAACGCCGCCCTCCCTCTCGGCCTGCTGATCGGACTCGTCGCTGCCCCGCTCCCTGCCTCCGCCCAGGGTTTCGGCAACGGCTGGCTCGCCTTCCAGAACGACGACTCGCGCATGGTGAGCGCGCCGGAGCTCGGCCTTGGGGACACCGAGGAGCGGGACTACGCCCACGCCGATCTGAACAATGACGGCTGGACGGACCTGGTGGTGGTCCGCAAGGAGCCGCTCCACACCACCGGAGGCCGGTACAACGTGCTGTTCATGAACGTCGGCGGCACCCTGTTGGACCGGACGCTGCAATACGCATCCGCTTCCACCGTCCCCGGGGATCGAGGCTTCCTGACGGAGACCAACGACCGCGACGTCGTGATCTGCGACGTGGATCAGGACGGCTGGCTCGACGTGGTCACGGCGACGACCTTGAGCCCCAACCTGCCGAAGGCCGTCTCACACCCGCGGGTGTACCTGAACCTCGGGCCCGATACCGGCGGTGCGTGGCTGGGACTGCGCTACGAGGAGGCGCGCATTCCAGAGCTACTGCTCTCCGATGGCACCCCCTCCTGGCCGCGCTTCACGGCGGTCGACGCCGGAGACCTGACCGGCGACGGCTTTCCCGACCTGTATTTCGGAGACAACGACCAGGCCCCTCACTTCGACGGCGGTGACATGGGCGATCGCCTGCTGGTGAACGACGGCACGGGGCACTTCGTCGACGAGAGCCTGCTCCGGATGACACCTGATCTCCTGACGAGCCTCTACACGACCTCGGTGGTGATCGCCGACGTCAGCCTCGACGGTCTCCAGGACGTCGTGCGCGACCGCGGGTACAGCCCCTTCGTCTCGACCGCCTACAACAACCCGGCCAACCCGGGCTACTTCGAGCTCATGGACGAGGTCCACAACAACCAGCCGTACTACACCAGTGTCGGCGACCTCAACCGCGACGGCAGGCCGGAGCTCGTGATCTCCAACAACGAGGCCGACCGCTATCGGATCAATGAGGGCACCCTCGGTTCAGGCCTCGTGCAATGGTCGCTGCCGGTCGTGTTCCAGTTCCTGACAGGAGGCGACGACGGCTACGCGGGCGACAACTACATCGTCGACCTCGACGCCG
>DASCMO010000163.1:0-1622 GCA_036010965.1 Planctomycetota bacterium | reverse complement strand
TGGTCGTCGGGGCAAGCCCGAGGGCGCCTTGCTGGACTCGGGACCCGACTACTGGAACCGGACCCTGGATGTGAATCTGGTCAGCGTGCTCGCCTGTTCCCAGGCCTTTGCACGTGCGATGATTTCGAGCCAGACCTCGGGCGTGATCGTCACTATCGCGTCCGTGGCGGGCTACAAGGCGTCGCCGCGCCTCGCGCCCTATGGCGCAGCCAAGGCGGGACTCGTACAGCTGACCAAGACGCTGGCCTTGGAGCTGGCGCCGCACGGCATCCGCGTGGCGGCGGTCGCGCCCGGTGCGGTGGACACCGACTCGCTGCGCGAGTGGCTCGACGACGAGGCCATCGCCGAGCGCGCCAGGCACTTGCCGGCGGGTCGCTTCGGCACGCCGGACGATCTGGGTCGAGTGGTGGTGATGTTGGCCTCGGACCTCGGGGCCTGGGTCTACGGCAGCACGCTGGTGGCGGACGGCGGGGAGCTGATCGCCGCAGGTGGCTAGGCCACATGGAGTGACCGGCTCCATCTGGTCCAGGAAAGCGACCGAGGTCAGTCCAGACGCACGCTCGCCTGGGGCACGCCCCGCGGTTCCGGCCCCGCTTGCTATCGGGTGGGCGCCGCAGACCAGCCGAGCTCCTCGACCCGCTCGACGATGCGCCAGCCCTCGGGTCGGCGCTCCAGGCTGTCGTTGTAGAAGATCCCGGTATGAGTGAGAGATTGTTCCTGGCCGGACTGCATGACGACGTGACACGAGACCGGCACTCTGGCGGTGGCACGATTCCCGTCGAGCTGGAGACGCAGGCCCCCGATGATGCGTTGAGCCTTCAGCATCACGTCCTGCAAGCCAGCCAGCCAGGCCCGGTATTCGGGATAGCTGCACTGCGGTACGCCGAAATCGGAGAGGTCCACGAGAGCGTCGGCCGCAAAGGTCGTGTCGTAGGCTTCGAGGTCAAAGGCCTCCGCGGCGGCGAGCTGTCGATCGTAGAGGTCTTCGATCGCGAACCGATCCTGAATTTCCTCGATCGAGTATCTGCGGTCGGCCATGCTCGCTCCCTCTAGGAGTGGTGGTGGGTTGGAAGGGTGGTCGGTTGGAATGGTGGTGAGCTGCAAGGGTGGTGAGTCCGGGCGGGGTCGGGCCCGTGATAGTAGAGTCTTGCTCAACGGTAGAGGAGCAGTGAATGATTACGACGTTCACGTTTGTCAAGAAACGCGAGGAGCTCTCCGACGAGGCATTCTTCGCCCGCTGGACCGAGCACACCCGTGATTTCGATCTGGTCGATCATCCCTACGTCTCGAAGAACCGGCTGTTGATGATCGCTGGCGATACGCCCTATATCGGGATCGCGGAGAATCACTGGCCCGATATGGAGAGCCTGACCCGGACTGGCGAGTTCTACGAGCAGACCGAAAAGGGGAAGCTTCACTGGGCCGACCTGCTCGAGTTCATGGACATCGATCATTGCCCGACCGTCGTCGTGACCCGAGAGGCCGATGTCGGTCCCGGTGGCATCGCCCATCTCTTCCCTCCCGGCGCCTGAGAGCCGACCGACATGGCACCCATCGATCTTCCGTCGACGCTGCATTCCTGGATCGAGGAGGCCAGCGGCGATCCGGTGATCTCGGCCAGA
>DASCMO010000162.1:0-10588 GCA_036010965.1 Planctomycetota bacterium | reverse complement strand
CTACTCATGGCCGCCTTGGCTCTCGATTCTCAGTGTGAACACGCTCACAAGATTCTCGGCTCGGTCTACGGCTCCGATGGACTCTGGCGAACCCCCAAGCTTGCCGCGCTTGAAGGGCGTGCTACCAAGGTCAAGAAACTCATCGCCGCCGCACGGTCCCTCGATGTTGAGGTATTACCTTCCGAACCCACTGATCCAGTACTCCACGACCTGTACGGCAAGGCTTCTTCCGTTCGACACGGCGGACTCCTCGTGCAGAGCTACCTGCCACAAGAGCGCGTCGAGGCCATCCTGCGCGACGCGCTGCGTGCCATGGCCCTTTCGCACGCACTCGGTGGATAGGTATTCCAAGGTGACGGGCTCCAGTACCCGAGGAGGCCCATAGAGACGGATGCGGCAGTACCCCCAGCTCGAGTTCTCGATGGCCATCCGTACGATCAGCGCCTTGATCGCCTTCATCAGGCCAGGACGTCCCACGCGTCCGCCCGCGAACGTCCACTTGAGCGCGATCAACCGACGGTGCCACTTCATCAGCGTGTCCGGCGTCACGATGGTCGCGACCTGATCCAGGGCCCGTCTCCCGAGGAGCTTGGCCTTGGCTGCCAACCGCCGGCGTTGGTCGTCCGTCAGGCGAAGCCTCCGGCCCGTCATCTGCTCCTTGAGGACGCGGTTCTCCTCGACGAGGTAGGCGATAACACCGGCCTGATGGTGGTTCACCAGTCCCGAGAAGGTCATCAGGAGGACGCGAAGCGGGTAGGTGTCGGCCAACATGTGCCCATTCTATGGGGATGGAAACGCCCGCCAGTCCGGGCGATCGGCCACGGCCGAGTTTCTGGACACCACGCGCTGGACCACTACACCCACCGGTCACTCGTCCAAGGACTTGCTGATCTCCCGTCCTCTTCGGGCGGCCTCCTCCAGGCGAGTGAAGGCCTGCTGCCAGGACTGGCACGGCGCGTCCTCGTCGAGTGCCTTCAGGTAACCGCGACAGAGTCGCAGGTGGGGGCACGTTGCGCACTCCGTTCCCCTCTGGAGGAGCTCAACGCGGTAGGTCCGAGAGCGCTGCGCCGCCGGGCTGGACAGCAGTGCTGGCCAGCCTTCCTCGAGAACCCCGTACGACATGCCCCGCTCGAGCCATCGCCTCCCCAGCGCCACGCGGCCCGTGTCGTCCACGTAGACGTCCTCGCGCCCCTCTCGCGCCGACTCCCAGAGTGACGGCCCACGCCCGTTCGCCAAGAGCCCGAGCAGCCCCAGGAAGGGCTCGACCGGTGGGCGGAGCAAAGGGTTGTAGAGCAGGTGGTCGGCCGTCCGGCGGAGTGAATCGCCCGGGGCCACCGGCGCCGCGGCGTCGACGTGCACCGGGAGGTGATACGACGTAACGACGTTCACCACGCGGAAGAGCCTCTCGTCGGGAAGCACGAGGAACCTGGGAGACATGGTGTGGAGGGCCCGCACCACCTCCTCCGCCGCCGGCAAGGGAGCGGAGCCCAGGGCGACGAGGACTCGCGTTCCGGCCAGGCTTCGGAGGAAGTCGAGATCGCCGAGCACCTCCCCATCGATCTCGAAGTACGTGAGGCGATTCCCGTAGGTTCGCTTGATGGCTTCGAGGTCGTCGCCCGGACCGACTCGAACGGAGACACGGCACTCGCCGGGGATCGAAATCGCCGCCGGGCTGTGAACCCGGAGGGCATGCGGCTCAGCTATCATGCGATCCTCCTTCTTCCATGGACTGTTCGGTCTGGGCGCTCCACGCCCTCTCGAACGCGCGGCGCGCCCGGTAGTGGGCTTGCGGTTCGCTCCCGGCCCACCAGACGGCGCAACCCCGCGCGCATGTCGTGGGAGCCGGCCCTGCGTCGTTGCCATCCTCGGAGCCCCCTCTCTTCCCCGCAGCCCGAGATCCGGCCGGCGCGCCGCGCGTTCGCCTCTCGCCGCCTCCTCCAGTCGCGGGTCGAGGCACTGCCCCTCCGTCCTCTGCGAGGTCGAAGACCGTCACGGGTGGAGTCTCCGTCTCCCGTGGGGGCGCCGGGTAGCGGAGCCAATCATCCACTGGAACGAGAGGGAATGGGCGGCCCTCGTCCTCCCACACCCGAGCGACGCGGACCACTAGGCGTGCGTAGTCCTCGGGACCGAGGCGCGCCTCCCCTCGTGGAGCGGTGGAGACCGACGGCGAGCGGCCCACCCCACCCAGGGAACACGGGACGGGTCTGGACGCCAGTGACTCGAGGCCGCACAGGAAACGGTAGACGTGCTCCTCTCGCTCACGGTGCCACGGCGCGAGGGGAAGGGAGAGGTGCAGATCGAGGCCGAGGTCGAGGGCGAGGGCCACGCGCGCGACCCACTCCTGGTGAGCGGGGCTTCCGATCGCTTCCTGCCCGTCCGGGCGGAACGGATCGAGGCCGGTGCTCAACACGCACCCCGTCCGTCGCAGCATGTCTGCCCACCGGGCGTCCAACCTCGACATGTCCGTGTGGACGACATGCGAGACGGAAAGCCCTTTTCGGGCACGACTCTCCTCGATGGCGTGTCCAAACAGCTCAGGCGCGAGGAGGAGAGGGTCGTCCCCCGTCCACACGAACCGAACGTCCCACCGGTCGTCCCCATCGAGGACGCCCCGCACCACGGCGCGCAGGTGACGCTCCGAATCGGTCGCAGGGAAGGTCCCGTTCCCGCGTGAGTCGTGCCCCGACGGAGTCGGGACCGCGGCTTCGGGGCGCTGCCCCACTCGGAGGATGACGATTCTCGGCGCCGGAGCCGGTCGGAGGTGCTGTCGCCTCCCTGCGGGCCTTCGGCGGGCGGGAGCGCCCGCGGGAGTCAGGTCGGCGCGCAGCTCGGCGCCAGGCACCTGCCCGGAGAGGAACTGCTCCACGAGTCGCGGCACGCCCTGCCACCCGCGAGCTTCAACGTATCCGCGCTCGAACCCCGGACAGGAGCAACGCAGGGCGCAGGGCTGGGCAACGCAGGCATCGGGCCACACCTTCCGGTGTGAGGGCACGATGCGAACGTCGCGCGCGCCGTCGAGCAGTCGGACTCCCTGGATGCCCTCGCTCTCCTCGCGCGTCTTCCTTCCAACGATGCACGCCGGGATGTTGTCGAAGCGGGTCCTGCGGTTCCCCTCGGGTACGAACTCCGCCGCCCGCGCCCCGATTTCCTCGTAGTCGGGGACGATCTCCGAGTGACTCGACACGCTCCCCGACCACTCGAGGAAGGCCAGGGTCTGTCGATCCACCGGCAGCTCGGTGAGGCGATCGCGCAGCCCCACGACCTCGTGGAGGTTCCAACGCGTCAGGCACGTGTTGACGTTCACCCGGACGGACTCGCCCGCGTAGGTGGAGATTGCTCCGATCGCCTCACTGAAGGAGCCGCTCCGGCCCACGAGCCGGTCGTGTCCCGCCTCGAGCCCGTGCACCGAGAGAAGGACCCTGTCGAGGCCGAGGGAGCGCCAGCGTCGAACCCGCTCTTGCGTGCAGCCGAAGCCGTTCGAGAACAGGCCGATCGTCCGGAAGCCCAGCCCCTGCGCCACCCCCAGGTACTCGTCGAAGTGACGGTCGAGGGTCGGCTCCCCGATCCCCGAGAAGACGACGTGCTGCACTCCATCCGCGGCCGCGCTGCGCAGGAAGGCGAGCACGTCCTCGCGGCGCGCGAACCGTCCCTCCCGCCGCTGCTGCGAGGCGGCGCAGAACGCGCACGCGTTCACACACGCCGAGGAGATCAGGGCGTGGGCCGTCCCCCCGCCGCTCACGGAGACCTCCGTCGCGGAGCCGGGAGCCGGAGGGGCGCGTTCGTCCCGTCCGCAGCCGGACCCCTCGGCCGATCTGAAAGCTCAGGGTGTCCGGTCATTCCCACCGCGAGCCTCCCTCCGCGACGACCAGGGCGCCGGCCCGAATCCACCGGCGTGCCCGCTCGATCACCGGCGCCGGCGCCTTGGATGGTCCGTCGAAGAGCCGTCCCGGGGAACGGAACCTCCGGAGGAACGTAGCGTCCTCCTGATCGAGCACCGTGAAACGGCCCTCCCGGCACGCGTACAGACAAGCGCAGGTTGTTCTGCCCGAGGGCCTCTCGGCTCCGGCCCCCGCGGCTTCGGCGGGAGAGACGCCGTGGTCCTCCAACCAGCACTCCGGCTCCAGCACCCACTCCAGGTCGACGATCTCGTCCACGAACCAGACGCCACGGCGGCCGGCGGTTTCCCTCAACGTGCGGCTGAGCTCCTCTCGGCGGCGGAGCATCGCGTAGGCGAGCAGATCCACTCGCGCTGCCTCCACCAAGCCGTCGCGTGGCGCTCCGGTCGGCGACGCAGCGCTCGACAGGATCTCGGCAGCACGCCCTGCCAAGGTTCCAGCGAAACGACGCTGGTGTGCCGCGCTGGCACGGAGATCCTCCAGAATCCCCATCAGCTCCTCTCCCACCGGCCCGCCCAGCGCCCCCACCAGGTTTCGGAACAGCAAGACGGGGTCTACCGGCGGGTGTGACATCGCCGTGCACGTCCGTACCGCGCGACGGAAGATGTTCAAGAACCCGTGCGCCTCCGCGATGCGGAACATCGCCCCGTGCTCTTCTGCGCCGAGGTGCTCGGGGCGGGCGAAGCGCTGCGGGGAGGGGAGAACCTCCAACCCGAGGGTCGCCGCATCGTCCTCCAAGCCCGTGCCGGGGAAGAGCATGAGGGGGGAGAACAAGATCTCCTCCACCCCGAGCGCGCGGAGGCGGAGGGTATCGGCGGCCACGCTCTCCGCCGTCTGCAACGGGAGACCCAGCATCAGGTCCGCCTGGATGTGCCCGCCCTCGCCGTGGATCCACCGAAGGGCTCCCTCGAACTGCGCTCCCGGAGGACGACGCCGGAGCGCCGCCGATGTGGCAGGGTCCATGGACTCCACGCCGAGGGAGAGCATCTCGCAACCCACGGAGCGGGCTTCACGAAGGTACTCCCCGTCGACGTGGAGCGGGTCCGGGTAGATCGCGAACCGCGTCCGCTTCCTCCATCGCCCCATTCTCGCGAAGATCTCCATCGCGCGTTCCCGCGTCCCCCCGAAGTGGCTGTCGCACACGCGGACGTGGCGCACACCCAGGCGCCCCAGACAGTCGATCTCCTCCGTCACGCGCTCCAGCGGGAAGAGTCGGAGGGAGGGGGCAGTGTAGAGACAGTAGGAGCAGCGGTTCCTGCATCCGCGCAGGGTCTGCAGGGGGATGAGCTCCTGCCCCGGGAGGCGACGGGCGACGTACTCCGAGGACTCACTAAGGGCCACCGGGACCTGGGAGAGATCCTTGACGCTCGCCGGGTGTATTGCGCCTTCGCCTGATGCCTCGCCGCGGCGGACGAGGCCCGGGACGTCTTGCAAGGCCTCGCCTGCGACGACGCGCCGCACGTACTCGGGAAACGCGAGGTCCGCCTCGCCGCAGAGCGCGGCGTCCACCGCGGCATTCGCCGCGAGCAGGTCCCGCGCCTCGGCCGGCCCCCCCGCCTGCGGTCCTCCCAGAACGCAGAGCACGCCCGGATCGAGCGCCTTCGCGAGGGCCGCCAGGCGGAGGTGGTGATCCAGATTCCAGAAGAAGCACGAGAAGGCGACGATCGCCGGACGCAGGAGCAGCATGTCGCGCATGAAGGAAGCGTCCACCTCGTCCCGGGTGCGCGCGTAGTCGCGCGCGACGAAGCGCACCCGCGGCTCCACGCGCGCGAGCCCCGCGTGGAAAACCGCCGCAGCCAGGGAGAACCCCGTGCCGCTCTGGACGAACAGCACGACCGCAGAGTTATCGCGGCGAGGGGACACCGATGCAATGCATGCTGAAGGGGCCGGCGGGGGCGCCGGCCCCTTCGCACGGCTACCAGGGGCTACCAGGATTGCATCCAGTTGCCCCAAGGGGCATTGTACCAGTCAGACCAGTGGTCCTGCCAGCCGGCGTTGCTCCACGCGTCGTTCCACGCGTCGTTCCACGCGTTGTCCCAACCCGCGTCCTCGCCATCCCACAGCGTGAAGGACAGCGTGGCGCCCGTGTCTGGATCCGTCAGCTCGAACTGGCAGTAGGCGGCCTGCCCCTCCGCCGCGAAGCAATCCGCGTCGATCGTGATCTTGCTGCCCGCGGGGCAGGGATCGAAGTCCTGATCCGGAGTCTCGTCGTCCAGGCTTTGGAAGACGTGCAGGGCCATGCCTTCCGCCGGCGCGGCGTCCGTGACATCGATGATGACCTCGGACAGTGATCCAGTGCAGGGGATGCTGCACCACACCCATGGGTACGCGGCCTCGGCCGTGACGTTCACCTCCCAGGTTCCCGGCGTGATCGGTATAGCCGTGGCCCGCGATTCGCCGTCCTCGCCGCCACCGCCACCATCGCCATCGCCATCGCCATCGCCATCGCCATCGCCATCGCCGCCACCACCGCCGCCGCAAGCGGTCAGGACGATGCTCCCGCCGCCGAGCACCCCGGCGGCGACCATCGAGAACCCGCCGATCCTCCTTATGGCTTCTCGGCGATCGATCTCCTGTCGCTCACTGTTTCGAATTCGAACCATGGGACCTCAATGTGGTTAGGAGCCTGATGTCGTCGCCAAGCCCGCTGCGTGGCGGCGCACCGCGTTCATCATCTCTTTGTAGACGGAGCAGTAATGGTCCGGGGCCAGCATG
Organism: Planctomycetota bacterium; assembly: GCA_036010965.1. Classification (GTDB taxonomy): domain Bacteria; phylum Planctomycetota; class UBA1135; order UBA1135. The sequence continues at coordinate 3,977 of DASCMO010000162.1, read as the reverse complement.
TCGCCCCCGAACGCGAACGCCCGAACCGGGCAGCCGCCGAAGCACACGTTCCAGTGCTCGCACTCTCCGCACTCCGTGTCCCGCGCGAGCGCGAAGGACCGGTTCACGAAGGGGCTGCGGGGCCGGGCGGCGAGCATCGTAGCCATGTCGTCCTCGCCGATGACCCCGAACTCGTGGCCGTCGAAGTTCGAGACCCAGCAGTCGCACTGGCCGACCCTTCCGTCGGGAGCGATGGCCAGCAGGGAGTTCGCGCAGCTCGCGGACCAGATGCAGGGCAGCGTGCCACCGCGGCCTTCCATCCGATCCCTCAATCCGCGGAATGGGCTCAGGTGAATCTCGTCGCCCGAGGCGACCCAGATTCCATGCAGGTCCGCCATGAACGCGGCGAGGTTCCCGAGATCGAGGGGCTCCAGACCCTCGCCTTGACCAGGGAAGGGGAAGTTCACCTGCAGGTTCTGGACGCGCACCTCGTCCCGGAAGTAGGAGAACCACCGCTCGGCTCCGATCTCCAGCGTGCCCGGGTTCGGCAGCGAGACGATGCTCACGGCGAAGCCGTCGCATTCCGCCTCGTCCTTCTTGCGGAGCCAGGCGCGGTTGTACTCGTCGGGGGAGAGGGACGGGGTCTGGCGGTACCGGTTCGGGTAATCGAGCGAAGAGCTGATCGTCCCCAGCGCGAACGCCCGCATGACGTCCCGCCATCGCGCAGAGTCGTACAGCAGCAGGTTGGTCTGCAGGTGGTGCTCCACCGTCACGCCGCTCCCAGCGAAGGCGTCGGCTGCGGCCTCCAGGATGCTTGCGACGCTCTCCGGCTGCAGGGACAGGACCTCGCCCCCCTGCCAGTACACGCGCATCGTCCGGCAGCGGACGAGGTCGGCGAGCTCGCGCACCTCGCCGAATACCATGCGCCACCTCGACTCTCCCATCGTGACAGGGCCCGTCCGCTCGAAGCAGTGGGTGCACGTGCAGTTGCAGGCGAGCGTCGGGAGGAAGACCACCGAATAGACGGAGACAGCAGTACCTTCGCAGCGCGCCGGCTTGATCGCCTCGCGCGTACGCCCCTCCCCTTCGTGCGGTACGGCCCCTTGACCGTTCGCCGCCGCCATCGTGCACGCCGTTCCGTCGACGTGCGCACTGCTAGATTCGTGGCCTTGTTCTTCCATACCGGCCGCATTCCACGTCGCCATCAGAGTATGCAGGCTGCGACTCGTTCCCGCAAGTGGAACACCCTGTAGGAAAGCAGGTTCCAGCTGGGCCCCCTCGCCGCAGGAAGCCGCCAACGAGCTGGGAGTTCCGGACTCTCGTCCACGCTCCGCAGAACGCCGACACTTCGGCGGACGTCGAGAAAGTCGGGTGCGATTTCGTGCTCCCGCCTAGTTGGAGGGCTTCCAGCTCATCGTGATGGGGGACTCCGCTTGTCGCGGCAGCTCGATCCGGTTCGGTGCCAAGGTCCCGCCTGCCAGATCGACCAGGACGTAGCGGCCCGCGGGCAGGCCGAGCAGGGTCGTGCGAGCCTGCGAGTCGAAGCTGATGCGCCGGCGGCGCAGCCCGACGGGGTCCTCGGAGCCTGCCAACAACAGCTGCCAGCGGAACTCTCCGGATCCTTCGACGGAAAGGAGAGCGGCTTCGCTCTCGGTCAGCAGGCAGGGCTGGCTGCGGCTGGGAGGGCGATCGGAGTCTTCAGCGAGCGCCAGGACCAGCGTGACCCCGCGCTGCGTGTAGAGCTCGAGCCGCAAGGGATCGGCGCCAGCCGGCGGGACGGAGACCGAGGCACTCACCGGAGGGTAGGCGCGCTCCAGCGCGATCAGGGTGACGTCGAGCGGCCCGCTGGGGGCCTCCAACTCGACCCAGCCCTCCGGGTCGGGGGTGTGCTGCCAGCTGTGGACCGGGGGGGACGCCGATCCGACTCCGGGCTGGCGTCCTCGGACCTCGAGCCCCCGCACCGGCTCGCCGTCGGCCGCGTCGAGGAGGCGCACGCGCAGCCGACCGAGCTCTTCCATGACGAGCACGACGTCGCGCTCGCCCGGGCGGACCTCGACCGGCTTCGACCGCCAAGGCGAGCGCACGCTCAGCATCCAGAGATCACCTGCTGTCGGGAGCTCCAGGTCGAAGCGGCCCGCCTCTTGGGAGTTCGCCCACAGCCAGACCCCGCGTTCGGGGAGCGCCGCCAGCAGCTCCGCGCCCGCCACACCCTCGCCGCGCTGAGTGCGCACGTAACCCGAGGTGGTCGCGACCGGAAGGACGAGGGCGATGTCCTGCGCGAGTTCTGTGCGCGGCGCGAGCGCAACCGAGACGACCTGCTCCTCGCACAGGCGCCCGAAGCGGTGCCTACCCTCTAGTGGCACGGCACTCAGTCGGACCTCGCCCGGCCCCACATCCGCGAGCCGGAAACGCCCCGAGGGGTCAGCGCGGCCGCTGCCGCCCGACCCCGCGCAACGCCAGGTGACCTGGCCGGAGATCGGCGCGCCGTTCAGTGTGAGCAGGCCGCTGATCGCCCCCGAGCGGTCGGGCTCTAGCGACACCTCGACCCAGGTCGAGCGGCCCGGCTCCGCCGCTGGCCCGGGATCGACGTGCTTCGTGGTGTGGCCTTCGGCCGAGACGAGGAGCCTCCAGCCTGAGGTCGCAGGAGGGACTGCACCAGTGGCGAAGCGCCCGGCCGCGTCGCTCTCGACCGGTTCTTCGCTCTCGGGGCCCAGGATCCAGCTTGAACCCCAACCCTGGAGCAGCAGCGCAGCGGCCGGCTCGCGTTTCTGCCGGATCCTCCCGCTGGACGGCAGCGTGACGCGCGCCCCTGCCAACGGATCTCCGGCGGCATCTCGCACCAGGCCTTCGAAGCGCGCTCCGGCGAGCATCGGGACCGTTGCCTGGCCGCCTTCGCTCCACTCGGAGGCCTGCACGTGGCGACTCAGCCGACAGTAGCCCGACGCGGAGGCGAGGATCCTGATCGAGCTCGCCGACTCCGGCACCAGACGACTGACGTCGACGAGGCCGTGCTCGTCGGAGGGCGGGAGGTCGCGCAGGTTCGACAGCCTCGCTCCGGTGATGGGTCGCCAGGTCTGGAAGTCGACGAAGCACAGGCGCACGGCGGCGCAGCGCTCCAATGCGAGCTCTAGGCTCTCCACTGGCTCGCCGGCGAGCACCTGGAAGGCGACGCGGCCATCAGCGTATCCGTCGGCCGAAGCCCTGACCGAGAAGTCCGTCCCCACGGGGACCTCGGCGAGCTCGAACGACCCGTCGGCGCCGGCCGTTACAGGCTGCGACTCGCAGCCCTCGTGGCCGTCCTCGAGCCACACGCTGGCACCGCCCAGCGGGACGCTCATGCTCTTCTCCACGACCCGGCCGCGAACGCTCGTCGCGCGGTGCAGGGTCACCTCGACGCGCGCGGCGACGTGCGTTCTTCGCCGCGAATGTACGTAGCCCTCGGCGTCTGCGCGCACGTCGATGCGACGCGTCCCGCTCGGCAGGCGCACGCGGGCGAGCCCGTCGCGGCCGGTGGTCGTCGTTGCTCCGCTGGGCGGAGCGAACTGCACCCGTGCGGCGCCGATTCCCGCCCCCGCGGGGTCCCGCACGGCGATCTCAACGGTGAACGTGTTCGAGCCGTCAGCGAACAGCGCAGTTCCTGCGATCGGCTCGCTCGCGCCGCCGGTGGGAGCCCCGCGTCGCATCGAGGTTGCCACTTCGGTCGAGCGCATCGCGGGACGGGTCGCGCTGCCCTCTGGTTCCGAGCGGCCGACAGGGACGGCCACATAGCCGTTGCCAGGAAGCCTGACCAGGAACCAGGTCGCCATGACCGCGGCGAAAACCGCGAGGAAGAGCGCGCAGGCAAGGACAAGGCGCGACATGACAGGGGGCATTCTAGCCTACGACCGTATTGGCCGAATGCTCAAACCACCTATCTGGCGGCCTCCTTGGTGCCTGTTGCCTTGCTGTTGCTGGTTCGACCGCCCCATGTCGTGTCACACGTCTGACCTGCCGCCGTG
>DASCMO010000161.1:0-36278 GCA_036010965.1 Planctomycetota bacterium | reverse complement strand
GCGGCCTGCGAGGGCGCTCAGGAAACCCTCGCCCAGCTCCGGACCATCGGCGAGGACCAGCGCGCCCTCGGCCAGCTCGAAACGCGGTCGCTCGCGGCCGGCGAAGGGCGAGAGCCCGTCCGGCTCACCCGAGAGATCGGGGACGAAGGCCAGGACGAGGTCGGGATCGTAGGCCAGGCCGTCGCTTCGCAGGCGCAGCAGCATCTGGTCGGGGGAGAAGCCGCCGACGCCCAGGTTGACGATCTCGACCTGTTCGAGGTCGCGTTCGACCCCGACCGAGAAGTGCTCCTCGATGGCCACGCCGTCGCCGAAGGCCGCGCCGTCGCCGAGCAGCACGATGCGGAAGATGCCCGGTTCGTGGGCGAGGGGCACGGCCTCGTCCCGCAGGCCGGCGGCGTTGATGCGGTAGGTGACCGCCCGGCCCGTGCCCTCGGAGATTCCGACCGCGCCGGGCTCCGGCGACCAGCCGAGGCGCTCGTCGGGGCGCAGGAGGTGGGCGGGGACCAGGGCCTCGAACTCGTGCCGAGCGAGGGGATCGATCGCCCGCGCACCAAGTTCCGCCGCGCTGCACAGGACGCCGAAACCGATCAGGCCGAGGGCCGCTCTACTGAATGCAACTTCCATGGGAGGCCCCACACAGGACACGATCTCGCCCGAATCGGCAAGCCTCCGGTCCCTCGCTTCCCCTCCTGTGGGTCCGGGCGCGGGCCGCGGGTTGGGCGCGCGCAGTCCTTCGCGAACAGGGCCCGGAGGCACCTTCGTGGAGTGCCCTGCGGTTTGGGGCCCAAGACTGCCGATACGGACCCTGGTTTGCGCATCCTCTACATCATCGGGAACTCGCGCTCGGGCTCGACCGTGCTCCAGCACCTGCTCGCGCTCCAGCCGGGCGTGGTCGCGGTGGGGGAGTTGCGTCGCCTGGGCGTCATGGCCCGCGCCGGAGAGGTCTGCGCTTGCGGCGAGGCCTTCTCCCGCTGCCCCTTCTGGTGCTCCGTATGCGCCGGCTGCCCGCCCGAGCAGCGCACGACCGAGGCTCCGCGCGCGGGAGTCCGTTGGCGCGTGGGCCTGCTGCGCGCGGTCGCGGCCCTGCGCTTCGGCCCGCTTCCCGCCGGCCCTCGCCTGCGCCATCAGGACCACTCCGCCGCCAGGGAGTGCATTGACCTCCACCGTTCCTTCGCCGCTGTGTCGAGCGCCGGGCTCACGGTCGACAGTTCAAAAGAGCCGGACCACTATCTGCACTTGCGCGCCTCCTTTCCCGACCTCGTCGATCCGCTCTTCATGCACCGCGATGGGCGCGGCATCGTCTGGTCCAAGGTGAAGCGCGCGGCCCTGTCGGTCGCGGATGCGATCGACAGCTACGTCTGGATGGAGCGCATGGTCGAGCGGGTGCGCCGGGCGAGCCTTCCCTCCAGCATCGTCGACGTGCGCTACGAGGACCTCTGTCGAAGCCCGCGCGAGGTCCTCGAGCGTGTCCTCGGTCCTCGTGGCATCTCCGTGCGGAACACCGACCTGACCGTCCTCGATTCCGACCGCCACGACATCGGCGGCAGCCCGCGCTTCGCGGGGGCGGCGCCGACCGCTCTCCGCCTGGACGAGAGCTGGCGCGAGGAGATGCCCACCGACGTGCTCTCCGAGTTCGAGCGTCGCGCTGGCGCGCTCAATCGCCGTCGCGGCTACACAGACTGATCGCGCGCCGTGTCCGCGTTCTGGCGGAGGCGGGAGGATTCGAACCCCCGGTGGCTTGCACCACGCTGGTTTTCAAAACCAGTGCATTCGGCCGCTCTGCCACGCCTCCGTGGTGGGCCAGTATAGCGCTGCGCCGGCACGCGCCACTCAGCGCAAGCGCGCGCACCAGGCGCAGTCGCACTCCTCGCCGAACCACCCTCCGCCGCCGACGGGGGCGCCGCCGCCGGTGTAGCCCATGGCCGCCAGGCGCTCGAGCTGGGCACGGGTGGCACCACCGGTCTGGGCCAGCCCCTCGCTCGGGGCGTCCTCCAGCCAGCTCAGGAGGGCCGCACGCAGGCGGCGGGCCCGATCGGGCTCGCTCTCCACCAGGTCGCGGACACAGGCGGGGTCCTCGGCGCTGTGGAAGAGCTCCACCCGGTGCCGCTCGCGGGGCTCTTCGAGGGCCGTCTGGTGGTGATCGTCGAGGTGCAGGATGAGGTGCCAACCCTCGCTGTTGATCGCCGCCGAGTGGCCGTCGGTCGAGAGGGCGAAGCGCGGCGCCGGCCCTGGCCCGCCGTCGAGGGCTGAGCGCAGGTCGCGTCCGGGGAAGGTCGCGGCCGTGAGGCCGGCCAGGTTGAGCAGGGTGCGGCCGAGGTCCATCTGGCGCACCGCCGTACCCGCGCGCGTCCCCGCCGGAGCCCCCGGCCAGGCCAGAATGAGCGGCACGTGCACGCTGTCGGGATAGAGCTCGGCGTGGTCCCACCAGACCCCGTGCTGGCCGAAGGACTCGCCGTGGTCGGAGGTGAAGGCCACGACGGCCGAACGAAAGCGCGGCAGGGAGAAGACGCCGGCGAGCTGGGTGTCGAGGTAGTCGATCTCGGCTCGGTACTGGGCGTGGGGGAACTCGATGTCGGTCAGGCCGCGCAAGTAGAACGGGAGCATCTTGCCCGAATAGTCGAGGCTGCGAGAGGGATCGAACGGGTCGGCGCCGGGCGGGTAGTAGCGCCGGTCAAATTCCGGCGGCGGCTGGTAAGGCGAATGGGCGTCGAAGAAGTGCAGCCAGACGAAGAGCGGCAGCCCCTCGGCGTCGGGGAGCCAGCGCGAGAGGTTGCGGATCGTCTCCTGCGCGGAGCGCTCGGAGTCAGCGGGCGCGTCCATGCGCTCGAACCCCTGGCCGAGACCACTCTCGTCGTGCACGAGATGGCGCGTGCTGACTGCCGCGAAGGTGCGGTACCCCGCGCGGCGGAAGGCGCCTGCCAGGGTGGACACGCCGTCCACCAAGGGTGAGGCGTTGTCGGTCACGCGCGTGTCGCGCACGTGCAAGCCCGTCAGCAAGGCGATGTGAGAGGGGTTGGTGACGTTCGTGGCTGAGAAAGCGTCCTCGAACAGCACGCCGCGCGCCGCCAGGGCATCGATGGCCGGCGTGCGCACCAACGGGTCGGGGCGCGCGACCCCCAGGTGGTCGGCGCGGTGCGTGTCGGAGGTCACCAGGAGCACGCTGGGTGCTCCAGGACCGGCGCGCTCCAGGCGCACTTCGGCCACGACGGCCACCGGCTGCATCCCGCGCTCCACGGCGGCCGCATCGGTCAAGCTGAAGGTCGCCTCGGCCGCCGCCCCGGCGAGTTCGCCCAGATCGATGCTAGCCTCATGCCAGAGCGGGTGGTTCTCGGGGAGCAGTTCGAAGCTCGCCGCCGCGCCGCGCCCGTCCTCGCCTGCGACCTCCACCGTGAGCATCGGCGTCGTGCCGGGAGTCTGCATGGCCGCTGGCCAGCCCCAGGCGAAGCGCAGGCGCGCGTCGGGCGGCACCCTCAGGGTGGCGCGCAGGGGCGCACCCCCGGCCAGGGCCGCGCCGCGCCGCAGGTCGCTGGTGGAGTTCTGCAAGCCGCAGGGCGCCGGCGCGTCGGCGGCGGGCAACAGACTCGCCGGTGCGCGCCAGGCCAGGACGACCTCGAGGATTACGATTCCCTGGGCGCGCCCGTCGATCTCGATCGCCAGGCGATCGGCCGCTCGTGCGTGGCGCCGCAGGCCGGGCAGGTCGAAGACCACGGTGCGCGGCGCGTCGGCTCCGGGGAACACGAGCGGAGCCGAGCGTTCGAGCAGTTCTTCCCCGTGCAGGAAGGCCACGGCCAGCTCCTCGCGCACGGGACAGGACAGGCGCAGGGCGACCTGATTGACCGCGCCGGGCTCGGTGGCGATGGGGATCGAGAGCGTGCGCGGGCCGCTGCCCAGCATGACCGCGCCCGGGGCGTGGGGAACGCCGTCCTTCAGGTAGAAGTCGGGCAGCTCGCCGTCGGGGCGGCCGACGGGAACCATGGCGCGCAGGGCCGTGTCGGCATCCGATGTCCAGGGCGCGAGACCCTCGGGCGGGTGCAGGCGCTCGATGACGCGCGGCGCGTCCACCCGCGCGTCGTTGACCGGGCGCAGATCGAGGGGGATGAGGGTGCCGGTCCAGGCCGGGTCGCTCGGCGTCGCTTCTCGCGTGCAGGCGCCACCGAGGACGAGAGCGCCGCCGAGCAGAGCGGCGCCCAGGGCGCGAGGGAGAGGGAGCGGCGAGCGCACGTGCGCCATGGTACGGATCCGGTGGAGGAGGAGCGCCCGCGCTCTCAGCGCCCGAGGAGGAGAGCGACGCGCAGGAGGCCGTTGGCGACCGGCGGCCAGGCATCACGCAAGGCGTCGGTCGCCTGGCGCGCGCGCAGCTCGCTGGCCTGATGCTCGCGCAGCTCGTCCGCCTGCTGCTCGCGCAGCGCGGCCGCTCGCTGTTCGCGCAGAGCCTCCCCCAGCCGATCGAGCTCGGCCGCGGCGGTGGCGCCCTCGACGGTCAGGTCCTCGATCCGCGTTTCAGCCGCGTGCAGGTCGCGGAGCGCCTCGTCGCGCTCGCTCGCCATCCACTCCTGGACGCGGCGCACGTCGCTCATCAGCAGGCGTGAGGTCGCCAGGGCGCGCAGGGCGGCGTCGCGCTCGGAGGCCGTCGCCTCCCGGTCGCGCAGCAGGTCGGTGTTCTCGGTCTGGATCGCGTCGCGCTCCTCGGCCAGGCTGTCACGCTCGGCGATCGCCGCGGCTTGCGCGCCGAGCAGGTTCGCGTTTTCGCCGTGCGCGGACGCCAGGTCGACCAGGGCTCGCTCGCGCTCGGCGGTCGCGCGCTCGCGCGAGCGCCGCTCCAGTTCGGCCTGGCCGTTTGCCTGCACGAGCTCCCGACGGACCCCGAGGGCCGCCATCTCGGAACCGCGGAGGTCGTCACGCAAGCTCTCCATGCGCAGGCCCAGGCCATCGGCGCGGGTCTCGAGGTCTTCCGCGCGTTGCGTCAGGGTGTCCGATTGCCGTTTCAGATCTCCCGCCCGGCGCTCGGAGCGCACGCCCTCGACCAGAGCCAGGGCGAGGGCGGTCCCCAACGCCAGCAGCGCGACGGCGCCGCCGGCGACGGTCCACGGGCTCCGGATCCAGGGCGCTGTGACGGGCGCGCTGCCGTCGGGCGATTCCAGCAAGTGCTGCGTGCGGGAGAGGAGCGTCAGTCGTTCGCCGCGGGTGGCCTTCAGCTCGATGCGCAGGTCATCCAGTCGCAGCTCGAGAGCCTCGCACTGGGCCTGGGAGCGGGCCAGGGCAACCTCGGTCTGGTGTCGGCGCTCGCGCTCGGCGAGCAGATCCTCGAGGCGATGAGCGGGGAGGTTCGACCCGGCCTGCAGCGGAGGCTCGGGGGTGGGCTCTCGGCGCGGCTCGGGCACAGGCTCGAAGGGCGCCTCCAACTCTGGTTCAGATCGCGGCGCGGGCGCTGCCTGCGGGGCTGCCGTGCCCTGCGTCCTGTCGGCCAGGAAAAGCTCCACATCCCTGGGCCGGACGACGATCTCCACGCGCCCCTTGCGGACAGCCCGCTCGTAGGGGATGCGTTCGAGGTTCACGAACTGCCGCAGCTCGCGCTCACTGAGCCCGAAGCGGGCGGCCGCCTCGCGCAGGTCCAGGGGGGCGTCGCTGCTGACCGTCTTCTTCCTCGTCGCCTGCTGACTCACTCATGCCTCCTTTGTGCTGCCCAGGCCGTATCCTGTAGACCCCGCGTCCCCGCATCCAGCATGAAAGAGCAGAGTTGTGTAGGCATCGGCATCGTCGGCTCCGGCTTCCTGGCCGAGACCCGCGCGCGCTGTTACGCCAAGGCCGGCGTCGCCGGTCGCATCGTGGCCGTGGCCTCGCGCACCCTCGAGGGCGCGCGAGCCTACGCCGAGCGCCACGGCGTCGGCCAGGCCTTTGACGACCTCGACGCGCTGCTGGCCCTCGACGAGGTCGAGGTCGTGGACTTGTGCGTGCCGAACCTCTTGCACCGGCCCATGGCCGAGGCCGCGGCGCGCGCAAAGAAGCACGTCGTCTGCACCAAGCCCCTGGCGGCCTACGTGGGCCAGGACCTCGCCGCCGACGTCGAGGACGCCGCCGTCTCGTCGCGCGGCCGGCGCGAGATGCTGACCGTGGCCGTCGCCGACGCTCAGGCCATGGTGGACGCGGCCGACGCCGCCGGCGTGCAGTTGATGTACGGCGAGAACTGGGTCTACGCGCCGTCGATCGTGCGGGCGGCGGACCTGCTGCAGGCCGCGGGCGGCGCGATCCTGGAGATGCGCGGCTGGGAGGGGCACAGCGGTTCACATTCGCCCTACTCGAAGGTCTGGCGCAACACGGGTGGCGGTGCGTTGTTGCGCCTGGCGGCCCATCCGATCGGCGCCATGCTGCACCTCAAGCGCGAGGAAGGTCTCGAACGCGACGGCGAGCCGATCGTGCCCGTGTCGGTCAGCGCGGAGGTCGCGGACCTCTCGCGGGCCGCGGCCGTGAAATCGGGAGGCACCGAGCTCGCCACCGGTTGGGAGGACGTCGAGAACTGGGGCTGCGCGATCCTGACCTTCTCGGACGGCACGCGCGCGGTGGCCTACGGCAGCGACAACATGCTGGGCGGCATGGAGAGCAAGCTCGAGGTCATGGGCTCGCGCTGTCACTTGAAGTGCAACATGACCCCCAACGACCTCCTGCGCGCCTTCGCTCCCGACGGCGAGGCGTTCGGCGAGGAGTACATCATGGAGAAGCTCGACTCCGGTGCCGGCTGGACGACGCCCATTCCCGACGAGGACTACAGCTCCGGCCACATCGCCATGTGCGCCGACTTCCTGCACGCCGTCTCCGAGGGTCGCCCGGCTCTGTCCGACGGCCGCCTCGGCCTGGAGGTGACCCGCGTCGTCTACGCCGCCTACGCCTCCGCGGAAGAGGGCAGTCGCGTCGACCTCTGAGCGCACCGGCAATCTCGCACTTCTGCGCGCGGTCTGGGAAATCCTCGGTGGGGCGGCGGCGAAGAGGCCTTCTACAGATCCAGCTTCCGGCGCAGGAGCGCCAAGGCGGCGTACAGCACCGAGTTTGATTCTCCATCGCTCGGCTGCGGTGCTGAATCGGACTCTGCTTGCACTCTGTCCGAGGGCGGTCGGGGTGAGGGGGCGGAGGGGTCGCCGAAGGCCGCGCGGGCCTCGGCGAGGGTGGCGAGGTTGCCGACGTCGAACCAGGGGCCGGGGATGGGGGCCGCGGCGACCGGGACGCGGTGGACCAGCCAGGAGAGGAAGTGACCCGGCGCGTCACCCTCCCCGCCCTCTTCGAGATAGCGCGCCAGGAGTGGGCGCACCTCGGGCGTGAAGAAGTAGATCCCCGTCGAGGCCAGGGGCGAACGCGGGTCGGCGGGCTTCTCGCGGAAAGCGGTCACCAGACCCTCGCCATCGACGGTGATCTCGCCGAAATGGGAAGGCGGGATCGGACCGTCGAGCTCGCGCATGGCTACCACCGAACAGCCCCGGCGACGGAACTCCTCATCCAGGTGCGACAGGTCGAAGCCGATCAGGTTGTCACCGGCCATCACCAGCAGGGACTCGTCGGGAGCCGGACGCGCCGCCTCGATGGCGAGTTGCAGATCCGCCACGGCGCCCAGGCGCTCGTCGGCCTCACGCACGCCGTCGTCGATCACTTCCACGGGCACGCGCCACTCGCCGCTGTCGCGCCAGCGATCGAAGTCGGCGCGGAATCGGCCGTTGGTGATCAGCACGGCGCCATCGATGGCCTCGACCGTCAGGGCGCGCCGCACGATGTGGTCGAGGATCGCCTCGCCGCCCACCTCCAAGAGGGGCTTGGCGTGGTCGCGCGTCAAGGGGTACATGCGCGTCGCGAAACCGGCGGCCAGGAGGATCAGCTTCATGAAACGATTTGAGGGATCAGGGCCGCGAAACCCGCGGCCTCGAAAACGTCGCGCAGGGCGGGCAGGTCCGCTGTGTTCTCGACGACCGCCAGCACGGCGCCGCCCGAACCGGTGAGCTTGGTCGCCGCGCCGTGGGCGCGGCCGAGTTCTACCAGGGCGCGGTCGTCCGCCGCCAGGGGCCAGATCGCGGCGCGCGTGTCGAAGTTCTCGTTCACCAGCTCCATCAAGGCGGCCCGGCGACCGGCGCGCAAGTGTTCGAGCCCCTCGGCGGCGAGGCGCGCGAAGGTCCGCATGGCGGAGATGACCACCTCGTCGCCTCGCTCGAAGCGCGCGCGCACCTCCTCGTGGGCCGTTCCCGATGGATTCCCGGGGGAGCGCGTCCAGGCTAGCAACAGCGGTGGGAGCAAGGCGGCGTCGAGGTGCTCGACTCGCGGCGCACCACCGAATTCCATGAACACCGGCGCCTGCTCGGCCTGCACCACCCGATCCTGCGGACCGGCGGTGATGCCGAGCTCCTCGGTCTCGGCGCGCAGGGCAAGGTCCGCCAGGGCCGGGGGGGCGAGCTCGACCTCGAAGGCCCGTGAGAGGGCGCGCAAGGTCGCGATCACCACGGCGCTCGAACCCGCCAGGCCGACCTGGCGCGGAATGTCGCTTCGAAACCCGACGCAGAGGCCGGGCAGCTCGCTCGCGCCGGCCAGGCCCCGCTCGACGCAGTGGCCGGCGAAGCGAGCCAGACTCGCCGTGAGCAGGCGCGCGCCCTCGCCGGGCACGGCTCCCTCGCGCAGGGCCTCGAAGGCCGCCTCCCAGCCCGGGGCGTGGAACTCGTCGGGCGTTCCGGGACAGAGCGCGAGGCTGCGGGGGCCGTCGGACGACAGGGTCACCGTCGCCTCGGCCCGAAAATCGGCGAAGGGAAAGGCGATCACGCGCCCTCCGTAACCGTCCGAGGGGTTGCCGAGCAGGGCGGCGCGAGGCAGGGCGCGGGCGGTCACCGGTTGGGGCATGCGTGCTGTTCGGAGCGGGCCTGGGGACCTACTCCTCGTCCACCTGCTCCGCGTCGCCGCCCTCGTCCTCGTTTTCCTCTTCCCCTTGATCTGCCTCGTCGCTCCCGCCTTTGCTCTCCTCGTCCAGCTGCTGCGCGCCGCCGCTGCCTTCCTGGCCCTCCTCGACCGGCTGTTCGCCTTGCTCCGCCTCCTCGAGCGCGTCGCGCGCTCGATCCGTGCGGACCTGCTCAAGGACCGACTCGGCCACCCGCATCGGACAGCCCGCGCGCAGGGCCAATGCCACGGCGTCCGAGGGGCGCGCGTCGACCACGGCGCGCAGATCGCCGCCCTCGCCGTGCAACACGAGCTGGGCGAAGAAGGTGTTGGAACGCAGGTCCACGATGTCCACCCGCTCCAGGCGCGCGCCCAGGGCCAGGATCGAGTCGTGGGTCAGCTGGTGGGTGAGGGGACGTTCGGTCTGCGTGCGCGTCAGGACGCGCTGGATCTCGGCCGCCTCCGGCGTGCCGATGATGATCGGAAAGCTGCGTTCGCCGGTGCGTTCGCGCAGGTGGATGTGCTGCTGGGTCGATCCGTCGCGGATCACGACCCGCCCCAGGATCATCTCGACCATCCGGCCGCACTCCTCCTCGGGCTCGCTCATCGCGCCGCTCCTCCCGCGCCGCCTCCCGAAGCGACGGGCCGCGCTTGACGGCCGCGCTCGACCATCACGATCTCCTCCAGCGGACCCTCCTCTTCGGCGATCAGGAAGGCGCTGGCCGTCTCGTCGCGATGGCCGCAGCTCGTGCAGCGCAGGCCGTGGGTGGCCCCCGGGTCGATGCGCTCGATGGCCTCCTCGCCACACTGCGGGCAGCGTCGGTCGGCGGTGGGCGGGAAGAAGATCGAGACCGCCACCCAGCCGAAGCCGGCGCCGAAGATGCCCACCATGGCCCAGACGAAGAAGGCGTCGGGACCGCGCAGGACGAGGGCTGTGCCCGCGGCGGTCGAGGCCAGGAAAAGGGGCGGCAGGAACCAGGTCGCCAGGGGCGAGATGGCGGGCGCCGGGCGGACCGGCGCCTCTCTCGGCGGCGGCGCCAGGGTGATCTTGCGGATTCTCTCGCTCACGGAGGGCAATGTACCACCCCGACGCCATCGAGCGAGAGAGCCGGGATGGCAAGGGCGGCTGGAAGCGGCACACTGTCGTGGGCCCGTTTCTCTCATGACCTCCACCTTCCCCGAGAACCCAGTCCTCGTCCGCGCCTGGCGCGGCGGCGCGATCGAGTCCCAGCACCGGGGCGCCTGGGCGCTCGTGGACGCCTCGGGGGCGACCCTCGACGGGGCGGGAGCCTGTGACGAGTCCGTCTTCGCCCGCAGCTCGGTAAAGGCCTTCCAGGCCCTGCCGTTGGTGGAGAGCGGCGCGGCCGAGCGCTTCGCCTACACCGACGCCGAGCTGGCCCTGGCCCTCTCCTCCCACAATGCCGAGACGCTCCACACCGAGGGCGTGCAGACCATCCTCGACCGCATCGGGCTCTCGGTCGCCGACTTGCAGTGTGGCCCCCAGCAGCCGAGCGATCCCGCGGCGCGCGTGGCCCTTCGCGAGCGCGGCGAAGAGCCCACCTCGATCCACAACAACTGCTCGGGCAAGCACGCGGGTTTCCTGGCCCTCACCCTGCACCTCGGCGCGTCGGTCGCGGACTACCTCGACCCGCGCTCCGAGCCGCAACTGCTCGTGCGTCAGGCCCTGGCCGACATGAGCGGCGTGGACAGCGGGCGACTTTTCTTCGCCATCGACGGCTGCAGTGCGCCCACCTGGCGTCTGCCGCTCACCGGCCTCGCCACGGCTTTTGCGCGCGTGGCGAATCCCGATGGCCTCAGCACCGAACGGCGCGCGGCCTGCCGTTGGATGCAGCGCGCCGTCTCCGCTCACCCGGGCCTGATCGCAGGCGAGCACAAGCGCTTGTGCACCGACCTCGCGCGCGTCACCGAAGGCCGCCTGTTTCCCAAGATCGGCGCCGAGGGCGTCTACGGCATCGGAGTGCGTGGCGCGGACCGCGGCCTGGCGATCAAGATGGACGACGGTGTGGCACGCGGCCTGCACGCCCTCGTGCTCGCCCTGCTCGAACGCTTCGACTTCGCCACGCGCGCGGAACTGGATGCCCTGCGCACCTGGCGCGGCGATCCGATCGAGAGCTGGGCGGGTCAGGAGGTCGGCTCTCTGGAGGTACTGGCGTGAGCGCCACCGATCCTCCTCTGCGGCCGCCGGTTGCTCTTCCGGACGACGCTCACAAGGGCCGCGCCGGGCGCCTGTTGTGCCTGGCGGGCAGCGCGCCCTATCCCGGCGCGGCGATCCTCGTCCTGCGAGCGGCGCAGCGCGCGGGCGCGGGGCTCGTGACCCTGGGTTGCAGCGAGCCCGCCCTGGGCACCATCGTGGCCCCGGCCGTGCCCGAAGCGGTCTACCTGAACCTCTCGGACTGGCGCGGGGCGGCCGACGGCCCCTTGCCCGAATTGTTGGCGGGCCGCGCCGACCACGCGCGCGTCGTCGGTCCCGGACTGGGCGCGAGCGCCGCGGCGCGCGACCTCGTCCACGGCCTCCTGGCCGACGACTTCGAGGGCCCGCTGGTGCTCGATGCCGACGGCTTGAACGCCGTGGCGGGGCGGCTCGAGCTTCTGGCCGCCTGCCGCGCGACCTTGATCCTCACCCCGCATCCCGGTGAGGCGGCGCGCCTCCTGGGGTGCGAGGAGATCGCCCGCGACGATGCCGGCCGGCGCGCGGCGGCGCTCGAGATCAGCGCGCGCAGCGGAGCTCTGTGTTGCCTCAAGGGCCACCGCACCGTGCTGGCCGCGGGCGATCGCCTGTTCGAGAACCGCACCGGCAACCCGGGCATGGCGACCGCGGGCACGGGCGACGTCCTGGCGGGCATCCTGGGTGCCTACCTGGCGCGCCTGGTCGCGAGCGGCGGAGAAGGGTCGAGTGTCTTCGAGACCGCTGCTGCGGCCGTGGCGGTGCACGGCGCGGCGGGAGATCGGGCGGCGGCCGCCCTGGGCCGGACCGCCGTCGTGGCTTCCGATCTGATCGACTTCCTGCCAGCAGCCCAGCAGGAGTTCGAGCGCGGCGGGGAGGCCTGAGGTTTGCCGGCGCACCTCGCGCTCTGCCTGCTCGCGTTGGCGGCCCACCTGCCGAACGAGCCTTCACCGGGCATCGCCCAGGCGAGCGGTCTGTTCGGCCCGGCCCGCGCTCCGGGCGCTTCGGGTTTCCCGCCGCAGTCCACGATCCTGCGGGGTCGTCCGCGCGGCGGAAACAACGGCGATGTCGGCAGCGAACGGCTCGCTCCCTCCCTCGTCCATCCGTCGCATGCCCGCGCAGGTACGGGTGACGGCGCGATCGCGACCGAGTGGGCCGTGCGCCGTCGAGCCCTCGATCCCGCGCGTCATGCCGACGAGTTGCGGACGGCCCTCGCCTCATCCACCTGGGAGCTGCGCCACGCCGCTCTCGACGCCCTCGCGCGAGCGCTGCCCTGGGAGGTCCCGTCGCCGCTCGCCGACGAGGTGCGCGCGCTGCTCACCGACGAGCACCCTAACGTGCGCCGCATGGCCTTGCGCGCCGCGACGCGCCTGGAGCGGCGCGTCCCCGACGAGACCCTGGCAGCTCTGGCCTGCGATCCTTTCTGGGGCACGCGCGCGGAGGTCGCGCGCATCCTCGGCCTCGATCCGACCGAGCACGACGGCGTCCTGCTCGAGGGCCTCGCCGCGGATCCGGACCCGCGCGTGGCGAGCGTGGCCTTCGACCTGCTCTTCGGCCGCGGCCCGACCGCCCTCGACGCCCAGCTCGCGCTCTGGGAGCGCGCCGATCTGGATCGTTCGCCGCAGGCATTTCTGCGCGCGGCCGAATGCGTGGCGCGCGGGGCGGGCAACGCCCCGCTGATCGAACGCGTGCGGTCGCGCCTGGCGACCGGCGAGCCCTCCGCCGCGTCGGCCGCCCGGCGCGCCCTGTGGGAAGCGGCGTCGGTCGCCTCCCTGGGCGAGGTGCGCGAGCAGACCTGGGTGAACGGTTTCCTCTCGCCCCTGCCGGACGCCGGGGGCAGCGTCGAGCGCCGTCGGCGGGCCCTGCTCGTGGAGGGCGCGAGGGCGGTGGGGGAGGAGCTGGCCGAAGGTCTCCTGGCCGCGGCGCGAGCCTTCGACGCCGCTGCGTCGGGACGCGCCGACCTCGGCGCCGTCCGGGCGCTCCTGGCGCCCTGGCCCAATCTGGCCGCTCTGGCGGGCGGCGATCCCTCCGACGACCTCGCGCGCGCGATCGAACTGGTCGAGGCCGCGGTCGAGGTCACCGGCGGCACGAGTGCGAGCACGAGCTTGCTCGAGACCCTCGCGTCCTGCTCCACGCCGACGTCCGTCGCCGGATGGAACGCCTTGCTCGCCCGGCGCGACCGCTGGGACCCATTCGAGGTGGCCGGTTTCCTGGCCGTCGAGCGCGACGCTGAGCTGTGCCTGGCGGTGATCGACGTGCTCTCGGAGACCCTCTCGCGCACGGGCGATGGCGGCGCGGCGCGGCTGCTCACGGGTGCTCTCGACGATCTCCGCCCCGAGGTGGCCGAGAGTGCCTTCCGCGCCCTCTGCGAGCACCTCGCGCCGGGGGAAGGGCTCGACGACCTGCACCGTTTCTGGAGCGCCTTGGGAGACGGGCGCGACCTGCAAGCCCTGCGATTCCTCCCGCGCACGGCGCCGCCCCGGCCCTTTCGCGAGGACTTCCTGCAACTGTGGGAGACCGGCCGCTTCCGCAAGGCGTCGCTCCTGGAGTTGTTGGGCCTGTTTTCCGGGGACGGGGAGATCGGCGCTCGGCTGGCCGGATGGATCGAGGAGGAGCTGCCGCAGCTCTCGCTCGCGGACCGTCCGCCGCGCGAGGTCAAGCGCGGTCCGTGGCGCGAGCGCGAAGATCGCATCAAGGCCCTCGCCGCGGCCTTGCACAAGGTCGAGGGGGAGGCGGCGGTCGAGTATCTCGAGGGTCTGCTCGAGCGCACCGACGCTCTTTCGAGCGAGGTGGCGAAGACCTGCGCCTGGGCCCTGGGGCGTACAGCGCTCGGACGTGGTCGGCTGGGGCGCTGGCTGGCCGACGGCGTCTCGCAGCGTGTGCGCATCGAGTCCGCCCTCGCCCTGGCGTCCGACGGCGCGCGCGGGCCGACCGACGTGCTCCTGGAGCGCTACGAGCATTGCGACGAGGAGCTGCGCCTGCGCATCCTGCGCCGCCTGGGCGGCCTGCCGGCGGTGCGTTGCGTGGAGCACCTGGCGGCGGTCGTGCTGGAACCTGGACACTCGGCGGCCGAACGCGTGGTAGCGCTCGGGGAGGTCGCCGCCCACGCCGACCCCGCGCGCGCGGTGGCGGCTCTGACGGAGGTCGTCGAGCGCACGCCGGACGCGGACCTCGAGCGCGCCGCGATCGAGGCCTTGGGGGCGACGGGGAGTGCCGGCGCCGGTCCGATCCTGCGCGCGGCCCTGGTGGACGGACGGCGTGCCGCGCTCCTGCGCGACGAGCTGCTCCCGGCCCTCTCGGCGATCCCGACCGCCGCGGCCGGCGAGGCCCTGGCGCGCGAGCTGTGGCGCTCGGCGTTCGCGAACGCTCCTGAGGAGCTCGCGGCGCGTTTTCGTGGTCGCTCCTTGCCGGCGCGCGAGTTCGTCTACCGCGGCGAGCTGCGCGCGGTCGCGGGTCTGGCCCGCGACGGCCGGCTGCTCGCCCTGCTCGAGGGCGGCGTGCCCTGGTGGCGGATGGACGCGCGGCTCGCGGCCGAGCTGGCCGTCCTCGCCCTGGAGGCACCCGTCGCCTCTTCCCGCGAGGCGGGGCGGCGTCTGTTGCGCGGCGCGGTCGCGGGGCTCGTCGGTGAGGCGCCGAGCGCGGAAGGGGAACACCGCCTGTGTCGGGCGCGCGCGGGCTTGCTGGCCCTGGCCCTCGGCGCGCGCCGCCACGCCGCCGCGGCCTTCTGGTCGGGCGAGTTGCTGGACGCCTGGCGCGCGGGCCGCACTTCGGCGCGTGCCTTTACCGACGTCTTCGGCCTCCCCGACCCGCGCCGTGGCGTCGATCCCCTCGCGCGTCTGGAGGCGACCCGTCACCAGGGGCATGCCTGGCTGGCCCTCGAGCGCGGCGACCGACCCGCCGCGCGCGAACTCACCCGCCGCGCCGCCCTCCCCGCCCGCGCCTCCCGCCGCGCCGCCGCCGAGCAGGTCCGCCTCGAACGAGCCGTCGGCGACTCCTGAGGCCCCGGGAGAACGAGAACCCACAAGAGCCGCCGACGGTGAGGTCTTCTGGGTTCAGTGCCCGCGAATCAGAAAGTCCGCGTTGCAGCTCGTGCGCGCCGTGAGCGACGATCGGGCGGTTAGGTTGGTGACATCCAGATTCAGCACGAAGGAGGTGACCGTGCCCGCTTGCCCGCCGCGCTCGATACCCTCGAGCACGGCCAGGATTTCTGCTGCGGTGGACACAGTCTCTGAGTCCTCGTAGTCCATCGTCGTGGATCTCTCCCTGAACAACCCCGGAGCCGAGCGCAGGGACGAGTGCGTTTCGGTCAGGCCTTGCATGCCGGCCTCCTGAAAGGCCTCGCTCAGGATGGGTCCCGAGGTGATCCGGGTGAGGTCCAGGCCGGGCGGCGCGAAGGAGGTCGGGGCATGAGAGATGAGGGCACCGATCCCGATTACCAGTTCGGCGTGGGGGGGCTGCCCCTGCGGCAGACGGCTGATGAGCCTTCCGCTGACGAAGGTCTGCGAGGTGTCACACCACGCCTGGCTCTCTATGTGGGCCATGACCCGTGTCTGGATCTCGGACAGGAATGCCTCGCTGATGACCGGCTTCGCCCCCGCCGCCTTCGCCCCCGCCGCCCCCGCCGCCTTCGCCCCCGGCTCGCCGGCCTCAGCGGGTGTGAGGATCACCATGCATCTGACCGCGTTCATGCGCGGGGGCGCGTCATGCAGCTTGTAGCGCCGCTGGCTCCGTTTCTGGGTGTCCACATCAAGCTCGGGGTCCACGCTCTCGACCGAGCTCGCCGACTGATGGGTCATGAGCTCGGACACCGTCCACTGCGCGCCGCTCCAGTCGATCTCCTCGAGAACATTCAGCAGGGAGCGCGCGCTCGGAAGGACCGAGATCGGAGGCTGAGTGAGACCGTCGAGGTGGTGTCCGAACTCACGCAGGACGCGGTCACCGGTGACCTCGAACACGCCCAGGTCCTCGCTGGTGCTCGTGACGCGCAGGGAGAGCCCAGCCTGCTCGTCATCGGTGAAGGTGAGCAGTGAGACGCCGCGTCCGAGGGGGAAGAGGGCGCGCTCGATCTCCTCGACTGCGGGCGCGGGGATCTTCCGTCCGCCCAGAGTTCCGGCGAGCAGCGTCATGGTGTGCCGGACGAAGTCACTGCGATCGCGGTAGAAGTCGTCGACCCTGACCATGACGCGTTCTCCGTACTTGTCCCAGTAGGGGACCGCGACGGCGCTCTCCTGGGCCAGGTAGGCCTCGCGCTGCACGCGCAGATAGCCATCGGCCTCCGCCAGGGCGTCGGCGTCCATGCCGAAGACAGAGGCGAAGTGGGCGCTGATGTGGGGGACGCTGTGCTCGTCGAACTCGATCGTCTTGGAGACGATGCGGCCACCTTCCTCCAGCAGGAGCTCGCGCATCTCGACGACCTCGGACGCCGGCCCTGCCCTCACGCCGAAGATCAGGCCCGTCGCGAAGAGCATCGTCGTCATGGCGAAGCAGGCGGCGACGCTCCAGCCGAT
This sequence comes from Planctomycetota bacterium, assembly GCA_036010965.1. Taxonomy (GTDB): domain Bacteria; phylum Planctomycetota; class UBA1135; order UBA1135. The sequence goes on along the minus strand of DASCMO010000161.1, from coordinate 19,688 downwards.
GACGGCCGCGCGCGATCGCCGGGCGGGGGCAGCGCCCATACGGGCGCTCCCGGGGTTGGCGACCACCTCGTCGATGTCCGTTTGCACCTCGGTCGCGCTCTGGTAACGGCGCGGCGGGTCCTTCTGCAGGGCGTGCAGGACAACGTCGTCGAGGCGCACGTCCACCTGCACGCGCTGGGAGGGCAGGGAGAAGTTCCCGATCGGCAGCTCGCCGGTCAACAGCTCGTAGAGGACCACGCCCACCGAGTAGAGGTCCGCACGGTGGTCGACCTCGAGGGGAGTCTCCACCTGCTCGGGCGCCATGTAGTGCGGCGTGCCCATCACCTGCGTGGCTCGCGTGAGGGTCGCCGACGGCCGCACCCCGGCCAGTTTGGCCAGGCCGAAGTCCGAGATCTTGACCTGCCCGTCGTGATCGAGCAGGACGTTGCCGGGCTTGATGTCGCGGTGCACGACGCCCTGTTCGTGGGCGTACTGCAGCGCCGTGCAGACCTGGCAGACGATCGAGAGCGCCTCGCGCGGGGTCAGGGCGCGCGTGTCGATCACGCGCCGCAGGTCCGTGCCCTCGACCAGCTCCATGGCGATGTACCACAGGTCTCCTGCGCGCCCGAAATCGTAGACGGCGACGATGCCGGGGTGCGAGAGGCTGGCCATGGCCTGGGCCTCACGCTGGAAGCGCTCTGCGAAGCCCCCGTCGCTGTCGGGCGGGGTCGTCAGGACCTTGATGGCGACGACGCGCTCGAGGCTCTTCTGGCGCGCGCGGTAGACGGCGCCCATGCCGCCGCGGCCGATCAGGCTCTCGACCTCGAACTCGGGGAGCAGTTCCGACAGCTCCTCGGGCGTCGGGATGTTTCCCTGGGGGTGGTATACGTTTTCCTGCATCAGTCCCAGCTCCACGAGGCGGCGCGCCATGCCTCCCATGATCCGAGGATCGGGGGCGGGCGTCGCGCGACGGCCTTCTCTGTTGTGTTCGTTCATCGGCTTTGGGCCGGGAACCCCTCCCGGCAGCACTGGGAGCAGGGATCGCGAGCAGGTGTCACAGGGGAATCGGAAAAAAGTGTGTGGGATTCATCGTGAAAGGACGAGCAGCAGGTGCCGCAGCTCGTCCTCGACGTCGCCGGGGTCCGACAGGGTCTCGGCCACCTCGGCTCGCAGGCGCTCGCCGAAGGCCTGACGCAGGCGCCAGGAGGCGGTGCGCAGGGCGCCTTCGGTGCTGCCGAGCCGGTCGGCCAGCTCGGCCAGGGGCGGCAGATCCGCGCCGCCTTCGAGGACCCCGCGCAGGGCCTCGAACAGGTCGCCCTTCTGTTGCGCGTGCCACTCGTCGCGCACGGCGCTGAGGGTGTGGTCGAGCAAGGCCTGGGCCCAGGCGCGCTCGAAGGCGAGCTCGGGGTCCTCGCCCTCGGCCGGCTCGTTCGCGAGGCGCGCCTCGGCCGAGCCCGTATCCAGGGAGAGCACGGGCGCGCCGCCGCCGCGCTTGCGGGTGCGCTCGCGCTCCCGTTCGTTGACCATGTGGTGGCGTGCGGCGGCCGCCAGCCAGGCGCGGAAGCGCCCGCGCCCGGGGTCGAGCCCCGCCAGGTCGCGCCGCTCGAGGATGCGGGCCAGCATGCCCTGCACCAGATCCTCGGCCTCCTCGGCGTCGGCGCCGCGCCGGCGCAGGGTCGCGTAGAGCGGGTACCAGTAGGTGGCGCAGAGTTCCTCCAGCGCTCCCGCCGTTTCGGGCGAGGGCGTCCCGCCGGCCCGGTGCACGAGGCTCCACGAGGTCGTCGCGAACCCCGCTCCGCGCGGCGGTCGCGGCAGGTCCAGCCAACTCGTGTCAGGGGTCTCCACCATCGCGCGAGAGTGTACGCCAAGGCGCGCGCCCTCTTCCCGTTTCCCTTGGCGGTCCTCCCGTTTCTTGCACGGGGAGCGCGCAGCGCTCGGACAGGTCAGGAGCGCACGGCGCGCAGGCTCGATCGGGCTCGCTCCATGTCCCGCCGCGCTGCTTCGAAGGTCTCGGGAGGTGCCGAGACCTCGAACACCAGGAACCGTCTGCCGTGGTGGTAGACGTCCTTCAGGTATCGCTTGCCCTTGTATTCGTAAGCATAGGAGCGTCCGTTGCCCACGCGGCCGCTTCGCTTGCGCACGCGCAGGGCCTCGACGCCGCCCCGCTCGAGCCCGACCTCGATGCCGTCGAACACCTTCCTGGCATCCGCCTTGCTCTTCGCAGTCAAGTCCGCGTCGTAGACCAGGCTGATCAGCACGCCATCGCCGTCGAGACAGCGCCGGGCATAGAGGACGCCGGCCTCGTTGGCGGCGTCGTCGTAGAAGCTCGGTAGCTCGACCTCGACGTCCATGTGGGTCCCTCGGAAGGCCTTCTTGCGGTAGACGGGTTTCTCCTTGAGGGCGCGCTGCGCGCTGTCGCCCGACGCCGTCGAGAGCTCCAGCTGGTAGCGTCCGTCAAACGACAGGGTGGGCTGGTCGGGTGTTCCGCCAGCGGTCATCTCGACGCGTCCCGCCAGGTTGATGCTCTTGATCCTGTGTTCTGTGAGATCGACCCGTAGCTCGCAGCCGAGGGTGTATTCCACACGCCCGGTCAGCTCCGGCTGAAGCTCCCCCTCCTGGATGAAGTGCAGCGAGCCCGTGAAGACGGCCAGCCGCCCGTCCTCTTCGAGTCGCTCCAAGGTCAGGCTCCCGGCCCCCGTTGTGGTGTCGAGGTAGGAGTCGAGCAGGACGTCTCCCAGCGCCGACAGGTCGATCGTGGTCGATTCGCCGACGGCGATGTCCCGTGGGAGGCTAGCGTGAAGCCCCACCGATCCCTGGGCTCGGAGCAGCTTTCTCAGCTTGGACTCGAGCAGCACCCGCCCCTCGCTGGGCATCACCTGGACCTCGCCCTCTGCACTAATCCAGGACAGGGTCAGGCCGTTGAGGGGCTCGTCGGTGATCTCCCCATCCTGGGTGGAGCGCACGCGCAGGTACTGACGGCTGCACTCCTCTCTGTCATCAGTGAGCACGTCGACGCGATCGACGAAGCGCCGCTCCTCCTTCATCTCGGTGATGATGGGAGCGGGTGCGCCTCGCACGGTCATCTCGCCTTCGAGGCTGCGCTCGATCTGGATGAACAAGGGCTCGCCGATGGCAACGAAGACGCGGGCGTCGATCCCCTCCCGCGAACCTGGAGTGAGGGGGTCACCCTGGAGGGGGGACGCGGTGCAAAGCGGGCTGATGAGGCCTGTGAGCAGGAGTCCGAGGAGAGCGTGATGCATCGGGTTACTAGGGGAGCCAGATTGGTGAGACGAACACGTGATACAGAACGAGAACTGGCCTCCCGAACGACAGGATTCCCACAAAAACCAAAGGGCCGCACCTGGGGCGATGATGGGTTGGAGCCGGCACCTCGACTCCACCGCCGAGCCCCAGACCTCAGCACCTCCGACGGTCGTGGTCTCATCGTCTCTCGAGCAGCCGGACCATGGCCTCGCCGAAACCTGTGCCGGTCTGGGCGAAGAACCAGGGGCTGCCGAGGTAGTGGTAGGGCCGGTCGTTGCCAAACTGGTGCCATTTGTCGACGTCCTTGGACCAGCCGCCCTCGCCGTTGTAGATGTCGTCGGCCTCCATGTCCCAGTACTGATCCGTCCTGACGACAGCGACCGCACCCTCCAGGCCCCCGCGCTTGGCCATCGCGAGCTGGCCCTTCTTGATGTGATCTCGTGCGCTGAGGCCGCCATTCCTGGCAGGCCTCGACTTGCGTAGTCCGTCGAAGCCCACCTGGCCGATGACGAACTTCATGTCAGGCGCCTCGAGGTCCTCGCGCACGTCGCTGATGAACGCGGCCATGTACTCGCCGTAGTTCGTGTACCAGTCCTCGGTGAACTGGTCGTTCCAGCCCTGGAACCAGACGAGGCCGCAGAGCTCGTAGCCCTGCCCCTTGTAGCTAGGGAAGAACTCCTTCAGGTTCGCGAGGGTGCCGTGCACCTCCTTCATCATCTCCCGGTAGAAATGGCCGTAGGGCTCTTTCATGCCCGCGACGGTGACGAAGGGCTTCTTCCGGTCCGGGTTCTTCTCGTTGTTCTTGGCGATCTGTTCGTTCTTCTTCTCGACCATCTGCTCGAACTCCGCTTCTGTCGGTAGACCGGCGGAGGGAGAGCGGAAGTCCTGTCCGAGCGACTTGCCACCCCAGGCGGTCTTGATCAGGAGGACCTGCTCATCGAAGTGGTCTCCCAAGGCGTGCCCGAAGTTGTACTCCGGACCGAAGCACTTGCTGGGCGAGGCGTAGCCGACGGTGAGGTTTCCGTGTTCGCCGAGGTAGTTGATCCAGACGTCCTCGCGCTCGCTCCAATCGTAGAACGGCTCTTTCGGGTTCGCCTCGATGGAGGCGCGGTGCTTCTTGGTGAAGGAGTCGAAATCCCCGTTCTTGATGAAGTGCTTGTAGCGCTCGCGATACTCGGGCTGGCTGACCTGCCAGGCGACGGGCTCCGGGTAACCCTTGCCCTGCATGTTCGACTGGCCCGCGAGGATGAAGACCTTCACCTTGCGGTCGGTGCCCGGCTCGCTCGCGGCGGGGGCGCTGGAGGAGAGGAGGAGGCCGAGAGTGAGGAATCCGGATACGGCGTGCTTCATGGCGGATGGTGGGGTGTAGGTCGGGAACTCGTTCGGAGGATAGACCCTCCGCCAGCTTCGCGGTTCACCAAGGTCGCGCGCACCCCCTCAGTGCGCCCCGGCATGCTCTATGGGCATTCATCGCGGAGCTCCGAGAAGCGCACGGAGGGCACCGTCGTTTTGTGGTCCACGAAGTGCTGCTGCCGGCCTCTCTTCCATCCCTTGCCGCTCAGGGCGGTGTGAGCGCGCCGCCGGAGAGAGAGCGGGAGAGGGGGCCAGCGTGGACGGGGCGCGAGTTGAGGGGGTGCGGGGAGCGAGTACGATGGTGTCGGCATGGTGCGCGCCCAAGACCCGGAGGGACTCGAGCGACTCCGCGATCCCGCCCGCCGCCGGGTGATGGTCAGCGGTGGCACGCTGTGGTTGACCCTCTCCCTGGCGCTGTCCGTTCTGGGGCAGGAGGACGGAGGAGGAGACCTCGCGGCCGCCCTCGGGCCCACCTTTCAGCGGCGTTGCTTCGCGTGCCACGCAGGGGAGGAAGCCGAGGCGGGGCTGGATCTCTCGTCGTTCGATCCGACTGATCTGGAAATGGTCTCGGAGATCTTGTTGCGCGTGCGGTCGAGGGAGATGCCGCCGCCGGACGAGGTCTCGCCCCTGGAAGTGGTCCTGGAGGAGGACGAGCTTCGGCACTTCACCGCCAGCCTGATCGCGGTCCTGGCGAAGGGCCCTGCGGATCCCGGGCGCCCAACCTTGCGGCGCCTCAACCGCGCGGAGTATGGGAGCACCGTGCGCGACCTGCTTGGGATCGACGTCGCGGTGGCGCGTGATCTGCCCGAGGACGCCACCTCGGAGGGCTTCGACAACCAGGGTGACGTGCTCTTCGTTGACCCGGAACTGGCCCAGATCCTGGCGCGCTCCACCGATCGCGTTCTGGAGGTCTTGCTGGTGGACCCGGCTGCCCTGGAGCGCCTGGGCCTCGGATCCGACCCCTCGTTCGAGGAGGCCTTCGCGGCGTGGCTCGAGCGGGCCTTCCGGCGTCCGCCCACGACCGACGAGCTGCAGGCGCGCATGGCCCTCTGGCGAGAGAGTGGCTTGCACGCGGTCCTGTCGAGCGTGCTGCTCTCGCCCCACTTCCTGTTTCGCGTCGAGGAGGACCGGGAGGAAGAGAGCCCGTGGCCCGTCTCGAGCTGGGAGCTGGCGTCGCGGCTCTCGTACTTTCTCTGGGGCACGATGCCCGACGAGGCGTTGTTCGAGCGGGCGCGGGACGGGAGCCTGCTCGATCCCGAAGTCCTCGACCGGGAGCTGACGCGCCTCCTGGACCATCCGCGCGCTCGCGCGCTCGGTGAACGGTTCGCCGTGCGCTGGCTGGGCGTGGCACAGGTCGCCACCCAGGCCGTGGACGTGCGCCGATTTAGCGGCGTCAGCGATGCCCTGAAGCGCTCGATGGTGGAGGAGACGGTCCTGTTCTTCGAGGACCTCGTGCGCCGGGACGCCAGCCTGTTGGAGCTCCTCGACTCGAAGCACACCTTCCTGAACGCGGCCCTCGCGGCCCACTACGGCGTCGAAGGCGTGAAGGGCGAGCGGATGCGTCGCGTCGAGCTGAGCGATCGGCGCCGGGGCGGCGTCCTGACCCAGGGCAGCGTCTTGACCGCGACTTCCCAGCCCTTGCGCACGAGCCCGGTCGTGCGCGGCGCCTGGGTGCTCGATCGTCTGCTGGCCTCCCCGCCACCTCCACCGCCGCCGAACGCCGGCGTGTTGCCTCCGGACGATCGGCAGGAGGACGGGCTGAACCTGCGTCAGCGCCTGGAGCGCCATCGGGCGGATGCCGTCTGCGCGAGCTGTCACGACCGGATCGACCCGATCGGTTTCGCCCTGGAACACTACGACGGAGTGGGGCGCTGGCGTGACGCGGATCACCTGGGTCCGATCGATGCGCGCGCCACCTTGCCGGACGGTCGCGAAGTGGACGGGGTGATCGGCCTCAAGGACGCCCTGCTCGCGCGCCCGGGGGACCTGGGGCGCGCCGTGACCGAGGCCCTGCTCGTCTACGCCCTGGGGAGGGCGCTGGAACCGCGGGACGCGCTGCTGGTCGAGGAGATCGTGGCAGAGCTGCGTAGTGACGGCTGGAGGGCGCGCACCCTCGTGCGTTCGGTGGTGCGGAGTTACCCTTTCCTGCACCGTCGGCGAGCACGATGACCTTCCATTCCCTCTCTCGCCGGGCCCTCCTGCGAGGCACCGGAGCGGCCCTCGGCCTGCCTTTTCTGGAGGCGATGTTGCCGAGGTTCGGCGACCCGACTCCGCCGGCCCGGATGGTGTTCCTGTTCATGCCCAACGGCGTGCTGCCCGCAGCCTGGACGCCGGCAGAGGAGGGGCCGGACTGGGCGCCGACGCCGACCCTGGCGCCCTTGACCGCGCACCGCGCCCGCACGCAGATCCTGACGGGGTTGCGCAACAAGAACAGCATGGAGGGCGAGGGGCACTACGTGAAGACGACCGCCCTGCTCTCCGGTGAGCGTGTCCGCAAGACGGGCGGGCGCGACTTGCGAGTGGGCACGAGCATCGATCAGCTCGCCGCGCGCGCCACCGGCGACGCCACGCGCGTGCCGTCGCTGGTGCTCGGACTCCAGGGCGTCCGTCACGCGGTCGACATGGGCTACAGCACGGTCTATGGCTCGCACATCTCGTGGCGCACGCCCACCCAGCCCGCCACCAAGGAGACGGACCCGCAGCGGGCCTTCGACCGGCTCTTCCGGTCGGCCAGGCGCCATTCTGGGGACGCCTCCGTCCTCGATCTGGTGGCGAGCGAGACGGCGCGACTGCGCCGCTGCCTGGGCGGGGCGGACCGGGACAAGCTGGGCGAGTACCTTGAGGCGGTGCGTGAACTGGAGCGTCGCCACGAGCGCTTCGGAGAGGACCTCCCGGACCGTGATCTCGAACAGCCCGCGGACCCCGCCCAGCACGAGGCCCGCGCGGAGTGGATGCTCGACCTGATCGCCCTCGCCATCGAGACGGACGCGACGCGCATCGCGAGCCTCATGTTCGGCAACGCCGTGGGCGGGACGAACTTCAGCTTTCTGGAGGGTGTCGAGGGCGGTCACCATCACCTGTCCCACCACGAGAAGGACCCGGCCAAGATGGACCAGTACCAGCGCATCAACCGCTGGCACGTGGAGCGCATGGCGGGCCTGCTCGACCGCCTGGCCGGGCGTCGGGAGCTGGACGGTGACCTGCTCGACCGGACGCTGGTGTTCTTCGGTTCTGGGTTGCGCGACGGAAACAGTCACGATCCGAACAACCTGCCGATCCTGCTGGCGGGCGGACAGGCCCTCGGCGTCGCCCCCGGCGCACACCGCCGCTACCCGAAGCACACGCCCCTTTGCCGCCTCTACATCTCCATGCTGCGCGCGTTCGGTCTCGAGGTCGATGCGTTCGGTGACGCCGAGAGTGCCCTGCCAGACGTCCTGACCAACTGACCGTACGGTGTCGCGCGCCCATCACTGCTTCGACGACCCGACGGCGCCGCACTGACCTTCCTCCAATTTGGTGGGCGCTGGCTCTGGAATGGCGGGTCGAGGGGATCGCTCAGGCTGGCGCAATTCCCTATTCTCCTAGCACCATGAATGAAGAAGCTCTCGGTACCAAGCCCCAGGAGGAGGCGCGCTCGGGCTGGGGGGCCACCTGCCTCAAGATCACCGGCTGCGGCTGCCTGGTCGCCCTGCTCCTCACGATCTTCGGCGTCTGGCTCGTCGATCGGTGGATCCCCGTCCTCGGCCACAGCTGGAACATGGGCGAGCGAATGCATGTGCGGTCGGGCCAGGTCCTCGAGGACTCCATCCTTTTCCTCGGCCAGGAATTCAAGGTCGACGGAGAGATCGACGGAGACGTGACCATGCTGGGTGAGGGGCTGGAGGTCGCTGGAACGATCCGCGGCGACGTCGTGTTCATGGGTGAGCGCTTGCACCTGAGCGGTCCGCCGACCGTGGGTACGATCGACGGCGACCTGAGCTTCATGGGGGAGCACTGCCGGATCGAGGGGAGGGTCACCGGTGACGTCGCCTTCACCGGCGAGCGCCTGACCCTCGGCCCCGAGGGCGTGATCGAGGGCGATGTCGAGATGACCGGGGAGACCTTCGAGAACGAAGGGACCGTCGGCGGTTCCATCTCGGGCGTGTACGGCAACTAGCGGCGAGGTCAGGTTCCGTATCTAGGAGCGCAGGCCCCTGGCGCGCCCTGGTGGTGCTTCTTGGGAATTCTGTCGGGTGGGTGTGGGTTTTCTCGTCTTCCCTGGTGACGCCATCCCACGAGATGGAAACCCCTACCAGGCGAGGCCTCATGTACCCGACGATTCTTTCGACCCTTTCGACCCACGCAATTCTGCGCGCCGCTGGACTCCCCGCGGCTGCCCTGCTCACCCTGGCGTCCCTCGCCGGAGCGGGCACCTTTCACGTCACCAACACCGCGGACTCCGGCCCGGGCAGCCTGCGCTGGGCCATCAACGAGGCCAACGCCAACGCGGGGCCGGACGACGTGGTCTTCGACGTCTCCGGGGCCGTGATCCTGGCGTCGGCACTGCCCAGCCTGACCGACGACGGGACGCGTCTTTTGGGGACGACCGCGCCGGACGTCGGCTTCGGGCCGGACGTCACCGTGCTTGGCGGCGGGACCTACCCGGGCCTCTTCCTCGACGGGGCTTCCGGCTGCACGATCCAGGGCTTGCGCCTGATGGGCTTCGGCGCGGGGGTCGTCCTCGCGCATGGTGCTCGGGGCAACTTGGTCGGAGGCGCTCATCCCATCGACACCAACGTCGTGGTGGGGAACCTGGTCGGCATCGTCCTGCGCGATCCGGGCACGGACGAGAACAAGATCTACGGCAACGTGGTCGTCGACCACAACGACGAGGGCATCCTTCTCTCGAACGGACCCTCCGGAAACATGATCGGCGGCACCAATCCCGACGAGGGGAACCTGATCTTCGGCAACGGTCGGGAGGGGATCCACCTGGCGGTGGCTCTTCCGCCCGCGCCCCTATTCGGTTGCTCGGGTACGTTGATCAGCAACAACCACATCGGCACCGACGCAGGGGGTGTCGATCTCCTCGGTAACGGTCTCTCAGGGATCACTCTCGACTCTCTGGTCGACTCTGTCGGTCACTCCGCCACCTTCATCACGGACAACGTGATCGTCGATAACGGCGGGAACGGAATCCTGCTCCTGGCAGGGGCCAACACCCATGTCAGTGACAACATGATCGGCGTGGACGTCACTGGTGGTGCCGACGCGGGCAATGCGCTGGACGGCGTACACATCTTCACGGGATCCGGGACCGAGATCGGTCCCGGGAACGTCATCAGCGGCAACGGCCTGAGCGGCGTGCTGGTGCGGAACTCGCAATCCGATTTCACACGTGTCACCGGTAACCACATCGGGATGGACGTGACGGGCTTCGTGCCCCTGGGGAACGACCGCGACGGCGTCGTGCTGCTCCACGACGTGGCGTTCGCTCTGGTCGCCGATAACCTGATCAGCGGCAACGGCATGAGCGGCGTGCTCCTGGTGGGGAACAGCCCCTACCAGAACGTGATCGAGAAGAACCTGATCGGTCTCGACGAGTCGGGCCAGGCCGCTGCGGGCAACGGCCTACACGGCGTCAATCTGGCGGGCGTGGCGACCGACAACCTGATCCGCGACAACACCATCAGCGGCAACGCCGAGTTCGGCATCGCCGACACGATCGGCGCGACGCTGCCCGGTATCATCGAGCACCGCAGCACCATCCAGGGCAACCGGGTGGGGACCGATGTGGGCGGGAACTCGGCCGTGCCCAACGGGAGCGGCGGGATTCGCATGAAGGGCAGCGGATCGCTGGTCGGCGGGCCGGGAGCGGGGCAAGGGAACCTCATCTCCGGGAACGGCGGCTGGGGCATCAGCGCCTCGCAGGACGCCGGCCTGCCCTACATCCAGCTCGGGCTGGTGATCCAGGGCAACACGGTCGGCCTCGACTTGACCGGCAACCCTCTGGGGAACGCGAACGGCGGCGTCCGTCTGGGCGACGGCTACCACGAGACGCTGGTCGGTGGCGATCCCGCCCTGACGGGCGCGACGAACGAGATCTGCCACAACGGTGGTCCCGGCGTGCAGGTGGGGCAGGGCGGCTGGTTGACCGCTATCCCCGTCTCGAACCAGATCCTGACCAACCGCATCGACCAGAACGCTGGGGATCCGATCGAACTGGTCGTGGGCGGAAACGACCTGCACCCCGCTCCGGAGATCACGTCGGTCTCCGTGACCGAGGTGACCGGGACGAATCCGGTGCTGGGATTCGGTGCGCGGATCCAGGTCTTCGGAAACGATGGCGGCTTCCTGGACGAGCTCTGGGTGCCGGCGTCGGCGACGAACTGGGTTCTGCCCGTCTCCTTGGCCGCCGGTGAGACGGTCCGCGCTACCGCCACCTCCCTCTGGCCGGGGACGGTCGCCGTGCCCCAGACCTCCCCGTACTCCGCGGAGGACGACGGCACCGCCGGCACGCCCTTCTGCTTCTGCCCGCTGCCCGTCGCTCCCTGCGGCAACGCCGATCCGGTGGCCGGTTGCGCCAACGGCAGCGGCACGGGCGCCCTGTTGATGACGAGCGGCTCGGCGACGCTCGCCAACGCGGACCTGGTCCTGGAGGGTTCCAACCTGGTCCCCAACCAGCCTGGGCTCTACTTCCAGGGTGACAACCCCGCCGCAGGCGGGGCCGGGTTCCCCTTCGGGGACGGTCTGCGCTGCGTCGCGGGCTCCCTGGTCCGGCTCCAGGTCGTTATCGCCGACGGCGCCGGGGATTCGGCGACCTCGGTGGACATCGGCGTGGCCGGAGGGGTCTCCGCGGGCGAGACGAAGCACTACCAGCTCTGGTACCGCGCGCCGGGGGCGAGTCCCTGCGGCACGGGCTTCAACCTCACCAACGCGACCTCCGTCTCCTGGACGGACTGACCGAGAAGTCGCTCCACCTACCGCTCGGGCGTCGGGATCTCGGATTCCGGCGCCCGAGGTGCATCTCTCGCCGAGGTAGAATGCGCCGATGCTGGTCGGGACCACGGGGAATCGCACGCTCTTCCTCGCCGTCGCCTGCGTCGCCGTGGTGGCTGCGTCGGTTTGGGTTGCGATCGAGCGGCGCGGAGCGGCCGAGCCTGGTGGGGTTGGGGAGCGCGAGACGCCCACGCGAGCGACGACGGCGGCCTTCACCGACATCACCCTCGAGGCGGGGATCGACTTCGTCCATGACAACGGGGCGCGCGGTGACTACCTGTTGTGCGAGATCATGGGGCCCGGCGGCGCCCTGTTCGACTACGACGGCGACGGCTGGCTCGACGTGTTCCTGGTCCAGAGCGGCGTGCTGGGTGAGGAGCGGGCGGACGTCGCCTGCCGCCTCTATCGCAATGACGGCGCGGGCGGCTTCACGGACGTGAGTGAGGCGAGCGGCGTCGCCCTCGCGGGCTACGGCATGGGTTGCGCAGTGGGCGACCACGACGGCGACGGGACGCCGGACCTCTACGTCACGCGCGTCGGGCCCGACGCCCTGCTCGCCAACCAGGGCGACGGGACTTTCCGCGACGTGACCGCTGAGGCGGGCCTTGCGAACGACGGGTACACCAGCTCGGCTTGCTGGTTCGACGGCGACGGCGACGGGCGGCTGGACCTATACGTTGCGCGCTACACCGACCTCGCTCCCCTCGCTCACGTGCCCTGCACGAACTTCCTGGGCCACCGCGAGTACTGCGACCCCTCGACGGCGGACTAGACGCGCGACCTCTTCTACCGCAACCTCGGCGGCGGGCGCTTCGAGGACGCCTCGACGGCCTCGGGCGTCGCCCTGCGCACGGGCTACGGACTGGCGGTGGTCGCCACGGACCTCGATTCCGACGGCCTGGTGGACGTCTACGTGGCCAACGACCAGTCGCCGGCCTTTTACTGGCACAACCGCGGCGACGGCACCTTCGAGGAGATCGGTCCCCAGACCGGCGCGGCCTACAACGGCCAGGGCGTGGCGATCGCCGGTATGGGCATCGTGGCCGAGGACCTCGACGGCGACGAGGACATCGACCTGTTCATCACCAACATCCGCCAGTTCAGCCACCTCTTCCTGCGCAACGACGGCGCGATGTTCTCCGACGCCAGCTACCGCTGGGGAGATCCGCGCTGGATGGCTCCCCACACAGGCTTTGGCACCGTGGCCTTCGACTCGGACAACGACGGCGTCCTGGAGCTGTTCGTGGCCAACGGGGCCGTCGCCCGCAGTCGCTCGGCGACAAGCATCGAGGCGGTCTACGCCGAGCCGAACCAGTTCTTGCGGCGCGACGCAGCGGGCCGCTGGGTCGAGGACGGCGGCGCGTTCGGGAGCGTGCTTCTGGCCCCGGCGGTCTCGCGCGGTGTCGTGTGCGGAGACATCGACAACGACGGGGACGTGGATCTGCTCGTATGCCGCAACGGGGAGCGGCCGCAGCTCCTGCGCAATGATCACGACGGCCGCGGCCACTGGCTGTCGGTGCTCCCCATGGACGCCGAGGGGCGCGGCCCCGTGCTGAACGCGCGGGTGACGGTAGAGGTGGGCGGGGTGCGACGCATGCGCGAGTGCCGCGTACAGCAGAGCTACCTGGTCTCTTGCGACCCGCGCGTGCACTTCGGTCTGGGCGAACTCGACGCCGTGGAGCGGATCAGCGTTCGCTGGCCCGACGGGAGCGGGGAGGACTTTCCCGGCGGAGCGGCCGACCGCTTCGTGACCCTGCGGCGTGGGAGTGGGGAGGAGCGGCGGTGACGCGAGCGGGGAAGCTGTCGGGGGTCGAGGGAACCCTGGTCGTGGTGCTCCTTGCGGGCCTGGGCTTCCTGGCGTGGACGCAGCTCGCGCCCGTGCCCACAGCGGTCGTGCCGTCGTTGCGCTTCTTCGAGCGCAGCGACGGCATGCCCGTGGCGGAGGTGGACGCCGGCGAGCTCTCGGCCTTCCTGACCTCGGTCGGCGTGCCGCCCTTGCCGATGGCGCCGCCGCCCATCGAGGAGGCCGTGGCGCGCGCGATGACGCGCGTTATGGAGGCCCTGAGCGAGTCGCGCTCGGCGGCGAACTACGGTCGCTTCGGCCAGTTCTTCGACGCCCTGCGCATGACCGATCAGACGCGCGCTTGCTTCGAGCGCGCCGTGGCCCTCGCGCCCGACGCCCACCGCTGGCACCACAACCTCGGGCGGCACCTGGCGACGATGGGAGAGCTGGAGGAGGCCGAGGAGCAGCTTCGACGGGCGCTCGAGCTCGATCCCGACTACCTGCCGACGCGCTGGCGGCTCGCGCGCCTGTGTTCCCAGACGGATCGCGGTGCGGAGGCGGAGACGCTCCTGCGCGCCACCCTCGCGTCGGCCGAGCACCCCTATCCCTGGACCGAACTCGCGCAGCTGGCGCTCGGTCGAGGCAGCGCAGTGGAGGCGCGGACGCTGCTGGAGACTGCCCTGGGGCGAGACCCTGGCCACGGTCGCGCCCACGCGCTCATGAGTCAGGCGTGGACGGCCCTGGGCGACCCGACGCGCGCCGCGGCCCACGCGCGGCGCGGGCGCTACTCGATCAAGAGCCTCGATTCGATCCCCGACAGGATCGTGCGTGAGGCCGTGCGCGAGACGGACTCGGTCTCATACCACCGTATCGCAGCGCGCTCGAGCGGCGCCAAGGGAGCCGAACGGATCGCACTCTGGGAGCGCATCTGCCGTGCGGACCCGGCCAACGCGGACGACAAGATCCAGCTCTCGAACGCCTACCTGGACGCCGGCCGCGTGGACGAGGCCGTCGCGACCCTCGAGACGGCCATGGCTCAGGTGCCGCGCGGCGCGCGCTTTCGCCTCTCGCGCGCCCAGCTCGCCCTGCGCCTCGGCGACGCCGCGGGCGCCCTGCGCTACGCCGACGAGGCCCTCGCTCTCGACCCGGGAACCACCGCCGCCCTGGGCGTCAAGTGCATGGCCCTCGTGAGCCTGGGTCGCGCGAGCGAGGCGGTGCCTCCTGCGGAGCGTGCCCTCGAGCTCGCGCCCGACAACCCCCAGATCTACCTCTTCGTGGGATCGGTGTACGAACAGAACGGCCGCGTCGCCGAGGCGGCTGCCACCTACCGCCGCGGCCTGGCCGTCGATCCCCAGGCACCAGGCCTGCGCGAGGCCTTGCAGCGCGTCGAGTGACCCGCCCGGCGCGCGGCGCCGAGGGTGGGTCGGATCGAGCTTCTCGAGGAGGCCCCACGGGCCTCCGGCCCTAGCGTCAGGTCAGGACGCCGCGCGCGGTCATGGCGCGGGCGTAGAGCAAGAGGGCCAGTGCCACGGCGATGATGACGACCGTGAAGGCCAGCCCTGTGCCGCCCATGACCTCCAGGCCGTTGGAGAAGCCGAAGTTGTGGATGGTCGTGAGGAGGGCGGCGACCAGGGAGGAGCCGAAGGCACGGACCGCCGGGCGCTTGCGGAGCAGGAGCAGCAGGGCTCCGATCACACCGCCCCAGACTGCCAAAGCCCAGGCGAAGTCCACCAGCCACGGGAAGTGGAGGAACTCGCGCTGCTCAGGCGTGAAGCTCTTCAGGTACCACTCGGCCTCCATCTGGGTCACGACGAAATCGAAGGCCCCAATGGCGTTCCAGAGCAAGGCCGCGCTGCCCACGACCCACAGGTGCTTGGGCGTCACCGGTTTGCTCGAACCACTCGTTTCACTCATCACTCGTTCCTTCCTATCCTCGGCGCTTCCAAGATGTCCCGACGCCCAAGCGCCCGAAGGGGCCCGTGCGCCCGCGAGCCTAGCTCCTCCCGGCCCCGCATGCACCGCACCTGCCCGCCGGAGCTTCAGGTGGCCGTGATCTGGAGAGTTCTCCTTCCCCGCCCATCCGCGCTAGAATCACTCCCTCATGACCCTCGCCCGCTTGAACATGCCCGAGGGCGCCGTAGAGGCTCTCGACGACGGGATCGGCTTCGTGGCCCTGGTGGACCGCATGGTCTGCGACCCGGCCCTCAAGGTCGTCAACAGCGCCCGCATCTCCTACGAGAAGAACCGTGAGGGTTTCGACCCCGCGAAGGACCGCGGGCTGGTCCGCTTCCTGTGGGAGCACGGTCACACCTCTCCCTACCGTCACTCGTTCTTCACCTTCCACTGGAAGGCTCCCCTGTTCGTCTTCCGCCAGGCGTTCAAGTACCAGGTGGGCAGCGGCTGGCGAAAGTACGAGGTCGACGGCGAGGCTGTCAGCCTCGAGGTCTTCGACGTCCAGTTCGACACCGACAAGGGCTGCAGCTGGAATGAGGTCTCCGGGCGCTACGTGCAGTGGGAGCCAGAGTTCTATGTGCCGCCGGTCATGCGCACCAATCCGCCGCACGGGAACAAGCAGGCCTCGGTGGACTTTGGCGAGGGGTTCGACCACGAGGCCGAGCACGCCATGATGCGCGGCGAGTGCGAGCGCGCCTTCGCGCTGTACACCGAGCGCATCGAGCGCGGCGTCGCGAAGGAGATCGCGCGCATGTGCCTGCCCCAGAGCATCTACACCCAGGCCTACTGGACCGTCTCTCTCCAGGGCGTGCTGCACTTCCTGGAACAGCGCCTGAAGCCCGACGCCCAGTTCGAGATCCGCCGCTACGCCGAGGGCGTCTACGGCCTGCTGGAAGAGGAACTCGAGCGCCTCGGGTTCACGCGCGAGTCTCTGATCGAGTGAACCCGAGCCGCGCGCGAGCGTTGAGAACGGCATGATCACCAGCGTGCACCGTCAGTGTCTCTCGAGCGTTTCCGTCGCCTGCGCGTTGATCGGTCCTCTGGCGGTCGGCCTGTGCCTGCTTGAGGCCGCGACCTCCGACGGCGGCCAGGAACCGCCGCGGCGGCAGGCGGATGGCGAACTCGAGGGTGCACTCGAGCTGGCCTTCCTTGAGCAGGGCCTGCGCGTCGACGTGGCCGGCGGCACCTGCGCCCTGCCGGTGGAGGTCTGTGTGCGCGAGGAGCTCCTGGAATACGTGCTGGTCGCCCCCAACGGCGCGGCCCATGAGAGCCTCTTCGCCACCGCCGTGCGGCCGAGCCTCCTGAACACGGCCCTGCTCACGCTCGGCGTGGAGCCCGGAACGAACGCCGCGTGGGTCGAGAAGGACCCGCCGCCCGACATCGACGCCTTGCGTGCCGGCGTCAGCCCTTTCGAGGTCGTGCCCCCGAGCGGGGGCGGCTTTCGGATCTACGTCGCCTGGCTGGAGGCCGGCGAGTCAGCGACCGCAGGCGACGAGGTCCACTTCCATCCTCTCGGCGACGTCATCAACAACCTGCGCACCGGCCGCAGCATGCGTCGTCATCGCTGGGTGTACATCGGTTCGCGCATGGTGCGCCCGCGGCCAGAGGTCGACGATGAGGTCCTGGCGGCCGACCTCGAGGGCAACCTGATCAACCTCAGTTACTTCCGGACGGGGAACACCTTGCTCACGGCATCCCTCGATGACTGCGTGTACCAGACCATCTGGATGCCGAACTCATTCCTCGTGCCGGCGCGCGGCGCGCGCTTGATGCTGATCTTCAGCCGCACCCGCCTGGAGCGCGTTCCTTCCTCCCTGATGGAGCACCTGCCCGGCGTGGCCCGCGGCGGTGATGTGGCCGGTGAAGACCGCTGAGGCCGGCGCGCCCCTCGCCGCGCGCGTGCACTTCGCGCGACGCGGTCTGGCCGCGGCGCGCGCGGGGGAGTGCATCCTGCTCGGCGCCAGCGCCCTCTGCCTGACCCTGGCGGCCGCCGCGGCGTCGGGGGCGACCCTGGCCGCCGGCGATGCCTGGCTCGTGGCCGGTCTGTGCGCGGCCCTGGCTTCGCGTGCCTGGTGGATCGAGCACAGGCGCGCTCCGGCGCAGGTGGCGCGCGCCATCGACCGCGCACGCCATCTGGACGGAGCGTTGCTCACGGCCTGGGAGGTGGAGGCGCGCGGCGACGCGGTGGGCCTGGCGCTCGCCCTGCGCGTGACTCGCCGCATCGGTGCGCGCGAGGCCCTGCGCGCCGTGCTTCCCTTTACGGCGCCCTTGCTGGCCCTGCCCTTCGCCGCCGCCGCGCTGCTGGCCCTGGCCCTGGATGTGGGCCGTGGCGCTGAGAGCGATGTGCGCCTGGCGCCGATCACGGGCCGACTCCAGTCTCAGCTGACCGGCGCGGGCGCGGTGGAGGCCGGGGATGCGGCGGGCATCAGCACGGCCGAGCGTCACCTGCTGGCGGATCTGGCACGTCGCGCTCAGGCGTTGGAGCGCGCCCGCGAGGCGGGCGATCTGTCGCCGGAAGAGACCCTGGAAGAGCTGCGTTCCCTGGGCGTCGCCGTGGATCGGGCGCGCCGTGATATGCCCGCTCGCAGCGCCCTGCGGCGCAAGCTGGAGGAGGCGCGCAGCACCCTCGACACGGCCCTGGCGGCCCTCGGTCAGGGTCGCGGCGAGACCGCGGACGCGGCCGGTGGCTCTGGCGAGGCCGGTGCGTCGGGAGGAGTCGGGACAGGGGCGCTCGCACAGGGCATGATGGAGGGTCCCGATCGTCCGGTCGGTGGCGTGACGAGCCCCTCGGGGGCAGGCGTCGCCGGCCCCGGGGCCGGCATCACCGGCGGCCGCTGGTGGTCCTCCGAGTACGGGGCCATCGTGGAGCGCTGGGTCGAGTCGCGCCGCCGGTCGGATGAGCGAGAGGACTGACCGCCCATGAGCACCCTTGACGTCGACCGCAACGGGAGCCCCAGCAGGGGGCCGGTGGGGGTGTGGCTGATCGGTGCGCGCGGATCGATCTCCACCTGCGTGGCTTACGGCCTGGAGGGCCTGCGCGTGGGGGCCCTCGAACCCGTGGGGCTCGCCACGGAGGTCGAGCCCGTGCGCGGCCTCGATCTGGTTCCCCTCGATGAGCTCGTGCTGGGTGGACATGACGTCTGCACGCGCAGCCTGACCTCCTCGACCTCGGAGCTGGTGCGCAGTGGCGTTCTCACCCAGAGCCTGGTCGATGCTGCCAGGGAGGGCGCCGCCGCCTTTGAGGCCTGCATTCGTCCGGGCATCCTGGATGGTCCGGACGTGGGTCTGGCGGACCTGGACCCGCGCTCAGCGGAGCTAGGTTCCCTGCCGCCGCGCGAGCAGATCGCGCGTGTGCGTGCGGACCTCGACGCCTTCGCGGCCGCGCACGATCTGGCGCGCGTGGTGGTGGTCGATGTCGCGAGCACGGAGGCATGGCGCGAGGAGCGCGCGGAGTGGAGGGACCTGGCCTCCTTTGAGGCGGCGCTCGATGCCGGCGCGCTCCAGCCCGCGTCGGTGCTCTACGCGTACGCTGCTCTCGGTGCGGGGCATCCGTTCGTCAACTTCACTCCCAGTCGCGGCTCTTCCCTTCCTGCTCTGATCGAGCTGGCGAGCGCGTCTGGCGTGCCCCATTGTGGCAACGACGGCAAGACGGGCGAGACGCTGGTCAAGACGGTACTCGCGCCCATGTTCCGCGCGCGCGCCCTGAAGGTGCTCACCTGGCAGGGTTACAACATGCTCGGCAACCGCGACGGAGAGGTGCTCAAGGAGCCCGCTCATCGCGAGAGCAAGTTGCGCAACAAGGACGAGGCCTTGCGTTCGATCCTCGGCGATCCGGCGGTCCACACCTCGGTCGGCATCGACTTCGTGCCTTCCCTGGAGGACTGGAAGACGGCCTGGGACTTCATTCAATTCGAGGGCTTCCTGGGTGCGCGCATGAGTTTTCAGTTCACCTGGACTGGCAGTGACTCGGCCCTCGCCGCGCCGCTCGTACTCGACCTCGCGCGCCTGGCCGATCTCGCCGCCGAGCGCGGCGAGGGCGGCGTGATGGAGCACACCGCCTGCTTCTTCAAGGCTCCCCTGGGTGGCGGGACGCACGACTTCGGCCAGCAGTTCGCCGAACTCGGCCGCTACGCCCTCGAGCGCCACGGCAAGACGGCCGACGCAGCCCCTTCTGCCCTCACGGGAAGATAGGCGCCGCAAGCCGTCGCTTTGGCTGCGCGCGGGCATCCCGCGAGGGCCCGCGCCGTCCCATTCTGATGCAGGGCGGAGCACGTTCGCGAGTGGGTTCCGTTGAAGGGGACGACCCTCAGGGTGCCAGAGGACCCCGAGAGGCCCTTCTTTCCCACTGAGGCGAGCAAATCGCGGATATGATGAATTG
>DASCMO010000160.1:0-1818 GCA_036010965.1 Planctomycetota bacterium | reverse complement strand
CCGCGTTGCTTCAGGTAAACGGCGAGTTCGATCATCTCCTCAACACCGGACCCCGGGTGGCTGGCGATGAAGTACGGGACGACGTACTGCTCCTTGCCGGCACGGCGTGAGGCAGCATTGAACTTCTCAGCGAAATCATCGCAGCCCTCGAGGGAGGGCTTCTTCATGACGCGCAGCACCTTCTCGCTCGCGTGCTCGGGCGCGATCTTGAGGTGACCTCCGGTGTGGTGCGCAGCCACCTCCTCGATGAACTCGTCGTCGAGGTTGGCAAGGTCCATCCTGATGCCGCTCGCCACCAGGACGCGGTCGACCCCTGGGGTCGCGCGCGCCTTGCGCAAGAGCTCGATCGTCGGCGCGTGGCTCGTGCCGAGCAACTTGCAGATCTTCGGGTGGATACACGATGGGCGGCGGCAGATAGCCTCGACCTCAGGGCGCGTGCAGCGCATCTCATACATGTTCGCGGTCGGTCCGCCGAGATCACTGATCGTGCCCTTGAAGTCGTCACGCGCGGCGATGGTCCCGACCTCCTTCAGGATCGAGGCCTGGCTGCGGCTCTGAATCGTGCGCCCCTCGTGGGAGGTGATCGAGCAGAAGGTGCAGCCGCCGAAACAACCTCGCATGATCGTGACCGAGTCGCGGATCATCTCGAAGGCCGGGATCCGCTTGCCCCTGTAGCGCGGGTGGGGCTGGCGCGTGTAGGGCAGGTCGTAGGAGCGGTCAATCTCGGCCGCGCTCATCGGCAACGAGGGCGGATTGTGGATCAGGGTGCGGTCGCCGTGTCCCTGCACCAGCGTGAGCGCGTTGAACGGACTCGTCTGCCTCTGATGCTGGCGTGTCATGCGTGCGAAGGCCTGCTTGCCGGCCACCACCTCCTCGAACGCAGGAAGCTCATCGAACTCGACGTCGGGCCGTGGCTCCTTCCTCCCCAGCAGGTAGCAGACTCCGCGCATGTCGCGCAGGTCCTTCGGGGTCTCGCCCTCGTCGATCCGGCGCGCGATTTCAAGGATCGGCTTGTCGCCGAGTCCGAAGACGAGCAGGTCCGCCTTCGAGCTGACGAGCATCGACGGCATGACTCGATCCGACCAGTAGTCGTAGTGCGGCAATCGGCGCAACGAGGCCTCGATCCCGCCCACGATCACCGGTACGCCCTTGAACGCTTCACGACAACGCTGCGCGTAGATGCCCGTCGGGCGGTCGGGGCGCAGACCGATCTCGCCATCCGGCGAGTAGGCGTCGTCGTTGCGCCGTTTTCGGTTCGCCGTGTAGTGATTGATCATCGAGTCCATGTTGCCCGCGGTCACGCCGTAGAAGAGGCGTGGGCGGCCCAGGTCGCGCCAGGGGTCAGCGCTCCGCCAGTCAGGCTGGGGAAGGACCGCGACGCGGTAGCCCGCGTGCTCCAGGAGCCGCGCCAACAACCCGGCGGCGAAGCTCGGGTGGTCGATGTACGCATCCCCGGAGACGAGCACGATGTCGGGCTCGTCCCAGCCGCGCGCTTCGATCTCCGCGCGCGTGGTGGGGTGGATGGAGCTGGATGTCACGAGACAAAGCGGCAGGCTGGAAGGAGGCATCGTAGCAGCTTCTTCGCGCTGGCCGTGCGGCCGTGGCCTTCAGGAGGCTCGCGAGTCATTCATGGATGCGAGCGACGATCGAACGAGAGCACGCACGGGCCATGCCGCTCATGGACGAGCCCGGCCCAGATCCACATACCATCACGCCAACCCGTGCAGCTCACTCGTCTCGCCAACCCTCGCACACACCCGGAAGCAGGAAGGTCCGGCGCCCGCGCGGCAGGCGGCAATCTGCATTGACGTCCCGACG
>DASCMO010000159.1:0-14286 GCA_036010965.1 Planctomycetota bacterium | reverse complement strand
CTTGACGAGGGCGACCTGGCAGTGGAGCGACATGACCGGGCGCAACTCGTCCGCGCCGGGGAGTGCGCCGGGGAGCACGCCATAGGCGCTGATGCCCGGGCGCACCGTGTCCAGGTGGGGGCCGGGGGCGGTGAACAGGTAGGCCGAGTTGGCGATGTGCACCCAGCCCTGGAGCAGGTGCGCGGCGCGGGCCTCATTGAGCACCCTCTCGAACAGCTCCGCCTGGCGGGCCGTCGGCTTGTCCAGGGCGCCGCGGGGTGAGCTGACATGGGTCATCACCCCGGCCAGCTCCAGGTTCGGTGCGCCGTGGATTTGCCGCAGGAGTTCCATGGCGCGCCCGGGCAAGACCCCGAGGCGACCCATCCCCGTATCCACATTCAGGTGCACGCGCGCCGAGAGTCCCCTCCTTCCGGCGACCTCCTGGAGTGCTGTGACCTCGCGTGCGGAGTGGATCCCGATCTGGACTCCGTGGCGCATGACGGCCCCGGCCTCGCCTTCCACTATCGTCCCGAGCACGAGCACGGGAAGGCGCAGTCCCGCCTGCCGCAGCTCAAGAGCCTCCGCGGCCGTACCGACCCCCAGGGCGCCGATACCGCAGCGCACGGCGTGCTGGGCGATCACCACGGCGCCGTGCCCATAGGCGTCGGCCTTGACCACCAGCATCACCCGCACTCCCGCTCCCGCTCGACGCCGAATGACGTCCAGGTTGTGGGTGAGTGCGTCGAGGTCGATGTCCGCCCAGACTCGGTGCCGCTGGTCCGTCACGCACTGGAACTTAGCAAGGCTGGGAAGCGGAACCAACGAGGTCGAGGTCACTGAACGGGACTGGGGATGGAAGATCAGGAGAGCCGGAATACCGCCGAAAACCGGCGGATTCGGGGGAGGGGCGTGTTGACAGGACCGGACACCGTCGCCATTCTCATCCCTCCAAATTACGTCCTCGTGGCCGGAACTATTCCACTGCGACGCGACCACATCCGTCCCGCGGGACGGGACAACTCAAAGGAACCTCAGAAACATGGTCAAGAAAACCGCCAAGAAGAAGACCAAGGCCAAGGCGAAGCCCAAGGCCAAGGCCAAGGCCAAGAAGACGACCTCGCGCAAGACCACGCGCAAGAAGAAGCCCGTCAACATGATCATCAGCAAGACCCGCACCAAGGCCACTGCCGGAATCAACGTCTCGGGCGACTTCTACAGCGCTCTGGACGAAGCCGTGCGTACGATGATCTGGTCGGCCGAGCAACGCGCGACCCAGAACGGTCGGCGTACCCTCCGGCCCCACGACCTGTAGACCTTCACGTCCGCCGGGCGTTTCGTTGCCTGGAGGCCCCCCCGGCGAGAGAGGACGATGCTCGGGTTCAAGCCCGGGCCATACCGAACACGCCCCGGACGCACCCCGCGTCCGGGGCGCGTTTCGTTTCTCGGTGAGCGCGGGCGAAGGGCGAGTCAGCGGCGGCGTGCTTTCGCCGCGAATGGGCGAAGATACAGCGGTTCCACCTCATGGGCCGCCTGGCCTCCGAGCGTGTCGAGTCGTGCGCGGCCGAGCGTCAGCAGGGTTTCGGCTCCGGCGGGGGAATCGCCGCACAGCAGCTCGCGTTGCGCTGGCGAGAGCCCGGCGGCCTCCGCGACTCCCTGCTCGCCGAAAATCGGAACCTGCTGCGGGAGCAACTCGGCCAGTTCCTCCGGTGAGACCGCACGCGGCGCGCTCTCGACACGCACTTCCTGCGCGAGGCGCTCGTAGAGTGCGAAGCTCAACTCACCTCCGCGCGCGTCGAGCAGGTGAACCCCGTATTGCCCGGGTTCGAGTCGCTCGAAGACGATCGTCTCGCCGGAGGGCACGCCGCGCAGGAGCGCTCCGGTAGAGCTGGCCAGGCCGCGAGCCGTGGCGATGCCGACCCGCAGGCCGGTGTAGCTCCCCGGGCCCGTACCGACGAGCACGCCTTCGATCGAGCTCGGTGTTTCTCCGAGTTCACCCAGCAGGGCGTCGAGGGCGGGGACTAGGTCGCTCGCGTGGGCACGCTCGCTCTCGAGCGTGCGGACCAGGGTCCGTCCGGCCGCCCTCACGGCCACCGAAGGGCGGCGCGTTGAGGTCTCGAGGGCGACGAAGCTCATCGCGATCCGTCGGCGACGCCGATCTCGTCGCCCAGGAGGGCGGCGAGCTCATCGGCCAGCACGCGGATCCGTCCGGCGTCGGGACCCTCGACCATCACGCGTGCCAGGGATTCGGTCCCCGAGTAGCGCAGGAGGACGCGGCCGTCCTCAGCCAGCTCATCCTCGATGCGGTGTACCGCGGCCTCCACGCTCGGGAGCAGGGAGAAGTCAGGCTTGCTCGCCACCGGAACGTTCACCAGCACCTGGGGGAATGGGCGGTAGGGCGAGGCCAGGGCCGAGAGGGGCCGGTCGCTCTCGCGCATCACGCGCAGCACCCGTAGGGCCGTGTAGAGGCCGTCGCCGACGTGGTGGTTCTCGGCTCCGAAGATGATGTGCCCGGACTGCTCTCCGCCCAGGGGGAGCTCTTCGCGCCGCAAGGCCTCGCTGACGCGTCGGTCTCCGACGCCGACCGTGACCACCTCCACGCCGACCTCGCGCAGGGCCCGGTGCAGGCCGCGATTGCTCATCACCGTCGCGACGACGCGAGTGTCCGACCAGGCGTCGTTCTCGACGGCATGGCGCGCGAGCAGGGTCAGAATGCCGTCGCCGTGCACCAGTTCGCCGGTCTCGTCCACGAGCAGGCAGCGGTCCGCGTCGCCGTCGAGAGCGATCCCGAGGTCAACACCCGCCTCGCGCACGCAGCGCTGGAGCGCGGCGGGATGGGTGGAGCCGCAACCTTCGTTGATGTTCAGGCCGTCCGGTTCGGCGAAGAGGGCGGTCACCTTGGCTCCCAGTTGCTCGAAGAGACGCGGGCCCACGTGGCTGGCGGCGCCGTTGGCGCAATCGACGGCGATGCGCAGGCCGCCGAGGTCCAGACCTGATCCGGCGCTCTGCACCAGGTGATCGAGGTAAATTTCCTGGAGGGACCCGTCGAACACGAGAGTCGGGCCGAGAGGCTCGGCCGCGAGGTCGGCGCGCAGGACGCGTTCGATCTCCCGCTCGGTCTCGTCCGGCAGCTTGTCGCCGCGGGCGGAGAGCACCTTGATACCGTTGTCTCGAGCGGGGTTGTGGGAGGCGCTCAGCATGACTCCCAGGGCGAAGCCGCGCGTGCGGGTGACCAGCGCCAGGCCGGGGGTCGTGATCAGTCCGGCGCTCGTCACGTCGAGGCCTGCTCGGAAGAGCCCGCGGGCCAGGGCGGCCTCCAGCTGGGGTCCCGAACGCCGTCCGTCGTGCCCCAGCACGGCGCGCTGCTCGTCTCCGGCGGCCACGTCCCGGCCCAGGACCATCCCGATGGCGCGCCCCAGGGCCGAGACGAGCTCGACGCCGAGCCAGCCCTCGCCCGCCTCGCCGCGGATCCCGTCCGTGCCGAAGATGGGTCCGTTGTCGTCGCTCACTCCGTCCCCTGTTCGCTCTTCTGGAGCTTGATCATGCCCTCACTCTCGAGGATCAGCTCCAGCTCAGCGAGGTCGTCGAGTTCCTCTCCGAGGCTCGCGGAGAGGCCCTCGCGCCAGCTGTCACCGAGCAGGTTCCACTGCAGGGGCAGGGTGGTGCCTTCGGACTCGCGCAGCTCCGAGATGTCCACCCAGACCTTCAGGTTGTCTTCGACGAACTGGCGCACGACCCGGTCCTTCTCCTCGTAGGCCTGGGAGCCGGCTTCCTCGGTGACCGGAATGATGCCCGCCATGCGGATCGCGAAGCGTGCGGGGTCGTGCAGGTCGAAGACCCTCCACTGGGCGGGATCCTCCTCGGATGCGCCCAGGTTGCTGACCTTGATCTCCTTTTCGATGGAGCCGACGAGCAGTCGTTCGGCGGGAACAATGCGCAGGGTCACCTGCACCTGACGGTCCTCGGCGATCGAGAGGCCGAGCGCGCGGAGGCCCTCGGCGAGCCGCAGGCGGGCGCGGCGTTCCGTGCGGTCCTCGGGGACCAGGACGATGGGTTCCAGCTCGAAGGCCAGCTCGCCCCGACCCACCTGTTCGATGATCGCTCGCGGACCCTCCACGTCCACGGCGTGGTCGGCGAACTCGATCGCGTCGACGAGAGCCTGGAAGCGCGGGTTCAGATCGCTCGCGTCGATCGGTACATGTTCCGGTGCGAGAGTGATCAGGTGGTGCTCGTGGCGTTCGAGGCGCAGTAAGGGCGCCGTGCCCGACTTCCAGCGAAACTCGAGTCCCAACCGGTCTCCGTCCTCCCCGACGTTCCAGACGATCTTGTCGAAGGGGAACTCGGTGGTCCCCGCGCTGACCTCGCTCCCCAGGGAGAGCAGGGCGTTGACATCGAAACCGATCCGGTCCACCTGGCCGCGCGTGCCGGAGACCACGAACTCCAGGGCCTGGGAGGGTGCGGGGGAGACGAGCTGGTAGTCCTGGTCAGGCAGGCGGATCAGGAGCTGGCCGGGCGCGGGCGAAGCCGGGTCCCCCGGATCGGAGAAGGCTACCGCCAGGGTCAGGTCGCGGTCGATCACGATCACCTGATGGGCGAGCCAGATCATGCCGGCGGCGAGCAGGATCGCCGCCGCCTTGCGCGGGAGATCATGGGTGAACACGGCCTGCAACCGCTTGGAGATGCGGTTTGAAGGGGCTGCGGCGTGCTCGCCCTCGTCTCCGTCGGACGGTTGCTCGAGCCGCGTGCGCAGGGCGAGCTCCAGGTCTTCAGGGGCGATGTGTCGCTCCATCTGGCCGTGCTGGCAGAGCGCGATCGAACCGGTCTCCTCGGATACGACGAGCGTCACCGCGTCGGTCTCCTCGGTCAGCCCCAGGGCCGCCCGGTGTCGGGTGCCGGTCGACTTGCTGATCTCGATGTTCTCGGTCAGGGGGAAGAGGCAGGCCGCCGCGGCGATACGGTCGCCGTCGATCACCACGGCTCCGTCGTGCAGGGCGCTGCCGGGGTGGAAGACGCCCTCGATCAAGAGGCGCCGGATCTCGGCGTCGATCTTGACCGCGTTCTGCGTGTAGGCGTCGAGGGCCGTCTCGCGCTGGAACGCGATCAGGGCGCCGTGACGCCGAGCGCTCATGGCGCACACCGCCTCGACGACGGCTTGCAGGGTCTCGTGACGGCGCGTCTGCAACAGGTGCACGAAGCGGTTGCGCTCCCCCAGGCGCGCGATCGCCCTGCGCAGCTCGGGCTGGAAGAGGATCGTCAGGATCACCGCCAGGAACGGCGTCGTGCTGCGGATGAGGTGGTTCAGCTCCTCGAGTTCGAGCTCCTTCGCCAGACCCCACAGGCCGATCACGACGAACAGCAGAGCGACGACGAGACCGCGCAGGACACCGCCACCGCGGGTGGTGCGCAAGAAGCGCAGGAACAGGTAGAGACCGGGGGCGACGATCGCCACCTGCAGTGCCCACTTGTAGGTCTGGTCCACGCTTTCAGTCCTCTTTTCGTTCACCGAGCAGCCCGCGACGGCTCACGCCGAGGGCGATCGCTGTCGCCTCGGCCATCTGCGCCACTTCGTGCACCCTGAGGATCTCCGCACCGCCGAGTACGGAAACGCAGACCGCCGCCGCGCTGCCCGCCAGCCGGTCTTGTGTGCCGGTGGGGCGGTTGCCCTCCCAGTCCTCCGGGTGCAGTTTCCCGGTCGCGTGCGCGATGAAGGACTTGCGCGAGACCCCCAGGCAGAGGGGTCTGCCGAGGGAACGCAGCTCGGGAAGCCGCTGGAGGAGATCGAGGTTGTGACGGAGCCGCTTTCCGAAGCCGATGCCCGGATCGAGGATCATTCTTTGCAGTTCGACTCCCGCCTGCAAGCAGGCGGCCACGCGATCTCGCAGGAACTCGCAGACCTCCGCCACGGAGTCTTCGTAGCGCGGTGCACGCTGCATGGTGAGCGGATCGCCGCGCATGTGCATGGCGATGTAGTCGCACCCGCTTTCCGCCACGAGGGGCAGCATTCCGGGGTCAGCGCGCCCGGCCGAGACATCGTTGATCAGGGTGGCGCCCGCGTCGAGGCAGGCGCGGGCCACGACAGCCTTGGTCGTGTCGACGCTGATCTGGGCGCGTGTGGAGCGCGCGAGGCCCTCGACCACAGGCAGGACGCGCTGCAGTTCCTGCTCGGCGGCGACCGGCTCGGCGCCCGGTCGGGTCGATTCGCCGCCGATGTCGAGGAGGTCCGCGCCCTCGCGTTCCAGGAGCAGTCCACGCTCGACGGCGCGTGCGGCATCCAGGGTCTCACCGCCGTCGGAGAAGCTGTCGGGTGTCACGTTGATGACGCCCATCAGGCGCGGCGCGGCGGGGCGGCGCTCGAAGCAGCGGACGGCCGCCAGGAGCACGCGCGCTTCCTCCAGGCCCTCGGCAGCGGCCTCGAGGGCACTGCGTGGGCAGGTGAGGGTGGCTCGTTCGTCGCCGCCCTCAGGCAGCGGCGGCTCGAACCGCGCGCCATCCATGTCCGTCAGGGCCGTGTGCGCGTGCGCGGGCAGGGCGCCCGACCGGAAGGCGACTCGGACCTCGCTCGCGAGGCCCGATTCACTCGCGGGTCGGACTTCGAGCACGCGCGGGCCAAGAGCTCGCGCTGTCGCGCCGAAGACGAGGTCTCTCGCGGCCGCGACGGTGGACACTCGATCCCCGTTCCGCCTCAGGCGGGAGAGAGCCCCGCCTCTCCCGAGAGGTCGCCGGGCAGGTCCTCGGACGCGTCGGTGGCGGACGGTTCATCCGCCGGCTCCTCGGCGGCGCTGGACCCGGCATCGGCCAGCTCAGGTGTGGGCTCGGGGGGACGCAGCTCTTCCATCGGGATCCCCTCGAGGATGCCCGCGATCTCGGTGCTGTTGATCGTCTCGTACTCCAGCAGGTTGACCGTCAGCCGCTCGACCTCCTCCGCGTGGTCGCGCACGATGTCGGAGGCCTTCTGATAGGCATCGTCCAGCATGCGCTTGATCTCCTCGTCTATCTCGCGCGAGGTCTCGTCCGAGTGCCAGCGGCTTGACAGCAGTTCGGTGCCCAGGAAATCGCTGCCCTGGCGTTCGGCGTAGTTGATGGGTCCGATCTTCTCGCTCATTCCGAGCTCGGTGACCATGGCGCGTGCCAATTCGGTGGCGCGGTGAATGTCGTCCGACGCGCCCGCGGAGATGTCTCCGCAGAATTGCTCCTCGGAGGCGCGCCCCCCGAACAGCACGGCGAGCTGGCCGAACATGCGCTTGCGCTGCATGTGGTAGCTCTCCTTCTCGGGTAAGACCATCGTCGCTCCCAGGGCGCGTCCGCGGGGGATGATGGTCACCTTGTGCGGCCCGTCGGTCTCCTCGACGATGGACGCCACGACCGCGTGTCCGGCCTCGTGGTAGGCGGTGATCCTGCGATCCTCATCCTCGAGGGTGCGTGACCTCTTCTGGCGGCCGTAGCGCACCTTGTCTCGCGCCTCTTCGAGGTGCTCCATATCGACCTCGTCGCAGCGGGCGAGGACAGCCATGATCGCGGCCTCGTTGACCGTGGCAGCGAGGTCGGCGCCGGAGTAGCCCGGCGTCGAGCGGGCCAGGGTGCTGGTGTCGATGCCCTCCGCCACCTTGATCTTCTTCAGGTGCACCTTGAGGATCGCCTCGCGCCCCGTGACGTCCGGCAGGTCGATCGTGACCTCGCGGTCGAAGCGGCCTGGGCGCAGTAGGGCGGGATCGAGGACGTCGGGCCGGTTGGTCGCCGCCAGGAGGATGATCCCCTCGTCGGTGCCGAAACCGTCCATCTCGACCAGGATGGCATTCAGGGTCTGTTCCCGCTCGTCGTGGCCTCCGCCCATGCCGCTGCCCCGACGGCGGCCGACCGCGTCGATCTCGTCGAGGAAGATGATGCAGGGAGTGTTTTCGCGCGCCTGCTTGAAGAGGTCGCGCACACGGCTGGCGCCGACGCCCACGAACATCTCGACGAAGTCGGAGCCAGAGATCGAAAAGAAGGGCACCTCGGCCTCCCCGGCGATCGCCTTGGCGAGCAGGGTCTTGCCGCAGCCGGGTGAGCCGACCAGCAGGACTCCGCGCGGGATGCGTCCTCCGATGCGCGTGAACCGCCCGGGGTTCTTCAGGAACTCGACGATCTCACGTACCTCCTCTTTGGCCTCCTCCGCGCCGGCCATGTCGTCGAACGTGGTATTGGTGTGGTCCTCCTTGGAGTACAGCTGCGCTCGCGAGCGCCCGAAGGACATCACGCCGCCAGCCCCACCCTGGCCGCGCATCTGGCGCATCCAGAACAGGATCAGGGCGAAGAAGAGCAGCCACGGCGCCCACATGAAGAGGAACGTCGCGAAGAACGAGTTGGTGTCGTGCCAACTCGAGCCCTTGCGCGCCGTTCGGTCGAAGGTCAGGTTCTCGACCGTGGCGCCGGCTCGTTGCAGCTCACCGACGAAGCTCCCCAGGTTCCCAATGTCGCGCACCTCCAGCCAGATCAGGCCGGAGCGCTCGGGGAGCAGGTCCGACAGGGCGTAGTCCTCGGAGGTCGCGATGTCGGAGCGCGCCCTGGCGTAGGCGTGGACGAGGACCTTCTCGAACTGCAGGTCGCGCTTCACCTCGGGCGAGGTCTCGTCGTCGGGCGACCCCGCGAGCGATTTCTCCTCGCTGGCCGTCAGGATGCGCGCCAGCCTCGGGCTGAAGAGGTTCTTGCTCATGCCCGCGAGCAGGCTTCGCTCGCTGACGGGCTGGTAGTTGCGAACGGCCTTGATCTGCTGCAACTCGCGCTCGTGGGAGGCGAGGTCGGCGAACTTCACCTGGAAGGCGTCGCCGTTCTTGAGCTTGCCGTCGATCAGGTTCTCTCCCCGGAAGCTCTGCTCGTCGATTTGGCCGGTGTAGAGCTGCCACAGGTACTCGTCCTGGGTGAGGTCCTTCTGACCGGCGAGGTTCTCCTTGCCGACCATCACGAGGATGACGACGAGCACGAACAGGAACAGCAGGAAGGACCCTACGGAGCGATTCCTCCGGCCTTTCTCCTGCGGCGGCATCTTGGGTGCGGGCATGATCTCCTTATCGACAGGGGGCGGCGCGCTCTAGAGGCGCTTACGGCGCAACCTCCCCAGCCCCCCATTAGAGCAACTTCAGGGGCACGAGAGGGCGATTGCGTCACGAATCCCGGGCGGTGGCCAGCGAAGGAGCGGTCCAGCTCGACTTCGTCTCCAGGTTCCGTGCCCGTGGGTGCAATCGATTTATTGTTCGCTGGAGCGACGCCAGGCGAGGGATGACGGTCAGTCCGTGCCGCCCAGCAGGTCCAGTACGATGTCCTCGCTGGCGCGCAGCAGCGCACGCGCGCGAGCATCACGCTCGCCTGTGGACTCGCCGATCGCGAACCCGATGCGTTCGATGACGAGCGTCTCGGACAGGGTCTCGCCGCTGGCCCGCTCCACCAGCCGGGCCTCGATCCTCACGACCACGGCGCTCTCCAGCAGGGTGTTGTCCCGTGCCCGCACGCCGCCGCGGTGCTCGAAGCTCTCGAGGCGTCCATCGAGGACGACATCGGCCCTCCCAGGGGACTCGAGGGGCGCGCTGACCAGGTCCCGGACCGCGACCGAGAGGGCCGCATGGAGTTCGCGTTCGAGGTCGGGCTCGTGGCTGTCGTTGTCGAACAGGACCACGCCGACGGTCTCGAAGCCCTCGGGCAGGCGCAGGCCCCGGGAGGTCGTGGCGCACCCCGATCCCCAGACCAGGGCCAGGGCGTACACCAGGGTGCGTGCGGCCCGGGCGGTCACCGGGTCTCTTCCGCTTCCGGGTCCCTGTCGTCGCCATCGTCCGCGGGTGGGAAGGTGTCCAGGAACTCCCGTGCGCGCACTCCCAAGGCCTCGTCGCCGGCTTGCTCGGCCTCGAGCACGGCGCGCTCGGCGTGAAAGCGGGCTCCGAAGGCGTTGTCTACCCGGCGGTAGAACCTCGCGATTCCGATGTCGCTGGCCGCCAGTCGCCGCAGGCAATCGGTCAGGCCCGCGCGCACTTCCGTCTCCGAAGCGTGTCCCGCGTAGTCGCCGAGCCAGGCCTCGAACTCCGAGCGGGCCAGGACCAGCGCTCCACGGTCGTACTCCGGACTGCTGAGCGCCGCGAGCCTCAGGCTGGGGATGCGTGCCAGGCTGGCGGGCACCAGCTCGCTGCGCGGGAAGGCCCAGACCAGCTCCTGGTGGCGGTCGATGGCTGTGGTCCACAGGTCATCCTCCTCGTACATCTCCGTCAGGCGCCAGTAGGCCTGGGCGCCGCCGGGTTCGTGAGGGTAGTGCAGGACGAGGTACTCGAGGGCCGCCATGCCCTGCTCGCGCGCGCTGAAGAAGAACCAGAAGCCCGAGTCGTCGCGGGAGAGGGCCATGCCCGCCTCGACGAGCAGGGCTCCGGCGGTGGCGCGCTCGTGGTGGGTGGGGAAGAGCTCATCCATGCGCCGGATCAACTCCACGGAGCGCTTGAACTCTCCGCGCTCGTTCCACATGCGCGCGGCGCGGATTCCGGCGGAGACGGCGATCTGGCGCGGCAGGCCGACGCCGAGCAGGTCCGCGAGGTCCTCCGGGTCCGCGTCGGCACCCGATAGCTGCTCGATGCGCACGTCCGCCGACTGCTCGAGCAGCGCCTGCACTTGATTGCGCTGGGCGGGGGGCAGGCCCTGCACCTCGCCGGCCACGAACATCCACTCGAGGGCCACATCGGCCCGACCTCGTTCGAGGGCTTGCTCGGCGCCGGTGATGGCCGAGGGCACCTGCTCGGCGGTGAGGCGCCGGGGCACCTCGCCCGTGCGGCGCAGGGTGTTGCTGGAGCAGGCCGCGAGCAGGGTCGCACCGACGAGCACGGCGGTTCGCATTCTGTTCATCACTCTGTTCAATCGGGGGCGTTTCGGTTGGCGGTGGCCAGGAAGGCCTGGTGGGTTCGCGGCTGGGTCTCGAGATGGTAGTCGAGGAAGCGCTCGATGAAATCGCGCACCCGCTCAAGCAGATCGGATTCCAGGGCGGGAGGCTCACCGGGACCGGTCGCGAGGGGGCTCAGGGCGGCGGCGGCGTCCAGGACATCCAGGGGCAGGGTCCCGACGCGGCGCCCAGCGGCGCGTGCTTCGGCGGCACATCCGCTGCATAGGCGCCCTCCCGCGCCGGCCGAGAAGGCTGCCCGCGAGGGGGCTCGCTCGGTCGCCGCGGCCTCGCCGCCGCAGGCCGCGCAGCGCTCGAGGGCGGGGGCCAGGCCGTGCAGGGCGAGGAATCCGAGCTCGAAGAGCACCAGGGTCAGCTCGGGGGCGAGGAACCGGTCCTGGAGTCGGTCCAGAGAGCTTGAGAGCAGGTCGAAGAGGGGCCGGTCGCGCTGACCGGGGAGCGAGCCGAGGTGCGCGAGCTCGAGCATGGATGTGCCGGCCCGGAAGGCCGCCAGGGAGCCGGGGATCGCCTGGCGGCGGCGGGCGATCTGTCCCTCGACCAGCTCGCCCAGCTCACGCCGGGGATGCTGGGTCCAGGAGAGGTCGAGGGTGTCGAAGAGATCGAGCAGGGCGAAGGTGCGCGACCGCGGGCGGTAGGTGCCGCGGGCCAGGAGGTGCACGCGGCCGTGTTCGCGTGTCAGGAGTCGCACCACGAGGGAGGACTCCGAATAGGGGAAGCGGCGGAGGCAGAGGGCCTGATCTCGAAGGGAGGCCACCGGCGGATCAGGGGCTCTGGCCGTGCTTGAGCTTGCAGACCTGGATCTGGATCACGCGCCGGTCGCTGGCCTCGAGCACCTCGTACTGGACGCCGTCGTGGGCGAAGCTCTCGCCGCGCTTGGGGAAGTGGCCGAGCTCGGAGAGCACGAACCCCGCGACAGTCTCGAAATCCTCCTCCTCGGACAGGTTGGTCTCGAAGAGCTCGTTCAGTTCGCTGACGTGCAGGCTGGCGTCCACCACCGCCTGGCCGGGCTCGACCTCCCGGAAGGGCGTCGGTTCGGGGGCGTCGAACTCGTCCTGGATCTCTCCCACGATCTCCTCCAGCACATCGCCCAGGGTCACCAGCCCGGCGGTCCCGCCGTACTCGTCCAGGACGATCGCCATCTTCTGTCGCTCGCGGCGAAACTCGGACAGCAGGTTCGAGATGTGCTTGGTCTCGGGCACGAAGAAGGCCGGCCGCAGGTGCGGGCGGAGGTTGGTCCCGTCCCCACCCCCGTCCGCGAGGACCTTCACCACATCGAGGGCCGAGATGTAGCCGACGATGTTGTCGAGGCTGTCCTCGTAGACCGGGATGCGGCTGTGGCCGCTCTTGGCAGCCCCTCGCACGGCCCCCGCGAATCCGTCGCAGAGGTCGATCCCGTCGATCTCCGTGCGCGGCGTCATCACCGCCGCCACATCCACGTCGCGGAACTCCATCACGTTCTCGATCAGCTCGCGCTCCGAGTCATCCAGATCGCTTTCGCGTCCGGTGTCCTGGATCACCTCGCGCAGGCCTTCCACCAGGTCACGCTCCGAACGCGAACCGGCGGGGACGCCGAGCACGCGCAGGAGCCGCCGGCGACTCCACCCGATGCCGATCACCAGCACTTGAACGGGCAGCTGCAAGAGCGCGAAGGCGGGCAGGACCCGCAGCAGGATCGAGTCGCCGAAGCGCCGGGCGCAGGCGGTCGAGAGGACCTCGTGGCTGAACAGCAGGATGGGCACCGCCGTGGCGAGGGCCAGCCCGAGCGGGCCCCAGCCCGAGCCCTGCTCTCCGGCGAAGAGCCCGAGCAGGGCCGCCAGCAGCATCATCTGACAGGCGATGTCCCCGATGGCGGCGCTCGTCGACCAGCGCTCGACTCGCCCCAGGAGGCGTAGCATGCGCTCGCGCGCGGCCTCGCTGGAGAGGTGCGCCAGGACCCTCGGTGTGTGCGCGTAGAGCAGCGACGCGCGCAAGGTAGCGAAGAAGGTCGAGGCGAGGGCCGCGACGACGACCAGAGCGATCATCTCGAAGTCGGAGGCCAGGGGAAGGATCGGTGGCGGGCCGGAGGCCGACGCCGGAGATGGGCAGTGGATCACGGGTCCTGGGAAGTGTCCTCGGGCGGGGGGGAAGCCGGTGCTCGGCGACCAGGATCTCACTCTACCCCATTCCAGCGGCGGTTCCGCACGCTCCGCGCCGCCGGCCCGGAGCTGCGCCGTTCGGGATCACCCTGTTACGAATACGGAACATTCCCTTCGTCGGCGGGGCCCCTCAGAAGTTCGATGAGCCTCACAAGCTACTGGAAGTAAGAGAGTTAGGCCTTACATCGGAGTCTGGTCCAGGAACGGTACGAGTACTGCAAGGGGAGGCTCGTGAAAAGCAACCCCCGACCTGCCGGAGCCGACGCCCATTCTCCCGACCCCCTCGCCGGTCATCCCGCCCTGACCCGCCGCCTGACCCGGCGCGGTGTGGACTGCACACGCGCTACCGGCGAGAGCGAGGACCACCTCAGCTCGCGGCTGGAGACCGCCGTCATGGCCCTCTTCCGCGACCGCGGCGGCGACGACGCCTTCGAGGTCCTGCACTCCCTCTCGTGCGGGGTCCTCCTGCGCTCGATCACCTTCGGCCTGCGCGGCACGGCCGTCGGCGTCGATCCCGCCGAGGTGTTGCAGGACACCTTCGTCAACATCTACCGCTACGCCGCCGGGTTTCGCGATCAGCACGCGGGGAGCTTCCGCGCCTGGGCCCGCACCATCGCGCACAATGTGGGACGTCAGCATCTCGGTCGTCGTCGGCACAGCTCCCTGCAGAGCTTGCCCGAGTCCTTGCAGGAACCGGCTGACTCGCGCGCCAATCCCGCGCTGCTCGTCAGCGGCGAGGAGGACTGCGCCGCCCTGCGCAGGACCTGGGTGCTGCTGCTCCTGCAATACGCAGCCGCCTATCACGAGCTCTCGCCTCGTGATCGGCAGGCCTTGACCCTGGTGGAGGTCGAGGGCCTGAGCTACATCGAGACCTGCGAGCGCCTGGGCGTGGGCATGTCGAACATGAAGATGATCATGTTCCGCGCCCGCAATCGGATCCGCGCGCGGATCGAGGGTGCCATGGTGCGCGGCGCCGAGGCCGCTCCGGCGCAGCGCAGGGCCGGTTGAGGTCGGGCGCGGCCGATTGCGCGCCCCGCGGTGAACGGGCGCGGATCATCCGCTAGGATTTGCGGCGTGAGCGATGGCAAGCGTGCGGCGGACCTCCTGGTGGTCGGGGCGGCGGAGATCGCCTCGCCCCGGGGCATCGAGGCGTGCGGAGGGGCGGATCTCGGCGCACTGAGGATCATCGAAGGCGGCGCTCTGGCCCTAGTCGACGGGTGCATCGCCGCCATGGGCTCCGAGGCGGAGGTGCGCGCCGAGTGGAGCGCGGAA
>DASCMO010000158.1:0-1822 GCA_036010965.1 Planctomycetota bacterium | reverse complement strand
CACCACTGTCGCGCCACTGCCATGGCGCTGTCACGCCACTGCCACGCCGTGGGGAGGTAGATAGATCCAGAAACGGGGCTCTCGCTTTCTTCTGTTCGCTGTCGTCAGAATCGGAGCCGTTCCTAGGCTTCCGTTCCATGTCGCTTCGCCCCCTGCTCGCCCTTCTTTTTTCTCGTCTCGCGCTCGGGTGCCAGCGCAACCACGCCGAAACGACCTCGGTGCTGCGCTACCCGCCCAAGACGCGTCAGGAAGCGGGCGGCATGTGCCTCACCTGTCACGTCGAAATCGAGGAGATGCACGCCAAACGGCTGCTCTACTGCACCGAATGCCACGGTGGTGACGACGCGGCCACAGAGAAGGACAGGGCGCACGTGGCGCCAACGATGGCGATGCCGCTGAATCC
The DNA here is from genome assembly GCA_036010965.1 of Planctomycetota bacterium. Classification (GTDB taxonomy): domain Bacteria; phylum Planctomycetota; class UBA1135; order UBA1135. The sequence continues at coordinate 1,419 of DASCMO010000158.1, read as the reverse complement.
GACGATCCCGCCCGTCGACGACCTTGACCTCGCCTACCTGCAGTTTCTCAAACCATCGAACCTGCGTGTCGTTCGCCGGTCCTGTGGAGGCGCCTCACCTCTCAGTTTTCGGAGAAGCAATCGCAATAAGGGTGGCGCTGGGTGCCCCGCCATCCTTCCTTATCGGGGTCGGATCGCAAGAAACGAGGTCACCGTGGAAGGACGGCGAGTCTTGGTCGACGCAAGGGAGGGCGCCTGGCCGTCCACGATGGAGGGTGGGCAGCTTTCGTTTGCTGACGCCTCTGCTAACGCCTCGAGCCTGACGTCCTTCGTGCTGGCATGCTGGTAGCCATCTACGAGATCGAGGTTCAGGGCAAAACCAACGAGCAGGCGGTCGCGGACCTTGTCTCGTTCGGACACGGGCTGCTGACGCCAGCCAGGGCGTCGATGCAGGGGTTCCTTCTCACCTACGTGAGGGGGGCCGGCGGCGAAACCGGTCGGGATTGATGGGCAGGGGGTGGAGAAGGCGAGCCCTCGGCGTCGCCGCTTGGGCCTTGGCGCTCCTGCTCGGCTTGGTCTGGAGCTCGGGAGCCGACGTCTGGGCCGATGGCCCGCGGCGGCTCACGACTCCCGTCGAGAACATCCAGCTGCCTGCGGACCGGCCGGTCCGCGTCGCGGTCATCGGCGACATTCAGAACGGACTCTCGGAGTGCTCGGACCTCTTGGCCTTGACCCGCACATTGAAGCCGGACCTCATCCTGCAGCTCGGCGACATCGTGAACCACGCAAGCCCTGGTCGCTACGCTGCCTTGCACGGGGTCTTTCGGGAGCACGGCTTTGAGGTCCCTGTGCTATCCGTGCCCGGAAACCACGACTTGGACCGCTCGAACCAGTTGGGTCATTACGAGACCTGGATCGGCCCGACGCAGTGGCGGATCGACCTCCATGGCTGGCGCATCCTGGGGCTGAACAACGCCGCCGGGCCGCTGACCCCGCCTTCGCTCGAGATCTTGAAGGCATCAGGCGCCCACCCGCCCGACCGCGGTCTCGTCGTCGTCGCCCACCGGCCCTTGGAGGCTAGTCTCGAGCCTCGGCCGAGCATCGTGCTGTCGGGTCACGTTCACAGCAGCCGCGACTTCGTCGACGAACACGGCACGCGGCACTTCCATCACGGGAACAACTGCGACCGAAGTCACGACAACACTCCGAACGAGCCGCCCAGCGTCGGGATCTTGACGCTCGGAAGGAACAGCTTCGACTGGTCCGTCCGCTCCATTCCCCGCCGCGTGAAGCTCCGCGAGGAGTTTCGGCGGCTCGCGGGCGGCTCGGTCTACCCGGTGATTCGCGCGGCGCCAGCCGCGTTCATCGCAGCGATCCTGCTGCTGATCGTGGCAGGCACGCTTCTCGTGCGGAGAACGACACGAAGCAGTTGAGCCGGTG
>DASCMO010000157.1:0-3603 GCA_036010965.1 Planctomycetota bacterium | reverse complement strand
CGCTCTGCGCGGGCTGCTCGAGGGGCGATGTGGAGGCCGGGAGCGGTGCGGGCCCGGGATCCGTGCGCCGCCTGGACATGGCCCCGGCGAGCGCCGCCGGAGAGCAGGGAATCCACTCCGTCGAGCGACTGGAAGTCCCCGAGACCGTGGAGCCCTGGATCGTCCACGGTGGCCATGCCGAGGCCCGGACAGCGCGGCCCGGTTCGGATGTCGAGCGGATCCTGGTGATCTACGGCCACGGGGCCAAGTCCATCCTCATCCCGGGCCACTTCCCGTCGCACTCCTTCAACCGCCTGGCCGTCAAGGTCCAGGTGTCGAAGCACGAGACCTTGCAACTGCAAGCCATCAAGGACGGGCGGGTGGTCTTCGGCTCGCGGACGGCCGTTGCGCCGACCAGCATCGCCGAGCCGGCGGTGGTCCTGCTCGACCTGCCCCAGGCGCGGCGCATCAAGACCGACCTCGACACCCTGCGCATCAACATCCTGGGACGCAGCGGCCAGGTGGCGGTCCACTGGGTCGAACTGCTGTACCAACCGGTCTCCGAGTGGCTGCCCGACCCACGAGAACCGCCGCAACTGGTGACCGTGGGGGCCGAGGCGCGTCGCGGCCTGGGCCTCTCCAGCCGGCGCCCCCTCGAGACCCGCTTCGAGGCCGAGGCCGGCCAGGTGCTGACCTTCTCCTACGGCGTCCCCGAGCGCCTGCTCTTCCCCGGTCCCCGCCAGCCGCGCCTGCGCCTCGTCCTCAAGGGAGCGGACGAGCAACGGGTCGAGGAATGGGATCTGCAGGATCGCGACAAGGCGCGCTGGCACTCGGTGCGCGTCCCGCTCGCCAGCCTCGCTCCGGGCGAGGTCACCCTGCACTTCGAGGTCGAGTCCCTCGACCAGCGCGAGGCCCTTTGTGCTCTGGCCAACGTCGCCCTGCACAAGCCGAGCCCGGCCCCGCGCACCGTGCTGCTCGTGACCTCCGATACCCACCGTGCCGACCACATCGGGGCCGCGCCGGGCGCGAAAGAGCTGGCCACACCCAACCTCGACGCCCTGGCAGCGCGCGGCCTGCTGTTCGAGGACTGCTTCAGCTCCACCAACGTCACCAACCCCTCGCACGTGGCCCTGATGACGGCCACGCACCCGCGCGACACGGGCATCCTGAACAACACTAGCCCGCTCCTGGCCGCGGCCCCGACCCTGGCCGAGCGCTTCGGGGCGACCGGTTTCGCCACCTTCGCGGTCGTCAGTGCCAAGCACCTCGGTGCTCCCCACAGCGGCCTGGGCCAGGGATTCGATCGCATGGCCTGGCCCGATCCTGACTCCCAGCGTGATGCCGAGAAGTCGATCGACATCCTGGAGAGTTGGGTCGAGGAGGTCCGCGGTCGCCCGCTCTTCGTGTGGTTGCACGTGTTCGACGCGCACACTCCCTACGAGGCCCCGCCGGCCTTCGAGCGCCTCTACTACCCGGACGATCGGGATCCATATCGCCATCCCGAGGACGGCTCTCCCCCGCTCCCGAAAGGCACGCGCCCGTCGCAGATGGAGGGCGTCATGGACCCCGCGTTCGGCCCGGCCATCTACCGCGCCGAGGTCTCATACCTCGACGCACAGCTGGGCCGGATCCTCGACGGCGACCGGTTCCGGGGAGCGGTGGTGGTGGTCACCTCCGACCACGGGGAGTCCCTGGGGGAGCACGGCATCTTCTACGAGCACGGCGGGCTCTACCCGCAGACGATCCATGTGCCCCTGCTGCTCGAGTACCCCGGCGGTCCGCGTGACACGATCGTCACCCAGCCGGTGCGCCAGATCGATGTAGGTCGGACCCTGCTCGACCTGGCCGGACTCGAGGCAGTCGAGTTCCCCGGGCGAGATCTGCGCGGCGCAATCACCGCCAACGGTCCTCCGGCCGAACCGCGCTTCACCCTGGCCCAGGGCGGCTTTTCGGCCGCGGTCACGATCGGGGGGTGGCACCTGATCCTGCAACTCACCGCCCACGGCGAGGCCCAGGCCAGGGCACCCCGGTCGCTCCACCAGGTGGAGCTGTTCCGGCTGACCGACGACCCTCACTGCGAACGCGACCTGCTCGGCGCGGAGCCCGAACGGGTCCGCAGCCTGCGCACGGCCCTCCTGCGCTGGCTGGCGTCGGCCAACGACCGCGGCTGGGCCGGCGATGGCGGCCGCGACCCGCAACTGCTCGCCGAGCTGGCGGACCTGGGCTACACGACCAGCGAGAGCGTCTCCTCTGGGGAAGAGCATTACCCGGCGGACTGCACCTGCGACTGGTGCGGGCGATTCGACTGACGCACCTCGGGCCCGGGCGCGCCCCCGACCGACCCTCCGATCCCGGGGTAGGGTTCGGATGGGTCCCCCTCGATGCGCTCCCGTCCCCTCCTCCGTCCATCCCTTTCGGCCCTGCTGCTGGCCCTGCTGGCCGCCTGCCACGCCATCCCGCCCGCGGCGGGGGTGGAGGCCTCCCACGGAGCAGTCCGAGCCGCCACGCCTGAACGGGCCGAGGAGGTAGCGACCATGCTCGACGCCCTCCTCCCGCGGGTGACCGCCATGATTCCCGACAGCCGCGCGCGACACGTCGAGGTATGGGTGCAGCAGACCCCCCGCCTCTATCGCTTCTGGACGACCTCCAACGAGGAGGCCGACGGATTCTGGGCAGCCGGGCCCGGACGGATCCACCTGCGCGAGACCGGGACCGGCCTGGAGCGCACCCTGGCTCATGAGCTGGTGCACGCCACCCTGGGCGAGAGCTGGAAGCACCTCCCGGGAACCCTGGAAGAAGGCGTCTGCGACTGGGTCTCCACCCGCCTCTGCCCCCTGAACGCGAGCCGCCTGCGAGCCGGTCGGCTGAGCGCTGCGTGCTTCGCCACCGGCGGCATGGAACTCGATGTGGAGCTCCTGATTCCCGGCGCGCCCGACACCCTCGCGATCGAGGTCGGCTACTCCGCGAGCATCCTCCTGCGGGGGGAGAAGGAGGTACCGTTCGACCCCCTGCGCGTCTTTGATGTACGCGCCGGGATGTCCGACAGCGACCTGTCCGCGGCGCGCAAGAAGGCCTACTACGGTGTGGCTTTCCTGATCGTGGATCGCATCACCGAGCGCACGGGTCTGGAGGGGATACACACCCTGTGCCAGCGGGCGCAGGCACAGGGGATGGACGAGGTTCCCCCGGAGTGGTTCCTCACCGCAGCCGGCCTTCGGAATGCAGACGCCGCCACCTGGCGTGCAGCCTTCCACGACGCCCTCGGAGCGCGTGACTTGCGGGAGTTGCTGGCCATGTATCCCTCTCTCCTGACCGACACCCTCGACCGCATCGGCGGCCAGGAGTTTCCGGGCCTCGGCACGAAGCGCGTACATGCCAGGATCGCGGTCGGGGGATCTGACGAGGGCGTGGAACTCCAGCTGGTGCTCGATCGCTGAAAAAAGCGCGCTCCGGCCGGAAGATCCCCCTTCGCGAGGCGTCTGTGCTGGCGATGAAGATCGTCTCCACCGTCCTCGGTCTCGGCCTCCTGGCAACCCTCGCCCATCGCTCGGGCCTGCCCATTGGACCCTTTGGCGGCGGGCAGATGGCGAGCGGTGACCGCCTCAGCACCTATGAGGACGGCGG
>DASCMO010000156.1:0-2773 GCA_036010965.1 Planctomycetota bacterium | reverse complement strand
CCTGCACAGGCTCCTGGACGCGCTGCTGGCCGAATGAGGGGTGGGGGAGACTCTTGCTCGCGGGTCTCGGAGCCCTGGGCGACCCTGACAGGAACCGAGCATCCCGTCGTGCGCTTACGGGGGGGCCACGCGTCGCGTCTCGAGCGGGGCGCTCTCGGGCGCGCGGACGCCTGAGGGACGATGGGGTCGCGGTGTTCGACTTTCAGGTTCGCCAGCGGAGAGCGAATGCCCTGCCCTGAACCGGAGCCCGGGCGCCGCCGGCTCAGGCGCTCGCGCCGGAGCGCTCGTGCTCGAAATGCATGGCGACCGCCGCGGGCAGGGCGAGCTTCTCCTCCTCGAAGACGCGCGCGCCGAGGCTCTCGACCGTGTCGTCGGAGAGGACCGGGACGCAGCGCTGGTGCAGGATCTTTCCCGCGTCGTACTCGTCGTTCACGTAGTGCACCGTGCAGCCGGTGAACTGCGCGCCACTCTCGAGGACGGCGCGGTGGACGCGGTCTCCGTAGTAGCCCTTGCCTCCGAAGGCGGGCAGCAGGGCCGGGTGGATGTTCAGCACGCGGCCCTGCCAGTCCTCAGGCAGGTCCAGGAGGCGCAGGAACCCGGCCAGGACCACGAGCTGGGCATCGCAGGCCCGCACGCGTTCGAAGGCGGCGCGGCTGAAGGCCGCGGGATCGAGCTCTCGGTCGGGATCGAGGACCACGCACTCGATCCCCAGCTTGTGGGCACGTTCGACGGCGTAGGCGTCGCGGCGGTCGCAGAGGACGAGGGCCAGGTTGCAGGCCAGGGTGCCCTCGGCGATGTGGACCGCCAGGTTCTCAAGGGAGCGACCGCCGCCGGAGACGAACACCGCAAGGCGCGGCAGGCCGCTCACGTGCGGTCCTCGCGTAGCTCCTGGGCGAAGGGCCCCAGCTCGGGGCGCAAGGCGAGCAGCAAGTCCTCGAGGGCCGGTGCCAGGCGGTCGGCCGCGGCCAGCTGGGCTTCAAGCGCGGCCTCTCCGTCGGGGTCGATGACCGCCACCACGAACAGGCAGGCGAGGCCCGCGTGGGCGGCGGCGATGGCCGGGGCGGCCAGGCCCTGGACTGCCACCTGCGCTCCGGCGGAGGCCTGGTAGCGCCGTTCGGCGGGGGTTCCGATGGAAGGGCCCGCTGTGCAGGCCGCGATCGCCTCGACGCATGGCAGACCCAGGCGCCTGGCGTGCCCCAGGGCAGCCTCGCGCAGTTCGGGATCGTGGACTCGGCTCTGATCCGGGAAGAGTGGGCCCAGGCGCGACTCCCCGAGGCCCAACAGGGGCGTCGTGCCCGACAGGTTGATGTGATCGCTGAGCAGCGCCAGAGTCTCCCCGGGCGAGGACTCGTGCCTCTCCAGGATGGAGTAGCCGCCGGAAGTGTGCACGCACAGGGCGGCGCCCGAACAGGCCGCCAGCCAGCAGGGGAACCCGCGCGTCCAGGGCGCCTCGTCTGCCGTGGGGGCGTTGCCGGTCTCGGGCGAGCCGGCGGCGTCCTCCAGGAACCAGGCGACCAGGTCCGCCGACTCGGCCACATGCAGGGTCTGGTGGCGCCAGGCGCTCGGCACGCCTGCGATGCCCTCGAGCGGCAACTTGAAGGAGACCTCGTAGCCGGCCGCCAGCAAACCGACGCCCGTGCCCATCAGGAACAGGGCGTCCGGGTCGGCCGCCCCGCGACCGCGGAGCTCCTTGGAGGCCGCGAAGATCGCATCGTCGATGCTGTCAGTACCCATGTCGCTGGCCGAGATTGCCGTTCCAGGCGGGCCGTGTCCAAGCACGGACCAGAGTTCTTGGGATCCGAGTCCGTCCCAGGTTGTCCCGTGGATACGGGCTAGCGCCCGTCCGCCGGAGGCGGGTCGCTGGGCGGGGGAGGATCTGCCGGCGGGGCATCGGGCTCTTGATTCGCCTCGTCATCCTCTTCCTGCGTGTCGGGCGCGTCCTCTGGCTGCGGGGCCTGGGGCGCGGTTTCTTCGGCCCCCCGACCGTCGGACAGCAGGCGCACGAGCAAGGTCTCGCCGTGGTCGCGGAGCAGGCGCTGCGAGCTCGCGAAGGCCCCGCTCCAGGTCTTCTCGCTGGCCTGGGCGAGCACCGTCGCTAGCAGGTCGCAGGCGGCCAGCTCGCCCTCGCAGCGCTGCGGACTGCCCGCCTCTCTGGCCCAGGCTGCCGCCAGCTCAAGGGTCTCCCTCAGGTCGGCGGCTTCCTTCTTCGTGAAGATCGCCCTGGTCTCGAGATTGAACATTTCCGCCGCCTGGTGCGCGGCGTCGACCACTGCGCAGAGCTTTACCACGGCCGCGACGGCGGTTGCTTGTTCGCGGGAGTAGGCGCGCGAGACGCGCTCGGAGAACAGGAAGTCCAGCTCCCGGGTCCGGGCGCCGAAGTCCGACCAGGGGATCGACTCGGTCGAGCCGCCCATGTCCACTCTCAGGCCGTCCGCGCCGGCGCCGATCACCTCGCGCTTCACGCTGCGCCGCGAGCGCGGGTCGGCGACGGTCTTGCGCCGCCAGCGCGGGTACTCGTCGGCGATGAAGCTCAGGGCGCCACGAGCCAGCTCGACCTCGGCGGCGAGGGACTCGATCCAGCGGCGGTTGGCGTCCAGGGTGAGGACAGGGAGCAGCGCCTCCAGGCGCGCGCGCGCGGCGATGAAGTCCATCCGGCCGAGCTCGGCCTCCAGGCCCTCCCGACCCCCCAGGCCGCGAATCAGGCGCAGGTTGTCCTGGCGCCTGTGCGTGGAGGCGAAGCGGCTCTCGTCGGCGCCCATGACGTCGAGCCGTT
>DASCMO010000155.1:0-2758 GCA_036010965.1 Planctomycetota bacterium | reverse complement strand
GGGCTCCGGCGCAGGCGCGGGCTCCGGCGCAGGCGCGGGCTCCGGCGCAGGCGCGGGCTCCGGCGCAGGCGCGGGCTCCGGCGCAGGCGCGGGCTCCGGCTCCGGCTCCGGCGCAGCGGCCCGCGGCGCCTCGCTGATCGGCTCCAGCTCAGCCTCCGCCGGCAGCTCGACCAGCCCGGAATCAGCGGGGAGCTCGGGGAGGGGCTGCGCTTCCTCCGGCAAGGGCTCGAGGTCGTCGAAGTTGGCCGCAGCGGCGTCTTGGTCGTGCATGGCGTTCGTGGGGCGAAAGAGAGCGGGGATTCGGGGGGGGGACCGGTTCTATCCGGGCGGGAGGGCGAGACTACAGATTGCGGATGCGCTCCTCTCGATCCATGGCCTCCAGTTCCTCCACCAGGCCGTCCAGCTTGCCGGCCACGATCTGTTCCAGGGAGTAGTTGTTCGTCAGGCGGTGGTCGCTGACCCGATTCTGGGGCCAGTTGTAGGTCCGCACGCGGGTGCTGCGGTCCCCGCTGCCCACCTGAGACTTGCGCTGCTCGGCGCGCTCGGAGTGCAGCCGCCGCTGCTCCGCGTCGAGCAGGCGCGACTTCAAGATACGCAGGGCCTTGGCCTTGTTCTTGTGCTGGGACTTCTCGTCCTGGCAGATGACGACCGTATCGGTCGACAGGTGCGTGATGCGCACGGCAGAGCTGGTCTTGTTGACCGACTGCCCCCCGGGGCCGCTCGAGCGCATGGTGTCGATGCGCAGGTCCTCGTCCCGCAGGTTGATCTCCGCTTCCTCCGCCTCCGGCAGGACGGCCACGGTGGCGGCCGAGGTGTGGATGCGCCCCTGGGACTCGGTGGTGGGAACGCGCTGCACGCGGTGGCCCCCCGATTCAAAACGCAAGAGCCTCCACGACCCCTCGCCGGTCACGCTGAAGATGATCTCCTTGAAACCTCCAACCTCCGAAGCGGAGACCTCGAGCTGCTCGATCTTCCAGCGCCGCGTGTCGCAGAAACGTTCGTACATGCGGTACAGGTCGGCCGCGAAGAGTGTCGCCTCGTCCCCGCCGGTCCCGGCTCGGATCTCCACTATCACCTTCCTACGCAGATCTCCCTTGTCGCTGACCAGAGACGACTTGGCGCGCTCGTCCAACTCGACCTCGGACAGTTCGATCCCCGCGAGCTCCTCGGTCGCGAGTTCGCGCAGGTCCTCCTCGGCGTCGGCGTCGGCGAGGATCTGCTCTGCCTCTGCGCGCCGGACCAGGAGCGCCTCCAACTCGGCGCAGAGCAACGCGGCCGACTCGAGTTGACCACGTTGCGCGGCGATCTCCGCGCAACGCCGTCCGTCCACGGCCACCTCGGGGCGCGCCAGCAGTTCGGTCAGCTCCTCGAAGCGCTGCGCCCGCTCACGCAGCTTGGCCACGATGGCGGGGGCTAAATCCATGGCGGGCGCGCTCGCGCGCCCTCCCCGTCAATCGCCGTCCGACTTGGTGGCGGCAGCGACGGCAGCGGTCTTGCCGAAGCGCTTCATGAAGCGGTCGACGCGGCCAGCCGAGTCCACAAACTTCTGCTTGCCCGTGTAGAACGGGTGACAGGAGCCGCAGATCTCGATGCGCATCACGGGCACCGTGGCCCTGGTCGAGAAGCTGGTCCCGCAACCGCAGGTGACGGTGCAGGCGACGTATTTCGGGTGGGTGTCCGCTTTCATGCTGGGTACTCCTTCACGCGCCGCATCGCAGGGCTCCGCAGAGGAACTCCGGGCCTCCTGCCTGCGCGTGGAGAGCCGCAAAGGGTAGCGGGGAGGGTTCAGCCTGGCAAGCGTCCGGAGCTGTCGACCTGGCCCTTTTCGATCTCTCCCAGCAGGCGCAGGGTGAGGGCCACGGGCAGACCGATGACGTTGTCCAGCCCCCCCTCCTCGATCAGCGTCACGAAGGCGTCGGCGCTCTCCTGGATGGCGTAACCGCCGGCCTTGCCCCGCCATTCGTCCGAGGCCACGTAGGCCTCGATCTCGCCCGGAGAGAGAGGCCGCATGGTGACCCAGGTGCGCTCGAACTCCGCCAGGCTGCAGCCGCCCTCGGCACAGTCCACGACGCACACGCCGGTCACGACCCGGTGGCGGGATCCCGAGAGGGCCTGCAGCATTCGTCGCGCGTGGTCGGCGTCGCGCGGCTTGCCGAGCAGCTCACGCTCCAGGGCAACGACCGTGTCGGCTCCGATCACGCGTACGGGGGCACCGGCATGTGCCCGGGCAACGATGGCGGCCTTGCGCTCCGCGAGCGCCACCGCCACCCCCTCGGCGTCCAGATCAGGGGGCGGGGTCTCGTCTACCTCCGAGGGCTCCACCGTGAAGGAGAGCCCGGCCTGCTCCAGGAGTACTTGCCGGCGCGGGGAAGCGGAGGCGAGCACCAGCTGCGGTCGTGCGCTCAACGGCGACGGGGCGACCTGGCGGCTCCGGTCACGCGCTTGGCGACCTTCTTCCCGCCGGCCTTCTTCTTCACAGCGGGTTTCTTCGCCGCGGCCTTCTTCTTCACAGCGGGTTTCTTCGCCGCGGCTTTCTTCTTCGCAGCGGGTTTCTTCGCCGCGGCTTTCTTCTTCGCAGCGGGTTTCTTCGCCGCGGCTTTCTTCTTCGCAGCGGGTTTCTTCTTCGCTGCAGCCTTCTTGGTTGCGGCCTTCTTGGCGGCAGCCTTCTTGGCGGCAGCCTTCTTGGCGGCAGCCTTCTTGGCGGCAGCCTTCTTGGCGGCAGCCTTCTTGGCGGCAGCCTTCTTGGCGGCTGCGGCCT
>DASCMO010000154.1:0-2044 GCA_036010965.1 Planctomycetota bacterium | reverse complement strand
CCCGCCGGCTTCCGTGGAGTCCCAGATCTGTACTTGCGGGCATCCCCGCAGGTAGATCCCGCTGTCGGCTCCGGCGACGGTCTCGGATTCGAGTCGAAGTTCGAAGTCCTCGAAGTCCTCGTCTGTGGTGAGGAAGAGTCCTTTCCCGTCGTTGACGAGGACCCCGTCCTCGACGCGCCAGTGTCGTTCGATGTCCTTGCGGCTCTTCTGTTTCTTGTCCGCGAGGGCTTCTTTTTCCAGTGCTTGCCATCCCCGCGGGTCTTCGGTGGCCGCGCCCCACCATCCGTTCAGGTCTGTTCCATTGAACAGTGCCTGGAAACCCTCGGGCACTCCGTCGTCCCTGCCGGCTGCCGTGGTGGCGAGGAGCGTGGCGATCAGTGCTGTGCGTGCGAGGCGGGTTTTCTTCATCGTTTGGTGGTCGGCTTGTCCCTTCGGTCACTTCCGTGGGTTTCTCTCGCCGCGCCCCAGCATGTCTCGTGCGCCCGCATCCGTCCACGCTCCGCTTCCTTCCATTACCCTCTCGCCCCCGTGCTTGACGCGGCCTCCCTCCCGGTTATCCTCGCCTGCTCCTCTGCGGGGCGGCATAGCCAAGCGGCTAAGGCGACGGATTGCAAATCCGTTATCACCGGTTCGAGTCCGGTTGCCGCCTCCACTTGCGCGCACGCGCAAACAGCCGCAATACCCGCTGAAGCCGGGTGTTATTCACGAATCGGGTGGGGGAGGTCTGCTCGCATCAACTCGCACCAGAAAGCACCGTTTCGTCCGCTGAGTGGTGGGGCTGGTAGTGGGGGTTGGTCTGGAGCTCAGCCGTCCGGATGTTCCGTGTCGTAGGCCTCTGATTGAAGATCCAGGAACTGGGTCCACTCGAGCTTCTCTGGCGGAAGCGGCAGGCGTGCTCGGAATGCGATGTGGATGCGTACACCGTCGTCCCTGTTGGAGCTGCCATCGCCCTGCGCCTCTCCGTTTCCGATCTCCTGAGCGATGCCGTCGTCCATGACTGCGATGTTGAAGCTGCCGTCGACTCTCTGATAGAGGAAGAACTCGAGGTTCCCATTCGGGATCTCGGTGTAGTCGTCGGGGTAGCTCGTGCCTGCGTTGGCCTCGTTGACGTAGGACCTCTGGGAGGCGAGTGGCGCGATTCGGATCAAGCTGTACTCGCCGTCGTCCGTGTACGGCAGCTCGAGGCCAGGCGGGTAGTAAGTGGGCCGGTCGTGGTGCTCGACCGTGGCCTCACGCATGAGGAACGAGAGGATCGGAGACGCGGACTCGCCACCGAAGCTGCACCACCAGAAAGCGCCGCTGCGCGGGTAGTAGTCCATGCCGTGCGCGATCTCCCCGACGAGCAGGAGCTCCCCAGTGTGAGTGTCGTACTGCACGTGACGTGAGCCTCCGTGGGAATACGTCCAGTCATGCAGGAATTGGCTCGATCCGGGGCCGAACTCCGCTTGCCCAGAAGAGGGTGCGTTCGAGAAGAACGCGCTGGCGGCCAGGGCGACCAAGCCCAGTCCGGAGGCTGCCAGGACGCGCGGAGTGAAGGTCTGGTGAAGGGTGCGTCGGCGAGAGATCGTGTTCTTCATTGCGGAACCTCAGGGCTGGATGTCGCGTCTGTACGGCGAGTTTGCACCGGCCCTCCACAGGGCCGCGCCAGGCCGTCGCAGCCGCCCTCGTGCAGGGCACGGAGAGCGAAGGGCCAAAACCATTCTGGGCACCTGTGCACACCTTTGGGCTTCAACCTGAGCAATTCTTACAGGTCGGGCTGGGTGATCTGATTCCAGATCGGCCCAGCGGGCTTCCACTTTCCAGGCGGTCTCGAGGTGACGTTCTGCCCGTAGGGGCGTAGCGCGGGAGGGCCGGGGCGGGCCGTAGCGTCAGGAAGCTCGCCTAACTCGTAAAGCCACTCAGTCCTGTGGGTAGACCCACTCGCAGAGGAAGACGAAAGTGTTGTGACTGCCTGCGTCGTTGAGGATGAAGCGCCCACCTTCCAGCTGTAGCTGGAGGCAATGCTCCACGCCGATGTAGTTGTCCAGCAACGCCGGGAAGGCCT
>DASCMO010000153.1:0-1538 GCA_036010965.1 Planctomycetota bacterium | reverse complement strand
CCCACGCCCCGCCCGCTCGCCCACCGACCACGCCCGCTCCAGCACCATGCGGCGGATCGCACGACCCATGGCGTCGGCGTCGACGCTCGAGAGCTGCTCGGCCTGGAAGTCCGAGACCTGCTGCAGCTCCTCGGCCCGTCGCTCTGCCTGGTCCCGCTGTGAGGCGGCCTCCGCCCGCGCGTCCTCCGCTTCCTGACGCCTCTCTCGCAGCTCCTCGTTCGTCACGGCGAGCGCTTCGGCGCCGGCGGTCGCCAGGTCGGCGTTGCGCTCGGCCTCCTCGGTCTTGCTTTCCAGTTCCCGATTGGAGCTGGCGAGCTTGTCCCTCTCGTCCTGAAGCAGACCCTTCTGCAAGCTCAACTGCCACGCCAGGCCCGAGATCGCCACCAGCGCCAGCGCCGCGATCCCCGCGGCCACGCTCTTGGTCGGGTTGCGCCGCGCCCACTTCGCCAGCCGCACCAGCGCACCCGAGGGCTTCGCCAGGATCGGCTCGTTGGCGAGGTGCCGCCTGAGGTCCGCCGCCAGCTCCGCCATCGAGGTGTAGCGCCGGTCGCGGTCCTTCTCCATCGCCTTGCCGCAGATCACCGCCAGGTCGAGCGGCACCTTCGAGCGCAGCTCGCGGGGGGTGGGCGGATCCATCCACAGGATCTTGCTGGCCACCTGCTCGCTCGTGTCACCCTCGAAGGGCTTCACCAGCGTCAGCATCTCGTACAGCACCACCCCCAGGCTGAAGACGTCCGTGCGGTGGTCGATCCCCGCGCGCTTCGACGCCACCTGCTCGGGGCTCATGTAGAAGTAGGTCCCCGCCAGATCGCCCGCCACCGACAGGGAGCGCTCGTCGGTCAGCTTCGCCAGCCCGAAGTCGGTCAGCTTGGGACGGTCGTCGCGGGTCACCAGGACGTTCGCGGGCTTGAGGTCGCGGTGGATCACGCCGGCTGTGTGCGCCGCCTCCAGGGCGTCGGCCAGCTCGGCCGTGAACTCCGCCACGTGGCCGTAGTAGTCCTCGCCCAGCTCGGCCTCCTCCCGGAAACCGTCCAGGGAATGCCGCAGATCGCAGCTCTCCTCCACCAGCTCCATGGCGATCCAATGCAGGCCGTCGGTCTCGCCCGTGCCGTGCACGGCGACGATGCCGGGGTGGGCGAGCTTGCCGCCGGCGCGCGCCTCGCGCGCGAAGAAGTCGAGGCCGCGCTCGTCCACGCGCTCGGGCAACAAGAGCTTCAGCGCCACGCGGCGCGAGAGCGAGAGCTGCTCAGCCTCCCACACCTCACCCATTCCTCCGCGGCCGATGCGCTCCACCAGCCGGTAGTCCCCCAGGACGCGACCCGCGGCCACGTCCCACGGACCGGGGACGACCGCGGCGCTCTCCCCGCGGCCGCGGAACAGCGAGACCGGGCCGGCTGCGTCGTGGAAGGCCGACGAGCGCGCGTGGAGACGCCGCAACTCGTCGGCCTCTTCGGGGTGCGCCGCGCACAGCGCCTCGAAGTCCGCCTCCTCCCCGCGCTCGAGCCGCGCGAGGTGCTCGTTGAACAGGCGCTCGGCCG
>DASCMO010000152.1:0-2213 GCA_036010965.1 Planctomycetota bacterium | reverse complement strand
CAGGGTGATCGGGTGACTGCCCCCGAGGTGTTCACGACAGTCGGCCAGGGCCGCCAGGAGTTCCGCCTCCGCCGCTGAGAAGTGCTCCGCGCAGAGCAGTATGTACCCCACACGGACGGACTCGTTGAGTGCCCAGGGGTGACCTTCCTTTGTCCTCTCGTGCAGGAGGTCACGGGCAGCCATGGCAATGGGGATTGCAGCGGAATAGTCACCCATGCGCCGCAGTGTCTCCGTCAGGGCCCCCAGGGCGCGCCCCGCGTTGAGGGACATGCCCGGTATGGCCGCCACGGGTGCCGCCAGGGCCCTGATCTGGGCCACTGCTTCCGCCCGCTCTCCGTTGCGCCAGTGCGCGCGCACCTCCATGATCGACTTCTCAAAGTGCGCCTTGGCCTGCTCCGGCTGCAGGCCCATGAGAGGCGCGGCGATGCGGACGAAGGAGTCCAAGGCGTGCGTTCCCGCCCGCGCCTTGATTAGCCCCAGGTCGCCCTCGATGACCGCGAGCAGCACTATGTCTTCCGGGAGGTGCAGTTCAGCGATTCGCCGGGCCTCCTCCAGAGCCTCAAGGGCACCCGAGCCATCGCCGTCATAGCGATGCATGAGCGAGAGGCTCATGTGCAGGTTGGCGGCCATCCTCGGGTCGATCTCGGCCAGGTCATCCACTCGCGTCGCCACATCGAAATGCTCTATGGCGTCTTCGATGCGACCGAGCGAGTGGTAACTCTTGCCGATCGTGCCGTGGAGGAATGCGGAGATCCGGGGGCTGTTGGCAAACTGATCACCGAGCTTGTCCGCCGCATCGTCGAGGACATCGACTGCCCGCACATCCTTCCCGAGTATTCCCGGGCGAGGGCTGGAAAAGACACCCCCGAGAAAGCGCGCGGCCTCCATCGCCAGGCGCGCGTCCCGCGCCGCCTGCTCCTGCGAGGCGCGAGCCTCGTTCGCGTTCTCGATGGCCACCAACCCCAACCAGCTGATCACGACCAGCGCCGCCACCGCCACGGTCCCGGCGACGCTCCTGGTCGGGTTGCGGCGCACCCATTTGACCGCCCGCTGCACCGCCGTCGGCGGCCTCGCCATGATCGGCTCGTTCGCCAGGTGCCTGCGCAGGTCCGCCGCCAGCTCCGCCATCGACCCGTACCGCTGGTCCCGGTCCTTCTCCAGCGCCTTGCCGCAGATCACCGCCAGGTCCGTGGGTACCTTGGAGCGCACCTCCTTTGCGGACGGTGGATCGATCACGAGGATCTTGTGCGCCACCTGCTCGGTCGTATCGCCCTCAAAGGGCCGCACGAGCGTCAGCATCTCGTAGAGCACAACGCCAAGGCTGAAGATGTCCGTGCGGTGGTCGAGGCCGGCGCGCCTGGCGGCCACCTGCTCCGGGCTCATGTAGAAGTAGGTGCCAACCACGTCCCCGACCTCGGAGATGGACTGCTCGTCCACCAGCTTGGCCAGCCCGAAGTCCAGCACCTTGGCGCGGTCGTCCCGCGTCACAAGGATGTTGCCGGGCTTCAGGTCACGGTGGATCACACCCGCCGCGTGGGCCGTCTCCAGGGCGTCCGCCGTCTCCGCCACGAACTGGGCCACGCACCGGTAGTGGTCCGCTGGCAGCTCGTCCTCCTCGCGTATGCCGTCCAGGGAGCGCCGCAGGTCGCAGGCCTCCTCGACCAACTCCATGGAGATCCAGTGCAGGCCCTCGTCCTCCCCCGTGCCGTGGATGGCGACGATGCCCGGGTGCGAGAGCCGCCCGCCGGCGCGGGCCTCGCGAGCGAAGAAGTCCAGGCCCTTCTGGTCGACGCGCTCGGGCAGGAGCAGCTTCAGGGCGACGCGCCGCGAGAGGGAGAGCTGCTCGGCTTCCCAGACCTCGCCCATGCCTCCGCGGCCGAGGATGCGCACCAGGGTGAAGTCGCCCAGGGTCATGCCCGCCTCCACCCGGAAGCCACTGGCGGCGGGGGCCGAAGAGGGGCGCGCGGCGCGGTGCAGGCCGGGGACGCCTTCGTCCAGGGTGGAGGGGAAGGCGGCGCCGACGGCACGGTGGGCCTTGAACAGATCGCGCAGGTCGGCCGCGAGGTCTGGGTGCTCGGCGCACAGAGCCTCGACCTCGGCGGGCGAGGGGTCGGGGTGCGCCTCGAGGAAGGCGGACAGAATCTCCTCGGGGGTGCGCTGGGGACCGGGGGGGACGCTCATTGGTCGTCTCCGGGAAGGTCGGAGGTGGGAGG
>DASCMO010000151.1:0-4906 GCA_036010965.1 Planctomycetota bacterium | reverse complement strand
AGTCCGAGGGCGAGCTCGTGCACTCAGGCTTGACACCCCTCGTACTGACAGCGTGCGAGGTCCGCTACGACGCTCTGCGCGTGGCGAGCGGCTCGACGGTCGAGCTCGTGGGCCCCCTGACCCTGGTCCTGGGCGCTCTCGAGCTGGCTCCGGGGGCGGAGCTGCTCTTCGACACCAGCGCCGGGCCCGTGTGCGTCTACTGCACGACCTACTGCGTCCTGGAGCAGGGCTCGCAGCTCTCCAGCCGCGGAATGGACCCGACTCGCGCCGCCCTGTTCATCAGCGCCGCAGAGCCTGTGGATATAGACGGCGATGGCACCCTCGACGAGCCCGTCCGGATCCGCGCCCAGGGCGTGTTCCACGGGTCGATCTACGCGCCCGAGGGAACCCTCTCGATCCCCTCCGGCCTGCGCCTCTTCGGCTCCATCGCGGCCGATCGGGTCGTACTCGAGGCCGGGGCGAGGGTCAGCGTCGATGTTGCCCTGGCGGAAAAGAGCGCCGGGATCAGCGGACTGCCCCAGCTCGTCTGCTGGCGCATCGTGGCGCTGCCCGACACGCCGCTGGTGAACCTGCGCCTCGACCCGCACGCCCTGCTCAAGATCCAGGGCGTCGTATCTCCCGTATCACACATGGCTCACCTCGAAGACTTCGTCAGCATCGAGTTCTTCGACACGGCCGGTGCGTTGAGCTCCTACGAGGGACCGGCGGCTGAGTTTGACTGGTCGGAAGTGGGGCAGGCGATCTCCACCCAGTGGAGCGCGGACGACGCGTTCGACGAGGACGATGGGGGGGCGCCAGCCACCGGCAGCGGTCATGGCGGGCAGGGGCACGCCGGCGGCAAGCACGGCGGAGCGGCCGGGAGCGGCAAGCCGCATGAGAGCGGTAACCATGGGAAACCAGGCAAGCCGCACAAGCCGCACAACGGCGGTCACCACGGGAAGCCGCACAAGCCGCACAACGGCGGTCACCACGGGAAGCCGACCAAGAAGCACAAGCCCCACAAGGCGAAGCCCTCACAGACCCACGCCCATCACCCCAAGCACTCCAAGCACGCGACCGACCCAGCACACCAGCACGGGGATGACTGAACCGCGCCAGGCGCGCGGCCGCTCCCCCGACCCACACCGATGCACCTCCCCACCGATCATCCTTCGCGATTCGGCCCGGCGTGGAAGCCCATGGCCGGCGCCTTGCTGCTCGCCATGGGCGCCCTCCCCTCGCTGGGCTGGGCCCTGGTGGAGGGGCGCGTCGCGCCGGTGGACGATGTCCAGGCCCTCCTCGACGAGCTCGGGGCGAGCGAGGGCGAGGTGGACGGGACTCTGACGCGCGGGTTGATCGATCTCGGGCCTCTGGCGATCGGTCCCTTCCTGGGCGTCCTCTCGGCCCCGGAGTCCCTCTCGGGCCCCGTGCGCGAAGCGGTGGACCAGGCCCTCGAGCGCATCCCGGCCGAGATCGCGGCGCGGCGCGCGACCGACGAGGTCACCGGGGACGCCGAGCGGCGCGAACGCCTCGTCGCGCTCGCTCTGCTCCGCGAGCGCGGCAGGGCGGCGCACCTGGCGACCGCCGTCCGACTGGCTTGCCCGGCAGCCCTGGACACGCGCTATCACCGCGATCTGGGGCGGGCGGTCGAGGACGCTCTGGGCGCCATCCTCGCGCGCGACGAGCGCGCCCTCGGTCGCGTGCGCTCTGCTCTCGGGGAGGCCCATCCTCTCGTGAGGGAACGCTTGATCCGAGCCCTGGGGGCGACCCGTGCCGATGTGCGCGGCCTTGAACTGCTCGGAGACTTGCTGGGTCGCTACCCCGACCAGCAGGTGACCATCCTGAGCGAGATCGTCTCCGTCACTTCCATCGTTCGCGGGCCCTTCGAGTGGAGCCTGCTCCATCGCGTGCGCACCGGCCTCGACGATCCGAACTCCGCCATTCGGCGCGCAGCAGTCAACTGCCTCGGCCGCATGGAGGACCACGAGTCCGTCTCGATGCTCGTCGAGCTCCTCGCGGACGAGAGTCGTGGTGTGCGCGAGTGCGCGGGCTGGGCGCTCGAGCGCATCACCCGCAAGGCCTTCGGTACCGATGCCGAACGCTGGCGCGTGTGGCTGGTGGCTGAATCGCGCTGGTGGCGCAGTGAGGCGCCCGACTTGCTCGGGACCCTCGAGCGCGGTACGGACGTACAGGTCATCGCCGCCCTCGCGAAGATCGCCGGTCGGCGCTTGTATCGAGATGAGCTGGCGACGGCGGTCGTGGCTTCCCTGGGGCGCAGGGAGGGAGCCGTCCTGCAGGTGGCCTGCAGCACCCTGCAAGGCCTCGGATCCCCGTGCGCCATCGAGGCCTTGATCGACCTCCTCGATCACACCGACCCGGGCGTCGAGGCCAGCGCGCAGCGCGCCCTGACGGGCATCACGGGGCGCACCCTGCCGCCCGATTCGGGCGCCTGGCGGCGCGCCGTCTCCAGCGCCCCGCGTTCACGGGCGATTGTCTCAAGGGCCTCCGTCCCCACCGCCGACGAGGATTGAGGACCCGCTCCAGGCTGCCGCACCACTCGAGCCCCATGACCAGGCACAAGCGCCGTATCAAGCTGATCAAGGTCTCCCTGCAGACCCGCCTCACGCTCACCTTTGTGGGGCTGGCAGCCCTTTCGCTGCTGACCCAGTTCCTCCTCTTCCTGAACGCCGTGGGCAAGATGGCTTCCACCCTGCCCAACGACGGCGCCATCGTCTGGGGGGAGATGACCGGCATCCTGGTCGGGCTCTTCCTCTCGTCGCTCGTCCTCTGCCTGCCGATGATCTTCGCCGTCGGAATCCTGACCACCTTCCGCATCGCCGGTCCGGTCTACCGCATGGAGATGTTCCTGAAGGAGATCATCTCCGGCGCCGATCCCGGCCGCTGTCGCCTGCGCAAGGGAGATCAGCTGGTTGAGCTGTGCGATCTCCTCAACGCAGCACGGGAAGCACTCGAGTCGAAAAGAGGCGTGGCTGCCCCTACCAGGACCTGCGAGGGCTCGGACTCCAGACCCGACGCTGCCTGAAACGCCGCGTGAGTCTGGGCGCCCCAATCGTGGCCGCCATGACGACCTCTCCCACACCTCTCCGGCACGTTCCTGGTGCGTCTCCCGTCACGATGGATCTGCGGGCCAAGATCGTCATCACCCTCTGTTTGGTGGTTGCGTTCTACGCAGCCTCGGACCACATCGTCCAGCGCACCATCCTCTCCGAGCGCTTCGTGCGACTGGAGCGCGCCGAGGCGATGGGCGACATGGAGCGCGTCACCGCTGCCATCGAGGACCAGGTAGCCCAGCTCGATCGCCTGTGCTTGATGAAGGCCACGCGTGACGATACGCGCGCGTTCGTCGCCGGTGTCAACGAGGCCTACCCCGAGGTGAACCTGAGCGAGGAGACCCTCCGCATCGAGCGCGTCGATCTGCTCTATTTCTGTGCTCTTGACGGGCGTGTGATCTGGGGGGCCGTCCGCGACCCAGAGGCGGGCACCGCTGTCACCTTGCGGGAGTTCCCGCGCCAGGAGTTCTCCCTCACCCATCCCCTGCTCGTCGGAGACCGTCAGGGAGCTGGCGGGGCCGTGGACGGGATCATGCTGACCGAGCGCGGTCCGATGCTCGCCGCGGCTCGCCCGGTGCTGGATGGCGGCGAGGACGGACTCCCCCTCGGTACGCTGATCCTGGGCCGCTTCCTCGCCAGCGATGTGATGGGCCAGATCGCGCGCCAGACCGGCGTGTCCTTCACGCGCTGGCAGCTCGATGGGCAGGAGTTGCCCGCGATCGAGCGCGATGTCCTCGATGACGTCACGGCGTCGGTCGATCCCGTCATCCGCGAGTGGACGGACGATGAGTTACACGTCTACACCGAACTCGCGGACATCCGCGATCAGCCCTCCATGCTGGTCCGCGCTCATGTGCAACGAGACATCTCGAGCATGGGGCGCGCGACGGTCCGCTACGCCCTGCAGTCGACCCTCGCGGCGTGCTTGATCCTGCTCTTGGTCCTCAACAAGGTCCTCCAGCGCACGATCCTCGATCCAATCACGCGCCTGACCCAGCACGCCGTCGCCGTGGGTGCGGGCGACGACCTGCAAGCCAGGCTCGATCTGGAGCGCGGTGACGAGCTGGGTGTCCTGGGCCGGGAGTTCGATCGCATGACCGAGCGCCTCGCCACGTCACGCTCGGCCATGCTGCAGACCGCGCGGGCTGCCGGGATGTCGGAGATTGCCACGGGCGTGCTCCACAACGTCGGGAATGTGCTGAACAGCGCCAGCGTCTCGACCGCGGTCCTGGGCGAGAAGGCTCAGGCGCTCGGCGCCGAGGAGTTGACCGAGCTGGCGACCGTCCTCGGCCGGCACGCCGACGACCTGGCGGCATTCGTGGCCGAGGATCCGCAGGGCGTTCACCTGCGCCCTTTCGTCGAGGCCCTGGCGAGGAACCTGGAGTCCGTTCAGGCCGGCATCGTCTCGGAAGTCGAGTCCCTGAGCGGCGGGCTCGAGCACATCCGGGAGCTGATTGACTCGCAGCAGAGCCTCGCGGGGCGCTGTGGAGTCGCGGAACGCTGTGCTCTCCAGGAACGGGTCGAGGAGGCCCTGAATTTCAGCACGCGGGCGCTCCCGCGCGAGAGCGATCTTGAGATCGAGCGGGACTACGAGCGTCTGGACGACGTGTTCCTGGAGCGCCACAAGGTCGTCGAGGTCCTGGTCAACCTGATCCAGAACGCGCGGCAGGCGATGGAGGAGGGGGGGCGAACGCCTCGGCGCCTGCGGCTGGGAGTGCGGCGAGCGGGAGAGCGGCGTGTGCGCATCGAGGTCAGCGACAACGGCGTGGGCATCGAGCCCGCGAACCTCACGAGCGTCTTCGCCCTCGGATTCACCACCAGGCCCGACGGCCACGGCTTCGGCCTCCACTCCGCGG
>DASCMO010000150.1:0-39485 GCA_036010965.1 Planctomycetota bacterium | reverse complement strand
GAGTGCCCGCGGCGAAACCACCAAGAAGAAAGACTGATTGCCCCGGGGGAGCCGGAAGGGGCAGGCCGCAGAAGCCGTCTCCAAGCCCACTAACCCCGGTTGGCATGCGCTGGCACGGAAACGACCACTTGCGACATCGCGCTCGAGGCGACTAGGGTTGCAGAGGTCGGAGGTTCAAATCCTCTCGCCCCGACCATTCTTGTTCAGAGGGCTGGCTCGACGTCTTTTCGTTCGATCCCGGCCGGATAATTGGGGTGGCCGACGAGTCGAGGCAGATGATGGTGCCTGACCGAGAACGATTGCCGATCCTGGTGTTCTTCCATGGCCATGCCCTGGCCCACACGATCCGGCCGCTCGTCGTGGCGCGCGCCTTGAGGGCTCGCGGCTACCCCGTGATCTTGGCGGGGAGCGGGAAGCACAGCACGCGCGTCGTGGAAGAGGGCTTTGACTATCGGGACATCGAGACGATGCCCCAGGAACGCATGGATGAGTTCGTGCTCGTCAGAGGTCGGGACGACTACCACGACACCCGCTGGGTCGAGCGCCTCGTGCATGTGGAGCGAGGCCTGATGCGCGAGATCGAGCCGCGCCTGGTCATCGTTGATCAGCGCAGGACGGTGCGGCTCTCGGCAGCCTTCGAGGGCGTGGACCAGATGGAGATCTGCAATGGCTACCTGCAACCGGGCGCTCCCGGGTTGGGCGCCGATCGCCCCTCGATAGCCCGCCGCTGGCGCTCGAAGGCGCCCTTCGTGCGCGTTGGCATGCGGCACGCTGCGGAATACAAGCCGACCCACCGCTTGGCGCTGATGGCGGACGTGCCCGAGTTTTATCCCCCTGGAACCGCCGCAGGAGCGCCGGGATGGCACTACGTCGGTCCGCTGTTGGATAGCTCGCAACCGCAGTCGCGCATCGACTGCCTCGACGAGGGATGGGACACCTCGAGACCGCTCGTCTACCTCACCATCGGGAGCAGCGGCAGGTCCGCCGAGTACCTCGAGGGCATGGTAGAGGCCTTCGCGGGGAGCCCCTACCGACTCGTGATCACGACCGCAGGTCGCGCCAGGGTGTCGAGCGCCCACGACAACGTGCGCGTCTTCGACTACCTCCCCGGCGAGTTGATCCTCGCGCGCGCGGACGTCCTGGTCGGCGTCACCGGGATCGGAGCCATCTACCAGGCCCTGCGCTGCGGGAAGCCCGTCATCGGGGTGCCGGAGCACGCCGACCAGCGCATTCATCTCGGGCGTGTGGAGACCCTGGGCCTGGGCCGGATGCTGGCGCGCGAGGAGTTCACGCCGTCCGCCGTCCTGCGCGCCGTCGACGCGCTGATGGTCGACTGCGAGCCCCTCGGCGCGCGCTGTCGAGCTTTCGCCGAGCACCTGCGAGGGTGGGATGGCGGCGAGGCCGCGGCGGATGTCGTGGACGGCCACCTGAGCTCAGGGCGGCCTGCTCGACTCGATCGACTGGGTAGGTCCCTTCGCAGGTACGCGGCGCTGGTGAGGATGACACCTCTCCGCTGGATCAACCCGCGCTCCCATCGCCGGCCGTGATGTTCGCGATGAGAGGCTGTTGTCTGCTAGTGATCCTGCTGGTGCTCCCTGCGCACCCGGGATCACGGCACCCAGGCGACCGCGAATCCGTTGGTCAGATTGAATCCTGACCCGCAGGGACTGGCCGTCGGGTTGCGATACCAGAGCTGGTAGACCTTCGTCTCGCCGGCGCTGACTCCTCCCTCTGCGGCGATGTCGATCGTCGTGCGCGAAAAGCCCGCGCCGTCTGCGTAGGCCACCTCGAGGCGCACGACGCCTCCGCCGATGCAGCGCAGGCCGTCGCCGAAGGGGACGCCGTCTCCGCCGCCGAGGGATCCGTCGCCCTGGAAGTAGAGGCCTGGTTGACCGGGCTCGAGGCCGGAACTCTCGAAGGACGCCGTCCCGCCGGCGATGCTCGCCGAGCCGGCGCCGCGCAGGGCCGCGCCGCCGGAGTGCGCGCTGTTGGCGCAGCCCGCCTGGCCGCCAAAGGTGCTGTGGTCGTTGGAGTTTCCGCAAGGACAGGTCCCGCCGTCGCCGTCTCCGAAGCAGAAGATCGTGCCGAGGGCGCCCGCCACGACGATGTCGAAAACGATGCCCGTCACCTGCGGATCGGTCTCGTCCTGGCCGCGCTCGTACTGGATGTTGAGGATGCCCGAGATCGTTTCACCGGTCGTCACGGTGAACTGACCCAGGAACACGCGTCCCTGGGGGTCGGGATGGGTCTGCGGGGCGTCGGGCGGGATGACGAACCACCCGCCGTTGTCCGCGGCCAGCTCTCCGCCGTTGTTCCACGGCACCCAGTCGATGCCGATGTCGAGCAGGGGCACGCTCGTGTCATTCGAGTCGCCCCCGCACCCGACGAACGAGTCGTATTCGAGGTCGGGAAAGGTGGGGAAGAGGGCCGGGAGGATCGCATCCGCCGTGTCGCCGCCGGCGAAGTGATGGTAGAAGCCGAGCGGGTCGGTGGTCGTGATCAGGAGGTACGCCGATCCTGTCGAGGGCGTGGTCCCGAAGACCGCGTAGAGCTCGTCCTGAGGATGGTCCATGTGCGCGTACAGGCGCACCGTGCTCGTATCGCGGCCGTTGATGTCTCGGTCCTGCGAGGTGATTTCGGAGCTGAGTCCGGTGAAGTCGCCGAACGCGGGGGCGGCCAGGGCGAAGGGGGCGGCCCAGCGCATGAGACGCATCGCGTGGCCGGCGGGACGGGGGGGCAGGATGGGCGAGAGCGTTGCCTTCGACATGCTGAGATCCTCCTTGATAGCGGGTTCGCTCTGTACCGACGCCCCCAGCCTACTTGACCGTACCCGTCCGGTCATGGGGGGCGCCAGGCGAGAGTTGGTCGAGGGCCTACCCTGGCTCATGCCAGGCGCGGGGGCGTCCAGTTTTCCCTCGCGCTGGGCCTCAGTCCAGGAGAGCGTCGACCTCCGCGATGGTCCGCTCGGCGCCCCTGCGCACGGCGGGGGCGAGGCCGGCGAGTGCGGCCCGCAGGTGGGCGCGGGCCGGGTCGTAGCGTCCGAGGAGGGCCAGCACTGTCCCCTGGGCGAGGCGCGTCTCGGCGGCGGGGGGGCGCCCGTCGGCTCGGGCCAGGGCTCGCCGCAGGAGAGCCAAGGTGTCCTCGGGGAGCGCGCCGCGCCGCAACCTCACGACGGCCAGCCCCACCAGGGCGTGTTCGTCGGTTGGTGCGATCTCCAGGGCACTCCGGTAGTGACCCTCGGCCCGTGCGGCGTCCCCGGACGCTGCCTCGATCCGTGCCAGGAGGGCGTAGGTACGTTCGTCGAGCCGCTCGCGCAAGAGGCGCTCCCCGAGGCGATCGACGGTCCCGCGCTCTCCAGCGCGCCGCTCGAGCTCGATAAGCGTCTCGATCAACGGCGCCGCGTCGCGTGCCCCGGAGACCGCGCGCTCGAAGCGATCGGATGCGTCCGCGCGCTCGGCGAGCCAGGCCAGTAGCCAGGACAGTTCGCGGGCGCGCTCGCCGAAGAGCGCGTTGGCAGCGAGGGGCTCGAGCCCCTCAAGCAACGTTCCCGCGCGCTCGCGGAATGCGAGGGGCAGGGCGGTCCAGGTGTGGCGCGGATCTTCGGTCGAGGTGCAGGAGGCGGCCAGGGCCGAGACCAGCACCGCGTCGGCGACGCCGCGCACCAGGGCGGGATGGTCTGACAGACGGGCCGCACTGCGCAAGTCGCTGGTGAGCTCGTCCACCGCCTTGACCAGGCGCGCGTCGGAGGCGTCGGGACGGGAGATCGCCAGCTCGGTCCAGCGCACGTTGAAGAGCGTCCAGTGCGCTCGGAAGCGATCCGGAGCGTTCGCCATGGCCTCCTCGGCGTGTTCGAGCGCGTGCACCAGAGCCGCGGCCAGGTCGTCGTCCCGCCTGTCCCTCGCATGGGCGAAGGTCTGGGTCAGGTAGAGTTCCGCCAGGGTGATCGAGGCTCGCCAGGCGTCCGGGACGTGTTCAAGCAGCCCGTGCAGGATGCGCTCCGAGCGCTGCAGGGTCTCGAGGTTGTGAAACGCGAAGCCGTATGCCTGCATCACCTCCCCCAGGAAGGCGGTCTTCCTCCAGTCATCCGGGTCGGCCTCCAGGGCGCGCGTGAGGGTGGCGCTCAGGCTCTCGAACTCCCCGTGGGCTTCGTCGGCCCGGCCCCCTTCGACGAGGGCGCGCGCCAGGTCGAGGCGTGCCACGAGGTCGCCGCGGTGGGCGGTGAGGCGCTCGGTCAGGGCCTCGATGCGCTGCTCGGGATCGCCGTCCACGGCACGTTCGAGCTCATCGATCCGTAGGGCGAACAGGCCCACCTGCTCGATCACCAGCGGCGGCAGCTCCAGACGCGCGCGCCAGTCCCGGTGCAGGTCGGAAGGTTCCTGCGGGGCCGTACCGGGCAGGAGAAGGGCGAGGGTCAGGGTCAGGGGCGTCATGGATGGCCTGTCGAGTCGCCATGCTACCCCTTCGCGCGACGGACACTGACCAGGGCCTTCCAAGCGACTCTCGCTCGGGGAGAATAGGGGAGTGCGAATCCTCGTCGCTCTCGGTCCGCCCGTCCTGCTAGCTCTGGCTTTCGCGGCCGGGCCCGCCGGACCCTCTCCGCCCGTGCAGGGTGCGGAGAGAGCTGTCGGCGAGGACTGCGCGGACTGCCATCCCGCCATCGTTGCCACCTACTCCCGGACGGGGATGGGGCGCGCCCTGGGGCCGCTGCTTCCCGGGGAACTCGACGGGCTTGGGGCCGTCGTTGACGCGACGACGGGCCTGACCTATCTGCTCGAGGAGAGCGCTGGACGGGGCTGGCTGGTGGAGAGCTGGCGTGATCGGGCCACGGGCGCCGAGCGCCGCCGCAGCGCGCCCTTGGGCTTTGCGATCGGTGCCGGGATCATGGACCGCTCCTTTTCCGCGCACCGCGGCGGCCTGGCCTGGTTCGCCCCGCTCGAGGTGCTGAGCGCCCATGGCGAGCACGCTCGCCGCGCGGTTCTCGCTCCGGGCCACATGATGATCCCGGGAATGCGCCTCTCGACCCCGATCAGCGAGGAGTGCCTGGCCTGCCACACGGACAACCTCCCGCCGCGCGACTACCCCTTGAACCTGATCCCCGCGGATTGGCAGGCCCACGGCATCTCCTGTGCGGCCTGCCACGGGGACACGCTCGCCCACGCGGCCTGGCGGCGGACTGATCTGGAGGGTGGGGAGGTCGAGGGAGCCGATCCGATCCTCGACCACTCGGCCATGGGGACCGAGCAGCGACTTTCCATCTGCGCCCGCTGTCACCTGCAAGGGGACGCGCGCATCGCCCTGCGTGCCGGCGAGCGCGGCATACCCGCTCCGGGCGCTGACATGCTGGAAAGCCTGGCCGTCTTCCTGCCCTCCGCGTCCGACTCCGACGTGGCCTTCGTCAGTCAGGTCGAGCGCACCCTGCTCTCGCCCTGCTATCTGGAATCTCGCACCGGTCCGGTCCCCCTCACTTGCGAGGTCTGCCACGACCCTCATGTCTCGGTGTTCGAGGCCCCCGAACGCGCGCGCACTCGCGCTGCCTGCGGCAAGTGCCATCCTCCCGGACTCGCCAGCGCGACGGCCGCGCCCTGCAGCCTCTCGCGCGAGCGCCACGGCGACTCGGATTGCGTCGCCTGTCACATGCGCCGCACGCCGGTCTTCGATGTGGCGGAGGTTGAGATCTACGACCACTTCATCCAGCGCACACCGCCGCCGGCCTCGCGCTTCGAGCGCATTCGCGTCAAGCACACCACGGACGGGCTCTTGTCGCCATTCGCCTGGCCCGGTACGGACGCTGCGGCGGTGGCGGCGGACGCCGGGCTGGCCATGATGGCTGCAGCCATCGCAGGGTTCCCCGAGGTCGCCGCCGCCGGGGCCGATCTCCCGCCGGGCGCGTTCTCGCGCAGATTGCCCTCCTACTACCACCTGCACGGCCTCATCCTCGAGGCCGCCGGGCGCCTCGATGACGCCCGCAAGGCCTATCGACGCGCTCTCGTACTCGATCCGAGCCTGCCCGAGAGCCGCATGAACCTGGCCCTGCTGCGCGCCCGCCTCGGGCGCACCGAGGAGGCTGCCGCGGGTCTCGTGGCCCTGATCGAGGACCACCCCAGGGCGGAGGGCGCCTACCGCAATCTGGCGCTCGTGCGCTTGCAGCAAGGGGATGGCGAGGGATTCGTGCACTGCCTCGAGCAGGCCCAGCGTCTCCTGCCGCGGGTGGAGAACGCGCGTGCCCTGGCGGCCCACTACCGGCACCTGGGCGCCGAGGCGGCGGCCCTGCGCTGGGACGAGGAGGCGCGCACCCTCGGCCCCTGAGTTGCGCGGATCAGTCGCTCTCCGCGCCGTGGATGCGCGGCAGGCAGTTCAGGACGAAGAGCATGATGGTCACGGTCTGCACGCACGACGTCGCGAAGATCCCGAGTTGATAGAAGTTGTGCTCGGGGGCGTAGCCGAGGGATACCTCGAGAGTGAAGCGCGAGAGGGTGCTGAAGGTGATCAGCCAGTAGACCACGGAGTCGATCCAGGGCCGATGAGCGCTGGTCGCCGGCGCCGGCGGGAGTTTCCAGATCGCGATGCCCATCGAACCGATCAGGAAGAAGCCGATCAACAGCAGGTGGGTGTGGGCGACGACGTAGGGCCAGTGAGTCGTGCCCGCGCCGAGATACTTGGCGGATGACATGTGCAAGCCGGTCAGCACACCCAGAACGAGGGCGCCGAGCGCGGTGCGGACGTAGCGGCGAACGAGATACGGCATGCTCGGTTACTCCAGGAGCTTGAGGACGCGGTCTTTCACGGAACTCATCGCCACGCTTCCCGACTCCGGAGCCGGCCCGCAATTGCCGAAGGGCTGTGAGCAGAGGAACAACGGGCCGTCGGCGGGGTCGTCGGGCAGGCGCCCGTGGCTGCCGCCCACTAGACCGGCGTCGAGGGGGATCACGTCCATCAGGGTGCGCATGCCGATCGATTTTTGCAGCAGGCGCCGTGCAACCCTCAGCTGAGGGACGGCGAGCTTGGGATCGATGAACAGCTCGCAGGGGTCGTAGCCCGGTTTACGGTGGATGTCCACCGTGGGGGCGAAGTCCGGGGCGTTCGCCTCGTCGAGCCAGTAGTAGTACGTGAACCAGGCCCGTGAGCTGGAGGTCACGACCACCCCTCCCGCGCGCGGGTGGTCGAGGCCGATCTGTGCCCGCTCGCTCCCGACCCAGAGGCCCTCCACGCCATCGAGGCCGGCCAGGACCTCCACGGCGGCCTCCGCATCGGTCTCCTCGCGCAGGTAGACGTGCGCCAGCTGGTGATCGGCGATGGCGAAGGCGCGGCTGGCGAAGGGATCGAGCACCTCGCCCACGGGCGTCTCGCGCACGGCCAGCAGGCCCGCGCGCCGCAGGGCGCGGTTGATGTGCACGGGCTGGTCCACGGCTGTGATGCCGTACTCGCTGACTCCGACGAGGACGGTGTCGCTGGCTTGCGCGGCCTCCCACAGGTCCCCGAAGATCCTGTCCAGCTCGCGCACGGACTCTCGTGAGCGTTCGTGGTCCGGCCCGTGGCGCTGGAAGTCGTAGTCGAGGTGGGGGAGGTAGGACAGGGTCAGGGAGGGAGCGCGCGTCGCGAGGGTGTGCAGGGTCGCGTCCGCGATCCAGCGGCTCGAGGCCAGCCCGGCTTTGGGGCCCCAGAAGTCGAAGAAGGGGAAGGCGCCGAGCGCGCTCTCGATCTCCGCGCCGAACTCGTGCGGGCTGGAGTAGACGGCGAAGAGCTTGCGGCCGTCGGCCGGGTAGAAGGGCCGCGGCGTGATGGACCAGTCGACCCGTGCGCCCATGTTCCACCACCAGAAGAGCTTGGCGCAGGTGAAGCGCGCATCCCGAGCGCGCGCCGCTTCATAGATCTTCTCTCCTCCAACGAGGCGATTGGACTGGCGCCAGAACGCGTGCTCGGTGGTGGCAGGATCGAGCCAGCCGTTGCCGACGGCCCCGTGCTGGTCGGGTTGCAGGCCGGTCAGCATCGTCGCCTGCGCGCTGCAGGTGACCGCGGGCAGGACCCCCGTCATCGGGGACAGGGCTCCCTGCTCCGCACAGGCGGCGAGGTTCGGCGTGTCGGGGCCGATCATGCGTGGCGTGAGGCCGACCAGATCGAGCAGAAGGACGCGGGCCATGCTGGTGCGCATGCTATCCCCTCGAGCGCCGCGCTCCATGCTCCGGCTCGGATCCGACGCTCGAACGAGGCGTGGTAGGATTCCGCTCATGATCGGGCGCTTTCTGGAGAGACTGTTTCGCGGGCGACCGACCGTCATCGAGGGAACGGGCGCGCTGGAGGAAGGCGCGGCCCGAAGTGTCGAGATCGGCGACACCCTGGCGGGTACCGGCGTGGAGCTGATTCTCTGCCGAGTGGACGGAAATATCTCCGTCCTGGACGCCCGCTGCCCCCACGAGGGGGGCCGCATCATCGCTGGCGAGCTCGTCGAAGGGCGCTACGCCGTCTGTCCCTTGCACAACTACCAGTTCGAGCCCGCGACCGGAAAAGCTCGCCACGTGACCTGTCGCAAGGCCCGCACCTACCGCGCGCGCGAGTCCGGTGACACCTGCGAGGTCTGGCTGTAGGCCTCCAGGGGTTTCATCCAGCTCTTCTCGGTTGAGGTTTTTCGACCCGGTTCAGCCGCTCGCCTAAAATCCCGATAGTTTCTAGGGTTCGACTTTCTCCATACGCGCGCCCCGCACCCGTCATGTTCAAGCTAGAAATTTATTGCCGCCGCACCCTCAACACGATCCCACCGCGTGCTGAGGGCCTTCCTGGCGTCGATCGTCTTCCCACCGAGGAGGCGCGCGCCGCTCTCCCCACCTTCGGACGCCCTGCCGGCGGATCTCAATCCACCGAAATGCAGGGCTTCCTTCGTTTCGGAGGAGGGGTGTCATGAAGCTGAAGATCGCATTGGGGTCCCTCGTCTGGGTGCTTGTGATCACCTTATCCCATGTGCAGATGAACGTGGGGTGGACGCGGCTCGTGTCCACCATCGCTGGTCGCAAAGAACTGGTGGTCGGGTTCCTGCCCGTCACATGACATCTGACCTGTCCGGTCACCAGTTGGGTGACCAAGAACAGCGCGGAGGGATCGTTCTTCCGGAGCCAGAAGTTCACGGACTGGCCCACCGTGAAGGAGGCGCTGATCGCGAAGGAGATCGGCGGGGCGTTCATCCTCGCTCCCATGGCCATGCAACTCGCCGCGGACGGCGTTCCGATCAAGATCGTCCACCTCGGCCACAGAGACGGGACGGCCATCGTCGTCCGGGTCGACAGCGGCATCCGTGACTTCGCTGACCTGCGCGGCAAGGTCATCGCGATCCCAAGCCGCTACGCGAACCAGAACATCCTCATGCACCGCATGATGAAGACGTGGGGCATGGGCTTCGACTCCATGGAGCTGCGCGAGGTCCCTCCGCCCGAGCACCCCACGGCTCTGCGCGAGGGCAGCATCGACGCCTATATCGTGGGCGAACCCTTCGCTGCCAAGGCGGAAGTGGACGGGTTCGGTCGCGTGCTCTACCACACCAAGGACATCTGGGAGGAGTTCATCTCCTGCGTCCTGGTTGTCCGCGAAGATCTGATCGACGATCAACGGGAGCTGATTCAGGAGCTGGTCGACGGCATCGCCAAGTCCGGAAAATGGTTGGACGAGGACCTCGAACACCGCATGGACGCCGCCGAAGTGGCCGCGGAGCTCTACTACTTCCAGCCCCCCGAGCTCTTGAAGTACGTGCTGAGCAAGCCCGTCGATCGGGTCAAGTACACCAACCTCGCACCCCTGGAGGAGGAGTTCGACGAGATCATGCATTTGGCCGTGGAGATCGGCGTATTGAGCGGAGAGATCGCCTTCGCGGAGTATGCCGATACGACCTTCTCACGACCGCTCGCTGAGATCGACTGGGACATGGATCGCTTGCCTCCCATTCCGGGATCCGAACGGCAGGAGGTGTCGCGATGAGCGCCTGGGCCCTCCTCTTCGCTGCTTGCGGCGCGCTCTGTGTATTCCTCACTCGCCGCCTCAGCGACTCCGTGCGCGCCGTGACCTACCCGATCGGTGTCTCTTTCATCGGTCTGGCCATCTGGCAGTTCACCTGCGAGCTAGTCCATGCGGAGGTATTCCCGACCCCCTTCGCTGTCATCGCCGCATCGGTCGAACTGATCGAGAGCCAGCGCCTGTGGGGAGACATCGTCGCCAGCCTGTTCCGCGTCACGTGGGGCTTCTTCCTGGCAGGCGCCGTGGGGATTCCCCTCGGCCTCGTCGTCGGTTGGTCCACCCGCGCATTCCTGGCGTTCAACCCGGTCATTCAGGGGCTGAGGCCCGTTTCGCCCATCGCCTGGATCCCGATCGCGATCCTGTGGTTCGGGATCGGGGACGTGGCCGGGATCTTTCTCATCTTCCTGTCCTCGTTCTTCCCCATCACCGTCGGGACCATGGCCGCCGTGCGCAACATTTCCCTCGTCCACCAGCGCTCCGCCATGAACTTCGGTGTGGGGAAATTCGAGGTGTTTCGGCGCGTGGTATTCCCGGCGGCGTTGCCCCAGATCATCACGAGCCTGCGCATCGCGCTGGGAGTGGCTTGGCTGGTGATCGTGGCGGCTGAGATGGTCGGGATGGACTCGGGCCTGGGCTACCTGATCAATGACGCTCGAAACATGGGCAGCCGCTACGACCTGGTCGTGGCGACCATGGTCGTGATCGGTCTGATCGGGATCGTGCTGGACTACATGATCCGCAAACTGGAGCGCTTCGACGAGGTGCGGTGGGGGTATGTCGAGCGATGAGTAAACGAGAGCAACGGCGAGATAAGGTTGTCTTCGAGGGAGTCTCGAAGAGCTTCGAGCAGCGCGGCGAAGCCCTGAGTGTGCTCGAAGACGTCAACTTGACGGTTGCCGACGGAGAGTTCGTCTGTCTGCTCGGACCGTCGGGATGCGGCAAATCGACCTTGCTGAACATCGTGGGGGGGTTCGAGCGGCCGACCTCGGGCCACGTGCGCATCGACGGTGTCGAGGTCACCGAGCCGGACGCCCGGCGGGTCTTCGTGTTCCAGGAGTACGGGATCTTCCCCTGGGCCTCAGCGTGGGACAACGTCGCCCTCGGGCTGCGGCACCTCCCTCGAGAGGAGCGGGACGAGATCGTCCAGCGTACGATCGACCTGGTGGGCCTCTCGGGTTTCGAGAAGGCGTACCCGATGGAACTTTCGGGCGGCATGAAGCAGCGTGTTGAGGTCGCGCGTGCGCTGGCCGTCTCACCCGACGTGATCTACATGGACGAGCCCTTCGGAGCCCTGGACTCACTGACTCGGCTCACGATGCGCTCGGAGATCATCCGCATCTGGCAGCAGGAGCAGAAGACCATCCTCTTCGTTACACATGATGTGGACGAGTCGATCCAGATCGCCGACCGCATCGTCGTATTCACGTCACGGCCGGGGCGCATCGCCGAGATCGTAGAGGTCGGACTCGAGCACCCGCGGGACCTCGGCAGCCCGGAGTACGGCCAGGTCAAGAACCGGCTCTACGAGCTGCTGGGCGTGCGGCACGTCGTCTGAAGGGGCTGCGCGAGAGCTGGCTCTAGGCGAGCCGATTAGACTCGCAACTCATGCCTGAGCTGCCCGAGGTCGAGACCGTCGTGCGCTTGATCCGCCCCGACTTGACGGGGCGCCGGATCAAGGGTGTCCGGGTGGAGTGGGAGCGCACCCTCGGAGGGATGCGCCCGGCTGCATTCCAGCGCGCCGTGCAGGGCGCGACCGTGGGAAGGGTCTGGCGCCGCGGCAAGTACATCGTGGCGGACCTCGAGCGCCGTGGTCGCCCGGCGGGCCACCTGCTCTGCCACCTGCGCATGAGCGGCCGCCTGCACGTGGATCCGGCAGGGATCGCGCCGGGGCCGCACGAGCGCCTGCGCCTGCCCCTCGATGATGGATGCGTCCTGCGTTTCGTGGACGTCCGCAAGTTCGGCCGCTTCACCTACGTGGAGCGAGCGGACGTGGCTCTCGCGGGTCTGGGACCTGAACCTCTGGGTGAGGAGTTCACTCCCGCCTGGTTTCGCAACGGTCTGCGCTCGCGCCGCCGCGCCCTGAAACCTCTGCTCCTCGATCAGGCCTTCGTCTGCGGCCTGGGCAACATCTATGTCGACGAGTCCCTGCACCGCGCTCGGCTCCATCCACTGCGCCGCTCCGACCGGCTCTCAGTGCTCGCCGCGGCCCGCCTGCACAATGAGATCCGAGCCACCCTGGAGGAGGCCATCGCGCACGAGGGCTCGAGCTTTGACACTTTCTACCGCACTCCCGAGGGCCGACCAGGGAGCTTCCAAGAGCAATTCCAGGTCTACGGCCGCCAGGGGAGGTCCTGTCTCTCCTGCGGCGCGCCGATCCGCAGGCTGGTCGTGGCCCAACGTGGAACCCACGTCTGCCTGCGCTGCCAGCGACCGCCGCGGTCGCTATGATCTCGGCCCATGATCGAGTCCAGCCAGTTCAAGCGCGGCGTCTGCATCCAGTTCAAGGGCGCGCCCATGATGATCACCGCGGTCACCTTCAGCACGCCCACGGCTCGTGGCGGGAACACCATCGCGAAGACGAAGCTGAAGAACCTGCTCAGCGGGCAGGTCCTCAATGAGCCCATTCGTGGAGGGGAGAAGTTCGAGGAGGTCGAGCTCGAGCAGCACCCTTGCGCCTTCATGTACAGCGACGGGACCACCTGGCACTTCATCGACAACGAGACCTTCGAACAGTTCGGTCTCGGTGCCGAGGACCTGGGCGGAGACCGCGGGTATCTCCAGGACGGCCTGGAGGGCATTCGCGCCATGCTGATCGCCGGGCAGGTGGTCAGCATCACCCTGCCGCTGAGCGTGGACCTGCAGGTCGTGGAGTGCGATCCCGCGATCAAGGGCGCCACGGCCCAGGCCCAGTTAAAGGGCGCGGTGACCGAGACGGGCCTGAAGGTGCAGGTGCCGTCCTACCTGG
Source organism: Planctomycetota bacterium (assembly GCA_036010965.1). Taxonomy (GTDB): domain Bacteria; phylum Planctomycetota; class UBA1135; order UBA1135. Next base: position 26,524 of record DASCMO010000150.1, on the reverse strand, counting down.
CTGCGGGCGAGAGGATCCGCATCGATACGCGCGACGGGCGCTTCATCGAGCGCGTCAAGAGCTGACCGAGGCGCGACTCTGCCAGGCTTCCTGGATCTCGTTCACCGTCGGCCACTGCTCGGCGCACATCGAGAGGTAGAGGGTCACATCCTCGGCGGAGAACTTCCCGTCGAGCTCCGCGATCGCGTCGGCGACCTTTGTGGAGTCGGGCTGGTTCGCATCCGTGTTTTCGATCATGCCCTCGTCGTGTTCGACGCCGGTGGCGTTGAGGAATCCCAGCACGAGCTCTTTGTGCTCCTTGAACAGGTAGCTGCCGAAGATCTCGTAGCAGAGCTCTGCATTGGCGCTGCGCTCCATGATTCCCTTGGCGCGTCGGGCTCGCTGCGCCATGGGGAGTTTCTTGATAGCGTGCGGTCGGAACCGCATCACCTTGGCGACCTCCCCATCCAGTGGCCCGAAGCCTTTCTGCTCGAGGGCCTTATAGATGGCGAGGAAGCGCTCTGGTTCCATCCGGCGGAGTTCAGCGATGACCTGCATCGGGGCAGTCTATCGTGCATCTCTCCGGAGGGCCTGCCTCCGTAGGCTCATTCCCGAGCGAGTGTCGCGGAAGCAGGGAGCGATGGCCGTTGTGGTCCGCTTCCGGGCGAGCCATGATCGGCGGCAGAACCCATGCAGAGTGGCGAGAGCAACCCCCCCCGGATCGGTCGAGCCGACATCGTCTACACGACGATGGCCGCGTTTTTCGCGGTCACCCTCGTGCTGACCAACATCATCGGCACCAAGCTCTTCGATCTATTCCCCGATGGTGGGCCGGCCTGGATCAACGGCGGAGAGCCGATCACCCTGACCGCGGGCATCGTCACCTACCCGTTCACCTTCTTCCTGACCGATGTGGTCTCGGAGATCTGGGGGCGACGCAGGGCCGACCTGATGGTCGTCCTCGGCTTCGTCACCAGCCTTTTCATGCTGGCGGTGATCCAGGTCGGCGTATGGCTGCCGCCCAGCGAGCTGTGGGCTCCGCCACGGGGCTACGAGGGTCTCGGGGCCATGCAGGTCGCCTACGGCGCGACCTTCTACAACCCGCGCATCTTGCTCCTCGCCTCGATGACTGCCTACCTCGTCGCCCAGCTGCTCGATGTCAGGCTCTACCACTTCTGGTGGCGACGGACGCAGGGGCGCGCCATGTGGATCCGCAACAACGGCTCGACCATGATCAGCCAGCTGGCCGACACGATCATCGTCAACTCGATCTTCCTGCGCTGGGGCCTGGGCATGGAGTGGGAGACGATCGGTTCCATCATCGTGTGGGTCTACATCTGCAAGATGATCATGGCCTGGTGCGATACACCGCTGATCTACCTCGGCCGCTCCACCCTGCGCCGTTTCCTGGGCCTGGCGGCGGACGCGGCGCCAAGCAGTGCCCCTCTGGCCTGACCTCCCTCAGTCCTCGTAGGCCGGAGAGAACAGCCACTGGGCGGCCCCGCCGGAGAAGGTCGTGCGGAGCCAGCACTCCGCGTCGTCGGTGAGGCGAGAGCGCTCGCGGACCTGCTCCTCGAAGAGGAGGTCAGCAGCGCAGCGCTTGCCCGTCAGTAGGCCGCCGGCCCAGCCGGGGGGTACCCACAGGTGTCGTCTCTCGTCGCGCCCCCTGGTGACCGAAGCCTCACCCCCAGGGGCAGCGAGGAGCAGGGACTCGCCGTCGATCTCAAGCGAGATCGACGGCTTCTCCAGGATCGCAAGCAGGGGCGCCCACCAGGAGCTCAGCCGTTCGAGGAGGTCGGGCCAGGCGCGCACGTGGAGCATCGCGGCATCTCCGTAGGTACTGCGCTCGTGCAGACCTCCGCGGGCGAGCAAGGCCTGGGCGACGGGGTGGGGCGGGGCGACGTTGGCGGTCACCTCCAGCATCCCGTGCTCGCGCGCCAACCTGCGTAGCATGCGCAGGATGGCGTCGACGCCCGCTGCGTCGGCGCATCCGCACTCGCTGATCTCGAGCGCATCCTGCTTGCGGAAGCGCAGGTAGGCGCGCGGTTCGCCCGGCTCTCCCCACACCAGGCTGTGGGCTCCCGCGGCGACAGACTCCCAGTCCGCCGCGGCTGGCAGGCGCCGCTCACAGCCCTGGATCTCCTCGTGGGCGCGTTCGTGTAGGCCGGCGAGGTGGGGCAGGTCCTCTCCTGTGAGTGCGCGCCAGGTGGACGTGTCCCCTTCCTCGGGGAGGACGTCGACGGACAGGCGGATCGAGTGGTAGTCGAAGGCCGGATCGAACCCGAAGCGACGGTAGAACTCGGGGGCTCCGAGGAGAACAGCGCCCGCGAGGGCGCGCGCCGTCAGGCTCTCCAGGGCGCCGTTCACCAGGAAGCTCCCGATGCCAATTCCCTGGAAACGTGGATCCACGACCACCGGGCCCAGCACGCTCAGAGGGAGCCAGCAGTTCCGGATCCTGAACTCGCGCGGAAGCAGGAGGATCCAGCCCGCCGGCTCTCCCTCCACTTCGGCCATCAGCGCGAGGGATGGGTCGAAGGCGGGATGAGCGCGCGCGAGGTCGCACGCGATTCGCTCCTCGTCCACCGTCTGGAACCCTGCGCGGAGCAAGGCGCCCACCGCCTCGTCCTCGAGGGGATGGGCCAACCGCAGGGTCGGCGTGATGCTCTCCTCGGGTTTCAAGACCGCGAGAGCCTACTCTCATCGCCGGACCGCGGCAGATCTTTTCGCGCCTGGATGGACCGTGGCGCTGCGCCCCTGGCGCGCTCAGTCGCGGGCGAAACCCCAGGTACCCTTCACACTCGCGCGGCGGATGCAGATCAGTTCGAGGAGCCAGTCGAACCGACCCAGGTAGGGACGCAGTTTGACCGATTGCACCTCCATGTTGGGCAGGTCGGCGTCGGAGATGTTCTCGCGGGCGATGTTGGTGGCGCTCTTGGGCAAGTCCACGGCGAACAGGGTCAGCGCCCAGCCCGTGGCCTGGAAGGTGCCGGAGTCCTCCGTGCGGCGCTCGAAGGAGACGCTGCCGCAGGAACTCAGGGTCAGGCCCAGGAGCAGAGCTGTCGTGAAGTGCGTCGTCACGGCTGGGAAGATAGCCGCCGGGACGCGCGCGTGAAAGCGCCGATCCGCCTCGAACGGCCGCTATGCTGTACCTCGTGGGTGAAACGAGGGTCGAGCGGGAGGAGGGCGAGCTCGCGACGCTTTATGCGGAGCATGCCAGGGAGTTCGTCCGGCGGTTCGGCCCCGGCCCTCCGCGGCAGTTCTTCGCCCCCGGGCGCGTCAACTTGATGGGGGCGCACCTCGACTACAACGGCGGGCCGGTCATGCCGGTCGCCATCGACCGCGGCACCTTCATCGCCGTGCGCCCCCGAGCTGACCGCCGCGTGCGTTTCGCCTCGACCTTCGCATCCGAGGGGTTCGATGCCGATCTCGACGGCCTGCCCGATGTCCGGGCTGGCACCTGGTGCGACTATCCCCTGGGCGTGTTGAGGGAAGTGCTGGCGGGTGTGGCGGGAGACCGCGTCGAGGGGCTCGACGTCCTCTTCGGCGGGAACCTCACTGTGGGTGCGGGCCTCTCCTCATCGGCTTCGATCTGCGTTGGCACGGCCCTCGCCCTGAGCGAGGTCTGGGGACTTGGGCTTGACGCCATGTTGCGCGTACGCGCGGCCCTGCGGGCCGAGCGCGACTTTGTGGGGGTCCGCTGCGGGATCATGGACCCCTTTGCTGTTGGGCTCGCGCGCCCCGGCAGCCTGCTGTGGCTCGACTGCAAGGACGAGAGTACTCGCCACTTGCCCTTCGACTTCGATCACATCTCCCTCGCAGTGGCTGACAGCGGTGTGCGGCGCGAACTCGCCGCCGGGTTGTTCAACGAGCGCGTCGACGAGTGCCGGCGCGCCTTCGAGATCCTGCGCGAGGAGCAGCCGGACGCGACCTGTTTGCGCGACGTGTTTCCCGACACGCTCGCCGCCCGGCGCTCCGCCCTCGGGCCCCTCCTCGCGCGCCGCGCGCAGCATGTGATCGAGGAAGTCGGTCGGGCGCTCGCGGCGCGCGACGCCCTGCTGGACGGCCGGCCCGCTGGGTTTGGCGCTCGGATGACCAGCGCCCACGAATCGCTCCGGGACCTGTTCGAGGTCTCCTGCCCAGAACTCGACTGCCTCGTGGAGACCGCCGCCACTGTGGACGGCGTCCTGGGTGCGCGCCTGACCGGTGCGGGATTTGGCGGCTGTGCCGTGATCCTTATCCGCCGCGGGGGCGAGGCCGAACTCAATGCGCGACTGACCGAGGCTTTCCGTGCACGTTTCGCTCAAGAGGCCGCGGTCGAGGTCTACTCCGCGGACCGCGGGCCGCGTGAGGTCGAGGTCTGATGTGATGGGCTGGCGATCTCAGCCCTCGACCGTCGTCGCGACCGCACGGGCGGCAGTGAGCAGCACCGCACCCGCGGCGCTCTCGCGCACCTCGAGGCTGAAGGGGATTTCGAGCAGCTCCACGCACTTCGCCGCGTAGCCGCCGAAGAGGTAGTTGGCAGCCAGGACGAGCCGGGCGTCGTCGTCGAGGAAGTGATCCTGCAGATAGGCTTCGAGCAGGGCGAGCTGGCGCTCGAAGTCCTCGGGCTCGCCGTAGAACTGGTGCTTGTCGATGGCTGCCCCGGCGAGGTCCGGGGCCAGCTCCAGGGCCTGGCGCAGGGCGGAGGCCGCGTAGTGGTAGTCGCCCGTGGAGAAGAGGGCATCGCTCAGCACCAGATGGATGACCCCGTCGTCGGGGGCGAACTCGACCGCCTTCGCGTAGTAGTGCACGGCGCTCCCGTAGCGTCCCTCGGCGAAGGCGCGGTCGCCCAGAGCCAGGTACTCGGCGGCGGCGCGCAGCAAGGTGGGGGAAGCCTCCGCGTTGGGAGCTGGCTCGGGCGCGCCTTCGAGGGGCGGCTGGTCGGCGGCGAGCACCGTCGCTCCGCCGCTCTGCTCGTAGACCACCGTCTCGTACACGACCGCCGGCGGATATGCCTGCGCATAGTACGGGTACCAGTACCCGCCCGTGCCCCATCCGTACCAGGGCGAGGACCAGTTGCAGTTCCAGTTGAAGGGGCTGCAACCCCAGCCGAACCAGAACCCGCAACTTCCCATCCAATAGCCGCAGAAGCCGGGATAGAAGTCGTTCCAGTACCACCAGTTGCACCACCCGACCGGGTCGGAGGCGAAGTCGGGGTAGTACCCGGAGCCGATGACGATGCCCGAGCCCGAGAGGACGATGCTGGTGCCGATGCTGGCTGCAGCAGCCGCAGCGCGGGAGGCGTCCCCGACGGCGCCCCCGAGGGCGGGGTCGGCGGACTGGGCCGCGGCGTAGCGCTTGCGGAGCTCGTTCCAGTCCCTCTCGGTCGAGGTCGAGGCGGTATCGGCGGACTTGCCAGGCGCGCGTCGGGCGGGTTGCGCGCTGGTTGCGGGCATGGCGCGGGCCGCGATGCGTGCGCGCGAGAGGGAGCGGCTCGGTGCGGAGGCGCTACTCACTGAGGGTGCCGCCGCGGAGGGCTTGGGAGAGGTGGAGAGCGAGCGCGGGTAGCGTTCCCAGACGGCGTCCAGCTGTGCCCGATCCGCGAGGCTCACGGTCGGCAGGGCTCCGCGCGTGCGCGGGAGCGCACGAGCGCCGGAGAGGGTCGTCGAGCTTCCATAGAGGTGCGGGATGCGTGCAGCCGGGACCCGGGCGACCTCACGCAGGTCGATGATGACGGGCCCCGATGCCCCCGACCCGTTCGACGAGTCCGGCCAAGCCGAGCGCGAGGACCTGGAGGTGGCGGGGGCCGAGGAAACGGGGGCGCTGAAAGTCGGCACGCTCAAGCTCGACCCGGGCTGGCGTGCGCCTGAGAGACCCGTTGAGAAGCGCGTGCTGGGCACGCCGGAGCGGGAGACGGTGGGCGCGGCGGGTGTGACGATGCGCGTCGTGGCGCCAGTCCTGGTCGGGGGCGGCGAGGTGATCCTCACCGGCGGACTCGAGCGGAATGACGAACCCACGCTCGGCGGCGTGGAGATAGAGCGCGACGAGGATCGCGTGCTGGGGGCCGGACTGGGACGGGAGACACTCCCCGCCGAGACACTACCCCGGCTCGAGACCGAACGGGAGCCGCTGGAGACCGAGATCGAGGGGCGGCTGCGGCTGACGGAGGAAGAGCGTCCCTGGTTGCTGGACCGAGAGGAACTCGAGCGGGAGACGGAGGAGCCTCGGCTGGAGCGCGGGCTGCTCTGGGAGGTGCGGCGCTGGGCCCAGGCGCTCGAGTCGAGGGCCCAGAAACCCAGGAGCAACATCAGGAACGAGGTTCGGAGTGTGCGGGGCATGTGGGGCAGCCTCGGTTGGGTGTCGGGCCAGGGAGACGGAATCGGCTTCCATGCAAATGGAGTGCCCAGGGGGAGATTCGGTCGGGAAGCAGCCTGGAATGCCCCGCGCGCCTCCTTCCGGGAGCTCGGCATGCCTTCGAGCGGCCCAGACCTCCCACCTGTGTCCTCTGGGGAGGTCGCCGCTTGCGGTCACTACGAAGATCAGTCCTCCCCGGGTCGGAGGGGTAGGAAGACCTGGAATCCGAGGGGATCGGGTGGGCCCAGGGTCAGGCGTACCAGGGGAGCGCCGCGCTTGGCCCCGGGCGGCGAGCGGTCGATGAGACGCTGGAGCAATGCAGGATTGATCCGCTCGGTTCCATCCACCAGGGCGGCCATCCCGGGGCAGCCGGGACGCGCGGTCCAGCCTTCGGGGACATCGGCGAGGGGGTCCGCGAGCTGGAGCAGGACGGCGACCGGACGGGCGCGTCGGTCGAGCTCGATGGCCGGTCGCTCGTCGAGGCGGGGGCCGTCTCCTCCCGCGCGCCACTCGACCCAGAGCGCCTCGGCTTGCTGCCGGGCGGCATCCCAACCGGGCCCTTCCAGAGGGAATCGGCGCTGGACGCGCCGGGGCATGTCCACGGGCAGGATGCGACCCTTGCCCGCCACTGGTGGCCGTGCCCGACGGTCGGCGGGCAAGAAGTAGGCGTCCAGGTAGCGCGTGCTCGTGTCCACCCTGGTGATCGTTTCGTGCCAGATGATCCGCCCCTCCACCACGAGGTCCCAGGAAGCCGGCCAGCGCCGGCCCCGGGCATCCGCCTCGCGCCAGCGGATCTCCCTGTAGGTCTCCAGGGGGCGGCCGTCCGCGCGCAGGCTGGTGAGTTCGACCGGCCTTTCGAGTGCCGTGCCCAGGAGGGCGATGAGCCGTCCGGACTTGCCCAGATCGGCGGACCGAAGCCGGCCCTCGCCCTGCCACTCGAAGCCGTGGGGCCAGAGGGTGGCCGCCCGCCGCAATTCCATTTGCAGCACGCATGCCGCTCCCTCCGCCCCTTCGAGGGTGCGCGAAGTGGCCTGCCCCGGCTCGATCCCGAAGGTGTGTTCGCCGTAGCGGAAGCGCATACGGCGTGCCGCCTCGTCCCCGCCTCGCGGTTCGATGCGCCAGCGCGCCCTGTCGGGGAAGACGAAGACCGCAGCCAAACCGTGGGGCCGCGCGTGCCCGACGAATTCCAGGGTCGAGTGGGTCACCAGGCCTCGAAGCCCGTCCACCGGCCGGCGCGGGCCCAGGGGGCCCGGCGGCGCCGTCTCGGCCTTGCCCGGATCCTGAATCGGCGCTGGATCGGCCTGGCCCGCGGCCCGTTGCCCGCCGAGGACGAGAACGGTCAGGAGAGCGGCGGCCAGGGGCCAGGCGCGCCGTTCCGGCTCACTGGAAGTGTGTCCCACGCCCCCAGGGTAGCGGCCGCGACCAAGGACGGTACGAATCAGGGCAGCTGGTTCGCCCACTCCGCCCAGCGCTCGACCTCCATGCCGTGGTGGTGTCCGCTGAGAACCACCAGCTGCTGAGCGAGCTGGCCGCGCTCGCGGCGCTCCGCCGCGGCCATGGCCTCCACCAGGGCCCGGGCGGCGCGTCCCTTGTGCGGGGGGTGACGGAGGCCCAGGTGCACCAGGGCCCGAGCGGCGGCGGAGCGCACCAGGGGCACACCGTCGTGCAGGAGCACGGAGAGATCTCCCAGGCGCTCGGTCTCTCCGAGCAAGGCCATGATCAGGGCGCACTGGGTGCGCACCATCGGCTCCTCGTCCGAGAGGCCTATGTGGGCGGCGTCGCCCACGCAGTCACTGCGGGCACCGACCTCCAGCAGGGTGCGCGTCAGGTAGGCCGCGCTCCATCGCATGCGTGGGTTTGCGTCGTGGCGCAGGATCTCGCACACCTGGCCGAGGGGCGTGTCGGGGGACTGGAGCAGACTCAGGCCGAGCATCGCGTTCAGGACGACGTCGGGGTGCGGGTCGGCGAGGGCGCTGAGCAGGGGGCTGAGAGTGTCCGCCTCGCGCGCGAAGCCCAGGGCCGCGGCGGCCACGGTGCGGTTCTGCGCGGGGCCGCTCTCCAGTTCGACCAGCAGCGCCTCCTTGTACTTCTTCGCCTGGGCGGTGAGGTACAGCTCGAGCCTGTCCTGCTTCTGTCGGTCCCGGCGGTTACCGGCATTCCAGGCCTTCATCGTCCAGGCGTTGATGGCGGCGCTGAAGTCCACCAGCAGCTTCCCCACGGTCGGCTCGTCGTCGGGGAGGCGCATCTCCAGGGGGACATACTCCTCGACGGTGGAGCCCTCGGCTGGGGACTCCGCGACTGTCCCCGCCGGCGTGGCGCAGGCAGCGGCGAGGGCGAACGGGGCGAGGGCGCCGCACAGGAGGGACGGCCGGGATTGGAGGGGGAGGGTGAGCGGGTGCATGACGGCAGGGACGCCTCGCGGTCCGCGATCTTCCCGCGCGGACTACATCGGGCGAGATTGCTGATGCAGAGTACAATCGAGGTTCGCGGCGGCCCAGGAGGGCGTCTCGGTGCAATGGAAACAGGCATCCTGGCAGCCATGGCCCGCGGGGGCTTCGAGCGGGTGCTGGCGTTGCACGACAGGCGCTCGGGCCTGCGAGGCTTTCTGGCCATCCACGACACCAGCGTGGGGCCGGCCCTGGGGGGGATACGGCGCTGGTCGTACCGGAATGACGAGCAGGCCCTGCGGGACTGCATGCGCCTGGCGAGCGCCATGACGCTCAAGTGCTGCCTGGCTGGCGTCCCGGCCGGCGGGGTCAAGACCGTGCTGCTGGACCATCCCGAGGTGGACTGGGAGGAGGCCTACGAGTACCTCGGGCGGATCATCGAGGGCCTGGGAGGCGAGGTCACCTGCGGACCGGACCTGGGCACCGGCGAGACCGAGCTGGCCTGGATCGCGCGCGAGACACGCCACGTCACGGGCCCGGGTGAGCGTGGGCCGGGACACCTGTCGGCGGCCACTGCTGAGGGCGTCTTCCGTGGCATGGAGGCCGCCCTCGAACACCTCGATGGGACCGCGGACTGGCCGCGACGGCGCGTGGTCATCCAGGGGCTGGGGGCCGTGGGCCGGCGGCTGGCGGGACGACTGCTGGCCGTCGGGGCGCGTGTGGCCGGCACGGAACTCGACACCGAGCGCGGGAGGCGCGTGGCCGATGAGCTGGGCATGCAGCTCCTCGATCCCACGCGCGATCTGGAGGAGGAGTGCGATGTGTTCGCGCCCTGCGCTCTGGGTGGCATCCTTCACGACCTGTCCATTCCCCGCTTGCGAGCACGGGTTGTCGCCGGGAGCGCGAACAATCCTCTCGCTCGCCGGGTCCACGCCGAAGCTCTACACGAACGGGGCGTGCTCTACGTGCCTGACTTCGTCATCAGCGCGGGCGCCCTCATACGCGGCGCACATTTCCATCTTGACGGGCGTCGGGAATCTCTTGGGCGCATCGGTGGGCGCATCGCAGAGACGGTGCGGGGCGTGCTCGAGCGCGCCGTCTCCGAGGGCTCCTCCCCCCAGCGGATCGCCACGCGGGAGGCGGAGCGCATGCTTGAGGAGCGGCGTGCGGACACCCTGCCCGCCGAGCAGACGCCCGGGTCTTGATCTCGCTCTCGCATCCCTAACTACGTCTCTCTAGGGTTCCCGGTACTGCGCGGCCAGTCTTGGAACCGACGCCCCCTCACTTGCCCTCCTCCGTCCCTCTCCTGCTCCCGACGCTCCTGGCAATGGGAGTCCATGCCACCGACCTGCAGGGCACCGAAGTCGTCGGCGCAGAGGAGTTGTCGGCACGAGCACAGGCCCTTGCGGGCTCAGGCGATCCGGAACTGGTGGAGGGCAGCCTACAGCTCGACCTCGGGTTCACCGGCTTCCCGCTCTGGGTAGCTCCGGCCGAGATCTTGACTTTCGAGGTGGTGATCGACCTCGGCCTCCTGGGGGGAGCTGGGGTGGGCTCGGTGACCCTCAGCTCCGGCGTGCAGCGCTATGTTTCCGGGCTGGAGGTGCACACCGAGGCGGTGTCGCCCGTGCGCTGGGTGGGATTGCTGAGGAGCGCGGCCGAGGGGCGTTACCTCGGCTACGACCTCGACCACGAGTTGACGACCCGTTTCAACCCCCAGACCTGGCCGATGCTGATCCACCGCGACGTCCAGGCAGGTACGGAAAACCGCAGGCGTGAGCTGATGATCGGTACCCGGGGCGGCGAGAGCTTCTCGACCTATCGGTACGATGGGCACTGTTGGACCTGCGAGCGCCGGGAGCACTTCGTCGAGCCGACCCTGCCCTGGCGCTCTGACTTCCACTGCAAAAAGTGCAAGCGCGCCGGCCACCGCGTCTGGCGGGAACTCCGCGAGCGCGCGGTCCCCCCGGGTTCGGTGGACATGCTGGCAGCGGTCTGGATAGCGCGTGCCTTCGTGCGCGAGGGAGGGCCGACCACCGGCTTCACCATGGTGGACAAGGACCGCCTCTGGAACGTCACCCTCGTGCGGGGCGAGACGGAGGTGGTCCGGACTCCCGCGGGCCACTTCGAATGCACGGAGGTGCTGTTGCGCAGCGAGGTACCCGAGGGCGAGGAGTCACGCGAGTTCGCGGGGTTGTTCGGGATCCGCGGCGAGCTCCACATCTGGGTGCACTGCATCACGGGCGTCCCGGTCCTGATCCGCGGCCGCGTACCGGTGGGGAACCTGTTCGATCTCGGCGTGAGGGTGCAGCTCGAGCGAGCGCTGGGCACGCCGGCGGCCTTCGAGCCCGTCGAGTCGACCCGCTGATCCGCGCGGCCCCTCACTCAAATTCGCCGCTGGGTGCGACGGCGCCCGTGCGCACGGGAGCAGTCAGCACCGTGGCTTCCGCCGTCGTATCGCCCAGGTGAAAGCGCGTGCCGGGCGCCTGATTGCGGCGCTTGACGTGGGCCAGGACGAGGCCCGCATCCATGGCGAAGGACCAGGCCCAGGAGGTGACTATGCCCACGTTTCGCCACTCGCCGCTCGCTTCGTGCAGGCGCCGCAAGTGGGTCCCGCGCGGGACGGGGTCCTCGTGCGCGACCTGGAGGATCGTCAAGCACTTGTTCAATCCTCCGTAGGTGTCGATCTTGGCTACCACCTCCTGGCCGATGTAGCAGCCCTTGTCGAGGCTGAAGGCCGATTCGAGGCGGGCCTCCTGGGGATAGACCCCCTCGTCGATGTCCTCGCCCAGCAGGGCGGCGCAGGCCTCAACGCGCAGGCTGTCGGCCACGACCCGGCCTGCCGGCTGGGCCCCGGCTTCACGCAGGGCGGTCCACAGGATGGGGGCGCCTTGCGGTCCGGCGTCCAGGCGCCATGCCCGAGACCCGCAGGCGATGAGGGACGTGACGGTGAGGGAATGGCCCTCCCAGGGAACGCGTGCGTGGGCATGTGCCTCTTCCGGTGGCGCGTCACCGGTCAGCGCGGCGACGAGCTCCGCGGCAGCGGGCCCCAGCAGGCAGAGCGGGGCGTACTCTTCGGTGGCGTCGACGATCTCGACGGCCTCCGCGAACAGGAACGTGTCGAGGGCCTCGACGAGAGAGGATGCGCCAGTGGGCGGAGTGGAGAGCAGGACCGCGTCCTCGGTGCACGCGAGGTCGACGTCGAATCGCACCTTGCCCTTGGGCGTGAGGAGCAGGGTCCGATTGCCCTGACCGGGCGCCAGAGCTCGGACGTCGTTGGCCAGCAGCCTGTGGAGGAACTCCATCCTCTCCTCGCCCGAGACCCGCACGAGCCCGCGGTCGGTCTCGTCGAACAGGGCGCAATGTTCCTGTGCGGCTCGGTATTCGCTCGGCACATCGCCGTAGGTCAGGAGCGGGCACGGCTCGCCAGCCGGCAGCAGCTGTGCGCCTGCGGCGGCGTGCAACTCGTGGAGGACCGTGTTCTTCATGGCTCACCATTATCGGAGGCGGGGGCGGCGGTCGATGGGAGCGTCACCGAATTCGTCGGTCCGTCACGCGCTTCGCATTCTCTCGTCGCGCGTTCCTCGCGCCCGGAAACTACCCATATAATAAGAGGAGGAGATGGGCTAATCGTGTTATGCGGCACATTGGGGGAGGACTCTCGGTATGTGGCATTGACACGCTAGCAGGGGGCGTCAGAATCTCCGGCGAATGGGACGGTTGCCCCGCCTTCGTGGTGGTGTGGTCGTCCTCTTGACGCACCCCCGCATCGGCGGCCGGCGAAGGCGCCGTCCAAAGGCAGGGGGACCGTAAACCGACTGACGCCGATCCCTCATAGCGTGTCGATGAAGACCAGAGTCCATTTGCAGTCAGCGCCGCTCCTCGCCTGCCTCACCCTTCCGCTCTTCGTGGCTTGCGGGCTGAAGCCCGAGGCAGCCCCGCGCAGCCTCGCGCTGAACGACCTGACCGTCGTCGCGGAACTTTCGGAGACCCCCGAGGTCAGGGCGCAGATCCTGGGAGCTCTCAAGATGCTCTACGGGACGGCCGCCGAACCAGGGTACATGTTGACCAGCACCTGGTTCGACGACGGCTACGATCCCAACTACCCGACCTACGAGGAGGGTGATGCGGGCAGCGGGAGCGTCTCCGAAGGGCGGCTGGAGGCGATCCACGCGGACAACGACGTCCGTTTTTCCGAGCAGCTCGCGGCCATAGCCGAGGAGCGCTACGAGGAAGTGGAGGTGCTCTGGAGACCGGGCCTGGCGGCTGAATGGGCGAACCTGCTCGCCGACCGGGAGGAGTTCGAGGACTTCCAGGAGGAGGCGCGCCTGACCTTCGCGGAATACTACCCGCGCCTGGCCGAATCGGCAGAGCTCTACCGCACCCAGTGCATGCACTGTCACGGCAACGCCGGCGGGGGCGATGGCCCCACCGCGCAGTTTCTCGACCCGCTGCCTCGCGACTACCGCAAGGGAATCTTCAAGTTCACCGCGGTCAAGGACAAGGCGCGCCCCCGCAGGGCTGACCTGTTCCGGCTTCTGGCCCGGGGGGCCACGGGGACAGCGATGCCGTCCTTCCGGCGCTTCTCGGACGCCGACCTCCACGGGCTCGTGGATTACGTGATGCTGCTTTCCAAGCGCGGCGAGACCGAGGCCCTGCTGCTGGCGAGCTTCGCCGACGACGATGTGCTCACCGCCGAGATGGTCGTCGAGACCTACGAGGAGGTCGAGGGGAAGTGGCGTGCGGCGCCGGAGCTCTTCTTTGCATTCGACGGCGAGGTGCCCGAGCCCACCGAGGAGGTGCTGGCCCGCGGGCGCGACGTGTTCAACGACGCTGCCACGGGCAACTGCTCCAGCTGCCACGGCGTCCTCGGTCGCGGCGACGGGGACTCGGCCTACAAGCCAGATCCCGATGACTCCTCGAAAAAGGTGTCGGCCTACGACGACGACTGGGGGAACCCGATTTTTCCGGCAGACCTGACGAGCGGGACCTTCCGCGGCGGCAGGCGACCGATCGACATCTACCGCCGCATCTACGCCGGTATCAATGGCACCCCGATGCCGGCGCTGGGCGAATCACGCGGCGCCGACGGCAACTTGCTCGTGCCGCCCGAAGACATGTGGGCCCTGGTTCACTTTGTCCGCTCCCTCTCCGAGCGCAAGGGTGGTGAGGGGCTGAGGCCTTACCGCGAGCTCGCGACCGCACACGATGAACCGGGAACGAGCACCCACGCGCACGACGATTCGGGCGGGAGCACCCACTAGTCGTCCGTTACGGCCACGACTTTCCAAGGAATATCGGAATGCGTCTCATCATTACCTTCTTGTTGCTGCTGGTCCCTGTCCTCGGGGTGTGGACCTTCGTGACAGCACCGGCGAACGGCTGGTGGATGCCCGAGACCGTCTCCACCTACGGTCCGGACATCGACTATCTCTTCTACCTGATCCTGTGGATGGTGACGTTCTTCTTCCTTCTGACGGAGGGACTCCTCGTCTACGCGGTCTTCGTGTACTCGAAGAAGCGCACAAGCCAGTGCGAGTACACCCACGGTAACCACAAGCTGGAGCTCCTGTGGACCGGTATCCCGGCGGCGCTGCTGCTGGTGATCGCCTTCTCGCAGATGGGGACCTGGGCGTCGATCAAGTTCAGCGGCAATGTCCCCGAGGGGGAACCCCTCGCACATGTCTGGGGCAGCCAGTTCGACTGGCGGTTCCAGTACCCGGGAGCGGACGGTGTCTTCGGGACGATGGACGACATCGAGACCCCCTATGAGTTCGTCGTGCCGGTGGGGGAGAAGGTGCTCTTCTCCCTGCACTCGCGCGACGTGCTGCACAGCTTCTCGGTACTTGAGTTTCGCCTGAAACAGGACGCCGTGCCCGGGATGGCGATCCCCGTCTGGTTCGAGGCGACCAAGACCGGGAACTACGACCTCATCTGCATGGAGCTGTGCGGCTGGGGCCACTACAAGATGAACGGTCGAGTTCGGGTCGTCACGCGTGAGGAGTACGACGCCTGGACTGCCGAGCAGCAGCGGCGACTCATGAGCAATGGAATGGAGGATCAGTCGTGAGCGTCGAGACGACCAGTCAGATCGCCCCCGGGATGGGCGCGCCGGGGACGGTGCGCGAGAGCCACGAGCACCACGAGCTCGGGTTCATTCGCAAGTACATCTTCTCCACGGATCACAAGGTCATCGGGTTCCAGTTCCTCTTCACGGGGCTGGTGTTCTTCCTCGTGGGCGGGCTGATGGCGATGGCCATTCGCTGGCAGCTCGCCTGGCCCTGGACTGAGATGCCGGTGGTCGGAAAACTCCTGTTCCCCGAGACGGGCCGGGTCATCTCGCCGGAGTTCTACACCATGCTCTTCACGATGCATGGGACGGTCATGATCTTCTTCGTGATCATCCCGTTGCTGACGGGGGCCTTCGGGAACTTCCTGATTCCGCTGATGATCGGTGCGCCGGACATGGCGTTCCCGAAGCTGAACATGATCGGCTACTGGGCGATGGTGCCGGCGATGTTCTTCGTGATCGTCGGGTTCTTCGTTGAGGGGGGCGCCGCGGCTGCCGGTTGGACGGCGTACCCTCCGCTCTCGACCATATCCACCGCCACTCCGGGGAGTTTGTCGGGGCAGACCTATTGGCTCTTGGCTCTCACCTGGGTCGGCATCTCATCGATGTGCGGCGCGGTCAACTACGCGACGACCGTGGTCAAGATGCGCGCTCCCGGCATGACCATGATGCGCATGCCGCTGAGCATCTGGGCCCTGTTCATCTCGGCCTTGCTCCAGCTCTTCGCCCTGCCCGTGCTGACCGCGGCCGGCATCCTGCAGCTGCTCGACCGTGTCTTGCACACGGGGTTCTTCACCCCCACGAACCTGCTCGTGAACCAGATGAACCCCGAGACTGTGCAGGCCGCGGCGGGCGGTCAGCCGCTCCTGTGGCAGCACCTGTTCTGGTTCTACAGCCATCCGGCGGTGTACATCATGGTCCTGCCGGCAATGGGCATGGCCTCGGACATCATCTCGACCCACGCCCGCAAGCCCATCTTCGGCTACAAGCCGATGGTCTATTCGATGGCCTCGATCGCCGGTCTGGGATTTATCGTCTGGGGACACCACATGTTCGCCTCGGGCATGAACCCGGCCCTGGGCATGACCTTCATGGTCTCGACGATCATGATCGCCCTGCCGTCGGCGGTGAAGGTCTTCAACTGGCTTGGGACCCTGTGGGGTGCGCGCATCCGCCTGACGACACCGATGCTGTTCGCCATCGGCTTCGTCGCGATGTTCATCATCGGAGGTCTGTCGGGGATCTGGATGGCCTCGACGCCCGTCGACATCTACATTCACGACACCTACATCATCGTGGCGCATTTCCACTACGTGGTCTTCGCGGGGTCGGTCTTCGCGATCTTTGCGGCGATCTACCACTGGTTCCCGAAGATGTTCGGTCGGATGATGAACGAGACCCTGGGGAAGATCCACTTCGTCGGGACCTTCGTGTTCACCAATGCGGTCTTCTACATGATGCACCAGGTCGGCCTGGCCGGCCTGATGCGGCGCACGGCTGATCCTTACGCCTACGAGGTGTTCGCCCACCTTCAGCCCGTCAACCAGTTCATCTCGATCAGCGCCTCCCTGCTGTTCGCCTGGCAGATCTTCTTTGTCGGCAACTTCTTCCACAGCATCTTCCTGGGCCAGCGCGTGGGCCGCAATCCGTGGCAGGGCTCGAGCCTTGAGTGGGAGGCGCCCTCGCCCTCGGGACATGGCAACTTCGACCGTCCGCTCACGGTCCACCGCGGCCCGTACGAGTACGGCGCACCGGAGTGCGAGGAGGACTGGCTGGCACAGGCCAGAGATCTCTGTGCGGAGGGCAGTCAGTCTGCCTAGAGCACCTCGCCTTGCCCTGGTAGGGCGGCCTCGCCGAACGGCCCGGAGTCCGGGCTCTCGTTGGCATACAGGGCCGCCCCGGAGCGCAGGGCCTCATCGTCGCCGATCATGTCTGCAGCCTCTCCCCTGAGCCCCCATCGATGGCCCCATCGCCTCGCCCTGGCGACGGTCGTGGCTGCGATCCCGCTGCTGTTGTTCGGTGGCAGCGTGACCTCCCTTGAGGCGGGCATGGCGATCGACGGCTGGCTGGTGCTGGAGCGTGGTCGCGGGGACCACTTCCTCTTCTTCTATCCCGTCGAGAAATGGTTTCGGGACGTGGGGACCTTCGTGGAGCACTCCCACCGCCTCTGCGGCGCCCTGGTCGGTTTGCTAGCCATAGGGACGGTGGTGGCGACCTTCGTCACGCCTGGTCGTCGAAGTGCTCGCGTGCTGGCGGTCGCTGCCCTGGCCGCGGTTTGTGCGCAAGGAGCGGTCGGAGGCTTCCGGGTGCTGGAGAACAGCCCGGGTCTGGCTTTCCTGCACGGAGCTCTGGGGCAGGCCGTCTTCGCCCTGCTGGCCGCCGCCGCCGTCGTGCTCTCACCTCGCTGGCGAGCGGCGAAGGCAGGCGAGCCGCGCGAGCGCACGGACCTGGGCCGTCTGGCTCTGGGCACCTGCGCTGTGGTCTACCTGACGATCTTTCTGGGAGCTTGGCTGCGGCACAGCGAGGCCCTCGTGGCCCTCGCAGCGCACCTGATCGTCATGCTGGTCGCGACGGTCTGTGTCCTGGCCCTGGCTCGGGGCTTGAGCACAGTGTCCGGAGAGGGGAGCGGCCGAGCTCCCCTGGGAGGCGCGCGCCGTAGGCTTCTCGCCCTGCTCGCCGTACAACTCTCCCTGGGCGCGCTCTCGTTCCTCGTCCTCCATGTGAGGCCCACACCCGCGGCGCAGGCGCTCCACGACTCGCTATTTCCCACCCTGCACGTTCTCTTCGGCGCGCTGCTGCTGGCCCAGTGCGTGGAGTGCGCCATGTGGTCTAGTCGCGGCGTGGCGCTCGCCGATGGCGGGGCTTGTGGTGCGAAGGCTCCTGGCCTGGGAGGCTCCGCGTGAGCCCGTCCGGACTTTCATCGGCGCCTAGTGCCCCGATCGTGCTGGGGCTCCGCGGGCAACTCGCGGACTGGGCGGTCCTCTGCAAGCTGAGGCTGGCGAGTCTCGTGACCTTCGCAGCCTTCGTGGGTGCCCTGCTGGCCACCGGAACGACCATCGATCTCCTGCGGGCCGCTGAAGCGGCGTTCTGGATCACCTGCTCGGCCGCCGCCGGCGGGGTGCTCAACCAGGTGCTCGAGCGCGACACCGATCTGCTCATGGAACGCACGCGCAACCGGCCCCTGCCCTGCGGGCGGATCGCCGTCCGAGACGCGATCATCGTCGCCTTGATCCTGGCCTCCGTGGCGGTCGCGGGCCTGGCCCTGCGCTTCAACCTGTTCTCTGCCCTGTTGGCCCTCGGGGCCCTCTTCGGCTACGTGGCGATCTACACACCGCTGAAACGCTTCAGCACGGTGAACACCCTGGTCGGCTCCCTGCCTGGCGCCGCTCCCCCGCTCATCGGCTACGTGGCTCTGGCGGGGAGCGTCGACGGTTGGGCCTGGGCACTGTTCGCCATCATTCTGGCCTGGCAGTTCCCGCATTTCATGGCCATCGCCTGGATCTACCGCGAGGACTACCGCCGCGCGGGGATGCAGATGCTGCCGACCATCGAGGACGGTGAGTCCGCCGCGGGCCGCCAGGCCCTCGCCTACTCTCTGGTCCTCCTGCCGGTCGTGATGCTCCCCAGCCTGTGGGATCTCGCGGGGGGCGTGTACACCATCGGTGCGCTCGCGC
The DNA here is from genome assembly GCA_036010965.1 of Planctomycetota bacterium. Lineage (GTDB taxonomy): Bacteria > Planctomycetota > UBA1135 > UBA1135. The sequence continues at coordinate 8,084 of DASCMO010000150.1, read as the reverse complement.
TGGGACTGGGCTACTGTCTGGCGTCCTTCGCCTTCGCCTGGCGCCAGACCGAAGCCACCGCCCGCGCCTTGCTGTGGACCTCCCTCGTCTACCTGCCCCTCCTGTTCTCCCTGATCCTCTTCGATCAGGCCCTGTACCGCTCGATGCACTGATCGAGCGTTCGGACCCCATCAGAGTCTCCCGATGACCTCCAACTTCCAAGCCTACGACCCGAGCATCGATGCGCCGGTAGACCACCATCCGGTCTATGACTACGACAGCGGCCCTCCCGTCGATCGCGGGAAGTTCGCGATCTGGCTTTTCCTCGCCACCGAGGTGATGTTCTTCACCGGCCTGATCGGGTCTTACCTCGTGCTGCGTATGGGGACGGCGGCCTGGCCCGATCCCGGCGAGCGGCTCGCCGTGGACATCACCGCTGCGAACACCTTCATCCTGATCTGCAGCTCCTGGACGATGGTGATGGCCTTGCATGCCATCCAGCACGGGAGCCAGTCGGGACTCGTCAAGTGGCTCGGTGCGACGATCCTGATCGGCGCAACCTTCGTCGGCGTCCAGGCATACGAGTACGGCGTCCTGCTCGACAACCACATGATGCCCAACGTGGACATCTTCTGGTCCACCTTCTACGCAATGACGGGCTTCCACGGCCTGCACGTGATCGTGGGTGTACTCTGGTTGATGTGCCTGTGGGTCGGCGCGGTGCGCGGCAAGTTCACGCAGCAAGACTACCTGCGCGTCGAGCTCGGCGGGCTCTACTGGCACTTCGTGGACTTGGTCTGGGTCCTCTTGTTCACGATCGTTTACTTGATGTAGGAGGGCCCGGCGCCATGGCAGAAAAATACGAGTTCAGCCCCCATAAGGTGTTCGTCTGGTTGCTTGTCCTGACCCTCCTGGAGGTGGTCTGGGCGCTGGTCTGGCCAGAGTCGTGGTCGGTCATGCTGATGCGGTCAGGGCTGGTGGTCTTTGCCCTCTGGAAGGGCTACTTGATCTTCACCTACTTCATGCACATGAAGTGGGAGGGCTTGATCTGCAAGGGAATGGTCGGCTTCACGGTTCCCCTGGTGGCGATCATCATGCTGGCCAACATGCCCGACACGTCCTTCAACTCAAGACTCAAGCACCCGATCGGATCTCAGTACATGCAGACAACCGGTGAGGTGGTCGGCATCGAGGAAGCGGCGACCGAGCGTCACTACGGTGACAAGCGCTTCATGAAGGACCACTGATTCGCGTGGGAAGGGCGCTCGCAGTCCTCGCGCTCTGCCTCGGCGGCATTGCCTGCGAGCCAGGCGCCGGTCGTGGCGGTTCGGCGGGGGTCGAGCGCAACCCATCGCCCTCCTCTCCGCTGGAGTTCGGTCTCGCGGGTGAGTTCCGGCTCATCGAGCGCAGCGGTCGGGAGGTCACCCACGAAGATCTCCTCGGAGGGCCCTGGCTGGCGGGTTGCATCTTCACTCGCTGCGGGACGATCTGCCCGGCACTCACGGTGCAGATGCGCTGGGCCCAGGACCAGCTCGAGGACACCAGCGCCCGCCTGGTCTCGGTCAGTGTCGACCCCGAACATGACACGCCAGAGGTCTTGAGCGAGTACGCACGCGAGTTTGCAGCGGCCGACTCCGACCGCTGGCTGTTCTTGACCGGCGACGAGGCGCGGATCCACGATTGGATACGGAACAGCTTTCATCTGGCCGTCGCGAAGGACCCGCAGGCGGATCCGGGGCTGCTCGTCACCCACTCCTCGCTGCTCGTGGCCGTCGACGCGGAGGGAAAGATCCGCGGCTACTACGAAGGGACGACGCGCGAGGGCACGGCCCGGGCCGTGGCGCGCGTGCGTCATCTGGCCGGTGCAACAGTGCGCCCTGCTACCCTTCAACCCACGCTCAACGCCGCCCTGAACGGCCTTTCCGCCGTCCTGCTCCTGTGCGGTCTGGTCGCCATTCGCTCCGGGCGCCGGGCGCTGCACGCGGGGTTCATGCGTGCGGCCTTCGCGGCCAGCGCCCTGTTCCTCGCGAGCTATCTGCACTACCACTTCGTGGTCTTGCCGGGCCGTGGCGGGCCGGTGCGCTTCGCGGGAGAGGGCGCGGCGCGCGGCGCCTATCTGGTCTTGCTCCTGACCCACGTGCTGGGAGCGGTTGTCAACCTGCCCATGGTGCTGCGCACCCTGTGGTTGGCACGCGCGGAGCGCTGGGAGGAGCACAAGAAGCTGGCGCGGCGGACCTTTCCGCTCTGGCTCTATGTCTGTGTCACGGGCGTGCTCGTGTACCTGGCACTCTACACCTGGATCCCGGCAGCGTAGACTGGATCCATCATGACTCTCCGTCCTCCGTTTTCGGCCGCTGCGCGCACGCTGCTCGCCCTCGCCGTGCTGTTCTGCCTGGCTCCTCCAGGCAGCACCTGAGAGAGTTGCCGGGAGGCGGTCGCCTCCCAGAACAGCGGATTCTCTGACGGACTGAACTACAGCATCATGCTGATCCTGTCGGTCGTGATCCTGATCCCGACTGTGTTCGCCCTGGCGATCTGGAACAGCTACCGTGTCGCCCGCCTGAGCGACGGCGGAGGCGACGCCGGCGGCGATGGCTGAGGGGACGCTGGCGGGTTCCCTGGCCGTCCGCCAGGTGTGGGTCGAGACGAAGCTGCTCTCCCCGCTCCTGGCCGTGACGGCGCGCGGCGTGTGCTTCGTTTCCCTGACGCCGGCCCGTGCCCAACGAGATCTCCGGCGCTGGGTGGAGCGCCAGCGACCGGACGGGGAGGCGGACGGCGCGCTCCTGCAGCGTGCCGCAGAGCAGCTGCGCGAGGTCGCCGACGGGGGGCGACGGGCATTCGACCTGCCCCTCGACCTGCGCGGGACCGAGTTCCAGCTCTCCGTCTGGGCCGAGCTGCTGCGAATCCCCTTCGGGCACACGCGCACCTACGGTGAGATCGCGAATCGGCTCGGACAGCCGGGCGCGAGCCGGGCCGTGGGGGGCGCCAACGGCGCCAACCCCGTTCCGTGGATCGTTCCCTGTCACCGGGTCGTGGCGGCCGACGGGATCGGCGGTTTCACGGGCGGTCTGGCGATCAAGGAGCGCTTGCTCGCCCACGAGGGCGTCGCGCCCTACGCCTGAGGTAGGGTGTCCGACACCGGGGGAGGCCCGGCGGGTCCTGGGGGTGTGGACGCGCGTTCTGCAAGCTGGGCGGCCCCCGCGCGAGTGCTGGCCTTCGGCGCCGGGGCCGCGGCGGCTGTCGCCCTCTGGCTGGGGAGCGTGACCTGGGGCGAGGTCTCGCCCGAACCGGGCGTCCCACACTTCTGGGTCGCGGATCGCGACGGTCGGCACCTGGTGGGCCTGGATCGCGAGCTCTTCGTCTCGCGCTCCGCCTTCCTCTCCCGCCCGGTCGATCTCGCCGTCGGTGAGGATGGTGACCTGTGGTGCCTGTTGGCCCGCGGAGACGGACCCGATGGGCCCCACGGACTGCTCTGCGTTGGCACGGGTGTCGAGGTGCCCCTTGAGGGTCGGCCCCTCGGACTGGCGGCCAGCGGCGGGCAGGCGTCGGTTTTGCTGGACGGTCCCCGGGGAGTGGAAGTGTGGCGCGTCGCACCCCACGGCGTGGCTCATCGCCTGGCGCGCGTGCGCGAGGGGACTTGCCTCGCCGCCCGTGGAGCGCAGGTGCTCGTGGGGGACTCGAGGGGGAGGGTGAGTCTGCTCGGGTCGTACGGCGTGCGTTCCGCGCGTCCCGGCGACGAGATACGGGCCGTGGCTGCGGGCGCCGGCTCCTCGTGGTGGGTCCTCACTGCCGGCCCGGACGCGCGCCTCGTGCATCTGGCGGCGGACCTCTCCACCCGGCGAGTGCTGGAGACGGGCCTGGAGGACCCGAGCATGGCGGTCGTGCCGGACGCCGACTCTGTCTGGCTGGTGGGGGGACGCGAGCGCCGGGCTCTGAGGATCGCGGCGGACGGGCACGAGGAGCGGGCTCTCGGAGACCTGCCCATGGCGGGTCTGGTGGCTGGCGCGGCCACGCGCAGTGGGGGCCTGTTGCTGCTGGCCCCCGGTGCCGTGCTGCACATCGACTCCGCCGGCCGCATGGCGCGCGGCCAGGGAGGGTTCGGATTCCTGGTCGATGGAGTCCTCGCGAGGCCTTGAGTCGCGGTACACCGGCCGCGGCACACCGAGAGAGAGCCTCTCCGCGGACGCTAGAGTTCGATGTCGCTGCGCGAACTGCTTCGGCGTACGGGCATGTCCCGACCGCCTTCATCGGCCGCCCGCCTCAGGCCGGCCAGGAATGCCGTGACCATGTTGGCCAGGTCCGGGCGATCGTGGTCGAGGGAGAGCTGGGCGAAGTTCCGGAGCGTGCGCTCGATGTTGCTGAGCTTCTTCAGTACGGGGGAGTCCTTGCGCTGCTTGGACTCAAGGCGCTCCTGGACTTTCTGGATCTTGGTCTGCAGATCCTCGATCAATTGCTCGTCAGAACGACGATTGTACTTTCTCTTTGCCATCTAGACTCTTTGTGCGGCTAGCTAGGTGATTTGGTCCGACCCCGGTATCGAACTGCGCCGCGAGATAGAATCCCTACTGCGCAACACCTGCAGTCTAGCGAATGATCGCTATCCATTGTGGCCTTGTTTTCATTTAGGGGGTCGCGAGAGGGTGTGAAAGGCTGGCCACTCACTTCAATCCGGTGTATCGCGCGCGTGAATCCCTGGTCTCGCACCGAAGGTGATCGGCACGGGGGCTCTCGGGGCCCGCGCCCTGAGATGCACTCCAGAGCGCCCTGAGGCCCCTCCGAGCGTTCCCGTGGGGCGGTGCTCTCCGTGTCGGCGGCCTACGGTGGGCGCGGGCGAGGGCACCTGCTATCCTCAGGGATTCCCCCGGCCCTCCCCGATCCTCCCCTCTACCGACCCTCCAGAGCACGTGCACGAAGACATTGAGAGCGTCCTGTACACGGAGGAGGAGATCGTCGCCGGCATCGACCGCATCGCCGCTCAGGTCACCCAGGCCTACCGTGGCCGGGAGTTCACGGTGGTCTCCGTTCTCAAGGGGGCCTGTATCTTCGCCTCCGATCTCATCCGCCGCATCCCGATCCCTCTCGAGCTGGCCTTCGTGTCCGCGTCCAGCTACGGGGACGGGACCGAATCGGGTGAGTTGAAGCTCAACTTCCTGCCCACGGAACAGGAGATCGAGGGGCGCAATCTGCTGCTCGTGGACGACATCCTCGATACGGGGAACACGCTCAACCGCCTGGGTGCGGCCCTTTCCGAGCGGGGAGCGCGCGAGGTCCGGACCTGCGTCTTCCTCGACAAGCCGGCCCGGCGCCAGGTCGAGTTCAATGCGGACTTCCGTTGCTTCGAGGTGGAGGACCTGTTCGTCGTCGGTTACGGGCTCGACTACGCGGGCCGGTACCGGAACCTTCCCTACGTCGGAGCCCTGCACCAGGCGGCTCTGACGGCCTCCTGAGGGCCGCGAGGATCGAGCGCGCCGCCGCGATGAGCCAGCATATCGTCGTCTCCCGCGAGCGCAGGGGCATCGAGCTCGACGAGCTCCTGTGCCTGTTGTTCCCGCTCCTCAACAAGGGATACCTGCGCACTCAGATCCGTGCGGGCCGCGTGCTGGTCGATGGCAACCCGGTCGTGCCTTCCCAGCGCCTGCGAACCGACCAAGTGATCTCACTCGACATGCCCGAGGAGGATGCGCCGCTCCGGCCGGTGGGCTCGGGCGTGGCGCCGCGCGTGCTCTACGAGGATCCCGACGTGCTCGTGATCGATAAGCCTTCCGGCCTGGCCGTGGAGCCGGAACGCTGGGAGCGATCAGGCGCCTGCCTGTCGGGCGATCTCCTGGACCTGGCTTTCGAACGCTCGGACCTCACGCCCCAGGACCCGAGCGCTCCGACGGTGGGGCTCGACTTCCGTCCGCGCCTCGTGCACCGCATCGACAAGGGTACGAGCGGAGCGGTCCTGGTGGCCAAGCACATCGAGAGCGAGCGGCGGTTGCGCAGCGCCTTCGAGATGGGGCGCATCGAGAAGCGCTACCTGGCCTTGGTGGAAGGTGAGTACCCGCTCGCGGATGACGAGAGCGAGAGCCTCGATGCGCCGATCGCACCCGACCGGCGCCGTTCCGGGCGCATGCAGATCGCCCAGGGGGGCAAGGAGGCCTGCACGCGAGTGCGCGTCGAGCGCCGCTTCCGAGGCTTCACCCTGATGGCCTGCGAGCCGCTCACCGGCCGCACGCACCAGATCCGCGTGCATCTGGCAGGCCGCGGGTTCCCCCTGGCGGTCGATCCGCAGTATGGTCATCGTGACCGTCTATTCCTGTCCGAGCTCAAGCGCGGATACCGGCCCAAGCCAGGGCGTCCGGAGACACCCCTGATCGGTCGCCTGACCCTGCACGCCGCCCGGCTTCGCTTTCCCTCGCCAGAGGGCGAGCAGCGGGAGGTAGAGGCGCCGCTCCCGAAGGACTTGCAACGGCTGGAGAAGCAGCTGGCCAAGGTACGGCCCCCCACGCGATGAAGCTGAAACACTCACCGGGCGACTTTCGGGTACGCGAGCTCCTGCATCCCGAGTTTTTGCGTCGCAGCGGGAAAAACCGCGTCTACCTCGTCACCAAGCGCAAGTTGACCTCCCTGGAGGCTGCCGCGTTGCTGGCCGAGGCTTGCAGGGTCGAGGCTAAGGATGTGAGCCTGGCCGGTCTCAAGGACCGGCAGGGCGTCACGAGCCAGCACATGAGCGTGCGCGGGGGACGTAGCGTGCAGATCGAGCGACCCGAGTTCTCGGTGCGATCGGTGGGCTTCGCCTCCGAGGCTCTCAAGGCGGAGCACAGCCTGGGCAACGGATTCCGCATCCGCGTGCGGGACCTGGGACGCACCGAGGTCGAACACCTGCACGACCAGGTGCCCGCCGTGTCTCGGCTCGGCCTCCCCAACTACTTCGACGAGCAGCGTTTCGGCAATCTGCGGCACGGCCAGGGCTGGATCGCGAAGGAGCTGATGCTCGGTCGTTCCGAGCAGGCGCTGCGCGCGTTGCTCGCCGCGGGATCTCCCCACGACGATCCGCGCATGGAGGCTTTCAAGCGCGCTCTCGACAACGCCTGGGGTGATTGGTCGGAGTGCCGGGACATCGCCGGGCGCTTCGGTGCCCACCACTCGCTCTTCGTGCACCTCAAGCGCCGCCCCGAAGATTTCGCCGGTGCCTTCCGGCACGTCTCGAGGCGCATCCGCTTGATCCACCTCTACGCGTTCCAATCGACCCTCTGGAACCGCGCCGTGGCGCGCCTGGTGTACGAGCGCTGCGGGCAAGACGGCGCCTTCTCCACCGGGGGGATCGACGGCCCGCTGATCTTCCCGACCGGCGCCGTCGCGGACGCGACGCCGGAGGAGACCTTTCCTCTGCCCGGGCCGGGCCTCGACAACGTCCCGGAGGGGCACACACGCGCGCTGCTCGAGGACGTGCTCGCGGGTGAGGGCATGGTGGCCGATCAGTTCCGGCTCGACTTGCCGGGCATGCGCCTCAAGGGTGAGCCGCGCGCACTGTGGCTGCGGCCCGAGAACTTGCGTGTGCGTGCTCCGGAGCGTCAGGTGGAGCCGGGGCGAACGGCGAACGCGCTGCTCGACTTCGAACTTGGACGAGGCTCGTACGCCACCATGGTCGTGCGCCGGCTGACCGCTCCTCACGGCAAGGTCGACCCGCGTGCATTGAGTGGAGGGAGTGTTCTGCGCGGGAGCGTCGCCTTCGCCCGCGGCCCGCACGGAGGAGGAGGTCACAGGAACGAGGCCGGCGATGGCGGAAGGCGCGGGCACGAGCGCCAGGACGGCGGAGGCTATCGGAGCAGAGGCTCTGGCGGCGGCCAGCGAGGCGAACGCGGCGGCGGAGGCTACCGAAACGAGCGCGGCGGCCAGCAAGGCGAACGAGGCGGCGGCGGGTACCGAAACGAGCGCGGCGGCCAGCAAGGCGAACGAGGCGGTGGCGGGTACCGAAACGAGCGCGACGGTGGCCAGCGAAGCGACCGCGGGGGCGGCGGCTACCGAAACGAACGAGGCGGCTACCGAAACGAACGAGGCGGCGGCCAGCAAGGCGAACGAGGCGGTGGCGGGTACCGAAACGAGCGCGACGGTGGCCAGCG
>DASCMO010000149.1:0-2525 GCA_036010965.1 Planctomycetota bacterium | reverse complement strand
GAGGTCCTAGTGTGAAGGTGCTTCACGTCGTCGAGGTGGCCTTCGCCGGAGTGGGACGGCACGCCCTGGACCTCGTCGAGGGGCTCCGCGACCACGACGTCGAGAGTGTGGTGACCTACCCGGCCGCCCAAGCGGACAGCCGATTCCTCGATCGCCTGGCTCGCCTCGGCGTCCAGGGAGTCCAGTTCGAGTTCGACCGGCGAAAGCCCTGGACGGGGATCTCTGCCGTACGGTCCATCCGCCGCACCCTGGTCGGACGCCATGAGATCGCGCATGGGCATTCGTCCTTCGGTGGAGCCCTCGCCAGACTGGCCGCGTACCGGGTGGCGAGATGCGTCTATACGCCGAATGCAGTGCGGTCACTCGACCCGGGCCTGACCGCCTTGGGGAGATCTGCGGTTCGGATCACGGAGGCGATCCTGGACGGGATCACCGACTGTACGATCGCGGTTTCCGCGCCCGAGGGAGCGCACCTCCATTCCACCGTGGGGGCCTCGCACGTGCGCGTCATTCCGAACGCGGTTGGCCGCAGGCCCGTCCTCGGCAGGGCGGCCGCACGCGAAGCGTTGGGGATATCGGCGCAGGGCAAGGCGATCGGCTTCGTCGGTCGTCTCGCGCGACAGAAGCGCGTCGATCGGCTCCTCGCCGCTCTGGCCAGAATCGACCTCCCCGGCGCCGAGCTCGTCGTGGTGGGCGATGGATCCGAGCGTGCGGAGCTCGAGGCGCTGGCCGAGTCTCTCGGCGTCCGATCGCGGGTGCGGTGGTTAGGCGAGGTCAGCGGCTCGGGAGGCGGTTTCGATCTCTACCGGGCGTTTGACGTCCTGGCCATCCCGAGTGACTATGAGGGTCTGTCCTACACACTCTTGGAAGCTCTCGCCGCCGGTGTACCTGTAGTCGCGACGGAGGGGGCCAGCTCCGGGCTCCTCGAGACCATGGACTCACCCCATCTGCGCGTAGTACCGAATGACGACGTGGTGGGGCTCGCGTCGGGGATACGGGAGCTCGTGTCACGGAGGGCTGGCCCCGATGCGCCGGAGATGGAACCTCTTGGGCCGAGCTTCGAGGACATGATCAACGACACCCTCGAGGTCTACCGGTCCGTCGTGGCCGCCACTTCATGATGCCATGCCTGCGACCCTGACGATCAGCCTCGATACCGAGCTCGCGTGGGGGCGGGTGGGCGAGCGGCGACCCTGGGAGTACTTCGACCAGTTCGAGCGCACTCCGGCCATCGTGAAAGAGCTGGTGTCGATCGCCGATGTCCGTGAGATCGGTATGACGTGGGCGATCGTCGGCGCCCTCGTCGAGAGTGATCGCGAAGCGGTGCGATCTCGGGTGGCGGGCTCGCCGCGCTTACTCTCCCGCGTCGATCAGGCATGGAAGGTCGTGCCGGAGCACCTCCTGCTCGTTCCGGATCTGCTAGAGGTCGTTTCCCGTGCCCGGCATATGGAGATCGCCAGCCACTCGTACACGCACATCGACTTCACGGACCCCGAGTGGACAGCGGCCGACATCGAATGCGAGTTCACAGCGGCCGCGGAGGGCCTGCGGGAAGCCGGATCCCCCACGACGGCGTTCGTCTTTCCCAAGAACCATGTCCGGCACACGGAATCGGCACGTTCGGCGGGCTTCATCCGTTACCGCCCCTCCGGTCGATACTGGTATGGCCGAGGTGAGTCACACCTGAGCAAGGTTCTCATGCAGTGCGACGTCGCATTGAATCTCCCTGCCCGGGCGTGGAGTGAGGGGACACCGAGTGGTGTTCGAGGCTACAACGTTCCGTTCTTCTGCCCCAGCCGGGCACGCGGCCTCCGCGGCATGGTGCCGCCTGCGTGGCTGACGACCAAGGCGATTCGGACGCTCGACCGCGCTGCGCGTGGCTCCGCCCACGTGGATCTGTGGTTCCACCCCCACGACTTCGCCCATCGTCACGATGAGCATCTGCGCGCGTTCACGCAGGTGCTTGATCGGGTCTGCCGGCTCCGTGATGCCGGGGCCCTGACGATCCGCCCGCTCGGCTGCTTCGATGGAGAGGCGACGGTCATTGAAGACGCGACCACGGGTGGTGCGGCATGATCACCTCCTTGGCGAGTGCTGTGTTCGTCGTCGGTGCATGGATCGCCCGAGTCAGGACAGGTACCTGGCTCAACCCGTTCACGCCCCCGCTCTTCGTCTTCGCGTTGGAGGCGGCCCTCGCCGGAGGCGTGGGGGGGGGGGCCAGCCGTCGGAGAACTACGCCGCGCTGTCGCTGCGAACGCAGCTGATCGTCCTCGTGGTGTCTCTGAGTAGCTTGGCCCTCGTCGGCTTCCTCGGAGAGAGCCGACTCGCGGGTCAGGTCCAGATTCGCCCTCGCATGCCGCTGAGGCTCCTGATCCTGTTCGCCGGAGTCCTGATCGTGGGGGCGACCGTGTACCTGATCGGCCGCAACGAGGGTGTTCCGTTCCTCACGATCGCCCGGAAGTTTGCGATGGGTTGGGGCACCCACTATTCGGAATACGACATCCCGTTCCTAACTCCTGCCGCCC
>DASCMO010000148.1:0-58524 GCA_036010965.1 Planctomycetota bacterium | reverse complement strand
GGTCTACACCTGGCAGAGCGTCGGCCCTGACGGCGTGCCCGTGGTCCTGGGAGTGCCCGGGGCCCTCGTGCGCGTGGAACTCTCTCCCGTGGGCGGCACCTCGATCACCAGCGCCACCGGGCAGGCCCTGCCCACCACGGCTTCCGAGTTCGACCTGGCCGATTTTCCGTCGCCGATCTCGGCCTCGATCCTGAGCGTCCCCTTCGACGCGATCGGGATCGACAACCTGCTCGGGACGACGCCCCTCGAGGTGGGGGTGATACTGGGCGCCCAAGCCGCCGCGGGCGACGAGCTGGGCATCATCCTGTTCGGCGTCGATCCCGACGATGAGTCGACCCTGACCATCGCTCTCGAGCGCACGGCGCCCCTGGCGGAGGGCTCGACCTCCCGCATCCTGGATGCCGAGGAGCTGGGTTTGCTGATCAGCAGCGCACCCCTCGAGGCGGTGCTTGCCGATGGCGACGTGGCCTTCGCCTTTCAGGTACGGCGCGGGAATGCCGCCAGCCCGGTGCGCCTCCTGGACGTCGTCCCGCAAGCGGGAGGGGTGCAGGACGCGGTCCTGGACACGGTCCCGCCGAGCCTGGTCGGTCTCGGCTCCAACGGCAGCCAGCTCTCCGAGTACAGCTCCGACCTGCGCGACTTGGCGGTCGTGGGGATGGCCAGCGAGGAGCTGCGCAGCGTCGAGGTCACGGTCACGACCGATTCGATGAGCTTCTCCAACGGCGTCCTGCCGGCGGTGGCCGGGAGCGACGCCGCCGGGCGCTTCGTGGCGACTTCCGTTCCCATCGGGCAGCTCAGCGCGGCCGACTTGCCGGCGCTGCTCGAGGTGCGCATCTTCGATCGGGCCCTCAACTCGGCCGACGAGGCGGCGCTCGAGTTCACGCAGTTCGGCGCGAGCGGACCGGGCACGGCGCTCCCCGGCGGGGAGGTGCTCGTGACGGTCTTCGACGCCAGCACGCGGACGCCCCTCGCGGGTGCGCAAGTCTTCATTCACGAGGAGATCGGGGGCAAGGTGGATCCCGCTCCTCTGGACATGGAGTTCACCGACGCCGACGGGCGGGCGCTCGTGGACGCCGCGACCGCGGGCGAGACCCTGGTCACCGTCGACGCCTCCGGCTTTGACCTGTTCACCTTCCAGGGTGTGCCCACAGATCGCCTCGACGTCCCGATGGCTCCCACCCAGCTGCTCCTGACTCCGGTCACCGCGGGCGTCCTCTCGTCCACGACGGACCTGGTGAACTTCGAGAGCCGCTTCGCTGACAGCCGCTCGCGCTCCGTCACCGATCCCCTGCCGGGCACCGAGGGCGGACCGGTCCAGGAGGGAGACGCCTGCGTCTTCGACCCCTTCCTGGGGCAGACGGTCTGCACGACCAGCCCCTATTCAGTCGCTCCCCTGACCCTCGGGGCCCTGACCTTCTTCGCGGTGGACCCCGCTGGGACCATCATCGACTGGACACCAGGCGGGTTCCTGAAGGCCTTCCTGCTCTCGTTCCCGCGGCCGGAGTTGATGTCCGGGCCCTCGGGCACGGAGGGCACGACCCTGAGCGAACCCACGATCTTCGGTGCGACCCCCGACGAGCAGAGCCCCATCGGTCTGCCCCTGTTGCCGGTGCTCGATTCGGCAGCCTCGGGCCTGGTGGGGGCCGCCGTGTCGGTGCGCGTCGAGGCCCTCGTCACGGGCGTGCCGAACCCCGTGGTCGTGGGTCTGGGGCAGGCCTTCGACAGCCCCATTCCCGCGGGCTCCAGCTTCCTGCGCGCCGCCTACCCGGGCGTCGCCGACGGGATCGCCGATGACGCCGAGGACGAGCTCGGACAGCTCGTGCAGGGCGGCGTGCTGGACGGAGACCTGTTCCTGCACGCTGAACTGCAGGCGGGGGGGGCGCGCACGGGCTTGCGGCCCCGCTTCTCCGGGCTGCCCGACCTGCCCACGGTGACCCTGACCCCCGTGGGCGTGCCCATCGTGACGGCGCCCTCGGCCCACACCGGGGGACAGGCCTTCGATATCGAGTTCGGCAATGTGCTGCCCGACTCTCAGGGCCAGTCCGGCCTCTACCGGGCCACGATCCGGGATTCGGTCGGCCGCCGGTGGGTGCTCTGGCGCCTCGACCCGCCCGATGCCGCGGGCGCGGCAATTGAGATCCATGTGCCCGACCTCGCGCTCCTGGGCGATCCCGCTCCACTCGAGCAGGGCTTCGTGAGCCTCTCGGTCTCGCTCTTTGCCTGGCCGGGCCTGGATCTGGGCGCGTTCCTGTGGTCCGACGTGGGCCGCTTGCAGGAAATCTTCGCCCACGGCCCTGAGGTCGTGCTCCTCCTGCCCTGAGTCCTGGCTTTCGGTCTTCCTGACGAGAGCCCGTCGCGAGTGACGTTTCTCTCCGGGATGGGAGTTGCCTATACTGTCGGTGTCGGCGTCGCGTGGCGTCGGCGCCACACCGCACCAGGGGAGATCCGAGATGAGCGTCCATTCAGCCTGCCGAGCCCTCGCTCCGCTTTCGATGCTGGCGGTCTTCGCCGCATGCCAGACCATCCCGGACTACCCTGGGGAGGACATCGAGGTCCTGCATCACGGCGCGCTCGAGAGCGTCCAGCCCGCGGACATCGTGCTCGCGCCGGTGGTCGTCAGCGCCGAGACGCTAGGCACGGTCCCGACCGCCAGCCTGCGCCGGGGCTTCATGAAGGCCCTCGTGCGGCGGCGCTACAGCCCTCTGGCCCTGGAGTACGTTGATCGCGAGGTCGTGGAGGCCTCCTACCGCTCTGGTGCACTCGACGAGGACGGCGTGTTGCGCGTGGAGGTCCAGGCCTGGGACACCTCATTGTGGGTGTCCCACGGCGTGCTCTCGGTCGTGATGGACGCCTGGATGATCGACGTCCGCGACGGCGAGAAGCTCTGGGGAGGGCGCATCACGCGCCGCGTGCGGACGCGATTCGAGGGCTCCTCGCACCCCACGGAGCAGGCCCTGATCGATGTGGTCTGCGAGCGCCTGGCGGAGGATCTGCTCGAGATGATGCCCGCGCGCACTCCGGGGCCCTGACCCGCTTGCCCGGCGAGGCCCCTCTCAGGTCATCGCAACCCGGTTTCTCGCCCGGGGCTTGTGGCGCTGGCCGGGACCACTACACTCTCTGGCGCTGATCCGGGCGGTGGCCGAACGCACCGCCCCCTACCGGTCCTTTGCCGCCTCCGAGGCGGCGCCGGTGCACCCGGAACTCGGGGGTCCACCCTGGGATGCGGGCAAGTCATCCAGCCACGCCGTGAGAAGAGGACAACCGTCATGGCCATCGAAGCCGAACGCAAGACCGAACTGATCAAGGAGTTCTGCACGGGGGATGGGGACACGGGCTCGCCCGAGGTCCAGATCGCCGTCCTGACCGAGAACATCAAGAACCTGACCGAGCACCTGAAGGTGCACAAGAAGGACTTCACGTCCCGGCGCGGCCTGCTGATAATGGTCGGGCGCCGGAGCCGGCTGCTGCGATACCTGCGGCGCAAGTCCCCCGAACGCTACCAGGGGCTCGTCGACCGACTCGGCCTGCGCCGCTAGCCCGCGCTCTCCACAGAACCAATCCCGCTCGAGCCCCAGCCGGATCCTCCGGCTGCGAGAGCGAGCGGGGAGGCCCCGCCGGCGATTCCGGCAGGGACCACCCGTCGTCGTGCAGCGTGCCGGCGACAAACTTCCGGTCGGGGACATCTCTCCGATCGGTGCCAGGCCCGCGTCGCCAAGAAAAGAGAAAAGGCGCGGCCGTCAGAGACAGACGAGGAAAAAAATAGTGATGACAGACACGAGAAAACGAGTGGAACGAACGATCGGCGGGAGAAAGATCTCCCTGGAGACGGGCCTCGTGGCGCGTCAGGCCAACGGCAGCGTAATCTGCGCCGTGGACGGCAGCATGTGCTTCGCCGCGGCGACAGCGGGCGGGATGCGGGAGGGGCTGGACTTCTTCCCCCTGCAGGTCGACTACCGCGAGAAAACGGAGGCCGCGGGCAAGATCCCGGGCGGCTTCTTCAAGCGCGAGGGTCGTCCGAACACCAAGGAGATCCTGACCATGCGCATGATCGACCGGTCCATCCGGCCGATGTTTGCCGACGGTTTCAAGCAGGAGACCCAGGTGATGTGCACCGCCCTCTGCTACGACGGCGAGAACAGCAATGACATCGCGGCCATGATCGCCGCCTTCGCCGCCGTCCGGATCAGCGGCCTGCCCTTTGACGAGACCCTCGGCGCGGTCCGCATCGGACACATCGACGGTCAGTTGGTTCCTTTCCCTTCCGACGAGGCCCTCAGGGACTCCTCGCGCCTGAACCTCGTGGTCGCAGGCCATGGCAAAGGCATCGCCATGGTCGAGGCCTCGGCCAGCGAGTTGACCGAGGAAGAGATGCTTGATGCTCTCGAGCTGGCGGGGCAGATCATCGGCGAGATCGTCAGCCTCGTGGATGAGCTCAACGCGCAGGTGAACAAGCCCGCGCTCGAGTGGACCAAGCCCCAGGGCGACACCCAGCTGGCTGACGCCGTCGCCGTTTACCACGACGACGTCAAGGCCGTGATCTTCACCACCGGCAAGCATGAGCGGGATGCCGCCATCAAGACCGTTCGCGACCAGTGCTTGGCGGCCCTGACCGAGGGGATCACCGACGAGATCGAGCTCGGCAAGCGCAGCAAGGCAGTCAAGGGCGCGTTCAGCGCCCTCAAGGGCAGCGTGGAGCGCGAGTGCATCCTGGAGGGCAAGCGTACCGACGGGCGCAAAACGGACGAGGTCCGCGAGATCACCATCGTCCCCAACCTGATCCCGCGCCAGCACGGCTCGGTGCTCTTCACGCGCGGCGAGACCCAGGCCCTGGTCAGCACCACCCTGGGAACCCCCGACGACGAGCAGATCATCGATGGGCTCGAGAAGGAGTACCGCAAGAACTTCTACCTGCACTACAACTTCCCGCCCTACAGCGTGGGCGAGACCAGGCGCCTCATGGGTCCGGGGCGGCGCGAGATTGGCCACGGCATGCTGGCCGAGCGCTCGCTGATGGCGGTGCTCCCCTCCAAGGAGGTCTTCCCCTACACGATCCGCATCGTGTCGGACATCATGGAGTCCAACGGCTCCTCCTCGATGGCGAGCGTGTGCGGCGGCTGCCTGTCCTTGATGCTGGCTGGCGTGCCCATCACCCAGCCCGTTGCGGGCATTGCCATGGGGCTCGTTCAGGAGGGTGATAAGACAGCGATCCTGTCGGACATCCAGGGCTCCGAGGACCACAACGGCGACATGGACTTCAAGGTCGCCGGTTCGGGTCTGGGGATCACGGCCCTGCAGATGGACATCAAGATCAAGGGCGTGAGCAGGCAGCTGCTCGAGACCGCCCTCACCCAGGCCTGCGATGGCCGGCGCTTCATCCTGCGCAAGATGCTGGAGGCCGTCCCCCAGCCGAGCGCCGACATCTCCGAGTACGCTCCGCGCTTCGTGGCGGTCAAGATCCCCGGCGAGAAGATCGGGTTCCTGATCGGCCCCGGTGGCAAGAACATCAAGGGGATGCAGGAGCAGTACGGCGTCCGGATCTCGATCCTGGACGACGACGGGCACGTGCAGGTCTTCGGCACCGACAGCCCTCAGGTCACGGCCTGCGCCGAGGCCATCCGAGCCATGTGCGAGACGCCCAAGATCGGGACGCGCTACACCGGCGAGGTGAAGAGCGTGCGTGACTTCGGCGCTTTCATCGAGATCCTCCCCGGAGTCGAGGGTCTGTGCCACATCTCCGAGCTCGCCGAGGGCTTCGTGGACAAGGTCACGGACGTGGTCGACGTCGGGAACAAGATCGAGGTCATCGTGATCAACGTCGACGACCGCGGGAAGGTCAAGCTGTCGGCCAAGGCCGTCAACAGCGAGCCCGTGGCGAACTGATCGGGCACCGCGTCTCGGAACCAGGATCGGTGGGCAGCCCCTCGCGATGAGCGGGCGATTTCAGCGTTCCCTTCCGTCACGCTTTCCGTTTTTACAGATGTGCCGCGGCGAGTCCTCGGGATTCGCCGCGGCCGTTTCATTGGGAGGCCATCGGCCGGTGTACGGCTTCCCTCGCCCCTGATCGACCCCTGTCCTGGATGTGCACCGCATGGGATCCTCCCGTACGGGCTTCGTAAACAAGGGACCGTGGGGTATGGAGAGGCTAGAAAGGCTAGAAAGGCTGGAATTCGTTACTTCAGAGGGGTGTCGCACGGATACTTGCAACCGTCTGGCGAGACAGGTACAGAGTGCCGTGTGTTGTCGGGCAGGGCAGCTGGCAGAGAGGAAACAGACAGGATGAAGACACGAGTGGTAGGGATTTGTCTCGCGACGGCACTCGCGGGAAATATCGGAGGGGCGGCGTCCCTGACGGACTCCGGACCGGTCATCGCCGTGGTGCAGGCCGCGGCGCCGGCGAGTGAGTGGGTCGTGGATGAGGCCGACAGCGTCTGCGGTCTGACGGACCCCCGTCACCTCGCCAGGCCGGGAGTCATGAAGTACGACGCGGTGCTGAACGGCACCAGCGAGATGCGCGAGATGGCCCGCAAGGGGATCGACCGGGACTCGCCGGAGGGCCAGGTGCTCTACAACAAGGCCGTCGATCGCGTACGGCGCGCCGCGGCGGCGGTCATGAAGGACCGCAAACTGGACAGCGTCTGGAAGAAGATCTCCAACAAGGATCCCAAGCGGCGAGCCTTGGAGATCACCGATCAGGTGCGCAGGAAGCTGGACGTCAGCGCTTAGGAGACCGTCAACAGGGTCATTCGGTGCCATGACGTTCACTTCCACACCAGCTCGGAAGTTGTCAGGGAGGGGCTGACCGCTCCCGGTCGGCAAATGTGCGGAGAACCTGGACTCGGGTCTCCTCTTTGCGTCTAAGTACCTCCGTCCCCAGCCTCTCCAACTTCGGCATGCGACGCGCCCAGCGAGCCCTCCATCGACCCCGTCCCAGCGCGGCCAGCGCGACCGCATGGCTGATCGCCGTGGTCGGCGCGTGGGCCCTGAACGCCTCCTGTCGCTCGGTCGACCCGCCCCAGCCGACCCCGCCCCCGCAGCTCACGATGGAGATGTTCCGCGAGCTGATGCAGCGCGGGACCCTCACCCCCGTGGACACCATGGGCGATCCCTTTGCCGAGATCGTACCCGCGATGGGACGGACGCCCGAGGAGCTGGCCCTCGGACGTCAGGGAGTCGACCCGGCTCAGGTGAAGGACCCCGCGCCGGATTCGACCGAGGAGGTTCCGGCGCCGGTCAACCCCTATCAGACCTTCGGCTCACGCATCATGGTGCACGAGGAGACGGGCCTGATAACCAAGCCCTACTCCTTCCGCGTGGGCACGGGCATACGTGTCGTCACCTTGCTGCGTGAGTACGGGGACTTCGTGGAGTGGAGTCCGGAAAAGGCGGCCGAGCTGGGACCTCAGGGGCCGGCGACCGTGCGCCTGGACCTGCAGGAGGCGTTCGACTCGGAGGTACTCTCCAGCAACCTGCGCGCACCGATTCCGACCGTGAGCGTGGACGTTCCCATCGCCGATTGGGTCATCGTCACCACCGGCCCTGAGCGGCTGGCGGAGGTCGAGTACTTCATCGACACCTTCTTCGCCGGCCCGCGTCAGGTGGAGATCGAGGCCAAGATCGTCGAATGGGTGACCCGCGACAGCTTCGACATGGGCATCGGTTCCCAGCCCGATTCGCCCATGCTCCAGTTTCCCGAGGGCACGCTGCTCGAGAGCGCCACCTGGGACTTCCCGAACCAGGGCAGCTTCGGACCCGGTGAGTTCCTCGGCATGTTCGGGACGGTCCACGACGGCGTGACCTACGCCACGATGCTTGAGCTCCTCTCCACCTTCGAGAACGTCTCGATCATCTCGAGGCCCAAGGTGGCTGTTAGGGAGGGGGGCAAGGCACGCATCGAGTCGTACACGAAGATCCCCTATTCAGAGGTCATCGTCACCGCCTCGGGGTTCACGACAGCGGCCAAGTACCTGGAGGTCGGGGTGCGGCTCTTCGTCACGCCGCGCCTGGTGGGCAGCAACACCGTCTCTCTGGAGATCGACATCGAGGCTTCCCAGCAGGCGGGCACCGCCGCCACCGTCCTGACCAACTCGGGAGACATCATCTCGAATCCGGTGCTGGCGACCCGCTCGGCGACGACCCAGGTCTATCTCAAGCCGGGACAGGCCGTGATCCTCGGCGGCCTGATCACCGAACGCACGGTCGAGGACGAGAAGGGGATCCCGCTCCTCAAGGACCTGCCCATCCTGGGCGCCCTGTTCCGCTCCACCTTCAACTCTGTCGAGCAGGCCCAGGTGCTGTTCTTCATCCGACCGCGCGTCCTCGGGGGCGTGGACCTCAACCGCGACTTCTGATCGATCTGCGCAGCGGGAGGGGAAGGGACGATCGGGACCCGTCGGGGAAGAAATGGGCTACCCTGGTCGTCCGAGGCCCACGAACCCCATGCAACTCATCAGACGCTCCCTGGGTAGCCGGCAGCGGCGCGGCACGGCCCTCCTGCTCTCGATCCTGGTCCTGTTCGTGGTCATCACGATCGTGTTCCAGATCAGCATCGGTTCCATGACCGATGCCCGCATCGCTCGCAACGACGTGCGCCTGACGACCATGGACCTGGCGATCGAGTCGGCCGTCTTCGACGTGTTCGAACAGTTGCGCTCAGATGGGGAGTCCGCCCAGGATTCAAGCACGGATCCGTCCGGTGGCGCGGGTGGCCTGGGCGGCGTCGAAGGAGCGATGGGGGACGGGATGGGTGGTGCACCGGATGAGGAGGCTCCGGCCTCGGACTCCCACGAGGACGAGTGGGGTCGGCCGCAGCGTCACGAGATCAACGAGGTCGACATGCGCATCCTCGTCCAGGACGAGGACAGCAAGTACAACGTGCTCAACATGCTGAGCGCCGATGAGGAGGTGGCCGACGAGTCCTTCGATCGTGTCATGCGTGTCCTCGACCTGTGTCGCGAGGGTACCCTGGAGGACATCGGCGGCCGTGATGCCGAGGACATGGCGGAGGCCATGCGCAGGCACATGCTCGAGCGCGATCGTTCGTTCTTGCCGCGCCCCTCGCTGCTGACCGACGACGAGGAGAACGAGCACCTCGGCCTGCCCCTCTCCCTGCGCGAGTTCCTCGCCCTCGAGCCCTTCGAGGAGCGACACTTCCGCGACTATCGTGACGAGGACGGCACGCCGGTCCATTCGATCGGCTCCTTCCTGACCGTCTTCTCGTCCCCCTCGACCCTTTCCAGCGCTACCAGCGCGGGCGGGGCGTCGCAGGCTGGCGGTGGGGCGGGCGCCCTCGCCGTGGCGAGCGAGGAGGGCGCGGCCGCGGCCGGGATCGAGAGCGGAACACAGCAGGCAGGCGAGGGAGGCGCGGCCTCGTCTGGTGCGGCGGCCGCATCGGGCTCCGGAGCGGGTCAGGGAGGCTCCTCCGAGTCCACGTCGGCATCGGCCGGCTACGGTGTCAACGTGAACACGGCGCCGCCGGCCGTCCTCAAGGCCTTGGTGGACGATCGCGACGTCTCGAGTCGCTTCTGGGACGATGTCATCGAGTACCGCAACCTCGAAGAGGAGGGCGAGTTTGGCGAGGAGGAGGACGATGAACCCCTCTACGACGAGTTTGGCGAGGAGATCATCCAGCGCCAGGTCTTCGCCAGCCTCGACGAGCTGGGGGAGCTGCGGGGTTGGGAGGACCACGACGTGGAGATCCAGGGGATGATCCGGGACCTGCTCACCACCGAGAGCAGTGTCTTCTCGATCTTCATCACCGCCCGCCGCGACACGGGCGTGGAGCGCTTCGAAGACCAGGCCCTGACCGCGTCCGAAGCCGCCCGCCAGGAGGAAGAGTCGGGCAGTGCCCTCGTGCGCACCGTGCGCATGGTGGTCTGGCGCCGGTCCGGGGCGGAGGCCATCGAGCTCTTGCCCATCATTCCCTGGGAGATCCTCGACTACGTGCCCTACGAGGTGCTCGACTTCCCCGACGAGGATCGCTGAGAGCGCGTTGAAGGACTCTGCGAGCGATCGCCTGCGCCTGGAGGTCTTCCACCACCTCTTCGCCGCCACGGCCGAGGAGATGGGCGTGTCCCTGATGCGCTCCGCCTTCTCGCCCAACATCAAGGAGCGCCGAGACTTCTCCTGCGCCCTGTTCGACGGCGAGGGGCGCATGATCGGCCAGGCCGCCCACCTGCCCGTGCACCTCGGCGCCGCCCCGCTCTCGGTGGCCGCCGTGCGTGACGCCGTCGAGGTCGAATCCGGGGACGCCGTGCTGCTCAACGATCCCTTCCTGGGGGGCACGCACCTGCCGGACCTGACCCTGGTCTCACCCGTCTTCCTGCGCGGGGGGGCCAGGCCCGATTTCTTCTGCGTCAACCGCGCGCATCACGCCGACGTCGGCGGGCAGCACCCGGGCTCCATGGCGCCGGCCCGCGATGTGCATGGCGAGGGCCTGCGAATTCCGCCCACGCGACTGGTGCGCGGAGGGGCCATCGACACTGATGTCCTGAGACTCCTGTTGGCCAACATGCGCGTGCCCGAGGAACGCGAGGGCGACCTGCTGGCGCAGTGGGCAGCCAACCGCGTTGGCGAGCGACGGCTGGTCGCCATGGCGGGAGAACACGGCGTGCGCCAGCTCTCGAAGCGCGCGGAGCAGCTCATGGACTGGACCGCGGAGTTGACCGCCGAGGTGATCCGTGGCCTGCCTTCCGGCGAGCGGTCCTTCGAGGACGAGCTGGAGGAAAGCGCTCTGGACGGCCTCCCCAAGGCGCACATTCGCGTCACCATCAGCCGCCGTCGTGGGCGGCTGCGCTTCGACTTTCGCGCGACGGACGACCAGGTCGCCGGTCCGGTGAACACCACCCGCGCGGTGGTCATGGCGGCCGTCTTCTATGTCGTGCGCCTGCTCCTGCCCGCGGGCACGCCGACCAACGAGGGAGTGATGCGGCGAGTGGAGGTCCTCACCCGGCCGGGGAGCCTGATCGACGCCCGCTACCCTGCCCCGGTGGCGGCGGGCAATGTGGAGACCAGTCAGCGCCTCGTGGACGTCCTGCTGGGCGCTCTTCAGCGGGCCCTGCCGGGACTCATTCCGGCGGCCAGCGCCGGGACCATGAGCAACCTGACCTTCGGGGGGCGCTCGGGCGCACGCGTCTTTTCCGCCTACGAGACCATCGCCGGCGGCGCGGGCGGCGGGCCGGAGGGGCCGGGGGCGCACGCCATCCAGACCCACATGACCAACACGCGCAACACGCCCATCGAGGCCCTCGAGACCCAGCTTCCGGTGCGCGTCCTGCGCTACACGGTCCGGCGCGGCTCCGGAGGAAAGGGGCGGCGCCCGGGCGGGGACGGCGTCGTGCGACGCCTGCGCTTTCTTGTCGGGGTGGAGGTCGGCTGGGTGGCGGAGCGTCAGAAGTGTGGGCCGTGGGGCCTCGCAGGGGGCGGGCGGGGACGTCCGGGAGGTGCCCGGGTGCGCCAGGCGGGACGGTCGGGAGACCGCCCCCTGGGCGGTAAGGTCTCGCTCTCTCTCCCGGCGGGCTCCGAACTCGAGCTCTCCACACCGGGCGGCGGTGGCCACGGCCGGCTCCTGTCGAGGGGAAGCTTGCGGCGCCCCCGGAGGTGAGTGAGAATCCGCGCCCGGGAGCGCGGCCTCGCCATGGGTGGAAGGGGTCGGCCGCTCCCGCATCCAGCAGGGAAGAACCAGGACATCCATGCCCTCTCTCAGCGTTTTCGGTGCTCAGTGGGGCGATGAGGGCAAGGGGAAGATCATCGACCGGCTGGCGGCCGACGCGGACGTTGTCGTGCGCTACCAGGGCGGCGCCAACGCGGGCCACACCATGGTCGTCGACGGCGAGAAGACCGTGCTGCACCTCGTGCCGTGCGGGGTCCTGCATCCCGGGACGAAGAATGTGGTGGGCAACGGGGTGGCGATCGACCCGATCCAGCTCCTGAGTGAGGTGGACGGTCTGCGCGGACGCGGCGTGGAGGTGACGGGGGAGAGCCTTCGGATCTCCGCCAGTGCGCACCTGATCTTCGAGCACCACCGCCGGATGGATCAGCTCTCCGAGCACTGGCTGGGCAAGGGCCGCATCGGGACCACCGGCCGCGGGATCGGTCCGGCCTACTCCGACAAGGCGTCGCGCATCGGGCTGCGGGTCAGCGACCTCCTCGAGCCCGAACGCTGCCGAGACCGGCTGCAGGCCGTGCTGGCGGAAAAGAACGCGACCATCGAGCGCGTGCATGGCGCCGAGCCCCTCGACCTGGTCGCGGAGTTGGAGGGTGTAATGGCGCTCGGTGATCGGCTGCGACCCTTCGTGGGGGACACGGGCGCCGAACTGCGGGCAGACTACCGTGCTGGAAAGAGGATCCTGTTCGAGGGTGCGCAGGGGATCATGCTCGACATCGATCACGGGACTTACCCCTTCGTCACGTCCTCGAACACGGGCACGGCCGGAATCCCCGCAGGAGCCGGCTTTCCGCCGGGCCACATCGACCGTGCCATTGGGATCGCCAAGGCCTACTGCACGCGCGTCGGGGAGGGACCCTTCCCTTCGGAGCTCGACGGTGAGCTGGGCGACGCGATCCGGGCGGCCGGCAACGAGTACGGTGCCACCACCGGACGACCACGGCGCTGCGGCTGGTTCGACGCCGTCGCCGTGCGCTACGGCCTGGCCCTCAATGGCGCCGACGGCTGGGTCATGACCAACCTCGACGTGCTTTCGGGCTTCGAGGAACTGTCGGTGGCGACGTCCTACGTCTTCGACGGCCAGGAAGTGGCAGAGTACCCAGCGCATCTGCCGGTTCTCGACGGCTGCGAGGTGCGCTTCGAGACGCGCCCCGGCTGGGAGGCGGACATCACGGGTCTGCGGCGCTACGAGGATCTGCCCGCGAACGCGCGTCACTACGTCGAGTGGGTTGAGGAACTGGTCGGGACCCCGATCGTGATGCTTTCCATCGGTCCCGAGCGCGAGCAGGTCATCTCGAGGGGGCTCTGATGACCTCGAGCCCGCAGAGACCCGTCAAGCGCCCCGATCTGGGGGGGCCCTTCCCCGAGCACGTGGCCGTGATCATGGACGGCAACGGCCGCTGGGCGCAGCGCCAGGGGCTGCGCCGCTTCCTCGGTCACCGCGAGGGGATCGCGTCGGTGCGAGAGATCACCACGGCCTGTGCGCGCATGGGCATGGAGAGTTTGACCCTGTACGCGTTTTCCGTGGAGAACTGGAAGCGCCCGCGCAAGGAAGTCGAGTACCTGATGGGGCTCCTGCGGCGCTATCTGGTGGCTGAGCGGGATACGCTGATGGACAACGATGTGCGTCTGATGGGGATCGGGCGCCTGGAGGAGCTGCCCTCCGACGCCCTGGGCAAGCTGCGCGAGACTGAGGCCCTCACGC
This sequence comes from Planctomycetota bacterium, assembly GCA_036010965.1. Lineage (GTDB taxonomy): Bacteria > Planctomycetota > UBA1135 > UBA1135. Next base: position 45,157 of record DASCMO010000148.1, on the reverse strand, counting down.
GCGAGAACACCGGCATGGTGCTGCGGCTGGCCCTCTCCTACGGGAGCCGCACCGAGCTCGCCGACGCCCTGCGAGCGGTCGTGGCTGATGCGGTGGCGGGCAACCTGGGCCCGGATGATGTGGACGACCACACCCTGCGCGCCTACCTCTACGATCCCGAGACGCCCGACCCCGACCTGGTGATCCGCACAGCCGGAGAGATGCGCCTCTCGAACTTCCTCCTGTGGCAGGCGTCCTACTCGGAACTCTACGTGACGGATGTATGCTGGCCCGAGTTCCGGGAGCCGGACCTGCTCGCGGCGCTCCAGACCTATGCGACCCGGGAGCGGCGCTACGGCGGCCTGATCGATGCCCATCCCCCCGACCTCGGCTCGGAGAAGGCCGTTTGAGCGGTGACGGCAAGGCGGCCCGAATCTGGAAACGGACTTGGGTCGGCGGGGGATTGAGCGCTCTCGCGGCGGGTTGTTTGTGGCTCTCCTTTGCCGAGTGGGGCGGGACGCTCGTGCTGCTGGTCACGATCCTCGTCACTCTCCTCGTCCTGCGCGAGGTCGCTTCCATGGGCCGCTTCGCCGGTCGCTCGATGTGGGTCGTGCCGCTCGTGTCCGGACTGGTCGCGGCCCTGTTGGCCGCGCGTTCCGCGCAGCCCGGCGCCTTCTCCCTCGACCCGGGCACCCTCTACCTGCACGTCGCCGCTGTCGCCTTGCCGGCCGCGATCCTGTGGCGCATCGCCACGCGCGCGCGCAACGATTGGGCCGACGCCTGGCGAGCCACGGCCCTGGCGCTCTGGATCGTCCCCGCCCTGCCCTCGCTCTGCGCCGTGCGCGCCGACTTCGGGCCAGCCGGGTTGGTGGCCTTGATCGTCCTCTCGAAGATCGGGGACGTGGCCGGCTACTACGTGGGGAATGCCCTGGGACGCTCGCACCCTTTCCCGAGCATCAGCCCCGGCAAGACGACCGCCGGTTGCGTGGGTTCGTTCGCCGCCGGGGCTCTGGCGGGAGCGGGATGCGTGGGCCTCGGCCTGCTGCCCATCGCGCCCTGGGGCTTGGCGGGCGGCTTGCTGGCGGGAGCCGTGGTGAACCTGCTCTCCCAGGCAGGCGACCTGCTCGAGAGCGGCGTGAAGCGCTGGACCGGGGTCAAGGACTCCGGCACCGTGCTTGGGCCGGCGGGTGGGGTGCTGGATCTGGTGGACAGCTTCCTGCTCAGCGTGCCGACCGCCTTGCTCGCCTGGCCCCTGCTCTTTCAGAGCGCTTAGTGCCGATCACGCAAGGACTTGTGACACACCTTGGCCGGTGGAACAGGCCTCCGCGGGCGGAGGATAATGGTCGCGCGTTGACAGATCCGTTCACCTGCCGCGATGCTCTTCGGCGTCCCTTCCACTCCTGAACCCCAGCTCTTGGCCGAGATCACCATTCCCCTGCAATCCCATGACGAGGCAGTGCTCGTTCTGGGGCCCTACGACCGTTACGCCAAGCTGCTGCGCAACGCACTCGATATCGATCTGTACGCGCGCAACGGGAACTTGCGCATCAAGGGCGACTCGACGGACATCGCAGAGGCACGCCGGCGCATCGACCACCTTCTGGGGAAGTCCCGCAAGCGCGGAGATCTGAACGTGCGAGAGATCGAGGAGATCCTCCTGGGTGGACCGGCGAGTGCGTCCGGGGCGCCCCATGCAGAGGGGACCGGGCGTTCCTCTCCCCCGAGGCCTGCGCCTGCGCGGGACGCGCTCCGTGCTCGAACGCCAGGCTCCGAGGGGGCGTTTCGCGCTCGACCGATCGAACCGAGATCGGAGAACCAGCGCCGCTACCTCGAACTGATCGAGAAGCGAGACCTGACCTTCGGGATCGGCGCCGCGGGAACTGGCAAGACCTTCCTCGCTGTCGCCAGCGCCGTGAAGGCCTTGCGATCGGGGGTGTGTCGGCGCCTGGTCCTCACGCGGCCAGTGGTCGAGGCCGGGGAGCGGCTGGGTTTTCTTCCGGGTGACGTTCAGGCGAAGTTGGACCCCTACATGCGTCCGCTCTACGACGCACTGCACGCGATGCTTCGCCACGAAGACGTCACGCGTCTGGAGGAATCGCACGTACTCGAGATCGCTCCGCTGGCCTACATGCGCGGACGAACACTCTCGAAGGCCTTCGTGATTCTCGATGAAGGACAGAACACGACCGTCGGCCAGATGAAGATGTTCTTGACCCGCCTCGGCGAGGGCTCGCGGATGGTGGTCACAGGGGACCCGAGCCAGAACGACCTCGCGGAGGGGCAACGGAGCGGCCTCAACGACGCCGTCGAGCGCTTGCGCCCCTACGAGGAGGTGGGGCTCGTGGAGTTTGCCGCTTCCGATGTCGTGCGCCACCCGCTGGTTGAGCGCATCGTGCGTGCCTACGAGACGCCTCGGCGTCGCGAGGCAGGTGACCGGGGGGGCATGGCGTGAGCCGTCTGCGGGATTGGTTCGGCGGACGATCGGAAGCGGGCCTGCGGCGCGTCTCCATCGAGCGCGCGCGGGCCGTCGGCCGTGCTTCGCACCGCCAACCGCTTCCCCAGGCAGGCGAGAAGATCCTGGTGGCCGGGGTGGGGGCCGTGCTGACGACCCTTCTGCTGGGCGTGGGCGCAGGTCTGAGCCTGGCGGGGTGGTTCGGCTTGCTCGCCCTGGTCTGTCTGGCGATCGTCCTGTTCGAGAGCTACCTGCTGGATTTTCGGCGCGAGGCCCTCTCGAGTCTTTCCCGCGTGATCGCCCTGCTCGTGCTGCTCGGCCTCGTGCTCGGTTGTGTGCGAGCCTTCGACGAACTCGTCGGTCTGCAGCGCGCCGCTTTCCTGCCCCTCTCGTTCGCCAGCCTGGTCCTGGCCCTCGTCTGGGGGCGCGCCCTCGCCCTCGAGTGCACCGTATTCGTCATGGCCCTGGTGGGGCTCTACGCGTACCTGCACCTGTCTGGAGCGGAGGGAGTGGCGGGATTGGTGGTCGCCGCCACGGGAGCCTTCGTCGCCGCGCTCGGTGCCGCACAGGTCAAGCGGCGTCAGACGCTCGTGCGCATGGGTCTTGTGATCGGTTTCACCCAGGCGGCTGTCGCCGGGACGTTTCTGCTGATGGGACCCGCCGAGGCGATCGGTTCCGAGATGATCGGGACGCTCTTCCTGCTGGGGCTGGAGGGGCTGGTAGTCGGCCTGCTCGTTTCGGGCTGCCTGCCCATCATCGAGGATCTGTTCGATGTGACGACCGACATCAGCTTGCTCGAACTCGGTAACACCCACGAGCACCCGCTCCTGCGCAAACTCCTGCTCGAGGCACCAGGCACCTTCCACCACTCCTACATCGTCGGCTTGCTGGCTGAGGCGTCGGCGGAGGCCGTTGGCGGCAATGCGTTGCTGGCGCGTGTCGGAGCTCTCTACCACGACGTCGGCAAGCTGAACAAGCCCGAGTATTTCGCGGAGAACTCCGCGGATGCCCGCGGACGACACCGCGATCTGACGCCCGAGATGAGCATGATGATCATCTCCGCCCACACGCGCGATGGCGTCGAGCTCGGCCGCTACCACGGGCTGCCGCAAGCCATCCTGAACTTCATGCCGGAGCATCACGGCACCTCCTGCGTCGAGTACTTCTACCACGCTGCGCAGGGCATGCGCGGCGAGGAGAATGTTTCCGAGGAGAGTTTTCGCTACCCCGGACCGAAGCCGCAGTGCGTCGAGCCCGCGATCGTGATGATCGCCGACGCAGCCGAAGCGATCAGCCGGCAGATGCCCGATCCGAACCAGGCGCGCCTGCGCGAGATGGTGCACGAGGTAGTCCTCAAGCGCTTGATGGACGGGCAGTTCGAGGAGTGTCCCCTGACCCTCTCGGACCTGGCGAGGATCGAGGAGGCCTCCGTGCGGGTGCTCTCCGCCATCTACCATCAGCGCCCGACCTATCCCAGGGGACGGCCCCATCCGCTCGATCTCTCCCAACCCCGCGAGGCGCGCGAGGCTGGTGGGGTGCGCTCCGCCCGTACCGCCGGCGTGCTGCGCGAGGGCGGCGCTTGAGCGTCGAACTCCACTGGCAGACAGAGGCGGAAGAGCTGTCGCCAGGAGACGCGCGGGCCGCGGTCGAGGCTGCGCTCCGCCACGGCGGCCGGTGGCCGGTCACCATGGATGTCGTGTTCGTCGACGACGAGACCATCGGGGATTTGCACGGGCGCTTTCTCGACGACCCCTCGCCGACCGACGTGCTCTCGTTCGAGCTCGGGGACGGCGGCGGTCCAGAAGCGGAGATCTACGTCAGCGTCGAGTGCGCGCGGCGCGTGGCGGCCCGTCGCGGTGGCTCCGTGGCGCGCGAGCTGGCGCTCTACATCGTTCACGGGGCGCTGCACCTGTGCGGCTTCGACGACGGAGACGAGGCACAGTGCCTCCGGATGCGTTGCGCCGAGGCCGACGTACTCGCTGCACTCGGCTACTCCCAGGATGATGGCCAGGAGGTCTAGTTCGCATCCCTGAACCGCCTTCGATTCAGTGCAGACAAGTGAACGGCTCGCGCACATTGCAGCCGAGCCTGGTGACCAGGCCGTGCCGGAGAGGCGCGCACTCCCTCCTGGGAAGAAAATCCTGAGAAAAAAACGCGCGCGCTTCGGGGCCTTATCCCCGATGTGAAATGCACGCGTCAGGCCATTCTTGCGTGTTCGCGGCGGTTGCTAGCGTCGCATGTCTCGTGCGACGTGCGCTGAGAACACGGTTGCGTGCTTCTTGCATGTTGATTGGCGGTTCAGAAACCGTATTCAAGGTCTCTCTCATCGGCGATGAACGCTGGCGGTCGCGCGCGCGACCGTGCATCGCTCGCCCTCGATGAGTCGCGAGCGACCCGTTGAGTACACACACCCGACACGATGTCAAGAAGCCGCGCTTTGATGCGGCCGAGAACGAGCGCAGGGTTCGGAGCGAGGATCTGTGGCTCTCCTACCGCAAGAACGAGGGCGACGAAACCCGAAATCGACTGGTGGAGTTCTACCTGACCTTCGCGAGGGACCTCACGCGGCGCTTCGCTTCACGCTTGCCGCGCAGCGTTGACCGGGGTGACCTGGAGACCGCGGCCCATCTGGGCCTGATGAAGGCCGTCGTGGGCTTCGATCCGCGCCACGGTGTGTGCTTCAAGTCGTACTGCGCCACGCGCGTGAAGGGCGCCTGTCGGGATGAATTGCGGACTCAGGACTGGCTGCCGCGTCCGCATCGCCAGCGCCTCGAGCGCCAGAAGCGGATCGTCGAGCGGCTGCGAGCCGACCTCGAGCGTGAGCCGCACGACGAGGAAGTGGCGGGAGAGATGGACCTGGACATCGATGTCTACGAGCGGCTGTTCGGCGTCGTGCCGCCGGGAGTCCCGTCAGGCTCGATGCCCGCCGGTGCCTCGGACGATGACCTGCCTCTGAGTCTCGACGCCGTGCCCGATCCTGACGCGGATGCGCCTGGGGACAAGCTCTCCAGGGACGAGGGGATGAACCTGGTCCTGTGGGCGACGGACGCTCAGGAGTTCCGCATCCTTCACCTGCGCTACTTCGAGGGCTGGTCGATGCGCCAGATCGGTAAGGAGCTGGCTCTCTCAGAGTCGCGCGTGTGCAAGATCCACGCACGGCTGCGCGAACGCCTGAAGGGGCGCTTCAGCGCTCAGGTCTCGGGCGACTGAGCGGACCCGCATCCGCCCCAATGCGTCATGCTCGAGGGCGCGCTAGGCTTTCCGGGCTGGTAGCGCGATAGAGAATCGCTGCGGTCTCTTCGCCCACTCCTGCGCCAGGTCTGGTGACGGATGCCATCCATGCGAGTCTCGGTCCGCGGGGTACAGGCTGGAACGAGAAAAGCGGGGACATGAGGCACGGCCCCACGCCCCCGCGTCCCGGTGCGCGCTCTCGATGAGCGACGGACCGTGTGGTTCCCACTCAGGACATCATGAAGATGCCTTCCACACGGACGCGTCCTGTCGAACGCCATGACCGGGCAGCGCGAAGGCGCGGTCTGTCCCCACGGACCGACACCCTGCGCAACTCCTCCCTCGATTGCCGGACAGCCTCGTCCCCACAGGGCTACCGGCGATCTCTCGTAGTCTCGTTTCCGTCATTCCGTCAGGCTCACTCTCGCCAACGGGAGCCGGTGGCTTTCGCGGGGACGAGGCGGCGGTCTGGGCTCCCTCAGGGACCCCTGATCGAGGACGCCGGGCTCTCCGGCGGTTCGTCCCCGGCGCACCGTGCCGGAGGCGCGGGAGAGTACTTCGAAATTGCAAAGAGGCAAGTGGCGTCGGTCTCCTTTCGCCTGGAACCTTTTTCCCCATCGTCACAAGCACCGTGGAGGCCGTGGTTTGCGCGCGCTCCGTGGGAGTGGGGGCGGTAGGATCGTCGTGCCGGGGACCTCCGGCGTGCCCTGTGTCACCCATGACTATTCTTCTCGATGCCCTGGTGGCCGTCCTCGTCGGCGCCCTGCCTTCCCTGGTGGCCGGCGAGCACGCTCGGACCGACGAACCGACGCCGCGCCTGGTGGTGGTGCTGTGTGTCGATCAACTGATTCCCGAGCAACTCGAGCGCCTCGCGCCCTGGCTCGACGGGGGGCTCGGCCGATTTCGTAGCCGGGGCCTCACGTTCCGCGCCGCCGCCCTGGACTACGCGCGCTCGGAGACCGGCCCCGGGCACGCGACCCTCGGCACAGGGTTGCTGCCACACCATCACGGCATCATCGCCAACGGCCTCCTCGACCGGGAGGCGGGTGCGCTGGTCGAGTGCACCGTGGATCCCGATGTCCTGACCCTGGCTCCCGGCGGCGTGCTGACCGCGCCCGAGCAGGGCGGCTCCTCGGCACGCAACCTTCTCCATCCGGGGCTCGCCGAGCACCTGCGCGCGCGCTGGCCCGCATCGCGCGCCGTCTCGATCGCCGGCAAGCCGCGCTCGGCGATCCTTCTCGCCGGGCGCGCGCCAGACTGGGCCCTGTGGTGGGATCGGCGGGCGGGGGGGGTCACCTCCTCGAGCGCCTACGGCGAGCGGCTGCCCGCCTGGGTGCTCACCTGGAACGAAGGCTGGGCGCCCGCGGCGGACGGCAATGACTGGGAGTGTTCATTCGAGGGCGAGCTCAAGGGATCGGGCACGGCTCCCGATGACCGAGTCGGGGAGTCCGTCATCGGTGCGGGAGTGACCTTCCCCCGCATCGCTCCGGTCCTCACCGACGAACCGCGGGCGATCGAGTTTCAGCGCCTGGCGAGCTACGTTTCGTCCACACCGCTCCTGGACCGCTTCGTGATCGACCTCGCTCGCGAAGCGGTCGAGGCCATGGACCTCGGAGCCGACGAAGACGTCGACCTGCTCGCCCTGGGCCTGTCCGCTTGCGACAAGGTTGGGCACCGCGCGGGCCCCTACAGCCGCGAGGTCACCGACACCGTCCTGCGCCTCGACGACGAACTCGAGCGCCTGTTCGAGTTTCTCGATGAGCGCCTGGGCCCCGCTGCATGGATCGCGGCGCTGGCATCGGATCACGGCGTGATGGAGTTGCCCGAGGCGCTCGCGGAGCGTGGCGTGGCGACCCGCAGGTTGGGGACGAGCGAGACGCGGCGCGCCCTCGCAGCGGCGCGCGATGTGCTCATGGAACGCTACGAAGGGCAGTTCTTCGGCCTACGGGTCAGCGGTTCGAAGCTGATCCTGGACGTGCAGCAGATCGAGGCCGCGGGCGCCGATCTCGCCGAGGTGCGGCAGTCCGCCCGCGATTCGTTTCTGGAGGCCGCCGACTACGTGGAGGACGCCTACACCTTCGAAGAGCTGGCCTCGACGGACCCGCCACGCGACGCCTTCTTGGCCCTGGCCCGCAATTCCTTCCATCCCGCGCATGAGGCGGACGTGGTATTGCGTTTCAAGCCCTGGATCGTTCACGACTGCCGCTACGGCACGGACCACGGCTCACCTTATCCCTACGATCGCCGCATCGCGCTGTCGTTCCTCGGGCCGGGTTTCAGGTCCGCCATGAGCTGGGAGCGGGCGAGCCCCACGGACCTCGTGCCGACCATGCTCGAGCGCCTGGGCCTCTCCCCGCCCGCCGATCTCGACGGCCGGGTGCTCGACTAGCGCGTATCCGTCACTGCGCGCCGGACGGCGAGGATGCCGTCGAGCACAGCGGGGAAATCGTCCAGGCGCAGCATGTTGGGGCCGTCGGAGGGCGAGGAGTCCGGATCGGGATGGACCTCGAAGAACAGACCGTCCACGTGGCCGGTGGCCACCGCCGCCCGCGCCAGCGCCGGTGCGAGGGTGCGATCACCCCCGGTGCTGGCCCCCAGTGCGCCGGGTGCTTGCACGGAGTGCGTGGCGTCGAAGATCACCGGGTGTCCGCTCTGAGCGAGGGTGCGGAATCCCGTCATGTCGACCACCAGTCGCCCGTATCCGTGCATCGTGCCACGCTCGGTGAGCATGACCTGCGGGTTCCCGCTCTCCACCACCTTGCGCGCGGCGTGCTCGAGATCCCAGGGCGCCAGGAACTGGCCCTTCTTGATGTTGACGGCGCGAGTGGTGTGCGCAGCGGCGATCAGCAGATCGGTCTGGCGGCAGAGGAAGGCGGGAATCTGAAGCACGTCGGCGACCTCGGCGGCCACGGCGCACTGCTCCGGATGGTGCACGTCGGTCAGGATCGGGAGGTCGAGCCGCTCGCGGACCTCCTGCAACCAGTCAGCGCCGCGCTCGAGCCCCGGGCCGCGCTCGGCGTCGAGGCTCGTGCGGTTGGCCTTGTCGAAGCTCGCCTTGAAGATCAAGGGGACATCGCGCGCGCGACAGATCTCCGCCAGGCTAGTCGAGAGATCGCGCGTCAAGGCGGCAGACTCCAGCACGCAGGGTCCCGCGATCACGAAGAGTGGACCGCCGCCGAAGGTCCTCCCGGCGATCTCGACCGTGCGCGCTTCTTGATGTTCGTCCATGAGTTGAGGGCTCCTAGGGAACCAGGATCTGGTGCCGGGTGTCCAGCACTTCGAACTCGACTGGCGTGTGACCCGCGGGATCGCCGTCGATCTGGCAGAGAGCGGGAGTCTGGGAGGTGATGCGGACCTTGCGAGCGAGGCGGATCTCGCTCGTCGCGTCGGGGAGACGGTGCACGAAGGCCTTGAGCGCGTAGCCGACCAGAGCGAGGAGGTTGCCGCGCCGGAACAGAAAGACCTCAAATCGCCCGTCGTCCAGGATGCGTCCCGGGCACATGCGGACGAGGCCGCCGTAGTGGATCGTGTTGCTCACCAGCACCTGGCCGAAGGTGCCTTCGAGCGGCTCGTCATCGATCTCCACCGAGAGATGAACGGGACGGTGGCGGCACATGGTGCGCAGGGTTGCTGGGAGGTACGCCCACTGTGTCATGGGGCCGTTGCGCCGCCGGTGCACTTCCTCGACCACTGCGGCGTCCGGGCCGACGCCCACGACCAGGAAGGAAAGCCGCCCGTTGACCCTTGCGACATCGACTTCGACGGTCTTGCGGCCGGCGAAGACCGTCAGGGCGCGGTCCACGTCGCGTGGCAGTCCGAGGTCGGCGGACAGGGCGTTGCCCGTGCCGAGCGGCAGGACTCCGACGTGGATCTTGCGACCGAAGAGGCCCGTGAGCACCTCGCCCAGGGTGCCATCGCCCCCCACCGAGACCACCAGGTCCGTCTCGTCCCCGAGTTCACGCGCGCGCCGTTCTCCGTCGCCGGCTCGGCCCGTGAGGTAGAGCTCCGTCGGGATGCCCATGCGCTGCAGGCCCGCGCAGAGCTCCTTGCCGGCGGACTTCCCCTGACGCCGTCCGGAGACGGGATTGGCGATCACCAGCGCCCGATGGTACGGCGGCTCACGCTGCAGGGACTGGGTGAAGACGGCTTCCAGAGGCATGGGTAAGATCCTACCGATCGACGTCGGATTCGCGCAGAATCCACTCGGCGTGGGAGCGGCGGACAGCGAAGCGACCGTGATCTTCGGGGGCAGCGGCTTCCTGGGGGCGCACGCGGTCTCGATGGCCTTACAGCGGGCCGACCTTGACCACCCGGTGGTCTCGGCCAGTCGTTCACCACAGGCGGGGCCGCTCTTTGGCCGTCACCGCGGTGGGCCACAGTTCGAGCGGGTGGACGCCTGCGAGCCGGAGGCGCTCCTGGCTGTCCTGGACGGCTGGCGGCCCGCGCGTGTGATCAACTGCCTGGCGCTCGCTCGCGGCGGAGCCTGCGAGGAGGACCCGCTGCTCGCCAGTCTCCTCAACGCCCAGGTCCCCGGACAGCTGGCGCGCTGGTGCCGGCGCAACGGGGCGCGACTCGTGCACGTCTCGACCGACCTGGTTTTTGGTGACGTGCCTCCCCCGGATCCGGCGGGGTTCCGCGAGCAAGATCCTCCGGCTCCCATCAGTGCCTACGGCGCGACCAAGGTGGCGGGGGAGCAGGCCGTACTAGAGGCTTGCCCGCGGGCGGTCGTCGCGCGGCTCCCCCTGCTCTACGGCGCCTCGGGCGGGCGCGAACTGGGAGCTTCCGACAGCTTCCTGGGTGCGGTGGAGCGCGGCGAAGTTCCGCACCTGTTCAGCGACGAGTGGCGCAGCCCTCTGCTCGTGGAAGATGCCGCCGGCGCGCTACTGGAGCTGGCCTGGGGGAGGGTTGATGGCTTGTTGCACCTGGGCGGACCCGATCGGGTCAGCCGCATCCAGCTCGGACTCGCGCTCTTGATCGCGCGCGGGATGACTCCGGGCGATGCCGAGGCGCGCGTGGTCGCTGCTCGGCGCGCCGACGCCAACCTCGTTCCTCCCCGGCCAGAAGACACCTCCCTGGACTCGAGCCGCGCGCGCTCTGTGCTGAGGACGCGCTTGAGGGGGCTGCGGGAGGGCGTCGCTCGCGCCTGCGCACCTTGACCTCGGGCGCGGGTGGCGGTGAACTGTGCCGGAGCAGCCCGAGGACATCGATGGAACTCCCCACACGCTACGAGGCCGAAGAACACGAGCGGAAGATCTACCGACGCTGGGAGGAGAGCGGTGGATTCCAGCCGCGCCCCGACCCGACCGGACAGGATCGCCGCTTCACGATCATGATCCCGCCGCCCAACGTGACGGGCGCGCTGCACATGGGGCACGCCCTGAACGGGACGATCCAGGACATCGTCATCCGGCACCGGCGCATGTGCGGCTACGAGGCGCTCTGGGTGCCGGGCACCGATCACGCGGGGATCGCGACCCAGGCGGTGGTGGAGAAGCGCCTGTTCGAGGACCACGGCAAGAAGCGCGAGGAGATGGGACGCGAGGCCTTCCTGAAGGAGATCTGGGCCTGGCGCGAGCAGTATGGGTCGCGCATTCACGACCAGTTCCGGCGACTGGGAGCCTCCTGCGACTGGTCGCGAATGCGCTTCACGATGGACCCCGACCTGCAGCGCGCGGTGCGCGAGTCCTTCGTGCGCCTCTGGGAGCGCGGCCTCGTCTACCGCGGCAATCGCATGATCAACTGGGACTGCGTCCTGCAGACGGCCATCTCGGACGACGAGATCGAGCACGTCGCGCGCAAGACCAAGCTCTGGCACCTGCGCTATCCGATCGAGGGCCGTCCGGGCGAGTTCATCGTCGTGGCGACGACTCGACCCGAGACCATGCTGGGTGACACGGCCGTGGCAGTTCATCCCGACGATGAGCGCTATCGAGCGCTCGTGGGGCAGTCCTGCATGCTCCCGATCCTGGAGCGCAGGATCCCGATCATCGCCGACGAATCGGTCGACGCCGAATTCGGAACGGGCGCCGTCAAGGTGACGCCGGCCCACGACAAGGACGATCACGAGCGCGGTCAACGGCACGGGCTCGAGATGATCAACGTGCTCGAGTTGAACGGGCGCATCAATGAGAACGGAGGTCCCTACGCGGGACTCAGTCGGGAGCAGGCGCGCAAGAAGATCGTGGAGCGCTTCGAGGAGCTCGATTTGCTCGATCGCGTCGAAGACCACGAGCACAACGTGGCCCTGAGCGACCGCTCGAAGGATCCGGTCGAGCCGATCCTCTCGGACCAGTGGTTCGTGAAGATGCAGGCCCTCGCGGCGCCAGCCATCAAGGCCGTGGCCGATGGCGAGTTGACCTTCGTCCCGGCGCGCTGGTCGAAGGTCTACCTCCAGTGGCTGGAAAACGTGCACGACTGGTGCATCAGCCGCCAGCTGTGGTGGGGGCACCGCATCCCCGTCTGGTACGACGAGGACGGTGTTCCCGTCGCATCGCGCGAGGATCTGGAGCTGGGCTCGCCGCACCCCGAGACTGGCAAGCCGATCGTGCGCCAGGACGAGGACGTGCTCGACACCTGGGCCAGCTCGTGGCTGTGGCCCTTCGCCACCCTGGGCTGGCCGGAGCGGACGGAGGATCTGCAGCGCTACTTCCCGACCCAGTTCCTCTCAACGGCCCGTGACATCATTTACCTCTGGGTGGCCCGCATGATCATGGCGGGCTACGAGTTCTGCGATCATGTGCCCACGGAGGAACGGTGCGCGTTCACCGTCTGCAACGTGCACGCGACCATTCTGGACGCGAAGGGGCGACGGATGTCCAAGTCGGCGGGCAACGGCATCGACCCGATCGACATGATCGAGAAGTACGGTGCCGATGCCGTGCGCTACAGCCTGATCCTCTTGACCAAAGAGGGGCAGGACACGAAGCTCGCGCCCGAGAAGCTGGAGCAGGGCTACCGGTTTGGGAACAAGGTCTGGAACGCGGCTCGCTTCGTGCTCATGAACCTGGGCGGGGAGAACTCCACGCCTGCCGGCGAGGAAGACGCGCGGGTCGAGGACCGCTGGATCAGGAGTCGCCTGCGGAGCGTCCTCTCGTCCACCTCCGAGGCCCTGGAGACCTACCACTTCAACGATGCGGCGATGGGGCTCTACCGCTTCGTGTGGAATGACTTCTGTGACTGGTACCTGGAGCTAGCCAAGCCGCGCTTCTTGGCCGCGGAAGATCCGAGCGGCGCGGCCGCGCGGGAGACCCTCGAGAGGGCCCTGCGCGACATCCTGGCCATGCTCCATCCCTTCACGCCTTACATGACCGAGGTCCTGTGGGAGAACCTGCACGAGGTTCTCGGCGCCGAGGCGCCCGAGATGCTGATGAACAGTCCCTGGCCTGACGGAGCGGGGCTGGAAGCCGACGCGGAGGCGGAGGCGGAGATGGAGCTCGTGCGTGAGGTGGTCGGTGCCGTGCGACAGGTGCGGCACCTGACCCTGCTGGACGAGCGCAGTCCCCTCGGGGCGATCCTGGTCGTGGCCGACGATGGAGATCGGGCGTCCCTGGAGAAGAACGGGGCCGCCGTGCGTGCCCTGGCTCACCTGGAGAGCTACGAAGTCTGCCGGAGCGCGGAGCGCCCGCCGTCCTCGGCCGTCGCCGTGGCTGCGGGGATCCAGATCTTCGTGCCGCTCGGAGAGGGCGTGGATCTTGGTGGTCTACGGGACCAGCTCTCCAAGCGCCTGGAGAAGGTCGAGAAGGGGATCGCGGGGGTGGACGGCAAGCTGGCCAATGAGCGCTTCCTCCAGAACGCCGAGCCGAGCGTGATCGAGGCCGAGCGCGAGCGCCGGGTGGAACTGGAGCGCGAGGTGGAGATGCTGCGCGGCAACCTGGCGGGACTCTGAGCAGATCCGGGTTTACCTACGACCCCCAGCTGTCCTCGCGGGCCTTCTCCTTGAGGCGCACGCCGAAGGTCGTCTTGAGTCCCTTGCTCGTGCGGCCCTTCACGAAGACGTCGAATTCGAGCCACTCCTGGTGGACCTCCACCTCCTCCTCGTCCACGATCTCGATGATCGTTCGGTCGCGGAACCCGACCTTTGAATCGAGGACGTTCGGGTTCCCCCAGACGAACCGGGCTACGGGCATGGCCGCTACAGGCTCCCCGGTCATGTCCATCATGATGAAGTTGTCGACGGCCGGATCGAATTGGACGAACTCCTCGAGCGGCTTGGAATCCTCCACCTCGGCAACCTCGTCCTCCCCGCTGGCCTCGGTTTCATCCTCGGGCTTCTCGGGAGATTCCCCCTTCCCCCGGAACGCGACGAGGTAGCTCCCCGGCTCGATGTTCGGCTCGATCATGGGCTGATCGGTCGAGAAGAACCCGAGGTGCAGCAGGCCGTCTTCCAGGGAAGACTTGCGAAGGTCCGAGGGGTTCACCGCGTGGACCTGCAGGATCGGCACGAACAGTGCGTGGTCGTGTCCCGTGATGACCTGGTAGCCCTCGATCCGCTCCAGCTCGGACTCGCGCGTCTGCCAGCGTTGCAGGGCCAGGGCCTGGGCGGCCTGGTAGCTCATCGGCCCATTGACATCGGTGGGGCGGACATCGGCGGGCATCGCCTCCAGGAGGATCTGGGCCAGGTCCAGGCCGGGCTTGGTGCTCGAGGCGCAACGGAAACCGACGGAGCTGATCTGCTGGAAGCGGTCCGTCCCGGCGCGTGTCGTGCAGCGCGCCATCAAGCGCGGGTTCTGGATCGACCCGCCGACGACGACGCGCCGATCGGGGTTCCAGTTCGGCAGGTTATCGATCTTGTCCTTGTCCCGCCCGCGGCCGACGGTCAGGGTGACAGGCTTGAAGCCCTCGAGGGCCGTGAAGCGGCTCTGAGTCCACTCCCACACGTTCCCCGCCAGGTCGTGGATGCCGTCTCGACTCACGCCCTCCGGGAAGGTCCCCACAGGGAAGATATCGCTGACGCGCTTCATCTCGCTGGTGGCCGCGAACTTTCCGTCTTCCCACTGATCGCCCCAGGGATAGGGATCCTTGCCATCCCCGCGCACCGCGCGCTGATACTCGATCTCGCTCATCAATCGCAACCCGGCCCAGCGGGCGTAGGCCGTGCAATCCTGGTAGTCGATGTAGACCACCGGCTTGTGAGCCAGGTCCTCAGGGACAGTCCACTCGGCGGACTTCCAGTTCTCACGCCACCACTCCGACTTCTCGAACCTCACCCAGGCGGGGGGCTTCTCCCCGCGGTCCTTGGCGGCCTGACGGACCTGCTCCTGGCTCTCGAGATCCTGCTCGCGCGCCGTATTGATGGAGTCCTCACCCCAGTTCTGAGGCGGTCGGGATCCGGTCGTTTCAACGTAGACCGCGAACTGCTCGTTCGTGACTTCATTGACCATCAGGAAGAACCCGTCCACCGCGATCTTCTTGCGAGGGGTCTCCGCGATGAAATGCCCGGCGTGCTTGCGCATCGCGGGGAAATCGTTCAGCAGGGCCTCGACCTCCTTGGGGGTCGTGCCGATCTCGGTCCGGCCACCCTCGACGAACACCATTCCGGGAGGGGGTACGGGATCCTCGGCGCTCGCGGACCCGAAAAGGAGGGACGGCAGGACCAGGGCGGCGGGCAGCAGGACAGGGGTGATCAGCACGTGCGCGCCTCCATGCGCAGGAAGAATCTGTGTGAGCGTGGTCACGGCAGGCAACCACGGAGCGGCCAGGGACGGCGGGGGAGTCGCTCCCGCTCACCGCTGTCCTCTAGGTCCCGAGCGGGAAGATGTTACGGGTCGCCCCTGAATCTGCAAGTAGGGGACCAGGCGGATCGTGGTGACGAATGAGGAGCGGCTCCGTACGCGCCTTCAGAGGCCGTCTGGCCGCCTGGGGACGTGTGCTTCGTGGTCAGCTTGGGCAATCCAGGCCGGCGGCCCGCAGGTCCTCCTGGGGCGCGCTCATCCACTCCGGCCCGTGCTCGCTCAGGAGGTCGAGGAAGAGGTCGCACACCTCCGGATCGAAGGCCCGTCCGCGCTGAGAGGCGAAGTACCTCGTAGTCTTCGGCAGTTCCCAGACGTCCTTGTAGGAGCGCCGCGTCGCGAGGCTGTCGAAGACCTCCACGACCCCCAGGATGCGTCCGGGGAGGGAGATCTGCTCCCCGGCCAGGCGCCGCGGGTACCCGGTGCCGTCCCACTTCTCGTGGTGCTCGGCCACGTAGTGGCAGACCTCCTTGAGCTGGGAGTGGCCGCCGAGCTTGGTGGCGCCCAGGCTCGGGTGCTCCTGCACGGCCCGGTACTCCTCAGCGGTCAGGGGACCCTTCTTGGTCAAGAAGCCGAGGTCGTCCAGGTAGATCTTGCCGTAGTCGTGGGCGATCGCGGCCAGCTCGAGGCGCTCGGTCACGGTCCGCTCCAGGCCGCAGCGCTCCGCCAGCATGCGACAGTATTTGCGCGTGCGCTCTCCGTGGCCGGCCGTGTAGGGATCCACGCGCTCGATCGAGTTGGCGACCATCTCGGAGAGGATGTCCACCAGTTCCACGAACTGCAGCTGGCCGTCCCGTGCGTGCAGGCGCGCTTCGCGCAAGGCGCCGCGGATCGTCGCTCCGATGGTCTCGGGGTTGACCGGCTTCTGAAGATAGTCCAGCGCGCCACCCTTCAGCGCGGCCACAGCCCGGTCCACATCCCAGGCGTGCTGATAGCCGGTGATCAGGATCCCGACGGTCTGAGGATGCAGGCGGCGCGCGGCCTCCAGCACCACGGCGCCGTCGGCGTCTCCGTCGAGGCAGACGTCGCAGACCACCGCGTCGAAGGCGATCGTCTCCAGGAGGCGCAAGGCCTGTGCCTGGGTGGCCGCCAGGGTCAGCTGGAAGCCCTGTTGTTCGAGTGCGGCTCCGAGGAGTTCGAGGAGGCTCTCGTCATCGTCTACGAGGAGCACGGAGTTCTCTGCATCCATCGCTCCCATGTAGCAAACGCGCAAGGCCGAAGGAAGAACATCGGCGCTGGCCAAGAGAACGCTTTCAACTCGTCAATGGGCGAGGGGGGCGGCTACCCTGGGCGCGTGGATTCTGCCCGAGAGAGGGTGAGCTTCCTGATCCCCCGCGAACTCGACGGCGAGCGGTTGGACCGGGTCCTGGCCCGGCTGCTCGACGGCCCCTCGCGCTCGGCGTCGAGGCGCTGGGTCGAGCAGGGCCGGGTAACGGTGGAGGGGCAGCCGCAGACGCGACCTTCGCGGCCCGTACAGGCCGGGGAGCGGGTCGAGCTCCTGCCTCCTCTCGCCCCGCCGGTCATCACCCGCGAGGAGGCCGCGGCGGGCCTGCCGATCCTGTTCAGCGACGAGCACATCGCCGTGGTCGACAAGCCCGCGGGTCTGCTCTCCCACCGCGCGGGCGCGGGCGTGGAACCCTCCGTGTCCGAGTTAGCGGTGGCCCTCCTCGGGCCGCTGCCCGACGGCCAGGGCGAGGGGCGCCCCGGCATCGTTCACCGGCTGGACCGTCAGACGAGTGGGCTCCTCGTGCTGGCGCGCACGAGTGAGGCGCAGGACGATCTCATGCGCCAGTTCCGCGAGCGAGAGGTGTCCAAGACCTACTTCGCACTGGTTCACGGCGAGCCGCGTTTCACGACGGAGTGGATCGACCAGCCCATCGGGCGATCGAAGCGGCACCCCGACCGCATGGCCACCTGCTCCGACGGACGCGAGGCTTCGACCTACTACGAGGCTCGCGAGCTCCTGGCCGGCTTCGCTCTGCTCTCGTGTCAACCGCACACCGGTCGCACCCACCAGATCCGCGTTCACCTCTCCTCGATCGGGCACCCGGTCCTGGGCGATCGCGTCTATCGCGCCGGCGGCGCGCCGCCTAAACCGCTCCCGCCCGAGGCGACCGCGCCAGCGCGCCAGATGCTGCATGCGGCCGAACTGGGTTTTCGCCACCCGCAGGACGGCAGTCCCCGGTCGTTCACCTCGCCGCTCCCCGATGATTTCGAGGACCTGCTCGAGCACCTGCGCGCCGCGTCGGCCGGCGGTGCCTGAGGTTCACCGGCGGCGCAGGAACGCGGGGTCGAGGAAGCGCGTGCCCAGCTCGTGCGCGCGTACGCGCTCGGCGGGGGTCGGGACACCGGCCTCGAAGCTCATCCCCACGGTCTCGCTCAAGGCGGTCTCGAGCGCGTCAGCCATCTCTTGCACCTCGGCCTGGGGCGCCCGCTCACGCACGGTGGCGATGTCGCCCTCGAGGGTCGTAGTGTCCAGCTTGATCGATCCGTGGTGCAGCACTCGGCCTTTCCTGCGGCGCTGGGCCGAGCCGACGCCCTTGCGCTCGTTCCAGACCAGATCCAGGGTGGTCGAGGCGTGGAAGCACATTCCCGTGCCCTCGCGGTCAGAGGCCAGTTCGGCCTCGCCTCGGAGGCCGGCCTCGACGCCCAGGGTGCTAAGGGCGCGCACGATCGCGCCGTGGACGCGGCGGTAGGAGTCGGCGATCGGTCCGCGGTAGAGGGGGTGGGCCAGGGCGGCAGTCAGGGAGAAGGTCAGCTCATGGGCGTGATGGATCGCGCCGCCTCCGGTGATGCGCCGCACCACGGCCAGTGCCCGCTCGGTT
Source organism: Planctomycetota bacterium (assembly GCA_036010965.1). GTDB lineage: Bacteria > Planctomycetota > UBA1135 > UBA1135. The sequence continues at coordinate 26,942 of DASCMO010000148.1, read as the reverse complement.
CCCGGCACGTCCGCGTAGCGCTGGAAGTAGCCCAGGCTCAGGGTCTCCGGGCTCCAGGTGTAGAGGCGCAAGGTCGGCGGGCTCTCCTCGCTCTCGAGCAGCGCCTCGTCCAGCCCCATGTTGAACCCGGGCGGCGCTCCCCAGGTCGTGATGCGCCGCCAGGTGTCCTTGCTCCCGCTCTGGTCGGCGGGATCAGCCACGCTGGTAGCGCAGGATCGGTTGCTTGACCGCGCGCCCCTCGTCCAGGCGCCCGACCGGAGTCGAGAGCGGGGCGTCGTGGAGTTTCTCGGGGCATTCCTCCGCCTCGCGCGCGATGAGCAACATGTCCTCGACGAAGGCGTCGAGCGTCTCCTTCGTCTCGGTCTCGGTGGGCTCGATCATCATCGCCTCGTTGACCACGAGCGGAAAGTAGATCGTCATCGGGTGGTGCCCGAGATCGATCAGGCGCTTGGCCACATCGATGGCATGGACGCCGCCCGCGCGCTGGTGCCGGGTCGTCGCCACGAACTCGTGCATGCAGAGCCCATCGAAGGGCACATGGTAGGCGTCCCGCAGACGGATCCTCAGGTAGTTGGCGTTGATCACGGCATTCTCGGCCACGCGCCGCACACCCTCCTTGCCCAGGCGGCGCATGTAGCAGTAGGCGCGCAGGATCACGCCGAAGTTGCAGGACCAGCCGCGCAGCATGCCGATCGAGCCGGGCGCGTCGGTCTCGAGCCGGAAACCGCGCTCGTCCTCAACGACTCGCGGGACGGGCAGGTAGGCTCCCAACTCCTCGCTGACACAGATCGGTCCCGCCCCAGGTCCGCCTCCTCCGTGGGGCGTGGAGAAGGTCTTGTGGAGGTTGGTGTGCATCATGTCCACGCCAAAGTCAGCAGGGCGTGCGATGCCCATCAGGGCGTTGAGGTTGGCGCCGTCCATGTAGACCAGGCCACCGGCCGCGTGCACCTTCGCGCATATCTCTGCGATGCGCGGCTCGAACAGGCCCAGGGTGTTCGGGTTGGTGACCATGAACACCGCCGTGTCCGCTCCGAGCTTCTGCTCGAGATCGTCTACATCGATCAGTCCGTCCTCGCCGGAGAGAACGGTCACCGGCTCCAGGCCCGCGACCGCCGCGGAGGCCGGGTTCGTCCCGTGGGCGGAGTCGGGGATGAGGACCTTGGTGCGTGCACTGTCGCCCCGCGCTGCGAAGTGCGCGTTGGCGACCAGCAGGGCCGACAGCTCCCCCTGGGCGCCTGCGGCGGGGTGGAGTGTCACGCACGGCAGGCCCGTGACGGCCGCCAGGAACTCCTCGACGCGCTTCATGACCGCCAGCGCTCCCTGGCAGCGCCCGGCGTCCAGCAGCGGGTGCGCGCCACTGAAGCCCGCGATGGCCGCCGCGACCTCGTTCGCCAGGGGGTTGTACTTCATCGTGCACGAACCCAGCGGGTAGAAGCTGTCGGCGATCGAGATGTTCTGCTTCGACAGGCGCACGTAGTGGCGGACGAGCTCCAGCTCCGGGATCTGCGGCAGATCGGGAGGGCTCTCGCGCAGGGTGAGGCCGGCCGTGTCGGGCGGCGGGACGTCGAGGGTGCCCAGGCGCAGGGTGCGGCGTCCGGCGCGTGACTTCTCGTAGAGCAGCAGGTCCTTGTTCATGGGATCAGACGGCGACGGTCTGGGAGAGGCTGGACAGGGTGCGCAACAGACGGTCGATCTGAGCTCTCTCGGTCAGCTCGGTGAAGGCCAACAGCAGTGTGTTCTCACCTAGTTCGGGGCAGAAGGCCGCGAGATCGACGCCACCCAGCATCCCGCAGGCGTCGATGGCCCGGTTGACTTCCTGCGCGCTGACTGGGCAGCGCACGGCAAACTCGTTGAAGAAGGGGGCGTCGGGGAAGCACAGCTCGAAGCCCGGGATCTTCGCGATCTCCGTGGCGGCGTACTGGGCCTTGGCGAGGGAGTGCTCTGCCACCTCGCGCAGCCCTTCGGGGCCGGCGGCGGCCAGGTAGATTGCTCCGCGCAGGGCCATCAGCGCGTTGTTCGTGCAGATGTTGCTTGTGGCCTTCGCGCGTCGGATGTGCTGTTCGCGTGTCTGGAAGGTCAGGGTGAACCCCCGTCGGCCTTTGTGGTCGACGGTCTGTCCGACGATGCGCCCGGGCATCTTGCGCACGAATTTCTGGCGCGTCGCGAACAAGCCGAAGGAGGGACCGCCGAACTGGACGGGCACGCCCAGGGACTGGCCGTCGCCCACGGCCACGTCGAACCCGGCCTCGCCGGGGCTCTGGAGGAGCCCGCAGGCGATCGGATAGGCGCTGCAGATGGACAGGGCGCCCGCGTCGGCGGCCGCGCCGGCCACCGTGGGCAGGTCCTCGATCACACCGGCGAAGTTCGGACTCTGGATCACGACGGCGCAGGTGTCCTCGTCCAGCAGGCCCGCGAGGTCGGTGCGTCCGTTCGATCCCAGGGGGGCCTGGACGATCTCGAGCCGAGTCCAGCGCTGGGTCGTGGCGAGGGTGCGCAGGGTGTGCGGGTGCAGGCCGGCCGAGACGACGATCTTGCCGCGCTTGGCGTTGAGGCTCATCGCCATGAAGACCGCCTCGGTCACGGCCGAGCAGCCCTCGTACATGCTGGCGTTGGCGATCTCCATACCGAGCAGCTCGGCGACCATGGTCTGGAACTCGAAGAACGCCGTGAGGGTCCCCTGGCTCGCCTCGGGCTGGTAGGGCGTGTAGGCCGTGACGAACTCCTGGCGCGACTGCAGGGCGCCGACGACCGCGGGGATGTAGTGGCGGTACATCCCGCCGCCCAGGAAGCTGCCCTTGTCGGGGGTGCTGTTCCAGGAAGCGAGCTCGCCGACCTCCCTCATCAGCTCGTCCTCGGAGACACCGGGCGGAACGGGCAGCTCGTCGGTCAGCCGCAGCTCGGCGGGGATGTTCTCGAACAGCTCTCCGATGGACTTCACTCCGATCGCTTCGAGGAGTTCAGTGCGGTCCGCGTCGGTGTTGGGGATGAAGGGCATGGTTTTGCGGTGCTCCGTTCGCGGATCAGCTCTGGCTGGCGAGCAGCGCCTCGTAGGCTTCGGCGTCGATCAGGTGGTCCATGGTCTTCTTCGAGAGCTTGACCTTGACCATCCAGCCCTGCTCCCAGGGGTCACTGGAGAGGATCTCCAGGTGGTCCTCGATGGCCTCGTTGACCTCGATCACCTCGCCCTCGACCGGCGAATTGAGGTCGGCGACGGCCTTGACGGATTCGATTTCTCCGAAGGTCTCTCCGACTTCCAGGGTGCGCCCGGTCTCCGGCAGGTCGCAATACACGAGGTCTCCCTCGTTCCCGCTGCAGAGTTCGTTGATGGCGAAGTCGGTGATGCCGATCAGGGCGATGTCGCCGTTGATCTTGGCCCATTCGTGTGTTTCGAGGTATTTGCGATCGTCGGGGCGCATGATGTGTTCGTCGGATTGGGGGTGGATGTGGGCGGGTGGTTCAGTTCTTCGGTCGCGTTCGGGAGTAGAAGGGCAGCGCGCAGAGGGTGACCGGCTGTCGTCGGCCGCGGATGTCCATCTCCAGTTCCGTGCCGGGCTCGGCCAGCTCGGGCGGCACATACGCCGTTGCGATGTTCGTGTCGAGGGTGGGTGAGACGGCGCCCGAGCAGATCTCGCCGACAGGCTCGTCGCCGCGGTAGAGGCCGTATCCCTGGCGGGGGACGCGCTTGCCGCCGGTGGTCAGACCGACGAGCTTGCGGCGCGGCGCGCGCGCGACCGTCTGCAGGGCGTCGCGGCCGATCCAGTCGCCTTTCTCCTCGCTGAAGGAGATCGCGAAGGAGAGGTCGGCCTCGACCGGGTTGTGCGCCGCGTCGATCTCGTGGCCGTAGAGGGCCATCCCCGCTTCCAGTCGCAGGGTGTCCCGAGCCGCGAGGCCGATCGGGCGGACTTCTGCGTTGGCGGCCAGGAGCCCCTCCCAAACCCCCCCGGCGGCGTCGTTTTGGAGGTAGATCTCGTAGCCCACCTCACCCGTGTAGCCCGTGCGGCTGACGCGCGTGCCCTCGACCCCGCAGACCGTCGCGGAGGTGAACTTGTAGTAGCCCAGGCCCGCGATGTCGCCGTCCGCGCAGACGGCGGCCAGCACCTCGGCGGAACGCGGCCCCTGGAGGGCGATCATCGTGGTGGTCGCTGTCTGGTCGTCGATGACGACGTCCAGCTCGCCGGTGTGCTCGCGCATCCACGCCAGGTCGGCGTCGGCGTTGGCGGCGTTGATCACCAGGTAGACGGACTCGGGCTCGCGATAGACCAGGAGGTCATCGATCGGATTGCCGTCCTCGCGGCAGAAGAGGGCGTAGCGGATCGAACCCTCGGGGATGGGGGCGCAGTGGTTGGTCGCGATGTGGTCGATGAAGCGCAGGGCGTCGGGGCCGACGATGGCGACGCGTCCCATGTGCCCCAGATCGAACAGGCCGACGCGCTCTCGCACGTGCCGGACCTCCTCGAGGATCGGACCGTACTGCACCGGCATGCGCCAGCCACCGAACTCGATCATGCGCGCGCCGAGCGCTTCGTGGCTGTCGTGCAGGGGTGTTTGCTTCATGGGGGGGTGAGACAAAAAAAACGGGGGCGCATCGGCCTCGCGGCCTTCGCGCCCCTGTTCGTCGGGCCTCGGGCGCCGCGGCGCCGTGAGGGTGATGTTCAGGAGGAAACAGGCCTGGGTCCTGGTGCCTGAGAGTTTCGCGCGGCGCTCTGACCGGCTTGCCCCTTCGGCGTCCAGCAAGGTCCCCCCGGCCCTCGGCGCCGACAGCGAACCCCTGGATCTCTCCCACAGGCCTGCGGGTGATCGGTGGGCCTCAATGTAGAGCAAGGGCGCCTGCGGGCCAAGCCCGAGAGGGCCCTCCACGCCCGGACCGCGGTGCGCGTATCGGTGTAGGCTTCGATGGAGCCTCCCGTCCCCGTCGTGGGCTCCCTGCAGCCCATGAAGCGCCCTCTCCCCTCTGTCTCCCGTGCACGCCGTCTCCCGGCCGTTCTGGTAGCCCTGGGTCTCCTGGCGACCACTCCCAGCGCCGCCCAGGACCCCTTCCAGCCCGGCATGCGCTGGGTCCACGGGGCCCCGTTGAGCGCGCCCTGGTTGCCGGCGGACCTGACCTTCGCCGCCGGGGGCGAATTGGTGTGGGCCAGCGGTTTTCCTGGCGAGGCGCGCTTGATGGTGTTGGCCTCCCCCGACGCGGGGGTGGTCGAGCCCCTCTTCGAGGACTTCACCCTGGGGCCGGTGACCGGGACCCTGAAGGTCTGTGCCGGCGCGAGCCCCTCGCAGCTCTTCGCCCTGGCCCAGTATCCCGTGACGGGGTCCGCGGCGCGGCGCACCCAGATCAGCCGTCGTGACGCCCTGGCCGCGGCCGAGGGCCAGCCCCTCGAGCCGATCTGGACCCGGGACCTGGCCCTGGTCGCCAACGGACCGGCGCTCTTCGCCTGCGATGCTCTCGGTGAGCGGGTGGTCGCCGCGGCCTGGGACGACATCGGGGCCCGCGTGCACGTGACCTGGCTGGACGGCGCCGACGGCGTTCCCCTGCGGGAGGTTCAGTACGCGGCGCCGCCCCTGACGGCCCTGGCCCTCTCCGCAGATGGATCGCGCCTGGCCCTGGCCGCGGGGTCCGTGTTGCGGATCTTTGATGCCCAGGGGAACTTGATCCACAGCGAGCTCCTCCCTTCGCCCACCCCGACTCTGGCCCTCTCCGCAGACGGCGGGCGCGTCATCGTCGCTCGCTTCGACCGTCTGGCGGTGCTCGATGAGATCGGCGGCGCTTACATCGAGGTCGCCGAGCACGCGGGCCTTGCCGGCGAGCTGGCGATGCGCTGCGCCGTCGCCGCTGAAGGTTCGACTTACGCTGTCGGCTGGTGGGATTACGTCTCGGGAACGGGCGTGCGCCTGGAGACCTACGATGGCGTCTCCCATCAGCGAGTGCACGAGTTCGTCCAGCAGGGGTCCTCGGCAGGCTTGCAGAACTCGCCCCAGGCTGTGGTTGTGTCGGCTGATGGCCGACGCGTGGCCTTCGGCTGCTGGGGAGCGGGCGATGCTCGCCCGGAGCTGATCCTGGTGGACATGGGGCAGGCCCAGCCGCTGCTGGAGGTGGACCTCCCCGGCAGCGTGCTGGGCCTCAGTCTCGATGCCGACGGCGCGGGCGTGGCGCTGGCCGCCAAGAACCTGCACGCCAACCAGGTCGGTTCGACCGGCGAGGTGCGCCGGTACGACACGGGCGAGCGAGACCTCGCGATCCTTGCGCCCCCGCTGGCGGGGGGGAGCCTGGAACTCGCCGCTCGCGCTCCGGGGAGTGGGTGGTGCCTCTTCCTGCTGGGGAGGCGCGCGGCGACGCCCACGGTCTTCCCCGGCGTCACTGGCAGTCTGGCCCTCGACCGCCAGGCCCGCCTGCGCGTGTTTCCCCGCTCCGTGGGCCCTGGCGGGCGCGCAGACCTCGTCCTGCCGCTCCCCGACCACCCTGCGCTGCTCGGCCTGGACCTCTCCGCCCAGGCCTTCTTCCGGGGTTCGGGCGGGTCGAGTTTCACGCTCGTCGTGGTCGATCCCCTGATCCTCTGACCCGGGCTCGGTCGAGCGGCACCGCCCGTCGTTGTGCACGGAAGTCCCAGGTGGACTCAAGACGAGTGCTGAGGGAGTCGATAGCGCTCGCGTACGCCCCGTGTTCTACCCGGGGCTTCCCCGAGAGATCCGGTTCTCCGTCAGCCTCCGCCTGCGCCCATTTCGGGCCAGGTTGAGACAACGGGAGCCGCTCAAACGACTCACCTGAGGATTCCTGCATGAAGCGCCTCACTGGCATCACCCACCTCTTCGTCTGCGGTCTCGTGTTTATGGCGGCCGGTTGTTCCGGCGGCTCGGCCACGGGAGACGCGAACATCAACATCGAAAACGTCTCTCAGGACCTCAACGCGGATCCGGACGGTCTGACGACCCGCGTGACCCTCGACTCCGAGCCTTCGGCGACACCGGCCGCGTCGGCCTTCGAGGGGAGCGGCGGCCAGATCGCCCAGGACGTCTCTGGAACTGGCACCGACCTCCTGGTGCGCTGGAACGAGCGCGTCACGCCCTCACACCAGGTGCGTATCACGGGAGTCGCAAAGATCAACGACGGGTTCGTGGACGTGACGACCACGGACGATTCGGTCCCCACCTTCAGTGTCACCGACGCATCTCAGAACCCGGGCCTGGGCGGCGACTGGATCGAGGTGACGTTCTCCGGGGCGCGCCTGGTCTCTGAGCCGGTCACCGACCCGGCTAACTGGATCATGTGGGTCAACGGCTCCGAAGTGGACCTCGCCGGTACTGCCGTCGAGTTCGACACACAGACCCAGGTCGCGACCATGACTCTCGGCAGCGGCGCAAACCTGCACGCCTCGTTCCAGCTCGCGGCCGGCTCCCTGTGGAGCGTCGCGGACGTCGCCGTCTCGCCGGCTCCGGTGGACGGAACCGCCTCCGGCGACAGCACCTCTCCGAACCTGCTCCTCGACGGAGCCGTTCAGAACCTGCCCGAGGATGAGTACGGCCGCATCGTGGACTTCACCTTTGACGAGGCCATGGACCCGGTCTCGTCCCTGAGCGTTACCAACTTCCTCCTGCCCCTCCCGGACGTCGCTCTGAACGTCACCCAGACCTCTCCTGAGACCTTGCGCGTCACATTCAGCGCCCCGGTCGTTCCCGGAGTGGACCAGGTGACCGTGCAGAACCTGACGGATGTCCACGGCAACCCCCACGCGGGGGGGGCTCAGGAGATCGTGCAGCCGAACCCGCTGGTCAACGCCTTTGCGGCCAGTGAGGCGACGACCGTCGCGAACGAGGGCGAGGACTTCCTCACCTTCAGCTTCGACCAGGCCTTCGATCCCGAATGGGCCGTCGATCCCGTGAACTGGTCGATCAGCATCGACGAGATCCCGGTCAACGAGGGCGACCAGACGTGGACCTACGACTTCATCGCCAAGTCCGTGCGCGTCGACCTCGTGTTCGACATGAAGAACGGTGACGCCTTCCAGTTCGACGCCCTGGGCGTGCTGGACATTGACGGCGACTCGTTTGTCGGGAGCGCGATGGGCGTGGTCTCCGGAGACACGACCGAGGTCTCGGTGACGAGCGCGATCCAGAACCGCTCCATCGACCCCTTCGGGAAGACTATCGAGATCACCCTCTCAGAGGACATCGAGCAGCCGGCGGCCGAGGACGTCGCGAACTGGACCTTCGTCGGTGGCGGAGTGAACGTGCTAGCGGCCACTCTCCAGCCCGGGCTCGACCGGGTGCGCCTGCTGACGGACGCGCCTCCCACGCCGGGAGACCACACCTTGACGGTGGAAAATCTCGAGGACCTCGCGGGCAACGTGATGAGCGCGCCTCAGGCGGCGATCATGATCACCTCGACCGACTCGACCCCTCCCAGGGCCACGCACGCCACAGCCTCGGCGCTCGAGGGCGCCAACAACGACGAGCTGCTCGTGGCCTTCAACGATGACATCATCGCCTCCGAGGCGACCGATGACGCCAATTGGTCCGTCGAGTCGCCGATCGGATCGCTGCTCAACACCGGCGGGGCTTCGATCACCTACGACCCGACCATGCGGCGGGCGACCTTCGTGTTCGCCGACGCCACGGGCGTCAACCTCCAGCGCGGGGATGACTTCAGCATCAGCCTCTCGGGTATGCGTGACATCGCCGGGAACGAGGTCATCAACACCGCCCTGACCGGGATGGTGGTCGCGGAGGAGAACCTGCCCGCGGCCCACGCCGGTTGGCGTGACTCGCTCGTCATGGACCAGGTGGTCGTGCGCTTCACCGAGCACTGCTCGGGTGTCGCCGACCTGTGGGACTCCCTCGGCAATGTCGAGGGCACCCACTATGTGCTGCGTGACTCGCTCGGCAGCGTCCGCGGCTGGCCTGCCACGGCAACCGAACTCGATGACGGCCTGGGCGTGCGCCTGAGCTTTGGTTTCACCATCAACGCCGGCGACACCCTGGACGTCTGGGGCACGACCGATCTGGCGGGCAACTACATGTTCCCGGTGACCGCCATGCCCTTGGCCGTCGAGGATCCCTCGGAGCCGTTGATGAACCTCGGCATCGAGGTCCTGGAGGCCCGCTCGGGTGAGTCGAACGACATCGTCATGATCGACTTCGACATGCCGATGAGCCCCTGGGACCTCATGGACTGGTCGAACTACACGGTCACCGACGGCGTGACCCCGATCGACCTCTCCGGCGCCAGCTTCGAGTTCAACGAGCCCTCGACGGTCACGATCGATCTCGACTCCCTGAGCGCGGACAACCTCCAGATTCTGAGCGCCTACACGGTCTCCGTGGACGGGGTGCAGTCCGCACAGGGCATCTCGATGAGCGTTTCCGACTCGGTTCCCGGTGTCGCCGTGAGCGGTGACGTCGCCGACCCGGTCGTCGGCGTCAATGGGATCCGGATGATGGTCGATGACACGTTCGCGCTCCTGTTTCGTGCCGACGAGGCCCTGGACCGGGCGTACGCGTCCAATCCGGGGAACTACAACTACAACAATGGCAACTTCGGCCAGGACGCGGTGCTCGTGGGCCCGCGGGTGGTCCGGGTGACCTTCGGTGTGGAGCCGCAAATCGGCTTCCCGATCGCCTTCGGGATGACTGACCTGGCGGGGAACTTCACCGGTGCCCTGGTTAACAACGTCGCGGGATCGGACACCTCGGCGCCCTTGCTGATCTCGGCCGACGGAACCTCCGTCTCAAACCAGGGCGAGGACATGGTCTCGGTGACCTTCGACGAGCCTGTGGAGGCCCTGACTGCTCTGGATGTGTCGAACTACACGGTCACGAACGGTTCGAACAGCGTGAGCATGACCGGTGCTCTCCTGCGCTACCTCAGCGGCTCGAACCGGGTCGAGATCCACCTCGGTGACGAGGTGGACCTGGATCCCCACCAGACTCTGACGATCGCTGTCGCCAACGTCGTCGATCACAGCGGCAACGCGATGTCCTCGACGCCGGTCCCGCTCAACGGGACCGTCGGAGGCGACATGACCGCGCCGTCAATCCTCTCGGCCTTTGCTAACTGCGACGAAGACTCCAGCGGTCTGATCGTGGACGTGCTCTTCGACGAGGACGTGGACATGAACTTCGCCACGGATGCCTTCAACTGGACCGCTTCCGCGGGCCAGGTGATCGCGGGCGTGCTCATGGTCGACTCCAACTACGTACGCGTGGTGATGCTTGAGGAGCTCGAGGCGGGCGACTGGCTGGACCTCTCCGCGGGTCTCCCGGACCCGGCACGGAATACGGCGGGCGCCCTGAGCGTCGTCCCCGAGCTCTAGCGGAGTCCCAGCGCTCCGCCCAGCGGGCGGGGCGGTGGAGTCTCAATCGGACGGCACCGGTGCGCCCCTCTGGGCCGCCGGTGCCGTCTTTGCATGGGACCGTCATCTCGCCGTGGGTTCACTCCGACGTGGGCAATTGCCTTCAGATCCGCCGCGTGCGATCCCGATACACCCCCAGCACCGATGGCGCCGGGGGGCCGCGGTGGAGCGGAGGGGATCAAGGAGACGAAGCCGGCATGACCCAGAAAGCGACACTGGGGCACCTGTCCATCGACGAGGTGATCGAGTCACTCACGGGATCCGCCGAGGGTGCGGGCCGGACGGGTCCCGATCTCCGCGATCAGATCCAGGCTGCCGCATCAGAGTTCGACCGGCGCACCGCGAGGCTGCTCGCGTGCTCGCTCATCGAGGGGCTCTGCGAGCATCCGTCCGATGTGCGGCGGCTTGAGACTCTGCTGATCCTCGGCATCGCGCACCCGCAGGTCCTGGCCAAGTACCGTATCTCCCTAGTGGAGGAGGGACGGCGATTGGCCGCTCTGCTCGAGAACAAGGGAGAGCCCGATCGCGCTCGCGGAGTCCTGGAGGTCTTGGCGCAGCACGCTCCCGAGGCCAGGGAGGTCGAACAGGACCTGGCTGGCGTCATGCGGCGCAACGGAGACGCCGGGGAGATGGTTGAGCGCTTCCTGCGCCGTGCGGAGGAGGCTGCCGCGGACGGGCGACACAAGGACGCCATCAACGCGCTCCAGGAGGTCTTGCTCCACGATCGGACGCGGCGCGATGTGGCGCGCATGATCCGCGACCTGCGCTACGAGGAGATGGAGTCTCGGCAGCGGGCCGCGAAGCGCAACAGGCTGGCCGTCCTGGCCATGGCCCTGGCGGGCCTGTTGACGACCGTCGCCTTGCGCGAACGCGTGCTCCATGAGGAATACCAACGCCTGCCCCTGGCTGATGGGGAGCTGGCGCCCCGGATGCGCGAGCGCCACGCGGGCCTCGAGAACATGCTCGCCAGCCACGGCTTGTGGTTCGGCGCCCTGCGGGCCCGCCCGGAGCGGGACGCGCTCCAGGTTCGGATCGAAAAGCTGGACGCCCGCGGCGCCCAGCGCGCGCAGGACGAGGCGCTGCAGCGGGAACGGCGCCTCCTGATCGCCGAGGCTTCACGGGAACACGGATTGCTCGCCGTCCAGAACGGTGAGTGGAACACGGCCCTCGAACACCTGCGTCGCTCCGCAGCCGCCGGGGCCGCGGACTGGGAGGGGACTCCGCGCGTCCTCGCGGATGTGGCGGCCATCGAGGCATGGATCGAGGAGCAGCCGTGATCTTGTTCGGACGATTCCTGTCGCGCGGGCGAACCCGTGCGGCTGGCCGAACCCTCGCCATGGATCCGTCGGCGCGCAACTACGCATCCATGGCCAGAGCCTATGCGGCGAGCGGACGCCTGGAGGAGGTCCGCAGGATCTGCACCGAAGGCCTGGAGAGCCACCCGGGGAACCCGGAGCTGCGGCGCATGAACGAGCGCGCCTGCGAGCTGCTGCGTGAAGATCGATTGCGGGCGCTCCAGGGCGAGCTGCGTGTCTCGCCGCGCCCGGCTGTCTGGCGCGAGTTGTGCGAACTCCACCTGGAAGCGGGCCGCGTAGCTCGTGCGGAGGAGACGGCCTGCGAGTGGCGTGCTGCGAGTCCGCGGGATGCGGAGGCGGTGCTCTTCCAGGCCCACGCGCGTCTGGAGCGTTTCCTGGCGGACCGCAGCCGGATGGACGGCGAGGCCGCCTTCGCCCTCCTCGACGAAGCTGCATCTCGCATGCCTGGCGAGCTGGCGCCCCTGCGCCTACGCCTGACCCTGGCGTCTCGCGCGGGGGCCTGGATCGAGGCACGCCGCACGCTGGCCCGCATGCTGGAGATCATCCCGGGAGATCCGGCCCTCGAAGCGCGCTTTCGAACAGTCGTCTCCCTCGCCGAGTGTGGGGGGGATGTCGACGACGCTCTGCGCGCGGTCGAGCGTACGGGTCGATTGGCCGACGAGGAGGGGGACGGCCCTGGGTGCGCGACAGTCGGCTCCGTGCGCCCAATGCTGCAGGCGCTGGCAGCGGACGCTGGTGTTCACGCTGCGTTCTATGTGCGTGGCTCGACAGCCCTCGTGCAGGGCCAGCGCGGCGCGACCGCGGAGCGCACGGCGCGCTGTGTCCGCGATGTGATCGTCAACACGCGCGCCGCCGCGCGCCGGCTGGGCCTGGGGCAGTTGTGCTTCGCTCAGACCGAGGGTGGCTTCGGAACCCTGGCGTTCGCTACCAGTGAAGCCGGCGCCGGTGCGGTCTGGACTCGAGAGTTGCCGTCGCGTGCTCAGGTACGTTCGGTGGGTGAAATCGCCGGCGAGATCGGCGCAGGGGGAACGTCCGCATGAACGAGGTGCTGGATTCCTTGACTCGCGAGCCGGGTGTGCGCAGCGCCCTGCTTGTTGCTTCAGACGGCGTCCTGATCGCGACCTGCGGGCTCGAAGCCGACCTGGAGGTGGCGGGCTCAGTGGCGGCTCTGGCCGCCGGCTGGATGCAGGACATCCGCCGGGTCGTGGACCCGATGGCATGGGGAGCGCCGTGTCGCTGCGTCATGCGGGCGCAACGTGGGAGCCTCGTCCTGCTCGCCGCTCACGATGCGATCCTTGCGGTCGTGCTCGAGCGCGGTGCCGCGCCCGAGGAGCTGCGCTTGCCCATGGAGGCCGCGGCGGCTCGGCTCGGGCGTCACCGCGACTGCCCGACGCCTCCGACGCGCCGGATCGAGCCGGCCCTCGTCGCAGCTGAACAACCCCGGGAGCCGTTCCCGGGGACACGCCCGTCTCCGATCCGCGGGGCGGGCAGTCTCGAGGGGGCCGGTGACGTGTTCCCCGAATCAGGCAGGAAAGACTAGATGGTTCAGATCAACTTCGCTCAGAAGCAGGTCAACGCAAAGGTCGTGTACTACGGCCCTGGCATGTCGGGAAAGACGACCAACCTGGAGGTTGTCCACCAGCGCGCGCCGGAGGAGAACCGCGGCGAGCTGACCAGCATCAGCACCGATGGAGACCGCACGCTCTTCTTCGACTTCATGCCCCTCGATCTGGGCACGGTGGCGGGAATGAAGACGTGCTTCCAGATCTACACGGTGCCCGGGCAGGTCTACTACAACTCGACCCGCAAGCTGGTGTTGCAGGGGGTGGATGGAGTGATCTTCATCGCGGACTCCTCCGCCTCGATGGTGGAGGAGAACCTCGAGTCCTTGCGCAACCTTGAGGCCAATATGCTCGAGTACGGTCGTTCGCTCGACGACCTCCCGATGGTCATCCAGTACAACAAGCGGGACCTGACGGACGCCCTGTCGCTCGAAGTCCTCGAAGAAAAGCTCAACCCGCGGGGAGTGCCTAGTTTCGAGGCCACGGCCCACACGGGCCAGGGCGTGTTCCCTACCCTGAAGGCCCTGGCGGCTTCGGTCCTCGAGAACATCCATCGCCAGCAGGAGTCGACGCTTTCCACCGCCGCGCCGGCCAGAGGCTTGGCTGTGCCGGAGCCGAGCGCGCCCCAGCCTGTCGCTCCTGCTGTCGAGCAGGCCGCGGGGGCCGCTGCCGTGGCGCAGCCGCCGGCCTGGTCGGGTGGCGTCTCTCCCGCGCATGATCTGCCCGCCGTGGCTTCCCGCAGTACGCCCTTACCACCGCCGCCCGCAGCGGCATCGGCGCAGCCGAGGACGTCGATCAGTCTCGCGGGTGTCCCTCCCGCGCCGCTCACCGGTGCCCCGAGCGGGGTCGAGGAACAGGCCGTCGCACTCTCGTCACCGTCGCTTCCCCTCACCCTGGCTCCCGCGTCAGCGATGCCGCCTCCGGCGCGGCCCTCGACCGTAGCTCCACTGGCCGTGCCCGCGTCGCCCGCGGCGTTTGAGTCGGTCGCGCTCCCGAACGCTGCGCTGGCGCACGCCGCTGCCCCTCCCGCCGTCGAAGTGCGCCACGAGATGGAACCCGAACCCGACTGCGCGCCGCCGCCGCCGCCGGCCCCCGTCAGTCACTCCTTCGGTACTGACGCTCCGCCGCTCCGCAGACCCGCACCGCGCCCGACGCCCGTGGCAAGCCGCAGGCATCGCAGCGCCCTGGTGACCGGCGCCATCGTCATCGCGTCCGTAGGCCTCGGCGCCGTCCTGGGCAGCCTGGCCCTCTCTCTCCTTCAGTAAGGCACTTCTCGATGGCCTCCGACGAACAACTGCGTGCTGACCGGCTCGTGTTCTACGCCGAGGACGTGGATCGCATCGACCACGAACTCGACGGGTTCCTCGAGACCTCGGGTGCACGCTGTGCGATGGTGATCGACGAGAGCGGTCACCTGGTGACCCGCCGGGGCGAGAACGTGGGGAACTCCCCGGAGGCCGTGGCGGCCCTCGCCGCGGGGTCCTTCGCAGCCACGCGGGAGATGGCGCGCTTGATCGGGGAGGAGACCTTCAACTCCCTCTTCCATCAGGGTGAGCGGCAGAGCGTCCAGATCGTTCAGGTCGGTGGACGCTCGCTCTTCGCGATCGTGTTCGACGAGCGCTCGAATTTGGGACTGGTGCGCTACTACGCTCGTGAGCGTGGTCGGCGCCTGGAGGCCATCCTGAGGGAGATCGCCGCGCGCCCCGCAGGGATTCAGGGGGGCCCGAGCCTGGCGGAGGACTACTCGGCCAGCGCCACGAAGGCCCTGGACGAGCTCTTCTAGCAGCCCGTCGTAGGCGGCCGGCGGCAAGGAGAAGCCCCCTTCGTCGGGGCGGGGAGGCGCAGGCGCTGCCGCGCGCCTGGCCTTGGTGGGCTGTCGGCATGGACTGGCCACACGACGCAGGTACGGTGCCAGGGGGCAAGGCGGCAGCCGGGCATCGTCCAGGGTGCTAGCAGGGTCCCCCGGGGCTCACCAACTGCGGCCGAGCCTTGCGTGGGGCCCCTCGGATCGCTAGATTCTTCGCCCTTCCCTCGCGGGAGGTTCTTCGCCGATGGACGGCAGGGACCCTGACGAGGGCTTTCAGAGCGATTCCTGGACGGGGCGAATAGACATGGCACGGGTCTGCGATTATTGCGGCAAAGGTACGGTGTCCGGCGGTTCGATCGCCCGGCGCGGGTTGCCCAAGAAGAAGGGTGGCGTGGGCCTCAACATCACCGGCAGGAGCAAGCGCAAGTTCAAGCCCAACATCCAGCGCGTGCGTGCCCTGATCGACGGAGAGACCCGCCGGGTCAAGATCTGCACCCGCTGCCTCAAGAGCGGTGTCATCCAGAAGCCCGTGTCTGAGGCTCAGATCGCCAGGTAGGCGGGCAGTCGGGCTTCATCCGGCTCTAGTGCGGCGCACGGCAGCCCTCGGGCACCTGTCAGGGCATGTCCGTGGTGCGATGAAGTGTGGTGTTGAGAAGCTGTGGGCAGTCCACCGTGAGTTGCAGCGAGCGGTCCGGAGGCGTAGTTGTCGGCAGTTCCAAGGGACGGTGAGCGGTTGGCGGTTGTTCAGCTGCCCCGATAGGGATGGAGATCACTGTCCGCTTGGCGTTCGTGAGGACCTTGCAAGCGCAGAAGGTCCTGCAAACGGGAATGTCTCGCGGAGGGCAATACGATCCCCGAACGCGCACCCTTGGGGAGTTCGCCCTTGCCATGGACTTCCGCTTCGAGGGCGGCCGATACCCCTGGGAGGTGCTCCGCCGCCAGGTCGCGAAGGTGTCCACATGGGTGCTCGTAGGGACGCCGGGTTCCCATGTAAGCGGCGTTTAGAGAAGGTCTTACAGAATTCTCGGTGACGCTGATCCGATCCGTTCGGCGGGGTGACGGCCCCCGCTCGGGTTCCGGGCTGACGCTGATCTGGGTGAGAGGCGGGACCTCGCTCCCGAACGGGTCGTCGCTCGGCCCAGGTCACTTGCAGCCCGCCCCAACCGTCCTGGGCGCACCAATAAGTTGCTGGAAGCGGGCAAGGGGCCTCTGGCCGCTACCGATTCGATCGCTTGATGTCGTGGAGACTGCGTCCGCAGGGCGCATCTGATCGGAACACACTAAAAACACATCGAGGAGACATTCCTGATGGCCAAAAAAGCCAAGCGAAAGGCCGCCAAGCGGAAGACCACCCGCAAGAAGGCCGCCAAACGCAAGACCAAGAAGAAAGCCGCCAAGCGGAAGACCAAGAAGAAGGCCAAGAAGAAGGCCAAGAAGAAGGCAACCAAGAAGCGGGCCAAGAAGCGGGCCACCAAGAAGAAGGCCAAGAAGAAGGCCAAGAAGAAAGCCACCAAGAAGAAGGCCAAGAAGAAGGCCAAGAAGAAGGCCAAGAAGAAAGCCACCAAGAAGAAGGCCAAGAAAAAGGCCAAGAAGAAGGCCAAGAAGAAGGCCAAGAAGAAGGCCACCAAGAAGAAGGCCAAGAAAAAGGCCAAGAAGAAGGCCAAGAAAACGGCCCGCCGCCGCTAGGGCCTGTTGACCTGAGGGCTTGCCGTGAACAAGAGCCACCTGGTTAACTACGTGGCCAGCGAGTTGCAGACATCTCGTCTCCAGGCCGCGCGCCTGGTCGATACGGTCCTGGCCGGGATTCGAGATGGTCTTCAGCGCGATCAGAGCGTCACGCTGAGCGGGTTTGGTACCTTCGAGGTGAAGGCTCGCAAGGAGCGTGTTGGTCGCAACCCGCAAACTGGCGAACCCATCAAGATCGCTGCCGGAAGGAGGGTCGGCTTCCGAGTCGGAAAGGCCCTCAAGGAATCGGTCTGATCCCGAACAGCGGGAATACACGGACGGTCGCCCAGCTTTTGCCGGGCGGCCGTCTTCTTCGTTGGCGCATCTTCCTTCCTGGCCGTGTGCTCCCGATGAGCTGAGGAGGGTAGATCAGGACCGGAGCGCTTATCGGGCTATGCCCGAGGGCTCTCGCTGGCGAGGAACTCGATCTCCTCCGCCACTGTAGGGTCGTCCAGCTTCTCGAAGAGACCGCGCACTTCGCCCAGGGATTGACCTGCCCGAAGGCTGCGCCAGCTGTCGGCCGTGGGCACCCCGGGCCAGCTCAGCTCGCTCACCGCGCCATCCTGACCGAGCATCGCCCAGATCTCCTGGGCCTTGCCGGGCATGAAAGGGGCCATCCAGCGTGCGAGCCATCCGATCCACTCGCAGCTGGTGTTCAGGATGCTGGCGGCCCGGACGGGGTCGGTCTTGTTCACCTTCCAGGGTGCCATGCGATCGACGAAGACGTTCGCCACGGCGGCATTGGCGAGCAGCTGCTCCGCGCCCCGGCGCATGCGGAACTCGCGCACGTGCGTCGCCGGATCGCCGAAGGTGCCGCACTCCTCGAGGATCAGCTGGTCAAGTTCCTCCCGATGGTCGGGCTCCAGGGCGGGGATCACGCTTTCGAAGTGCTTGTCCACGAAGCGCAGGACGCGCGTGATCAGGTTCCCGATCGTGTCGGCGAGGCAGGCGTTGACCGTGCGCTGGTAGTCCTCCCAGCGCCACTCGCTGTCCGCGGACTCCGGGGCGCTTGCGATCAGATGAAAGCGGGCGGCCTCGGCGTCGTGCCGCTCGAAAAAGCGCTCCATGTCGATCGTGTGACCCGAGGAGGTCGAGAACTTGCTGCCCTGCAGGTTGTAGAACTCGTTGGCGGGCACGGCCGTGGGCAGGACATAGCCGTCCTTCACGCCATAAAGCATCGAGGGGAACACGATCGCGTGAAATGGGATGTTGTCCTTGCCGATGAAGTGCACCAGGCGCGAGTCCTCGCTCCGCCAGTATTCGTCGACGGCATCGGGTCTCCCTGCCGCATCGCCCCACTCGGCGGTCATCGAGATGTAGCCGATGGGCGCGTCGAACCAGACGTAGAGCACCTTGCCCGTCTCTCCGTCCGCCAGATCCTCGGGCACGGGAACTCCCCACTTCATGTCCCGTGTGATCGGGCGCGGCTGAAGATCCTCGAGCATCCGGGCCACGAATGCGCGTACGTTGGGTTTCCAGTCTCCGCGCGCGAACCACTCGCCGATGTACTCGTCGCGCAGCTTGGGGAGATCGAGGTACCAGTGGGTCGTCGAGCGTAGTTCAGGGGTCGTGCCGCACACCTTGCAGGAGGGTTCCTTGAGTTGGAGTGCGTCCAGCCATGTCGCGCAAGACGGACACTCATCGCCCCGCGCACTTTCATGGCCGCAATGCGGGCAGGTCCCGAGGACGAAACGATCCGCCAGGAACATCTCGTCTTGCGTGCAATAGAGCTGGTCGGTGGTCTTCTTGAACAGGAAGCCGTTCTCGCTCAGGCGCCGGAAGAAGTCCTGGCTCGTGCGCTCGTGGTGGGGGCAGGTGCTGGTACCCGACCACACGTCGAATTCGATCCCAAAGCGATCGAAGGTCTCCTTGATGAACGCGCGCCAGCGGGCGACGTACTCGGCGTAGGGCACGCCCTCGCGCTCTGCGCCGATCGTGATGGCGACGCCGTACTCGTCCGCGCCGCACACGAAGCGCACGTCCTCGCCCTGCATACGCAAGGTGCGCACGTACACATCGGCGGGCAGGTAGGCGCCGGCGACGTGGCCAAAGTGATTGGGGCCGTTCGCGTAGGGGAGCGCGCTGGTGACGATGGTGCGGGGCAGGATCTCGGCTCCTTCGAGGGGCATCCTAACCCGCATCCCTCACCAGCTTTCACGCCAGGGCGCGCAATCGGCCCGCTCAGTCTTCGTGTGGGGCTTCGGTGACTCGCAGCGCTCTGGGGCGCAGAGAACTCTTGTCGAGGCGGCAGATGAGCCACTGACCGCCGATGGAGGCGGCCGGGACCATCAGGATGGGACCGAGGATGGGGATCAGGAACAGCAGGCTGGCCACGGCGCCAAAGGCCACGGTGGGCAGGAACTGCTGCACCATGAACTGGAGGCGCTTCTCCAGGGACCACTGGCGGCGTGAGAAGGGAATGTCGAGCAGGGTGATGGCTGTGCTGAATCCCGCCAGGGCGACGAACAGGATGTAGCCCACGACGGGGATGAACTTCAGCCAGAAGAACATCACTAGCACGAGCAGGGCCAGGGCCGAGGCCTTCACGCTCACCCACAGGGTGTGGCCCTCGACGCGCAGGATCCACCAGAGCCAGACGCCGTACTCGCGCTCGACCAGCACGGCGATCGCGAAGGCCAGGGGAGCCGCGAGCAGGACAACCCAGGCCAGGGGGCCGCTCAGCATCCACCAGGCCGCGACGGCGATGCCCGCGCCGATGCCGGCGACCGTGCTGAGCGCGATGCAGCGGCGCACAGGGAGGTCGGTGGGGCGCTGGATCGTGTTGCGTGGGTTGCGGCCGAACCAGCGCTCCTCCAGGCGTCCCTGGATCTCGTCGAGGAACGGCCCCGAGAGAGCCTCGTAGGCGACGGAGAAGGTGTAGAGGGCCACGAGGGAGGAGGCGAAGAGGAAGACCAGCCAGCCCGAGAGGCGCGCGGTCCAGACCACGACCTGCTTCTCCAGCAGCCACGTCGCCAGGTCGCGCATCCAGCCCTCCTCCATGTTGAGGGCGCTGATGTCCTGGAGCGCGGCGGCGTCCAGGAGCGCGTTCAGGCCTCCCCAGGTCCACCAGAAGAGCAGGGCGAAGATCGCCAGGGTGAGGAGAAACGGAGGGACGAGGAAGCGCTTCAGGCCCGAGGTCTTCGCCAGCAGGAACAGCCCGGTCGGCACGGCGCGCAATCCGTCGAGGGCGCCCCCCAGGACACTCGCGCGGGGCTCGACCAGGGACGGTTCTGCCGAGGTGTGGCGGCAGTGACGACACTCCGGTCCGGGAGCATCGTAGCCGCAGAGGTGACAGGGGACGGTCTGCATGGCGTCCTGGATTCCCGCGTGAGGGGGGCGGTGCTTTCGCGCGGGCTGCGAGTCGTCTAGAATGCCGGCTTACCCCGCCCTCGCCGCACCCACACCGCAGTATACGGAGCCTCACGCGCTCGATCTCCCATGGGACCCTTCCGTCCGCTCGATTTCCTGCAGCTCGAGGAGGAGCTCAGCGAGGACCAGCGCATGGTGCGCGACGCTGTCCGTACCTGGGTCTCCGAGCGCTTCCTGCCGGGCGTCGGTGAGCACTTCGAGGCCGGGACCTTCCCCCTCGAACAGGTCGGCGAGCTCGCGCAACTGGGCGTCTTCGGTCCTGGCCTTCCGGAGCGCTACGGCTGTGCCGGCCTCGACAACGTCTCCTACGGGTTGATCTGCCAGGAGCTGGAGCGCGGCGACTCGGGACTGCGCTCGTTCTGTTCGGTCCAGGGATCGCTCGTCATGTGGCCCATCCACGCCTTCGGGAGCGAGGAACAGAGGGACCGCTGGTTGCCGCAGCTGGCCGCAGGCGAGGCCATCGGATGCTTCGGCCTGACCGAACCCGACCACGGATCGAACCCCGCCGGCATGCAGACACGGGCCGTGCGCGATGGGGACGACTGGGTGCTCGACGGCCGCAAGATGTGGATCACCAACGGCACATGCTGTCATGTCGCCCTGGTCTGGGCGCGTTGCGAGGACACCATCCGCGGGTTCCTGGTTCCCAGGGACACGCCCGGCTTCAGCGCGCCCGAACAGAAGCACAAGTGGAGTTTGAGGGCTTCGAATACCTCGGAGCTCGTGCTCGAAGGCGTGCGCCTCCCGGCCGATGCGCTGCTCCCCGGCGTCCGCGGCTTGAAGGGACCCCTGAGTTGCCTGACCCAGGCCCGCTACGGCATCGCCTGGGGAGTGATCGGAGCGGCCCAGGCCTGCTTCGACGAGGCGCTCCAGTACAGCAAGGATCGCATCGTCTTCGACCGGCCCCTGGCGGGCTTTCAGCTGGCCCAGCGGAAGTTCGCGGAGATGGCCACGGACATCACCCTCGCCCAGCTCGCCGCCCTGCGCGTGGGGCGGCTGAAGGACGCGGGCACCATGACCCCGGCGCAGGTCTCCATGATCAAGCGCAACAACGTGCGCATGGCCCTCGAGACGGCCCGCACCGTCCGGGACATGCTGGGGGCGAACGGCATCAGCCTTGAGTACCAGACCGGCCGGCACATGTGCAATTTGGAGTCGGTCTCCACCTACGAGGGCACGCACGACATCCACACCCTCGCCCTTGGCCGCGAGTTGACGGGTATCTCGGCCTACCGCTGAGCAGCGCGTCCGGTGTCAGCGGTGCCTCAAGAAGGTACTGCTTTTCTCAAGCACCGCCGTCGGCCTCGGCGGTCGCCTCGACCCGCTCCCAGGCGGTTTCCAGGTCGCGGACCAGCTTGTCGAGATGCTCTCGCTCGTCGGGGTCGAGATTGCCTTCGGTCTTCGCCTGCAGCATCAGCAGGTCGTCCAGGAGCATGCGCGCGTTGTCGGTGTGGACCGTCGCCTCGCCCGTCAGGGGATTCTCGAGCATGCCCAGGGAGATCAGGCCCTGGTAGCCCAGGCGCGTGATGAACAGGCGGAAGTTCCCCCCCGGGAGGGGGATGTCCGCGGCGGTGTGCTCGTCGCTCATGCCAGCTCCTCGATCAGTTGGGGGTGGCTGTTCCCGCGCGAGTGGATGAGGGCGGCGGCGACGAAGCCCTCGAAGATCGGGTGCACGCGCAGCGGCCTGCTCTTGAACTCGGGGTGGAACTGGACGCCGATGAAGAACGGGTGGTCGGGAATCTCGACGATCTCGACCAGGTCGCGCTCAGGATTGTGCCCGGAGAGGCTCATGCCGGAGGCGGAGAAGGTGTCGCGGTAGTCGTTGTTGAACTCGAAGCGGTGGCGGTGGCGCTCCGAGATGAGCTCACATCCATAGAGCTCCCGTGCCCGGGAGCCCTGTTTCAAGGCGCAGTCGAACGCGCCCAGACGCATCGTGCCGCCCTTCTGGTCGATCTCCTCCTGGTCCGCCATGAGGCTGATCACCGGATGGGGCGTGTGGGGAGAGTGCTCGAGGGTGTGAGCTCCATCCAGTTCCATCACGTTGCGGGCATATTCGATCACCGCGCACTGTAATCCGAGGCAGATGCCGAAGAAGGGCACGCCGTTCTCGCGCGCATAGGTGATGGCCCGGATCTTGCCCTCGATCCCGCGCTCCCCGAAGCCGCCCGGGACGAGGATCCCGTCCACGCCGTCGAGGATCTCGACGCCCTTCAGGAGCACATCCTCCGCCGCCACCTTGCGGATCGTCACCCGACAACGATTGGCCCCGCCCGCGTGGGTGAGCGCCTCGTAGATCGACTTGTAGGCGTCGTGCAGCTCGATGTACTTGCCGACCACGGCGATCTCGCAGGCGACCTCGCCGTCCTTCACGGTGCGGATGACCTCGAGCATCCTCGACCAGTCTGCCAGGTCGGTTTCCTCCTCCGCGGGCAGGCCGAGGTGCAAGCAGATCAGGCGGTCGATGTTCGCGCGTACGAGGTTCACCGGTAGCTCGTAGATCGAGAAGTCCACGTCGCGCTCCTCGATCACCGCCTCGACCCGCACGTTGCAGAACATGCTGATCTTCTGCGCCATCTCGGTGGTCATCGGCTGCTCGGTGCGACAGACCAGGATGTGCGGCTGGATGCCGATCTCCCGCAACTTGCCGACGGACTGCTGCGTGGGCTTGGTCTTCATCTCGCCCGACGCGCGCAGGTACGGGAGCAGGGTGACGTGCACGAACATCACGTCCTGTTGCGGATGCTCGAGCGCGAACTGACGTACCGCCTCCAGGAAGGGTAGGCCCTCGATGTCGCCCACCGTGCCGCCGATCTCGGTGATGGCGACGTCCGTGTCCTCACCCGCTCCGTCGTGGATGGCGTCCTTGATCGCGTCGGTGATGTGCGGGATGACCTGCACCGTTCGGCCCAGGTAGTCGCCTCGGCGTTCCCTCTCGATCACCGTCGAGTAGATCTTGCCCGTCGTGTAGTTGCTCGACTGGGTCAGGACGGCGTGGGTGAAGCGCTCGTAGTGGCCGAGGTCGAGATCGGTCTCGGCCCCGTCGTCGGTTACGTAGACCTCGCCGTGCTGGAAGGGACTCATGGTCCCCGGGTCGACGTTGATGTACGGGTCGAGCTTCTGGATCGAGACCTTCAGTCCGCGCCGTTCCAGGATCAGTCCCAGGGCCGCCGAGGTCAGGCCCTTGCCGAGGCTGCTGACGACCCCACCGGTCACGAAGATGTGCTTGACCATCCGAATCGAGCCTTTCCAGTCAGTCTGCCGAGGGGAGAGAGCGTCCCGCGGATCCGCGCGAGGACGGTGGACGCCCCGGACGAGCGGGGTCGCGCGCGGGAGCAGGAGTAGCGATGAGATTGCCTGTCGACGGAGGCGACGAAGCGTGCGTAGTCCTCGGCGGTGTCGATGCCCACCGGGGCGCGGGTGGCCTCGACCACGCGCATGCGCTCGCCGGCCTCGAGCCAGCGCAGTTGTTCCAGGTTCTCCGCGGCTTCCAGGGCGCCGGCGGGCAGGGCGCAGAAGCGCGCCAGGGCCGCGGGCCGGAAGGCGTAGACGCCCACGTGGCGCCACATCGGCCCGGGCGCGGTCGAGCCCTCGCGGGCGTGGGAGCGGTCGGGGATGGCGGCGCGCGAGAAGTACAGCGCGTCGCCGGCCTCGTCCAGGACGACCTTGACCACATCCGGCGCGCGGGCGTCCCGCTCGTCCTCGATGGGCACTGCCAGGGTCGCGACCTCGACCCGGGAGTCGCTGAAAGCGCCGACCAGGGTCTCCAGGTCCGCCGCCGCGATCCCGGGCTCGTCTCCCTGCACGTTGACCACCACATCGGGTTCCTCACCGAGCAGGTCGAGCGCTTCCTTCACCCGGTCCGTACCGCAGGCGTGGGCGGGATCGGTGAGCAGCGCCTCGACACCCTCCGCGGCCGCGGCCGCGACGATCTCCTCGCTGTCGGTGGCGACCACGACGCGCCCTATCGCCTCGCAGGTGGCGACCGCCTCGGCGGTGTGCAAGAACAGCGCTCGCCCCGTCTCGCAGAGCAGCATCTTGCGCTCGAGCCGCCTGGAGGCGAGCCGCGCCGGGATGACGGCCACCGCGCGCAGCGCTGAGGGCGATCCCGGCTGCGCGGGGGGCGGCATCATCGGCTCCCGCCGGGCTCCGCTTGCGGGTCGCGGAAGATCCCCTTGCCTCGCGAGTTGCTGACCGCCTGGTTCTGCTGGGTCAGCTCCTGCACCTGGAGGAAGGCGATCAAGCAGCGCCGGAAGGAGGCCCGCGCATCCGGGGCGGCCTGCGGGCCGTTCAAGAGGTGGGTCATGCGCCCGTCGATCTCAATCTCGAGGGACTGATAGGTCTCGGGGGAGATCACGACCGCCGCGCCGGCCGTGGCGAAGCGGCCCCAGCCCTCGCGCTGGAAGTGGACCACCATGGCCGCCATGACCGCGTCGCTGGTGACCTTCGGGCCCGGCGTGTCACGGACCTCCGAGTAGAGGGTCAGCGGGTTGGAGTGCGACTCGTTCACCAGGGTCATGCTGACGCCATTGCGAAGCTCGGCGAAGGTCACTCGGGTGGGGGAGCCGACAGGCTCCACGCTCGCGCCGGGGGTGGCGGCGCAGGCGGCGAGGAACAGCAGGGGCAGGATGGGTCGGATCACGGTGTCTGCGGTCGAGGTGGGGTGCTCGGGGCCGAGGGAGGCCCGCCACGCCGGCCCAAGATAGAGGGCGCGCCGTGGTCCCTCAAGACCGGCGCCGGCTCCGTTCTCTTCGCGGGGCGCGAGAGTCGCTCAGGGAGGGTCGGGTCGGCCATCGTCGGGCCAGCGGTAGCTCTCGTGGACCGGGATCGTGAAGCGGCCCACGCGCACCAGGTCGTCGGGGCTCTGCACGAAGCCCTCGGCGCTGCGCTGGCAGTTGGCGGGCAGCAGCTCGGCATCGCTCATGTCGATGGGCTCCGGCGCGTCCGACTCGGCGGGGCGCAGGCGCGCGGCGAAGGACTGGCCCTCGCCGTATACGGCGACCGTCATCCAGAGCGTGACCGGGATCCGGTCCCCGCGCCGGTAGGGCCCGCCCAGGGGGACGAATTCCTCGCTGAAGGGCTTCGAGCCAGCCAGCAGCGGGTAGCTCTCGCGCACGATCCACCCCGGCTCCCAGCGGTTGGTGGGGAAGAAGCCCCAGCCTCCGCCGTGGTTGTTCTGCCAGGCGTGGCGGCTCTCAGGCGAGCTGACCCGATCGACGATCGTGTAGTCATTGTCCAGGCCCGTCGGCGTCGTCCAGTGATAGGTGATCCAGCCGTAGCCGGACTCCGGCAGGGTTTCGTATTCCCAGCCCAGGAGGGTCAGGCGCCGGTCGTAGGGGCCGCCGGGCATCGAGCGGCCCAGAAAGTCCATGGGCAGGGGCAGGGAGCGGTCGAGCTGGAGGCTCCTTCGGTACCCCGTCGGGTCGGGTGCGCTGCGATCCACCTCGACCAGCTCGTGGGCATCCGGGTACGCATCGGGGGTTACCAGGACGAGCACGGGTCCCAGCTCGGGGTCGGTCTCTGAATCCCAGAAGTAGTCGGCCACGCCGAAGCGCGTCCGGATCGCATCGAAGAGGGTCTGCTCCTGTTCCAGGATCCCGCGGTGGCAGAGCAACCAGTCGATGGAGCCGAGGTGATCCACGCACTCCGTGCGCTGCTGCTCGTCGAGGTGGTTCCACTGGTCGAGGTGGTGGGGGAGCTTGAACAGCTTGACGTCCCCACCCTCGCGGAAGGCGACCGCCCAGTGGTAGGCGCTGGTCACGATCGGCCGGCGCTGCCCCTCGCCTTCCTGCGCGGGCATGGGTTTCGCATGGCGCACCACGAAGTCCATGGCGGCCCAGTAGCTGCCGAAGCGCCGGGAGTTGAGGCCTTCGAGGCGCTGGACGCCGAGACCCACCGCCAGGGCGACCACCGCCCAGGCCGCGAGGGCGCGCGGACCGAGGCGGCCGGGGCTCGCCCCGCGCAGGACGACCCATCCCGCTCCGCACAGGGGCGCGATCATCGGCAGCAAGGGCAACCAGAGACGGAAGGACTTGGAGCCCTTGAAGCTCATCACGCCCACGTTGAGCGCGAAGAGCACGACCAGGATCGTCGCGCCCCAGCTCGGCCGTCGCCACGAGCGCCAGAGCCCGAGGGCGCCGAGGGCCAGGGCCGGCCAGGAGAGCATCAGGCGCAGGTTCGTCAGGTACCAGGTCGGGGACTGGAGTTGCTTGACGTCCTGCGCGCCGCCGGTCTCCCCGCCCGGCAGGCTCAGGATCTCCCCCATGCGCTCGTAGATGGGACGCGCCAGGGAGTCGAGCCCCAGCTCGTGGAGCACGCGCACGGCGACGCCCCCCACGTTCTGGATCAGGTAGATCTCCAGGCTCATCCCCCAACTTCCCCAGGTGATGCGGTCGAGGGCGATCTGCGCGGCGAGGCCGAGGGCGATGCCCGCGGCGCTCGCCAGCACGCGTCGCGGCGCCCGCGCTCGGTCGCGCAGGGCCACGAGGGCCAGCAGGGGCAGGCTGATGACGATCGTCTGGTAGGCCATCAGGATCGCGCCGCCCAGCCACAGCCCGCCGATGAAGGAGCGCCGTTCGCCCTCCTGCCGTATTAGGGAATCGATCCCCAGAGCGACGAAGAGCGCCGCCGCGACCCCGGCGATCGGCGAGACGGCGTACTGCAGGAAGATCGGGTTGGCGGCGGCGATCAGCCCCGCCGCCACACACGCCCGTCGGCCGTGGATGCGGGCGGCGATCTTCATGCAGGTGAGCACGAGCCCGACGCCCAGGAGCATCTGGAGCAGGCGCACGACGATCACCACCGGGCCGCGATCCTGCAGTTGAAGGAG
>DASCMO010000147.1:0-8379 GCA_036010965.1 Planctomycetota bacterium | reverse complement strand
GAGCACGGCCCGCGCACCGCGGCGCTTGGCGTTCATGACCTTGGTGAAGATGGACCCGCCGTGGCCCCAGCCACCGCTCGCCGGTGCCTCGCCGTGAGGGTTCGCCTCGTCCTCGATGACCGGCGCCGGGGGAAGGGCGATGCGCGGCGTGCCGCGCACGACGATCACCACGGCCTGCGCCGGTAGGGGCCGGTCGCCGTAGTCGAGCCAGCCGAGTTCGCTGTCCTCGATGCCATAGCCGCGGAAAGTCGGCGTACCGTCGGCGGCGCCGGGGGCGGAGCAGAAGAGTGGCGCGAGGCCGTCGCGCGTGGGTTCGGCGATGGAGGTGTCGTCCGCGTCGTTGACGCTCAACCACGAACCGCCGCCATCGGCGGAGGGCAGGGGCACGCTGAATCCCTGCAGGTAGGATCCGTCCTCCCCAGCTGGCTCCAGTCCCAGCTCCGCCATGCGGCTCGCGATCCAGTGCGCCGACGCCACCTCGCCCGCGGTCCCCGCTCGGCGTCCCTCGCGCGCGTCGTCGGCCAGCCAGGCCACGTCCGCGAGCAAACGCCGGGCGCGCGCGTCTGCCCCGGCCCGCGGATCGGCAGACGGGGTGATGAGCGGGGCGCAGCCCGCCGCGAGGATCATGAGTCCGCTCAGGAGCCGCTTCATGGCGCTCATGGTACTCGCGCGCCCCGTCCCTTGCGCCTCCCCGGAGGGGCCGGTAGAAGGGGGCGCCATGTCCCCCCCCGCCCATCCGTCTTCCCTGCCCGGGAAACTCCTCATCGCGGCCCTCGCAGTCGCCGTGCCCCTGGCTCTGGCCGAGGCCGGCCTGCGCCTGGCGGGCTTCCGCCACAAGCGCATCGAGGTGCCCCTGTTGATCTGGAATCCCGCCGAGGACAAGGTCATGGAGGAGGGCTCCGGCCTGCACCTCACCGACCCCGCCCAGCTCTGGCTCCCCAGGCCGGGCGCACCTATCCCCTGGGGCGAGGGCGAGGTCGTCAACGGCCTGGGCTGGCGCGGACCCGAGCGCGAGCGCGCGGCCCCCGAGGGCACCCTGCGCGTGGTGACCCTGGGCGATTCCTCTACCTTCGGTCTGGGCGTGTCTTACGGCGAGAGCTATTCGAACCGGCTGGAGGAGCGCCTGCAGGCCGACGGTCACCAGGCGCAGGTGATCGACGGAGGCGTGGTCGGGTTCACCGTGCGCCAGGGCATCGAGCGCTACCGAGAGTGCTTCTCCGCCTACCGCCCGGATGTGGTGGTGGCCGCCTTCGGCGCGGTCAACGACCACTACAGCAGCCTCGACCTGCCCGACCGGCAGAAGATCGCCCACGAGAAGACCGAATTC
This sequence comes from Planctomycetota bacterium, assembly GCA_036010965.1. Taxonomy (GTDB): domain Bacteria; phylum Planctomycetota; class UBA1135; order UBA1135. Next base: position 7,052 of record DASCMO010000147.1, on the reverse strand, counting down.
GACCGGCGCAAGAGCGTCTCGCGCTGGCTGCGTGACAAGCTGCGCGTTCTGCACGCGCTCTCCTGGCTGAAGCTGGAAGCCCACGGCGGCAAGGAACGCCTGGCCGAGATCTGGCTCGAGAGCAAGCGCCGGGAGTTCGACCTGATGAAGTCCTCGGGACGCGTCGAGTGGCCCGGCGAGCGACGGGTCTCCCTGGAAGACTTCTCCCTGGCCCTGACCGAGCTGAAGGCCCTCGTCGAGGCCGACGGCGGACGCCTGATCCTGGTCAGCATGCCACGCAAGGCTCGCGCGGAGCGAGACCGACCGGTCCTGACGCTCTACAGTCGCGCCGTGGTTTCGCTCGCCGAGCGCGAGGGCCTACAGGTGGCCGACGCGCGCGGGGCCTTCCACCGCGCAATCGCAGGCGGACGCCCCGAGAACGAGCTGTTCATCAATGACTTCTGGCACCCCTCCGCCTCCGGTCACGATGTGATCGCCACCGGCCTGGCGCAGCTGATTATCGACGAGTCGCTCGCGCGCTGGGGCAGCGGGAACTAGAGGGTCCAGCGCGTGCGCCTCCAGGTTCTCTCGAGCGGAAGCGAGGGCAACGCGGCCCTGCTGCGGGCCGGCGAGGTCACCGCCCTGATCGACGCCGGCCTCGGGGTGCGGGCCCTCTCCGAGCGCCTCGAAGCCGCGCGCCTCGCACCGCGCGCCCTCGACCACGTGCTCGTCACCCACGGGCACCTCGACCACTCGCGCAGCGCGGGCGCCCTGGCCAAGCGGCAGCGCGCCCTCCTGCACTGCGCCGAGACCATCATGACCCACCGCGCCGTCGACCGGGCGCCGCGCAAGGCGGCCCTCCCGATCGGGGGACGCATCGAGCTCGAGGGGCGAGACGGGCGCGGAACCCTCGAGGCGAAGGTGGTCCTGCTGCCCCACGACTGCGACCCGACGGTCGCCTTCCGCTTCGAGCACGAGGGCAGGGTGGCGGTCATCCTGACCGACATGGGACACCCGCGAGACGAGGTGGCGCGCGCCCTCGCGGGAGCGCACGTGCTGGTCCTGGAGTTCAACCACGACCCCGGGCTCCTGCGCTCGACGCCCTACCCGCCGTCCCTGCAGGATCGCATCCGCGGCGACCGCGGACACCTGTCGAATGACCAGGCGGCGACCATGCTCGAGGGCCTGGCCCACGCCGAGCTCCATACCCTCGTCCTGGCACACCTATCCAAAAAGGCCAACCGACCGGAACTAGCCGTCGAGGTGGCCCGCGCCGCCCTCGAGCGCATCGGCCTGTCCCACGTGCGCGTGCTCACGGCCTCCCAGGACGAGATCGGGCCCGACCTGGAGGTCTGAACCTCAGGCGCCGTCGTCTGCTTCCGCGGGAGCGGGCGGAGGTTCGAGTACATTCCAGCGCACGATCGCCCCCACCGCGATGAAGGCGTCCGCGAGGCCGATCTTCTTCCCGTCGGCGTAGTCCCGGCCCGCGTAGGAGATCGGCACCTCGAACACGCGCGCCTTCATACGGGCGATCTTGGCGGTCATCTCCGGCTCGACGGCGAAGGTCCGCGACTGGATGTCCAGTCGCCTGGCAATCTCGACCTTCATGACCTTGTAGCAGGTCTCCATGTCGGTCAGGTTCAGGTTGGTGAACATGTTGCTGAGCAAGGTCAACATGCGGTTGCCCACGTAGTGCCAGAACAGGTGCACCCGCACGTACGCGCCGCCCAGGAAGCGGCTGCCATAGACGACGTCCGCCTTCCCGTCGAGGATCGGCCGCAGCAGCGCGCCGTAGTCCCGCGGGTCGTACTCCAGGTCGGCGTCCTGCACGATGACCACATCGCCGCGCACCTGGGCGAAGCCCGTCGCCAGGGCCGCGCCCTTGCCGCGATTCTCCTCGTGGTGGAAGCAGCGAATCTCGGCGTGCCGTTCGGCCAGGCGCCGCATGATCTCCGCTGAACCATCCCGCGAGGCGTCATCGACCAGCAGGAGCTCCTTCTCGTAGGGGGTCGCGAGCACAGCCTCGACGATCTCCTCGAGGGTGCGCTCCTCGTTGTACACAGGCATCACGACCGAGAGCTTCATGGGTCCTACTTGTTCGGTTCGGGTCCGGCCTCGGAGAGGCCCTCGAACAACTCATCGATCCCGAGGAACGACGTCAAGCCCGATTGGAGTTCTCCGTACGCAGGTTCGCCCTCGATGCACCACTCAGGACGCAGAAACAGGCGAAAGATCTCCTGATCGCTCTTCACGCGCATGGCCTGCACCTCTCCCCGCCGGGCCATCCAGTGATCCCAGCGTCCCAGGAGGTCGTTCACGCCGATCATGTCGGCGGCGGACACCTTGCGCACCGGGACCGCCTGATTCACGCTCGTGCGGGCCTTGTCCCAGGCGCGCCGCACGGGCCCCCGCCGGCCTCGGCCCGCCCGCTCGATACGGAACGGCGTGTCGTCCTGCAGACCCGACACCAGGAACATGCGCCGCATGGCGAGCCCCAGCATGGCGGGCAGGACCTTGCGCAGGTTCTCGTCGGAGTAGTTCTTGAAGCAGGTCAGCAGCGGGTTGCGCACCTGCAACACGCGGATCATCTCAGGCGGCAACTTCCCGCTCGTGCTTGAGTGGTGGTGGTAGCACTCGGCCGTCGGCACGTACCAGACCTCCTTGCCGGCCAGCCAGGTGCGCCATCCCAGGTCCACATCCTCGTAGTAGGCGAAGTACTCATCGTCGAAGCCCCCGACCTCCTCGAAGACGCCGGCATCGACGGCCATGGCGCCGCCGCAGGCGAAGAGGGTCTTGCGCGGCCAGGCGTAGCTCTCGCCGGGCTCTTCCAGGTAGCCACGCTGGATTCCGATCCCGTGGAAATTCATCCCACCACCGGCGCTGTTCATCAGCTTGCCGTCCCAGGAGTACATGCGCGCCGTCGTCGTGCTGCACTCCCCGCGGGCGATAGGTGAGACCAGCTCCCGCAGCCAGCGGGGCTCGACGCGCATGTCGTTGTTCAGGAACACCAGCACCTCCGCCTCGGGAGAGAGGGCCGCGCCCTGGTTGCAGCCGGCGCTGAAGCCGACGTTGGTGTCGTTCTCGACCAGTCGCACCCAGGCGTGATCGTGCCGCACGCTCTCGACGCTTCCGTCGCTCGAGGCGTTGTCGATCAACAGCACCTCGAAGCGATCCTCGGGGTAGTCGAGCGCCCGCAAGGCAGTGAAGCAGGGCTCGAGATGGTGATGGCCGTCGAGATTGAGGATCACGATCGTGCACAGCGGCAGGTCCGCGTCGGCGACGGCCTCTCCGAGCTCCACCCGCAGGTCGAGAGGATCGGGCGAGACCTTTCGCCGCGGGGCCGCGCGTCCTCGTCGGCGGCGGCTCACTCCCGCCCTCCCTGGGTCACACGCCGCTCGCTCACGCGCAGGCGTCGCAGGCGCAGGTGACCCCCGACGGCCGTCTCGAGACGCAGGCGCCGGGCGCCGGCGGGAACATCGAGTGCCAGCACCTGCTCGCTGACGACATCACCGTCGCCGGCCCGCACGGGCCCCAGCTCACCGACCTCGCACCCGTCCAGCAGTACGCGGCCGCTCAGCTCCAGCTCGGGCTCGCTGCCCAGGGCCAGGATCTCGACCGAGAGATCCAGCGGCCCGCCACCGATCCCGTCCAGGTCGTACTCCACGGCGCCGCCGGGCCGCAGGAGCAAGAGGCCCGCGCCCTGGGACTCCACCGGCCCCTGGCGCTCGCAGGCCTCGCTCGCGCCGAATTCCAGCAGGGTCCGCTCGCCCTCCTCGCGCACGCGGCAGGCCAGGCCGCGGTAGCGAAACTCGGTCTCGGCGGCGTTCTGCGCGATGGTCTTGATCTCCATGAACTCCTGTGAGAGGTCGGCGGCGAGGGTCGGCTCGTCGAGGAAGCGGCGCATCTTAGCCGCCAGGTCCTCGGGGTTGCCGACCTCGAACTGCAGGCCGTCCACTCCATCGCGGACAAACTCCGCCATGCCGCCGATGTCGCTGGCCAGCACGGGAGTGCGGGTCAGGTAGGCCTCGTGGATCGTGATCGGCGAGTTCTCATACCAGATGGACGGCACGACCAGAACATCGATCTCGGCGTAGACCTCCGAGAGGCGCGCGTTGTCGAAGCGGCCCTTGAAGACCACCGGCGCTCCCTCGGCCATGCGCGCGAGCTCGGCGTGGTGATCGTCCTCCTGGGGACGAAAGTCCCCGTAGACGTTGAGCACGGCCCGCGTCCCCGCCAGGAGCTGCATGGCGCGCATCATGACCTCGCCCCCCTTGTACCAGACCAGGGAGCCGACGAAACCGAAGCGCACCCGGACCTCGGGATCGGGAGCCTTGTCCAGAGCACGCACGTGGTCGGTCCGCATGCCGTTGTCGGAGAAGAGGAAGGTGTGCGGGTCGAAGCCGGCGCTCTCCACGTGCTTCGCGCGCAGAAAACGACTGGGGCTGATGCGCAGGTCAGCCGCCGCGTAAGCCCCGACCACGAAGTCGTGACGGGCGCGCATATCGCTGTAGCCGTCCCAGCGTCGCGCGGAGCGCTCGCCGAGTGCACGCCCCCGGCGCAGGCCGCGCGCGACCCCCTCCAGCAAGCCGCCCGCCACCCTGTCCAGGCGTCGCAGGCCAGGGATGTGGGCGTAGGCGCTCTCCTTCTCCTTGACGCACAGGAAGCAACCGCTGCCCATGTTCTGCGAGCAGCGCACGCCATCGGGACGAATCAGCTGCACGCGCGCGCAGAGGGCCCAGTAGTCGTGGCAGTGGACAATGGTGGGCAATCCCAGCTCGCGCGCCACCTCCACCAGACCCGCTGAGGTGTGGATCAGGTGCTGGAAGTGCACGATGTCCGGACGCTCACGCTCCAGTACGCGCCGGAAGGCGGCCTCGGCTCGCGGCTGGTGATAGCTCTCCCGCAGGCTCTCGTGGTCGAGGCGGTGGGTCATGCGCAGGACGCGCAGGCCCTGAAACTCGGACTCGGCGACATCGAAATCGGGGGGCGAGTTCTCCCCATCGGTGGCCGGGACGCGGGCCAGGATCGTGCAGCGATGTCCGCGGCGCTCGAGCTCCGTCGCCAGATTCTGGGTGTAAATTTCGGTCCCCGCCCAGGTGTCGGGGGGGAATCCGTGCACGACGAAGAGCACGGAGAGGTCCGTCCGATCCAGGAGGCGCGTAGCGGGCCACCGCACCGAACTCTGGCCTCCCTCCCAGAGCCCTTCGAAGGTGGCAGCGCGCAGATCCTGAGCGCGTTCGAGCTGGCTCGCAAGGGCCACGCCCGAGCAATCTGCCTGCTCCAGGGCGCGCCGGTCGAGTTCGACCTGGCGCTCGGTCAAGGTGCGCGCGTCCGCGCGCGAGCCGACGCAGACGCGGCCGAGCCACTCGGCGTTGAAGCGCGCATCGATCCGAGCTCGCTCGCGGTACCCGGTCGCGTCGTATTCGTGGCTGTGCTCGACCGCCGCCTCGGCGTCGTACACGATCGTGAACCCGGCCTCGAGCAGGGCGCGGGCCATCAGGATGTCCTCGCCGAACGCCGTGCGAGGAAAGGGGTGTCGCTCCCACAGCTCACGCCGCACGGCCGACGCGACATCGTTGAAGTTGTAGAGCAGCCGCCGCTCGTGGGGGTCGAGCGAATCGTAGACCTCCGCCTCGGGCAGGCGCGTCTCGCGGCGCTGGGGGGCGTACCCCGGATCGGCCTCGGCGAAGACGCGCGTCAGGACATCGGCGTCGGGACGCACGATGTTGCGGCAGTAGGCAGCGCCCACCCGCTGGTCACGAAAGTTCTCCGCCAGGGTCGCGAGCCAGTCGTCGCCGAGCGGCACGGCGTCCTGGGTCAGGAAGCACAGGAGATCCCCGTCGCTCCTGGCCGCCAGGAGATTACGCGTGTCGCCGTGATCGAACTCGACCGGATCGATGCGCTCGCGGCGCAGGGGCACGGGAAACCCCCGCGCGCGCTCGCCGAGTAGTTCCCAGGTGCCATCGTCAGAGCCCGAGTCGATCACCGTCAGGTCCCAGGGCAGACCGACCTGCTGGGCGGCGAGGGCATCGAGCAGCCGACCGAGGAACTCGATCCCTTGCCAGGTGGGCACGAGCACGGAGACGGACTGGATGGGACGCATCAGCGCTGACGGCCGCCGCGGCGGCGCCTGAGTATCCGGACTCTCCAGGTCGATCGCAACGCGGCAGAGCCCATCTCAGCCGCGGCTCCCGAGGTATTGGCCGATGACCTGCGCTCCGCGCAATACGGGCGAGCGCAGGGTGTGGCGCAAGCGCGAGGAGGGGCGACTCGCCGCCAGGTAGCGCAGGTCTTCCCCAACCTCGTAGAGGAAACCGCGAGCCACTGAGAGCAAGCTGGGGCGCACGCGCCGCCCCCACTGTGCGCGCTGGAAGGCGGCGTCGGTGCGGTAGCGCCGAAAGGCCTCGCGCGAGGTGTAGGCGTGGGCGTGGCGCGCGACGCTCGCCGGGCAGAAGCGCAGGCGGTGCCCAGCGGCCAGGGCCTGCTCGGCCCAGGCGCAGTCCTCGCCGAAGTCCACATCGGGAAAGGGCAGCTCGCGCAAGACCCTGGCCCGGATGGCGCTCGCGACGTTGTTGAAGCGCAGGTGCTCGACTCCCGGCGAGATGTCCAGCTCCTCCGTCGGCGACGACCCGCGCAGTTCTCGCGCGAGAGGCTCGGCGCCGGCCTCCGGCAGGGACAGGACCGTGCGCGCCGCCAGGGGGTCGTCGTCGGGGTGGGGCAAGATGCGCGCGCAGGCGCCAGCGACGCGCGGATCCTCGAAGGCCGACAGCAACTCCTCCAGGAAGCGCTCTCCTTCGGGCAGAGCGTCCTGGGACAGGTAGACCAGGAACTCGCCGCGCGCCCCTTGAGCGCACAGGTTGCGCGTCGGACCGTGGCGGAAGGCTGCGTGCTCGATGCGCCGCACGCGCGCTCCGGCACGCTCGAGGAGCTCGCAGGTGCCGTCGTCCGAGTCCGAGTCCACCGCCAGGAGCTCGACGCCGCCCTCCAGCCGCTGGTCGGCCAGGGCCGGCAGCAGGCGCTCGAGGTGGGACGCTCCGTTCCAGGTCAGGAGCAGGATCGAACAGCGCGGATCG
>DASCMO010000146.1:0-27356 GCA_036010965.1 Planctomycetota bacterium | reverse complement strand
CATCAGTTGCTGAACTCTTGCTGGTGTGTGGAGAGATCTTTCGAAGCGCGAGGAGAAGCGGAGCGAAGCCTACTGCCTGAAATAGTCCATCAGGACAATGGCGTTCTCAACCTCGATGGACTGGATTCCCGAGTGGAAGGCGTTCGTGTCCACCCGCAGGAATCCGCCGCCGATGTCGATCACATCGACCAGCCCTTCGGAGCCGAGGCTCGGGTTGGGCACCGCCACGAACATGTACTCGGGTTCGCTCGTGTTGACGACCCCCGTCGCCGTCCTGACGAGGCTCTTGCCGTTGATCTGGGCCGGGATGCCCGCGCTGTAGAAGGTCTGAAAGGTCGTCAGCCCTCCGAAGTTACGCATGTTGTCGAAGGCCAGGGAGACGGGGATCCCCGACAACTCCTCGGGGCCGAGGGAGACGTCGACCTGCATCGCCATGTCCCGGAAGTTCGGGATCAACAGCGAGTTCACGTTCAGGGGCAGCTGCCCCATGATCGCGCTGTCAATGTGCAGATTCGAGACCGCCGGATCCCCGTACGACCCGGGCTCCTGCGTCTCCGTGTCGATCGGACCCTCATGGGCGATCCAGACCCCGGACCCGAGGTTGATGTGGTCGGGCTGGATGGCCTTGGGGTTCTTGAATTCCTGGGCAGCGATGCCGACGACGTCGTCGTAGCCCCAGCCGTTCACGCCGTTCGGTCCCGATTCGAAGATCGCGATCCGACCGGAGCGGTTGAGGATGTAGGCGAAGTAGACGTTGCGGAAGAAGCCGAAGCCCGCCTGGCGGTTGGTGATCGCCACCTCGAAGGGGCGGTCGAGATGGGAGCTGACGACCTTGCGCTGATCCAGGGTGAAGGCCGAGATGATCGAGACGGTGTCATCGCTCTCGTTGCAGACCAGGATGTCCTCGTTGCCCGGCTCCCATGCGATCCCGTTGGGCCCGGAGCCGACGACGGTCTGGGTCGTGACCTGGTGGAAGGTGGCCGACGAGGGGTTGATGTCGATGAAGCTCACCAGGTTTACGGCCTGGTTGCTGACCGCCAGGAAGTCGATGTTGGGAGACATCGCCAGAGAAGTCGGATCCGGCACGACGATGCGGTCGATGACCGACATGCGGTTGGAGTTCAACACCATCACCTCGCTGCGCCCGCGGTCGATGACGTACAGGAAGTGCCCCACTTGCTGGCGCATCATGTAGTTGAAGCATCCACCCAGGTTCTGGGCCGGCGGCGAGGGGCCCTCGAAGAAGGAGTTCTGCTCCTGGCTCAACAGGCCCGAGGGCGGCTCCGGCGGGATCTGGTTGGGATTGCCGAAGGGATCGCCCGGAACGAGCAGGTTGGTCAGTCCCGGACAGTTGGCGCAGGGCGGGCCCCAGATGTTTCCGACCGGGCTCAGCAGCGTGTCGATCGCCGTGGGCTCCTGCCCGCCGATGTAGGGCGAGAGGCACAGGGGCGGAAACTGGAGCGGCGGCGGGTTGGGATGGGGTGCCCAGGAGATCACGTTCTCACCGCCAGTGACCGAGTTCAGAATAGGGTTGTTCAGGATCGGCGGCGTGAGGGTGTTCGGCCCGCCTTGGATCGCCTGGTAAAGCTTGAGGCCCGGCAGGGCGCACAGGTTGCCCCCGCCGCCCTGGCAACCGAAGGGCGCCGGCCCGTTGTTGAAGGAAGCGTCGAGACCGTGGCCGAGCATCATGTCCCCGACCGACAGGACGACCGGCGCGCGAACGACCAGACCGTCGAGGGTCGAGTCCTTGGTGAGGGTGAAGACGCCCTGGGAGCCGCCCTTCACCGTGCACACCGGCGGCACCAGCGGCGGCCGCATGAGGGAACCCTGCAGCCTGACGTTGGGGTTGTTCGGGTAGTTGCTGTCTCCCTCGGTGATGCTGTTCCCGGTGTCGTCGTAAGTCGGGTCCCCGGTGCCCGCACCGAAGCCGTTCAGGTCGATGACCGAGATGCCGTTGGCCGAGCCCGAACGGCCGATGTAGATCGCATCGGGAGCGACCGGAGCGTTGACCAGGCCGGGCCCGGGACCCGTCTCGAAGAAGGTCGTCGCCGCCAGCAGGTTGAAGTTGGCCGAGAGGTCCTGGACCTGGTTCGGGTTGACCGTCACGTCGACCCGGTTGAACACGCCGCACTCCTCGTCCGAGGGGCCCTCACCGGGGAAGTTGAAGGTCGGCAGGATCTCCCAGCGGCTGAAGTCGTAGATACTGACTGGCAGGATCTCGGCCGGCACGGTCACACGCTGGGCGGGCGGACCGAACTGGACCAGGATCGCGGCGCTGATGTTGGGCGGCCCATCGGAGGGCAGGTCCCCCAGGGTGAGGGGCTGGAGCGGTTCGGTGAACTGGACGATGATGGTCGTCAGAGGATCGATGTCGTCGTCGCCGTTGCCGGGGATCACCTCGGGGAAGCTGTTGGGCGGCGGAGTGACCGCGACCTCGGGGGGGATGTCGTTGGCGCCGACCGTCGTGGTCGCCACGCCGGACTGGGACAGGTTGCGCCCGCTGAAGTCGCGCACGCCGGTGCCGATGCGCATACGGATTATCCGTCCGGCGGGGAAGGTCTCGAGGGTGGAGAGGTCGCCGTCCGAGTCGATGACGAAGACCAGGGTGTCGGGTGAGACAAGGTCCGCCGAGCCATTGAAAAAGCCGCCCACACCGGGAAAACCGCCTCCGGGGAAAGCCCCGTCCACATCCTGGGCGACGGTGACCCCCTCCTCGAGGGCCACCCAGCGCTGCAAGGGAAGGCGCAGGGGATCCCCGCTGGGATCGCCCGCGTAGGTCCAGCCGTCGATGAAGGCGCGGCCCGGAATGAGCGTCACGGCTCCCGACAGGGGATCGCGCGCCTCGACGGTGATCGCCCCGGTCATGCCGTTGTCCGACTGCGCGCCCGGCAGGCCCGAGAGGACGCTCTCGATGTCGATCGCCTTGGTGAAGGTCACGTAGAGGAACTGGTTTCCCGGCGTGCCGTCCGGCAGGGTGGCCGTATCCTCCAGAGTGGGAACGGGCAGCACCGGGTTGCTGAAGGTCACGTTGTCGATCAGGTCGTCCAGGTCGCGGATCGAGACCAGGTTGGTGGAGGGCGTCCCCGCCGAGGTGGCCGCGAAGATCTTGTAGGGCAGGAGCTCTCCGAATCCGGTCGAGACCCGGACGATGTCCATCGGGCCGCCGCCACCACCGCCTCCGCCGCCGCCAGTACCGCAGGCGGACAGGGAGAGGGTCAGCGCGATGATCGAGAGGCGCAAGCTTGCGGGGTGCTTCATCAGCGTTCGTTCGATGCTCGGGAGATCGCGGGAGCGAAGATCGGGGGGCGACCGGAGAGGGGAAGTCGGGGCGAAAACTCTGACGGAATCCAATCGGACGTAGCGTCCTCGGACGCTACGCGTACCCGCACTGCCCGTCCTGGATACGGTCGGGAGCACGCGGGTTTGCGCAGGATGCCCTGCGCGTCCGTGGATGGCCAGCACATGGCGTCGAAAGCCGCCCTGCGGGGTTCTCGGGGGACTCGGGATGGGGTTTCTGACGGGCTTCACAGTGTATCGAATCCAGTCCACAGACCGGGCCGTCGGCTGGGTGCCCGGAGGGCCGCTGTCGCGTACGGGTCGCACGCGCACTCTCGAGCTCCAGCACAAGCCCCGTGCCGTCCCCGGGCAATGCTGCTCCGGCCCATAGAAGATCATCTCAAGTGTTTATATCACCGTCTCTTACATCGTGTGAAAGCGGCCCATCCAGCCCCCGCAAACCCGTCCTGCAGGGGCCCGCAGCGAGGGGGATCGCTCACTTCCTGGCGCGCGGGAGTGCGTTCCCGCACAGTGAGAGCCCTCGCGCAGGGAACCCGGCTCGCGCACGGCTCGGTGTCCCCCGCTCCTCCCCAGGGACGGTCGCTCGCCCTTCGCCGCGAGCCGCGCGCGGGATATGCTCGGCGAGCGATGAGCCCCTCCGAGCACGTCTTCGATCCGCGCGCCCTCGAGCACGCCCCGGCCCCGGCGGAGGTGGGCGAGCGGGACGCAGACGCCTCCCTACGGCCCGCGAGCTTCGCCGAGTTCGTGGGTCAGGAGCAGACTCTGCGCAACTTGCAGGTGGGAATCGAGGCCGCGAGCGCGCGCGGCGACGTCCTCGATCACGTACTGCTCACGGGCTCTCCCGGTCTGGGGAAGACCAGCCTGGCGCGCATCCTGGCCCGCGAACTCGGCGGCTCCCTGCACTCCACCACGGGCCCGGCCCTCGACCGGCCGCGGGATCTGGTGGGGATCCTGACTCAGCTGAAGCGCGGCGACGTGCTCTTCATCGACGAGATCCACCGCGTTCCGGCGGCCGTGGAGGAGTACCTCTACACGGCCATGGAGGACTTCCACGTCGACCTGACCCTCGACCAGGGTCCTCACGCGCGCGTGATGCACATGACCCTCGAGCGCTTCACCCTGGTGGGCGCGACGACCCGCGACGGCCTCCTGTCGGCGCCCTTCCGCAGCCGCTTCGGGCTCTTCGAGCGCCTGGCGCCCTACGCGCCCGAGGAGTTGCAGCGGGTGCTCACACGCTCGGCGGGCCTGCTCGGGATTGACCTCGCCCCCTCCGCTGCCGACCTCGTCTCGCGCCGCAGTCGCGGGACCCCACGCATCGCCAACCGCTTCCTGCGCCGCGCGCGCGACCTGGCCCAGGTCTCGGGCGCCGCATGCATCGACGCCGATCTGGCGGAGGAGGCCCTCTCGCGCATGGGCATCGACGAGCACGGCCTGGAGACCATGGACCGCTCAATCCTCGAGTGCCTGGCGCGCACCCCTGACGTGCCCCTGGGCATCAAGACCATCGCCGCTGCGGTGGGCGAGTCCGAGGACACGATCGAGGAGGTCTTCGAGCCCCACCTCTTGCGCTGCGGCTTCCTGCGCAAGACGGCCCGCGGACGGATGGTCACCGCCGAGGGTTGCCTGGCGATCGGCGTCGATCCCGACGCCGGCGGCGGGCGGGGGGGAGAGTTGTTCCAGTAGCCCTCTTCCCGTTCTCGGCCTTGGCGCCGCGCGTCGCGATCGTGCTGCTCGCGGCCGCCGCTCTGGGTGCCTGTCGCTCCAGTTTTCCCTCCCCCACCACCGCCAGCCTGCCCGCGACCGGCCGGCCGCGGGCGCCGGAGGTCCTGCGTGTGCGCCTCGCGGCCCTCGACGGAGGACGCGCGCTGACGGTGCACGGCGTGCGCGGCGGCCCGCTCGAGTTCGAGCGCGTCGGCGAGCTGGTGCGTCGCGGTGACGGACGCCTCGCGCGCGAGTTCCGCCTCGCGCCCGCGACTTCAGACGGCGTGCTGACCCTCGACGCCACGGCTTATCCCGGCCAGCTGTGGGTGGCCGCCCACCCGGCCGGCGGCCTGCGGGTGGAGAACCGCGTCAGCCTGGAGGAGTACGTCGCCGGGGTCGTCGCCGGGGAGCTGGTGCTGTGGTCGGCCGAGTCCGCTGAGCTCGAGGCGCAAGCCGTGGCCGCCCGCACCTACGCCGTCGCTTCCCTGCTGCGCCGCGGACCCGGCGGCTTCCTGTGGGACGACGTGCGCGATCAGGTCTACCTCGGCCGCCACCTGCCCCACGACAGCGAGGGCGGTCGCGACGCCGCGCGGCGCTTGCAGCGCGCGGTGCGCGCAACGCGGCGCCTGGCGCTCTTCAGGGGTGAGGACCTGCTCGACGCGCGCTACCACGCGGCTTGCGGCGGGAGCACGGCGCGCACGGGCGACGTGTTCTCCGCAGCCGTCGGGCCGGGCTCTGTGGCCGTGGACTGTGCTCCCTGTGCGCGGTCCGAGGGCAGCCTGTGGGAGTGGACCGCCACCCCCGCCGACCTCGCGCGACTGGCCGCCGAACTCAAGCTCGGCGAGCGCCTGGTGAGCCTGGTCCCCGAGCGCCTGGACTCCGCGGGCCGCTGGCTCTCAGTGGCTCTGGCCGGCTCGCTTCGTCGGCGCACGGTGGAGCTCGGCGAGCTGCGCCGCATCCTGGGCTCAGACCGTCTCCTGAGCGCGGGAGCCCTGCGCACCTGGCCTCCGCCGGGTCGTCCGATCAGCGGCGGGCTGCACTTCGAAGGCCGCGGGCGCGGTCACGGGGTCGGCCTGTGCCAGGAGGGGGCGCGGGGCTACGCGCGCATGGGCTGGAGCTTCGAGCGCATCCTCGCCCATTACTATCCGGGTACGGCGATCGAGTCCCTCGGGCGATGAGCGGCGCGCCCTTCCACTTCGAACAGCTCGCCGCCTGTCAGCAGAGCGACGCGCGCCGCGGGCGCTTCCACACGCCTCACGGCGCGGTCGAGACCCCGGCTTTCATGCCGGTCGGGACGCGCGCGACGGTCAAGGGTGTGCTGCCCGCCGACCTGCTCCGGGTGGGCACGCAGATGGTCCTGGCCAACACCTACCACCTCCACCTGCGGCCGGGAGAGGAGACCGTGGCGGCCCTCGGCGGCCTGCACCGCATGATGGCCTGGGACGGCCCGATCCTGACGGATTCAGGCGGTTTCCAGGTATTCTCGATGAGCGACCTGTGTCGCGTGGACGAAGGCGGAGTCGACTTTCGCTCGTCGGTCGACGGTGCGCGGGTGCGCATGACACCCGAGGGCGCGGTCGACATCCAGCGCGCCCTTGGCGCCGACGTGGCGATGGCCTTCGACCACTGCCCGGCCCGGCCGGGTGAGCGCGACGAGGTGGTCGACGCCACCGACCGCACGCACCGCTGGCTCGAGCGCTCTGTCGCGCGCCACCGGGAGCTCGGTGGCCTCGACAGCGGCCAGGCCCTCTTCGGCATCGTCCAGGGCGGCGCCTTCGACGACTTGCGTCAGGCTTCGCTCGAGGCGGTCTGCGCTCACGACCTGGCGGGTTATGCGGTGGGCGGGATCAGCCTGGGCGAGGAGCGCGAGGCGATGTGGACGGCCATGTCCGCCACGGGTCCGCGCCTGCCGGCGGACCGGCCGCGCTACCTGATGGGGGTCGGGACGCCGCGCGACTTCTTCGATGCGGTGGCCTTGGGTTTCGATCTCTTCGACTGCGTGACCCCCACGCGCAACGCGCGCAACCACACGGTCTTCACCAGCTTCGGCCGCCTCAACCTGCGCAACCGCGGCTTCGCCCTCGACCCCGCGCCCCTCGACCCGGCTTGCGACTGCGTGGCCTGCACCTCCTTCAACCGCGGCACCCTGCGCCACCTGTGCACTACCGACGAGATGCTCGCGGCGACGCTGTTGAGCCTCCACAACCTGCGCGTCTTCCACTCCCTCTTCGAGCGCATCCGCGAGGCCATCGCCACCGGCCGCTTCGCCGCCCTGCGCGAGGAGTGCGTCGGCCCGATGTCGCGCCGCGTCACCGCCGAACAGGCGCGCGCGGGCGACTGAGCTTTCCCCAAGCAGCGCCCCTGCCTGCAAGGTAGGGCCGGCAGCGCGGAGGCCATGGTGCGCGGCGGGAGCTTCTTCGAGCCCGCCGCCAGCGTTCGCACAGCGTACAGCTACCACAGCGCTCCCGGCATCCGCAGCGTGACCCTCGGCGTGCGCCCCGCCAGGGAGATCGCGCCCTAGCGCCCGCCCGCGTCAGCGCCGCACGTGGTCCGGGCAGCGGCGGGCGTTGGGGCGCTCGGGGCGGGTGCAGACGCTGCCGTAGTTGTACTTGCAGTCGTCGCAGAGAAAACTGCTCCCCCCCAGGGCCAGGAAGCGCCGCAGGAAGGCCGCGACCGACTGCCGCAAGGTCAGCGGACCGCCCCCCGACCAGAGAGGACCTCGATGCGGCCGATGTCGATGCGGGGCAGGCTGCGACCGCCCGCGATCACCGGCTGCAGGTCGAGACCACGGGTTCCGATCTCGTAGCCGACGAACAGGTCAAGGTCGTAGCGCCCGCTGGTGCACACGATCTGCGCGCCCAACCGGCCCGACCAGCGCAGGCGGTAGGAGGGATCGGAGCCAGGTACGTCGAAGCGCTCCAGCCAGCCGCGCGCATGAAAACGACCCAGCAAGGGATCCTTGCGACGGTTCGCCGTGCGCAGCTCCTCCTCCAGGGAGACGCGCAACTCCTCGCGCCGCTCCCGCTCGCGCTGCAGCTCAGCGCGCGCCACCAGAAACTGCTCGCGCAGGTCGAGCTGGTCGAGCTGAATGTTCACGAGATGACGCGTCGGCGCGTCCGGGTCCAGGGCCAGCACCGCCAGGTAGGCGGCGCGCACGTCGACGATCTGGGGCGGATCCTCGGTCTCGAAGCGCGCCATCAGGGCCTCGGCCTGAGTCATCGCCGCCGCGGCCGAACCTACCTCGGCGGTCTCGGCGCCGCTCGCGCCGGTGGGCTCGGCGGGCTGGGTGGTCCCCAGCGCCCCGTCCACGGCGGCGCCCCACAGGGCCGCGCCGTCGGCACCCGTCGGCAGGGGACCGGTCTCCTTCACGGCCACCCAAGCCCGCGTGCCGGGCGGCGACCAGACCTGGATCCAATCCTCCTCCCAGGGCTTGGCCTCATCGGCGCGCCCGATCAGTCGTACGCGCTCGCCCTTCGAGAGCTTCCCGATCGGATAGCTCTCGGAGCCGCTGGAAGGGACCGGACGCATCTGAACACGGTTCTCGTTCAGGGCGAGCCAGCCCGAACGCTCGGTCGGCTCGAGGTAACTACCGTAGATCCAGACCTTGACCCCGCCGGGCACGCCGACCTTTACGTACTCACTGCCGCCCGCGTCCCCAAAGAGGGCCAGGAGCGAGTCGGGAGCCGCCTCCCACACGACGAGCCCCTTCTTGTCGGGGAAGTTCAGGATCTTCGCGCCCTCGGCGCCAACCAGCAGGTAGGCGACGGGATCCTGAGTTGCCGTCGCTCCCGCGCTCGGGATCGCTCCCATCGCAAGCACGGCGCAGACCGCCGCCAGAGTTCCGCCGCTTCTATTGATGTAATTCACGCTGTGCTCCCTCTCTGACTGACCTCGGACTGAGACCCCTCCGACTCCATCGCGGGCAGACCCCGCGAGGTGTGCCGCGCCCGGTGGGCTGGCGACCATCGAGGGCAGGCTAGCCCCTGGGAGAGGGCCGTTCCAGAACGGGATCCGGGATTGTGCGGCGCTCGGGTGAGGCGGATCCATGCACTGCGCGCTTCGAATCGGCACACTGGTAGCCTCGCCGCGACGGTGGCGGGACCGCCTGATGAGCCAGCGCGAACGATTTCGGTTTCCCTACATGTTCTGGGCCCACACGGAGTCCTGGAAATCGCCGTACTGCCTCTCGCAGTCCGGCATGCCAGCCCCGGACACGGACCTCTTCGAGGGACTCGGCGTGGACCTCACCGCCCCCACGGCGGAAGCCATGCCCGAGCTCGCCGAACGCATCGGCGAGCTCCTGGCGGTCGATCCGGCCCGGGTCCTCGTCACCCCCGGCGCCTCCGCCGCCATGCACCTGTGCGCCCTGCGCTATTTCCGCCCCGGAACGCGCGTCGTGGCCGATGTGCCCTCCTACGAGCCCTTCCGTGCCCTGCCGGCCTACCTGGGGGCCGAGCTGGCTCTCGTGCGCCGCCGGCCGGAGCACGGCTGGACGGTCGATCCAGCCGAGGTCCGTGCACGCCTGGCGGGCGCCGAGGGACCCGGACACCTCTTCCTGACCAACCCCAACAACCCCACGGGCGCGCTGATGGAGCCCGAGCGCGTGCGCGGCCTGGCCGACGAGGCGGGGCGCGCCGGGGGCGTCCTGGTCAGCTGCGAGGTCTACACGGAGTACCTGCCGCCGGACGCGCGTTCACACGCCTTCGCCCTGGCGCCCAACGCGATCTCGATCGGCAGCCTCACGAAGGCCTACGGCCTCGGTCCCCTGCGCATCGGCTGGCTGGTCCTGGGCGAGGGACTGACCGACGAGATGGCGCACCTGGTCGACATGTCGTACCTGGCCTACGTGGACCCGCCGACGGTTTCCCTGCGGGCGGGGGCACGCGCTCTCGAGCACCTCCCCGAGCTCCTGCAGCCCCTGCGGCGGATCGAGCAAGAAAGCCGCCCGGCCTGGGCGCGCTGGCTGAGCGAGACCGCCGGCATCGAGACCGTCGTCCCCGAGCACGGCATCATCGCCTTCCCACGCGTCGTCGGCGTCGAGGACACGGCAACCCTGGTGCAGTTCCTCCAGCGCGACTGGCAGGTGGATGTGGTCCCCGGCGAGTTCTTCGGCCTCCCCGGCCACCTGCGGGTCGGCTGCGGCGTCCCCTCGGAGACCCTGACGGAGGGCCTGCAACTCCTGGACCGGGGCATCCGCGCCTTTCGGGAAGCGCCCTGATCCATGGCGCAAAGGAGTGTGCTCCACGTGCGCATCACGACCGGCGCCGGAGGCGGGCCGGAAAAGACGATCGTGCACTCGCCGCGCTTTCTCGCCGGCACCGACTTCGAGGCCGAGGTGGCCGTGCTGCATCCGCCCGGCGACCCCGGCTTCGCCATCCTCGAGGAGCGCGCGCGCGAGGCGCGCTGCCCTCTGACCGGCATCCCCGAGCGCCTGCCCGTCTCTCCGCGCGCCCTGGGACGCCTGGCCGACCTCTGCCGCGAGCGCGGCGTGCGCATCTGGCACGGCCACGACTACAAATCCAACCTCTATGGCGTCCTGCTGCGCCGGCGCCTGGGGCTGGGGCTGGTCACGACCGTGCACGGATGGGTGCGCCACACCTGGAAGACGCCGCTCTACCACGCCGTCGATCGCTGGGCCCTGCGGCGCCATGACCAGGTCGTCTGCGTCTCGCGCGACCTGTACGAGCGCTGCGCCGATCTGGGAGTGGCCGCCGAGCGCCTGCACTTGATCGAGAACGCCATCGACACCGAGGCCTTCACGCGCCGCGAGCCGGCGCGGGCGAGCGGGCGCCTGCGGATCGGCGCCGTCGGGCGG
Organism: Planctomycetota bacterium; assembly: GCA_036010965.1. Lineage (GTDB taxonomy): Bacteria > Planctomycetota > UBA1135 > UBA1135. Next base: position 16,543 of record DASCMO010000146.1, on the reverse strand, counting down.
CTCTCCGAGGAGAAGGGCTTTTCCCTCTTGATCGAGGCCGTCGAGCAGCTGATCGCCGAGGGCCTGGACGTAGAGCTCTCGATCGCCGGCGAGGGACACCTGCGGGGGCAGCTCGAGCAGCGCATGGCCGCCACGGCCGAGCCCGAGCGCTTCCGCCTGGCGGGATTTGAGAGCGACACGCGCGCGCTCTTCGAGGGCTTCGACCTCTTCTGTCTCTCGAGCCTGCGCGAGGGCCTGCCGAACGTCGTGCTGGAGGCGATGTCGATGGAAGTGCCGGTGGTCGCCACGCGCGCAGGGGGCATGAGCGCCTTCGCCACGGACGGCGTCGACGCCCTGCTCGTCGAGCCGGGCTCGGCGGCGAGACTGGCCGAGGGCCTCGCGCGCCTCGCGCGCGACCCCGCCCTGCGCGCGCGGCTGGCGCGCGCCGCCCGCGAGCGCGTGCGAGCCGAGTTCGACTTTCGCCGCCGCATGGAGCGCATGGTGGAAGTCTACGAGCGCCTGGACTGACGCTCACGCAGCGCCGGGCACGGCTCCACCATGGAGCGCCGCCCGCGAGATCAGGCGAGGCTCGCCAGCGCCAGGGCGACGGCGCGCCGAGAGAGCTCGCGCAGGCTGGCGTCGCTGGCCGCCGCCGCGCGCCGCAGGTCTTCGTACTCCACCTTCAGGTCGCGCTCCTCGACCGCGCCCCCGCCGAGCCGCGCCGGGCGACGGCGGACCTTGACGCGCAGCGCGTGGCCGTCGACCTCGACCGTGACGAACTCTCGCTCGCACTCCGTGCGTTCGCGGGGCGCCCAGCGCACGCCGAGACTGGGGGTGCGCTCGAACACGACCCGCTCCAGGGCCTCGCGCTCAAAGCCGCGGCAGAGGGCGCTGACGATCACCCCCGGACGGTCCTTCTTCATCTGCACCGCGGCGGTCCAGACATCGAGGGCGCCGGCCTCCCGCAGGCCCTCCACGCACCAGCCGATCTCCTCCCCCGTGGCGTCGTCGAGGTTGGTCTCCAGGAGCCAGACCGTCGTCCGCGCCGCTCTCGGTGAGGAGACGCCGAGGACCACCCGCAGCAGGTTCGGCGGCCCCTCTTGGGGGTCGCGCGTCCCGGCTCCGTAGCCCACCGCCGCGCTCTCGAAGGCTCCAGCGGGAGCGAATTCGTCCACCCACTCGCGCAGGATGGCGGCTGCCGTGGGCGTCAGGCGCTCGCCGGGGCCTCCCCCGCGCACCAGCGGCAGGCCGCGCAGGATCTCCTCGGTGGCGGGCGCGGGCACGGGCAACTCTCCGTGGGCACAGCGCACGGTGCCCTCGCCGGTCAAGGGCGGCGTGGCGAGCAGGCGCTCGACGCCCAACCGCTCGAGAGCCAGGGCCGCGCCGCAGACGTCCACCAGGGTGTCAACGGCGCCGACCTCGTGGAAGTGGACGCGCTCGGGATCGATGCGGTGGACGGCGCCCTCGGCCCGCGCGATGCACCGCAGGGCCGCCAGGCTCCGCGCTCGCACCCCGTCGCTCAGGGGCGCGGCGACCAGCAGGCGCTCGAGGTCGGCCAGGGTGCGGTGCGGTGTACTGCCACTCTCGGAGGTGAGCACCTCCAAATGACAGGCGCCCAGGCCTCCGCGACGGACCTCGCTGAGTTCGACGGTGCACTCCTCGCCGACCAACTCCGCAGCCACGGCGCGCAGGTCAGCGAGGGTGAAGCGCTCGTCGCGCAGGTCGAGCAGAGCGGCCAGGAACATGTCGCCGGCCATGCCGCCGAAGGGCTCGATCAACAAGGTCGTCACGGGGCCGAGTGTAGCAGGACGGCGCGCACGGCAGCCGCGAGCCAGGGTCAGTCGTCCTCCAGGACCAGGTGGACCTCGCTGTCCTCACCGCCGTGGACCTCGACCTCAACCCACGGGCTCTCCAAGCCCCCGCCTTGCGACCGGATGAGGTAGGAGCCTTCGGCGACGCCGTCGTAGACGAAGTTTCCCGAGCCATCAACGCGGGTGTAGGCCTGCGGGGCGTGCGCCTTCCCGTCGGGGTAGGTGACGAAGATGCGGGCCTTTGCGAGCGGGAGGCCATCGACGCCAAGGGCGGTGCCGGTGATGCCCCCGCCCGGCTTCAGATCGAAGTCGACGTCGCTCAGCCGCTCGCCCTCGGCTAGCTCCATACCCCAGACTGCCTCCCGGCCGTGGGTGTTTCTCTGACGGCCCCCCCATATCGAGAAGGTCCCCCGTCCACCACCGGCCTGGACGCTGTATGTCCCCGCGCGCAGGCCCGCGAACTCGTATCGGCCCTGTTCATTCGTCGAAAGCCTGCGCTGCTGGATGCTCCCGCGACCGTCCTCCGCTAGCTCCTCGACGATGAGCGTCACGGAGACGTCCTTCAGCGGACCGTCATAGCCCCTCACGGCCCCCGAGATCGAGCTCGTCGGTAGCTCGATGTTCACGACGACCGGCGACTGGTCCCCGATCCGCTCGGTCAGGGTCAGCTCTCCACCCCAGCCGCGGGAGAGGCGGAACGCGTACTCGCCGGCTCCGCTCACGGTCAACTCGTAGCGCCCGTCGAGGCCGGTGCGGGCGCCGGCCTGCTGGTCATCGCGAGCACAGATCACCACGACCCCCGCGGCCGCCTCCCCGCCAGAGGTCACGCGCCCACTCACGACGATGGGGTCGACGAGAGCAGCGCTGAGCACGATGTGATGGGAGCCACCCTCCACGAGCCGAACCGTCTCCGAGACCTTGCCGGCATTGCGCAAGCGCCATTGGTCGAGCTCATTCTCGACGTTCTCGACGGGTAGTGACGCCTCGACGTCGTAGGTGCCCGCGGGGAGATGGTCGAACTCGAAGCCCCCGCCCTCGTCGGCCTTCGTCGACTCGCTGTGGCGCCCGCTCTCCTCCCTGGCCCGGACCTCGAGACCGGCCTGGGCGCCTGCGCCGCGCACCTCGCCGGAGAGGTGCGCCCCGCGCCGAAGGACCAGTACGATGTCTTCGATGCTCTCCCCGGGGGCGATCTGCACCTCGACGGGATCACTGGCAGCGTGTCCTTCGCCGTCGGCCTCTAGCTCCAGCCGGCCCGGAGGCAGATACCGATACTCGAAAGTGCCCTGGTCGTCGGTGCGTGCGGACTCGTCACTGCCGGGATCGAAGCCTCCGAGGCCGATGGTGATCGCACCGGACGCTCCGGGCCCCTCGTGGGAGGCCTTCACCACGGCCCCCGCCACCGGCTCTCCGGCGCCGTCATGAACCACGCCAGAGACCGAGACGGCGCGTGGCAGAGCGAAGCGCAGAGGCGGGCCGCCGTGGGGCGACCTCACCCGGACCTTGCGCGAGGAGGCGTAGCCCCTGGCGCGCACCAGCACCTCGTAGTCCCCATCCTCGAGACCCTCCAGCTCGAACGCCCCGTCGGGGTCACGGAAGACCCGACTCAGTCCGCCATCAGTGAAGATTCCCTCGTCCGCCGGCGTGGCGCTGACGCGGAAGGTGTCCACCGGCTCGCCAAGGTCGTCCTGCACGGTGCCGGACACGCTGCGGCCCTCGACCAGCGTCAGGATCAGGCCCTTCGCGCCGGCGCTGATGCTCTCGAGCCGTGCGCGCCAGGGCGCCCCCTTGCCCCGCTTGCGGCGGCGTCCCTCGCCATCCTCGGCGGCCGGCTCGAGACCGCGAGCCTTGGCGCTGACCGTGCATAGCTCGGGCTCCAGACCCGAGATGTGGAAGCGACCGTCGGAGAGGGTCTTGAAGCTGGGGTGCTGGCCGAAGTTGAACCCGCCGCCACCCTCTCCACCAGGCTCCACGACGACCCACGCCGCCTCGACCGGCGTGCCGTCCGGCCACTGGACCACGCCCGAGACGGACAGCCCGCGGCGAAGGGTCACGATGATGTCACCACGCACCCCGCCGGGCGCCACCCCTGAGATGGTGGTCTCTCCGTCCTCGAAGCCGCTGCGCGAGACCTCCAATTTGATCTCGCCCGCCTCGAGTCCGAGCACATCGAAGGTCCCGTCGGCACCGGTCTGCACCCCCTCGATGGTATTCCGCGACCGTCCGTCCTCGAAGTTCAAGCTGACCAGCATCACCTGGGCGCCCTCGACTCCCTCACCATCCGGATCCACCACGCGTCCCGTGAGCCGCACGCCGACCTCCAGGAAGAAGTCCTGACGCGTCACCTCGCCGGGACGCACGGTCGCCCTCTCGGGCACCTTGCGGTCAATGTACTTCCGGGCCTCCAGGGAGACGTGATACTCCCCGCTGGGTGGCAGGCCCCCGATCTCGTAGGTGCCGTCCGGCTCCACCTCGGCCTTGCGCCGGATCATCTCGTCGATCCCCGCCTCGAAGCACATCACGGTGACATGGACATCCTCGAAGGCGTCCGCGCTGCGCGCCGCCTCGAGGGGCGGCGTGCAGCGGCCCGCGATGGCCCCGCCCAGGCTGGGCTGGAGCACGACGCCCTCGGCCATCTCTCCGCGAGCGACGACGGCGGTCTCTGCCAGGTAGAGGTAACGCCCCTGCACGTCGAGGAAGCCCTTGCGGGTGTCGGCGGCGAAGGCGACGCGAAAGCGCCCGTCGTGGGTGACGGGCGCGCGGAAGCGGCGCGGAGCACGCTTGCTCCCCCCGAAGCGTCGGCCGCGGGCCTCGACCCAGACCTCCTCGTCGAGGGGCGTGCCGGGGCGGAACTCCACGCGCCCTTCGAGCCAGAGCGAGCCCGCGGGCACGCGCGCCGAGTCCTCCACGAAGCTCAGGCTCGCCGATCCATCGGTCTCTTCCTCTCCCTCGCTGACCGCCACGCGCTCGGGGGCCTGATCGTCCTCGTCCACCTCGCGCGGAGCGGCGAGGCCCGCGTCGCCGGGCGCCGGCCCGGGCCGCATGTCATCGGCGGGCGCCTCGACGACCCCCAGCGTGGGAGCGGTCGCCGAGGTCTCCATGAGCTCGAGCGCGATCCAGATCCCCGCCGCGCAGACGGCGGCCAGGGCGGCGAGCAGAGCGAACTGTCGGCGTCTGTTCATTTCTCGCGTGGGGCGTGGGGTGGCGCGGGATTCACGAGCCCCACTCTACTCCCGCGCAGGACGGGTGTTCACCTGAGAGTGTATTCGTGGCACGAATGGACATCGGAGGCCCGCAGCGGATGGCGTACAGTCCCGGCCATGGTCTCCAGCAAGCCTCGACGCATCGCCATGTGGTCGTGCCCGCGCACGGTCTCGACGGCGCTCATGCGCGCCTTCGAGAACCGCGCCGACACGACGGTCTGCGACGAGCCGCTCTACGCCTGCTACCTGGCGGCCACTGGGCTTCCGCACCCGATGGCCGCCGAGGTCATCGCCAGCCAGGCCATCGACTGGCGCGTGGTGGCCGAGCAGCTCACGGGTCCGGTCCCCGGCGATCGGTCGGTGTTCTACCAGAAGCACATGGCCCACCATCTGCTGCCCGAGATCGGGCGCGAGTGGCTGGAGCGTCTCGAGCACTGCTTTCTGATTCGCGACCCGCTCGAGCTCCTGCCCTCCCTCGACGACCGCACGCCCGATCCGCGCCTCGAGGACACGGGCTTCCCCCAGCAGCTGGAGCTCTTCGAGCAGGTCAGCGAGTCCACGGGCCGTACGCCGCCGGTGATCGACTCGCGCGACCTGCTCCAGGCGCCGCGCGAGGTGCTCGGCCTGCTGTGCGAGTCGCTCGACATCCCCTTCGACGAGGCCATGCTCTCCTGGCCCGCCGGGCCGCGCTCGACCGACGGTGCCTGGGCCGCCCACTGGTACGCGAACGTCGAGCGTTCGACCGCCTTCCAGGCTCCACCCGCGCGCGCGCGAACGCTGCCCGGGCGCCTGGAAGAGTTGCTTGAGGTCTGCCGCACTCCCTACGAGACCCTGCATGCCCACCGCCTGCATCCCTGACCTTCGAGGACCTCTCCCATGTTGCAGCAGTTCGACGAGCGAAACCGGGACCTGATGATCAGCATCGACGGTGAGCTGGTCCACCGCGATCAGGCGGGGATCAGCCCCTTCGACTCCGCCGTGCAGGGCGGTGACGCGGTCTGGGAGGGCCTGCGCCTCTACGACGGCCGCATCTTCAAGCTGCGCGAGCACCTCGATCGCCTGCGCGGCTCGGCCCTCGCCCTGGCCTTCACCGAGATCCCCTCCCACGAGCAGATCATCAGCGAGCTGGGCCGCACCCTCGAGGCCAACGGCATGCGCGACGGGGTCCACATTCGCCTGACCCTGACGCGCGGGCGCAAGGTCACCTCCGGCATGGACCCGCGCCTGAACCAGTCTGGCCCGACCCTGATCGTCCTGGCCGAGTTCAAGGCGCCGGTCTACGACACGAGCGGCCTGCGCCTGATGACCAGCTCCGTGCGGCGCTTCCCGCCCGACTGCCTCGACCCCAAGATCCACCACGCCAACCTGATCCAGTCGATTTTGGCAAAGATCGAGGCCAACGCCGCGGGCGTGGACGACGCCTTGATGCTCGACACGCGCGGTTTCGTGGCCGAGACCAACGCCACGCACGTCTTCTGCGTCCAGGGTGAGCGCCTCGCGACGCCGCGTCTGGTGGCCTGCCCCGAGGGCATCACGCGCGCGACGGTGATCGAGCTGTGCGCAGCCGACGCCATCCCCTGCGAGGAGCGCGACCTCTCCCTGGCGGAGTTCTACCGCGCCGACGAGGTCTTCTGCACCGGAACGATGGGCGAGCTGGCCGCGGTCGTCGAGATCGACGGACGGGCGATCGGCGAGGGCGCCGCCGGCACCCTCACCGCGCGCCTCTCCGCCCTCTTTGCGAAACGCACGGCCTCCGAGGGCGAACGGGTCGTCGATCCCTAGGCGTCCGGCCGCCCGGCTCCCGCCCGGGCCAGGGCGACGACGCCCACCTCGCGCGCGCCCATGCGTTTCAGCACGCGTGCGCACTCGGCCGCCGTGGCGCCCGAGGTGATCACGTCGTCCACGAGCCAGACGCGCCGACCCGCGACGCGACGCGAAGCGCCCCAACGGGGACGAAAGGCGTCGCGCACGCCGGCGCGGCGGGAGACGGCGCCGGGCGCTCCCTGCGGACTGGTCCAGCGCCGGCGCACGAGGGCGCGCACGACGGACAAGCCGCCGGCCCTCGACGCCTCGCGCGCCAGGGAGAGGGCCTGGTCGAAGCCGCGCTCGAAGCGCCGCACGGCGGCCAGGGGCACGGCGACCAGCACATCGCGCGGGGCGGCCTCCCCGGTCAGGAGGCCAGCGAGGGCCTGCCCGAGGGGCGCGGCCAGGTCTCGGCGCCGGCCGCTCTTGAGGGCCAGGATCCACTCGGCGAGGGGCCGCGAGGCCCGGTAGTCGAACAGCACCCGGGTGCTCTGAAAAGGGGGCGGAGCCCGGCGGCAAGCGGGGCAGGGAGCACCGTCGGGCAGGCAGGGAGCGAGCGGCGCAGCGCAGCGAGCGCAACGCGCGGCCGGCGCGCCCTCGGGCAGGCGGTGGGCCTCACAGGCCCCCGGCTCCTCGGTCCCCACGCCACAGACCGGGCAGCGCGGCGGATAGAGCGCGTCGAGGAACTGCGCGAAGGCCGCGCCCGGCGAGGGCGGGGCGCAGCGTGGCGACAGCTTCGTGCGGGGCTCCACACCGGAACGGACCGCCCGGGGCGCGGGGAGTGGCGCCCCGAGGCCGTAACCCGGTCAGGCGACCCTCGGGCGATGGGGCCCTTCACCGGGGGGACGAGCGGGCGCCGGTGCTGGCAACGCGCGCCAGCCGTCGAAATCGGCCCGGCACACGCGACGTATCAGCAGCAACGAGGGCGGGGTCGCCAGCGAACGACGCCCTGCCCTGCCACACCCTTCCTTGGGACGAGCTCGCGCAGAACGCGGGCTAGGCCAGTCCCTCTTCGAGCTCCGAATCCTCGAACTCGCGGCGGGAGGGCACGCGGCGCGCGGCGGACGGGAAGTCGCAAACCTCCAGGCGCAGGCGGGCCAGGAAGGACTCCACCGTGTCATCGGCGTGGGTCGTCAGTCCGAACAGCTCGCCCACCTCGCGGGCCAGGGCCAGGTCGGCCTCGAAGTCCGGCGGATTCTGCCGGAAGTGCTGGCGCACGCAGCGCCGGAAGGCGCGCTGCGACCACCACCAGCTGGCGGCCAGCAAGATGACCGCCAGGGCCACCACGATGCCGATCCAGAGCGCCGGGAAGGGCGGGGTGACCCCCGCCGGGAGGGGGCGGAAGCGGCTGAAGAGCTGGACCCCGAAACCCGCCAGCAGGAAGCCGAAGCCCAGGTTGACCTGCAGGCGGTGGAAGATGTACTCGCGGATCGTGCACAGGTCCTGAGAGACGACGCCGAAGCGCTCGCGCACCATCTGCAGCGGGCGGCGGAAGACGATCGAGTTCGCCAGCAGGAAGGAGCCCACCACCGCCAGGATCAGGCCGATGCTGGCCCAATCCGGGTCGCTGAAAGTCCAGTCGGGCGGTGGGTTCGACGCTCCCGAGGAGAACGCCAGGGCACCGCTCGCCAGAGATTCGTGCAGGCTAGGACCGTACATGGTGGAGCACCCTAGACGGGCACGCCGCGACGGGCAAGCCCTCTCCACAATCCCGTTTTCCCGCCTGTCCCCCCCCCTTCAGATGGTCTCCAGGGGGGGGTTGCGCGTAGACTCCGCCCGCGGAGTCCACCCGGCCCTCCCCCACCGCCCTCCATGGCAGACAACGAACACGACCTCGTGCGCCAGACCGCGGCCCTCGCCCGGCTCGAGATCGACGAGGGCGAGGCGCGCCGCCTCGGCCCCCAGTTCGCCGCCATTCTGCGCCACTTCCAGATGCTCGAGGGCGTCGATGTCGGCGACGCCGAACCGATGACCGCCGCTACCGAAGCGCGCGACGTGCTGCGCCCCGACGAGGTCCGACCGAGCCTGGAACCCGACGCGCTGCTCGCCAACGCCCCGCGACGGATCGAGGACTTCTACGCGGTGCCCCGGACCGTCGGAGGTACGGATTGAGGGACGCAGACGCACTCGACGCCACGGCCCTGCGCGAGTCGATCCTGTCGGGCGAGCAGAGTTGCGCCGAGGTCATCGAGGCCGTCCTCGCGGCCATCGATGAACGCGACGGCGACCTGGGCGCCTTCCTCTCCGTCGAGGGTGAGAGCGCGCGGGCGCGGGCGGCGCACCTGGATCGGCGGCGCACCGCTGGGGAGACCCCCGGTCCACTCTTCGGTGTACCCGTGGCGGTCAAGGCCAACATGTGCATGGAGGGCGTGGTCACGAGCTGCGGCAGTCGCATGCTGGCCGACTACCGCGCGCCCTACACGGCCACCTTCGTGCGTCGCCTGCTCGACGCAGACGCGATCGTGGTGGGCATCACGAACATGGACGAGTTCGCCTTTGGATCGTCCTCGGAGAACTCCGCCTTCGGGCCGACGCGCAACCCCTGGGACCTCGCCCGCGCCCCTGGCGGCTCGTCGAGCGGGAGCGCCGCGGCGGTGGCTGCCCGCATGGTGCCCATCGCCCTGGGCTCCGACACCGGCGGATCCGTGCGCCAACCGGCCGCCCTCTGCGGCGTCATTGGCTTCAAGCCCACCTACGGCCGCATCTCGCGCTACGGCCTGATCGCCTTCGGTTCCTCCCTGGACCAGGTTGGACCCCTCACGCGCAGCGTTCGCGATCTCGAGCGCGTCCTGGGGGTGCTCTCGGGCCACGACCCGCTGGATTCCACCAGCTTGTCCCTGCCGCCCATCGAGCCGGAGCGGCCCGAGCACCCCGAGCGCCTGGACGGCCTGCGCCTCGGCGTGCCCGCGGAGTACGTGAACGGTGAGCTCGACGGCGAAGTGCAGCGGGCCGTGGAGGCGGCCCTCGAGCGCCTGGTCGAACTGGGTTGCGAGCGCGTGGACATCAGCCTGCCCCACACGCGACACGCCATCCCGACCTACTACGTGGTGGCGACGGCGGAGGCGTCGAGCAACCTGGCGCGCTTCGACGGCGTCGGCTTCGGAACCCGCAGCGAGGGGGACGGCAGCCTGCAAGGCATGTTCGCCGCCACGCGCGACGCCGCCTTCGGCGACGAGGTAAAGCGCCGCATCCTGCTCGGCACCTACGTGCTCTCCGCGGGCTACCACGACGCCTGGTACGGCCGCGCCCTGCGGGTGCGCACCCTGCTGAGGCGCGACTTCGAGCGCGCCTTCGAGAGTGTCGACGTGATCTGCGGACCGACCTCCCCCACTCCTGCCTTCCCCCTCGGCGAGCGCGTCGACGACCCGCTGGCCATGTACCGCTCCGACAGCCTGACGGTCCCCACCTCCCTGGCCGGCCTGCCGGCGCTCAGCCTGCCCTGCGGCTTCGCCGCCGGCGTCGGGGATGGGCCCCTCCCGGTCGGGCTGCAGGTGATCGGTCCGGCTCTGGCCGACGCGCGCATCCTGCGCGTGGCCGCCGCCTTCGAGGCGGCCACAGACCACCACCAGCGCCGCCCGGCGGGCGCGGGGAGCGGGCGATGAGCGACGCCTTCACGCGCGACGGCACGGCCTGGGTCTCGGTCGCGACGGGCACGCGCTGGGTGCCGGTCATCGGCCTGGAGGTCCACGCCCAGCTCGCGACCCGGAGCAAGCTCTTCTGCGCCTGCGAGGTGCGCTTCGGCGCGCCGCCCAACAGCCTCACCTGCCCAGTTTGCACAGGCCAGCCCGGCGCACTGCCGGTGCTCAACGCCGCCGCCCTCGAGCTGGCGGTGCGCGTGGCCCTGGCGGTGGGCGCCGAGGTGGCGCCGGAGAGCAAGTTCGACCGCAAAAACTACTTCTACTGCGACATCCCAAAGAACTACCAGATCTCCCAGTTCGACCGGCCCTACTGCACGGGCGGCGGGATCCAGCTGCCGTCGGGGCGTTTCGTGCGCCTGACGCGCATCCACCTCGAGGAGGACGCCGGCAAGGCCATCCACGACCGTGGCGAGTGGACCCTGGTGGACCTCAACCGCGCCGGAGTGGCCCTGATCGAGTCCGTCAGCGAAGCGGACATCGAGAGCCCGGAGGAGGCCGTGGAGTACCTGGAGGCGCTCAAGGAGATCATCCGCTACGTCGGTGCCGGGGAGGCCGACATGGAGAAGGGGCAGCTGCGCTGCGACGTGAACGTGTCCGTGCGGCCCGAGGGAGAAGCGTGGCGCACGAAGGTCGAGATCAAGAACCTGAACTCCTTCCGCAATGCGCGCGAGGCCCTGGAGTTCGAGATTCCGCGCCAGATCGAGGCCTACGAGAGCGGTGACGAGGCGCGCCGACCGCGCCAGGAGACGCGACTGTTCGACGCGCGCGCGGGCCTCACGCGCACGATGCGCAGCAAGGAGGAGGCCAGCGACTACCGCTACTTCGCCGAGCCGGACCTGCCGCCGATCACCCTCCCGGAGTCCTTCGTGGAGCGCCAACGGGGTCTGTTGTGCGAGCTACCCGACGAACGGCGGCGGCGCTACCGCGATGAGCTCGGGCTCTCGGTGTACGACGCGCGCGTCCTGACCGGAGCACGCGAGGTGGCCGACTTCTTCGAGGCCACCGCGCGCCTCTCGGGACGTCCGAAGGAAGCGGCCAACTGGGTCGCCAACGACCTTCTGCGTGGCCTGGGAGACGCGTCGATCAAGGCCGACTCGATCGACGCGCTGCCCGTAAAGCCCTTCGACCTGGCCGAGTTGATCGGCCTGGTGGCGGGCGGGACGCTGCACACGACCGGCGCCCGCGAGGTCTTCTTCGAGATGATGAAGAGCGGCGCGACGGCGCGCGAGGTGGTGGCCGAGCGGGGCCTGGAGCAGGTCGAGGACGAGGGTCGGTTGGAGGTCTGGTGCCGCGCGGCCCTCGAGGGTCGGGAGCAGGTCATCGCCGACGTGCGCGCCGGCCGGACGAAGGCCCTGGGCGCGGTGGTTGGTCCGGTGATGAAGGCCTCGGGTGGGAAGGCCAACCCGCGCAAGGTGGTTGAGGTCCTGTTGCGCATCATCGAGGATGATGCCTAGCGTTCCTCCCGACCACGAGCGCGTGCCCGTCGAGGAGCTGGTGGATCTGGGTCAGCTCGAGCGCGACGGCAGGCGCCCCACCCCGGCGCGCCTGCGCGCCGCCTTGCCCCGCGGCTGGGTGCTCGAGGAGGACGGGCTGCACGCCCGCCGTGACCTGCGCCTCCTGTTCCGCGAGGGCTGGATCCTGCTCTGCGGTATGGTGATCTTCGGCGGCGTCTCGGCGGCCCTGTTCTGGTCCGTGCTGCCCAGCGGCTGGGCAGGCGTGGGGCGCCTGGCGCTGGGGGTGGGTGTGCTGCTGGTCGCAGGCGGGATCGCCGCGCCGCTGATCACGCGCGCCCTCAACTGGCGCGGAAAACGCGAAGGGTGAGAACCGGAGTACCGCTAGTCGGTGCTGAGTTCCCACTCCATCTCACCCGCGACCTCGACCGAGACCTCGACGGTCTGGGACTCACCCATGGCCTCCACATCGGCTTCGATATCTCCCAAGAGAAGCATCTCGGACGACATCTCGAAGCCCGCGACATGCCCGCCGCCCAGGTTCCACAGCATGGTGCCCTCGCCCTCGAACTCGAGGTCCACGGTCGCCTGGACGTCAGCGCTGATGTCCATCTCGCCGCCCTGAAGGGAGATCATCTCCGTGAGCATGTCGGAGAGGTCGAGGGAAGCCTCGCCCTCGAACTTGAAGCCGATCTCACCGAGCCGCGCGTCGTCTTCCTCCCGGGCGCCGTTGTACTTGCAGTGGACGGTGAAGTCCTCGAATGACTCCCTCAACTGGGCCTCGAGTTCATCGCTGAACTCCTCGAACAGCTCGGCGCCCTCCTCGTCGCCGGGATTCGGCATGGCGAGCCCGCCAGGAAAGAAGAGGGTCACGATGGAGTCGACATCCGAGACCTCCCAGGTGTCGTCGCGGTCGACGTCGCCGTCAGGCAAGAGGGCCAGGAAGTCCATGTCGGGGCTGAGGCCCTCGAGCAGGTCCTCGTCGCCCGAACCATCCTCGTAGGTGACGATGTACTCGTCCTCGTCGGCGTCCCACCGGAAGCGCACGGTCGAGTCCTCGATCTCACCGAACTCATCTACCGTCTCGGCCTCGCTCTCGGTGCCCATCTCGAGAACCATCCCGGTGAAGGTGCGCAGGAGTTCAACGGGCTTGCCCTTGGCCGAGCGCACGTACTCGTCGGAGACCTCGACGGCGGCGTTCATGATCAGCCCCTCGTCCATGGCCCCGCCCAGCATCTCCGGCGGCATCTCCGAGCCGTTGAGGATCATGACCAGATCCTCGAGGTACATGGTCGCCTCGAGGGTGAGCTCCTTGTCCACAGTCGCGCCCGCCTCGGGGGCGAAGGAGACCGAGTCGAAGCGCGGCTGGAAGGCGTGGAGCGCGGGCAGGCTGACAGCCAGGACGGCCAGGGCGGTGCGGGGAGAGTGCTTCATCGAGAGAACCTCGTGGGATTCACCGGACGAGTTGTCCGGCCGGATACGGTGCTTGTGATCTTACCCTCGGGCTCACGGGGGAGCGAGCCCAGGGGCAGAGTCACGCACCACCATTCGCCCTCATCGGCCTGAATTCTCCTCTGGAGCCGATTTCTTGTCCTGGGCGAGCTTTGCTCCAGATTTTCGTCCCGCTGCAAGACCCGGGCCCGGTGGTTAGGTTGACAGCTTGATGATCCTCTCATTGATAGCGCTCGCCATCGCGTCCGTCCACCAGGGAGACGCCGCCCCCGAACTGACCGTCCCCGACCGCCACGTGCACCTCGCCGTCGCGCCCGAGGGGCGCCACCTGATGGTGCTCGATCAGGTGCACGCCTGGCTGGTGGACACCGACACCGGCGAGCCACGCCTGGGACTACGGGTCAGCCCCTACTTCCCGGCGGGAGACAACTGGAACGGCGCCCAATTCTCGGAGGACGGGCTGCGGGTTGCGCTGTGGTCCTTCCGGGGAGCGAGGGTGCTGGTGGACGCCGAGCGGGGACAGGTGCTCCGGCGCACAGAGCGGCCGAACGACCACGGTCACCAGCCAGCCTTCGCGAGCCCGGACGCCCGACTGACAGCGGCGAGACAGGGAGACCTGTTGACCGTCCATGACCTCGACGGAGAGCGGACGGTATTCAGCGAGCGGGTCGCGGGCGAGGCGTGCTTCTCCTCGGACGGGCGCCGGCTCTACTTGTGCGGCCCCGAGGCCGTCGAACGGGTCGACCTCGCGCGACCGGAGCGCCGCGAGGTGCTGGCAGCGGGCAGGTGGGACGAGCTCGCCCTCGCCGGAGAACGGCTACTGCTCGGCCGGGGAGACCGCGTGCAGGTGGTGGATCCCGAGACCGGCGAAATGCACGGACTCGATCTCGACGAGAACGACTGGCGGCTGGGCGGTGTCTCGGACGACGGCGAGATCGCCGTCCTGTTCGGCGGGAAGTCGCGGGTCCTCGGCCTCGCCCTGCCCGGCCTGACGCGCGCCTGGCAGGTGGAGGGCTGGTACGCCAACCTGATCCCCCGTGCAGGCGTCGTCTGGATGACCAACACCCAGCACCACAAGAGCGTTCACGACGAAAAAACCGGCGAGCTCTTGTGGACCCTGAACACCGAGGTCCTGCGACCCCCTTCCCGCCCTCCCTCGGTTCTGGACGGAGCGCTGCTCCTGCCCACGCGCCGAGGCGGACTGGCGCGAGTCGACCCCCGCACAGGCGAGGTCCTCACGCTCCTCCCCGCACCCCTGCGGCGGGTGAAGCACGCCGGCGTGCTCGCCTGCGGCGCGGTCTGGACCCTCAACGTGCACGGTGGACTGGTAGTGCTCGACGCGCAGCACGGGGCCGTCCTGGCCCGGCGCGAGCTCGGGGCACCGTTCGCCCAGGCCACGAGCGCGATGGATCGGATGGTCGTCGTGGACAAGCAGGGTAGTGCTCACGTGTTCGAGGGTGCCTCGCTCACGGCCCTGTGCGACGTCGGGGGCGTCGGCGAGGCGCAACTCTCGGCCGACGGTGAGCGCCTGGTCGTGTTCGGCGGCGCGATCGACGGGGCCCGCCTGCTTGACGCCGCGAACGGAGCAGTCCTGCGCTCCGTCGGGGCGGGGAACGGCACGCTGCGGCGCGTGGCTGTCGCCAGGGGCGGCACTCTCCTGGCCGCCCTGGACTCGAACCGGGAGCCCCTCCTCTGGCGCGACGAGGTCGCCGTCACCCTGCCCGACGCCGCGGCCGATGTGCGCTCGCTCGCCCTCGATCCGCGCGGACGGTGGCTGGCCCTCGGCACGAACCCGCCCCTCGTCCAGGTGTTCGACGTGGCCTCCGGGGCGCTGGTCACGGTCTTCGAACCGACCGGCTGGTTCCCCTTCGGCGGCGACGTGCGAACCCTCGCCTTCGACCACGCTGGCGAGCGCCTGATCGGCACCACCGGGGATGCTGGCATGGTGCAGATCTGGAGGACCGACGACTGGGGGCTCGACTGGGTCCACGATTTCGACGGCGGCAATCCGAGCTCACTGGTCACGACCCTCGATCCGACCGGGAAGATCCTGTGGGTACACGGAATGACCAACCACACCCAACGCGCCTTTGACCTGTCCTCCGGGCGCGTCCTGCACGACGCCGCGGGATCAGATCTGGGTGGCTTTGCGCCGGGCGCCGAGGTGGTAGCCGCCTTGCGCAGGAACGGGCTCGTCCTGCTCGAGCCGGACGGGAGCGTGCGCCTCGAGCGCATGGACCTCGGTCCCCTCGGAGCCGTCACCCTGCGCGGCCGCGCGCTCGACGGCCCTCCCGCCGCCCTTCGGCGGGTCTTCGTGCGCCTCGGCGAAGAGCTCCTGCGCGGCGATGACTACGCAAAGAGAGAGAGCACCCGAGAGCGCTGATCCACTCCTCTGCTCCCGCTCGATCGCGCCGGGATCGCTCAGAAGCTCTCGTCGAGGATCACCAGGCTCGTGGGACTGGCGAGCCAGACACCTCCCCCGGAGTCCTGGAACATCGCCTGCAGGAACAGGGTCGCGTCCTCGCTCCCTCCTGCCAGCATGGGGATCGGTACGGGCTTCAGCAGAATGCCACTGCCGGGGATGGGCCCCATGTAGCGCCGCCCCTGGGCCAGGGGGAGCTCGAGCAGGAGCACGCCCTTCAGGGACGGCATCAAGGCGTAGGCCGCACCGGTGGAGAAGAGCACGAAGGCGCCGTCGCCCGGTTCGCCTTCGAAGGTGAAGGTGACGACGGTCCCTTCGCGGACGGGGGTCGGGGCGACGAGGGTGCGCGCGCTGCCGGCGATCAGCTGCACGCTGGCACCGGGGCCGACGGCGAGGTCCTGGCCGTCGTCGCCACAGTTGAAGCCGCAGGCTCCTCCCTCGCCCCCCTCGGTGAGGACCTCGAGCAGGTGTCCATCGGTCGTGCCGTCGAGCCAGAGCCCGTGGCCGCCGTCTTCCGAATCGCCGCAAATGTCTCCCCAGCCGCCGTCGCCACCGAAGAAGGCGCTGGCCTGAGCGAGGAGGGTGCTGTCTTCGAGGTGCGCGCCGTGCCCGCCCAGGCCGCCGGAGTAGCAGCACCCGCTGCAGCCCGTCCCGCCGTCGCCTCCTCGCAGCTCGCACTCGTGCAGCGCCACCTTGGAGAGCTGGGTGGCGAGGGCGGTCCCGCCGCGGTTCTCGTCGCCTCCGATGGTGAAGGTCTCGATCCCTCTCCCGCCGCGCAGGGTGCAGC
>DASCMO010000145.1:0-63029 GCA_036010965.1 Planctomycetota bacterium | reverse complement strand
TGGCCGAACACGGGAGCGTGATCGGTGAGCTGCGCAGTGACCTGCAGGCCGGGGAGCAGGAGCGCGAGACCCTGCACCAGGAGCTGGAGGAGCGGAGCGCGGAGCAGGTCGAGGTCGTGGGCGCGCTCGAAGCGGACCTCGAAGGCCACCGGAACCTGGCGCGCGACGCCCGTGCGGAGGTGGAGGCGCGTGAGGCGGAGCTCAAGGTCGTGAGGGTTGAGCTCGAACGGGTCGTGGAGGACTTCGAGCGCCAGCGTGGCGAGCAGCAACAAGTGATCGAAGAGTCCATGGCGGACCTGGAGGGCCACCGCTCCCTGGCCGAGGAACTGCGCTCGGAGCTCGTCGAGAGCGCCGCGGGCCTCGAGCGGGCGCACGAGATGGCCCTGCGGGAGCGCGCCGAGCAGGCCGATGTGGCGGCCACCCTGGAAACCGATCTCGCGGGGCACCGCGCGAGCCTGGGTGACCTGCGCGCCGAACTCGAGAAGAGCGTCGCTGCGGTGCGGGCCGTGGAATCCGCCTGCGCGGAACGGGACCGCGGTCTGGCCGTAATGAGCGAGCGCCTGGCGGTCGCCGAGGAGCTCGGAGAGCGCCTGCGCGAGACCCTCAACCGCCGGTTCGAGAACCTGAGCCGAGCCCTGTCCCTGCGCAAGCGCCGCTACTAGACAGCCTCTCTGGGGATCCGTTCCTCAGCCAGGGCGCGCGGCCTCCGATCCGGGGAGCGGACCTGGAGAGACGGCCTCAAAGAGGCGTCAGGGGCCAGAGGATCGGGAGCACGATCACCGCAAAGACGAGCAGGATCGCCGCCAGGGGTGCACCCGCCTTCAGGAAGTGTCGATAGCGGTAGTCTCCTGGCCCGACCACCATGGCGTTGGCCGGATGGGCTACGGGCGACATGAAAGCCAGGCTGGCGCCGCACAGGACGGCCATCAGGAACGTGCGGTCGTTCACGCCGAGCTCCGCCGCCGTGGAGAGGGCGATCGGCGCCATGATCACCGCCGAGGCGATGTGCGTCGTCAAGGTCGTGAGTAGCATGGTCGTTATCAGGAAGGCCGCGATCATGAGGTGCGGGCTCTCGGCCGATCTGACGAGATCGGCGATGTGCTGCCCGACGGTCGCCGCCAGGCCGCTCTGCTGGAAGGCCAGGCCCAGGGACAGCATCCCTCCGATCAGCACCAGGGCTACCCAGTCCATCGAGTTGTAGATGTCCTCCACATCAATGCAGCGCAGCAGCACCAGGAGCAGCGCGCCGGACACAGCGGCCACGGGCAGGGCCAGGAGCTTCAGCGCCGCGGCGACCAGCACCCCGAGCAGCAGCAGGATCGTCAGCAGAGCGCCGCGCCCGAGGGGCGGCAGGTCGTGCTCGCCGAGGATCAGGAGTTGACCGTCACGGCGGGCGCGGTCGAGGTCGCGTGCGTGCCCTTGCACCAGCAGCGAGTCGCCCACGTGCAGGCGGGCATCGTTCGCTCGCGCCGGCCGCACCTGACCTTCCTGGGAGAGTCCCAGTACGTTCAGACCACTGTTGGCGCGAAACTCGGCCTCCACCAAGGTGCGCCCGACCAGGGGAGACGTGGCATGGACCACGCCCTCGACCAGTTGCACGTCATCGGAGTGGATGCGCGTCTCACCGGCCTGAGCCGAGTCGATCAGCGCCAGCCCCAGGTCCTTCCGCAGGCGCATCAGCGCATCGGGCTCCCCTTGCAGGATCAGGGTGTCCTCGCGGCGAACGCGGTTGTAGGGGCCGGGCGCAAGGATCGTCGGACTGTCGGGGCGTACGATCCCCAGGACATTGACGCCGTAGCCGCCGAAGAAGCGCGTGTCACCCATCGGTCGGTTGATGAGCGTGCTCGTCGGCTCGATCAACACCTCGGTGACGAACTTGCGCACCTGGAAGTGTTCGCTGAGGCTCTCGTCGGTGCGCCGCGCGGGGAGCAGTCGACGCCCCGGGCCCAGAAAGTAGAGCGCCGTCACGGCTACCAACATCACGCCGAAGTGGCTGAACTCGAACAGCTCGAAGGGGCGACCACCGTAGGAGCGGATGATGTCGTTGACCGCCAGGTTCTTCGAGGTCCCGATCAGGGTCCCCAGGCCGCCGATCAGGGCGCCGTAGGAGAGGGGGATCAGGAGCCGGGAGACGGGGATCGAGAACTTGCGCGCCAGGTTGCTGAGGATCGGGATCTGGATCGCGACGACGCCCGTGTTGGACAGCACCGACGAGAGCAGGCCGCTGATGGCGGCCACGCGGAAGATCAGCCCGCGCTCGCCCTTCGCCCCGGCTGACAGGAGCTTCTGCCCCAGCATCTCCGCCACGCCCCAGCGGCGCAGGGCGCCGCTGAACACGTACATCGACGCGATCAGCATCACGGCCGGGGACGAAAAGCCGCGGAAGGCCTCCGCAGGGGTCAGGCAGCCGCTGGCTGCGAGTGCCACCGCCACCCCGACGGCGATCACGTCGTAGCGCACGGCATCCGTGATGAACAGCAGGATGCTGAGGGCAAGGACGGCCAGAACGATGTGTGCGGGGTCGATGACAGGCATGGTCCTCGACGGGCGAAGGACGCCGGAAGTGGGCTTTCCCGGCAAGCGACACTAGGCTATTTGAGTTCAGCAGGCCACGGGCGCGGATCACACGGGCCTCGTCCATGATATCCTGCTTTCGCGCATGACTTACTCGTCAATCGACGTCGCGAGCTTTGCCGGTCGGGTCAGCTCCTGGCTGGGCCCTGGCGGCCCCGATTCGGACACGGTGGTCTCGTGTCGGGTGCGACTGGCGCGCAACCTGCGCGGATTCCCGTTTCCCGCGCGCATGGACCATGAGCGCGCCGAGGAGGTGTGCGAGCGCCTGCGGGCCTGCCTCGTGGAGGCGGAGCTCGACGGAGAGACGGTCTGGGTTCCCATGAGCGAGGCGTCCGCGGTCCTGCGGCTTCTCCTGCGCGAGCGGCACCTGATCAGCCGTGATCTGGCTCCCCTGGAGGCGGACTCCGACAGCTTGCGGGGGAGGGGCGTGGCCTTCAGCGACGGCGAGACACTTTCGGCCATGGTGAATGAGGAAGACCACCTGCGAATCCAGTCGATGTCCGCGGGCTTCGACCTGGACGCTGCATGGGCCCGCGCGCAGAAGCTCGACCGGAGACTCGAGAGTCAGGTCGAGTTCGCCCACACCACACGCCTCGGTTACCTGACCGGTTGTCCGACCAACGTGGGGACCGGACTGCGGGCGTCTGTGATGCTGCACCTGCCGGGCCTCGGTATGGTGCGCTCCGAACTGGAGAAGGTCTTCACGGCGGCCCAGCGCACGGGGTTGGCGGTGCGCGGCATGTACGGCGAGGGCAGCAAGGCGGCGGGCGATTTCTACCAGGTCAGCAACCAGATCACCCTGGGCCGTTCGGAGGTCCACCTGGTCGAGGACCTCGCGGAACTCGTGCCAGTCATCGTGCAATTCGAGCGGACCGTGCGCGACGCGCTGCTCGGAGGCATGCGTGCGGCCCTGCAGGATCGCGTCAGCCACTCCTACGGGTTGCTGCGCACGGCGCGGGCGATGCCGACGGAGAGCGCTCTGGCGCACCTCTCCAACGTGCGCCTCGGCCTCCACCTGGGTCTATTCGACGGCACGCCCCTGTCTGTCCTGAACGAACTGGGCGTGCAGGTGCAGCGCGGGCACGTGCAAGCCCTGCACGAAGACCCGAGCGCCGGTTTGCTGGAGGTCAGCGAGCGCGATCGGCGGCGGGCCGAGCTGTTGCGCCGGCGCCTGGGCTGAGGGCCCTTCCGCCTTTGCGCTCTTCGCTTCTCTACCTGCGGCTGGGAACGCAGGCTTTGATCTCGTCCAGGGCGTCCGCCAGGCAATCCGCCTCGATCGTGGGCTGCGCCGGGAATGGGCTGTCGCCGAGGTCGAGTTCCGTGCGTACGGAGGCGAGGGCACAGCCCGCGCGCCAGCCCGCCGTCAGCTCCAGGGGGCTGTCACCGATCACCCAGCTGCGGGTCAGTTCTATGCCGTCGTTCTGTGCTGCGTGGTACATGGGCCCGGTGTTGGGGAGCCGGAAGACCGAATCACCCTGCCTGCCGGGCACGCCGTCCAGGGGGTCGTCGAGGCAGGCGTAGCTGCGGGCCACGGGCACGCCGAGGCTCGCCAGGTGCGCCTCCAGGGCACGCTCAAACCCCTTCCAGCTCTCCACCGACTGACGCCCGAGGGAGACCTGGGATTCGTTGCCGATCAGGTAGAGCGTCCACCCGGATCGGGTACAGCGAAATAGAGCGTCGATTGCCCCTGGAGTGAAGCGCGCGCTCTGGAAGCGGGCGCACCAGCCCTTCGCTGGGCGCTCGAGGAGCGTGCCCCAGCGGTCGACGAAGAGCGCGCCGCGCGGCGGATCGGTTCCGGGCAGCGAGTGGGGATGGGGGGCTCGTCCTGAGGGGGGGGGAATCATTTTCCAGGTGCTGGTTCGAGGGGTGTTGGACTCCTGTGTTCTTGTCGACAATCGAGCGCAGGTCTTGAGCGAAACCCCGTGAAGGACCGAAGATTGACATGGGGCGCTGCCCACGAGCCCCGTCGCCCACCCATGTCCTCGCCTCTTCGCATCGCCCTGGTGCTCAACCCCTTCACCCTGGACTCCAAGGGCGGATCTCACGCGCCGAACCTGGCCCGCGAACTCCTGGGGCGCGGGCACACCCTGAAGCCTTTCGGCGGGCCTCCCGGGACCATCCCACACTCCGGCGAGGAGGAGGATGAGAGCGCCGCCGGCGCCGCGACCATCGCGGGTTTCGCGCCGGACGTGGTCGTGGCCTACGACGCGCTCTCGCCAGCGGCCTTCATGGGGGCACGCGCCGCGCGCAAGCTCGAGATCCCGCTGGTCCTGGTCGAGGCGGGTTTTGCCGGTGCAGGTAGCCCGTCCCAGCGCTTCCTGCGCGGAGCCGGGGAGCGTCTCTGGGGCCCCTATGTACGCCGCACCGAGCCGCGCGTAGTGGCTCTCGATCCCGTGGCCCGCGAGCAGGCCGTGCGCGAGGGTTTCGCGCCGGGGCGCATCGAGGTGCTCGGAGAGGGAGTGGCCCTGTCCACTTTCCGGCCCGGCCTCTACTCGGGCCTGATCGCCCGTCACCGGGTGCGGGGGCGCATCCTGCTCTACGCCGGGCGCATCGGAGAAGGGCGCGGCCTGGATGTCCTGATCGATGCCTTCGCCTCCACCGTCGGGCAGCGCTCGGACTGGTCCCTGGTCCTGGCCGGCGAGGGACCGGGCCGACGTCGATTGCGCGCCCAGGCGAATCGCCTGGGCGTCGGAGCGCGGATCGTCATCGCGGGCCGACCGCGGGAGGAAGAGTTGCCGGGCTTGATCGGGAGCAGCACCCTGCTCGCCGTCCCGGCGGTGGACGACAGCGTGCGCGGGAAGCAGATCCCGCGCGCCATGGCTTGCGGTGTGGGGGTGCTGGCCTCGGACCTGGCCCGCCTACGCTGGCTCGTCGAGGACGATCAGACCGGATTGCTGGCGGCTCCTGGTGATCGCGTCGCCTGGACCGCGGTGCTGGCGCGGGCCGCGGGCGCTCCGATGGCTCGCCGGCGCTGGGGCCTGCGCGCGCGGGAGCGCGCCGAGGAGCGCTTCGACTGGGCGCAGGTGGCGGAGTCCTTCGAGGAGGTTCTGCTGGCCGCACTCGCGGAACACACCGCCGAGCGTCTCGTGGGTGAGCCGTCGTCCGGTGACCTGCCCGCCTGACGGGTGTGGGCGGAGAGCGGAGCGCCCTCAGGCGTCCGTCGCGCGCCGCAGCTCTTCTTTCAGGTAGGACATGTCCGCCGCGTACTGGCGGATCGAGCCGCGCGTCTCCTCGTCGATGTCGCTGAAGCACGCCTTGACCTTGACGCCGTCCTCGCGCTCCTCGACCTCGCTGACCTTGGCCACGGCTTCGCAATAGCCGCGCTTGAGCAGGGGCAGGCGGAACTTGATCTTCCACTCCGTGCCCAGGGCCAGGAGTTGTGCCATGCGGAACGAGTCGAGCCCCGAGTTCCCGCCGCCCCAGGTGAAGGAAAGGGACTCCTCGTCGAGTCCCGACATGCGCCCGATGCCGCTCCAGCGGCTCCCGAACTCGTGGCCATGCACCGGGTTGACCGATTTCTCTTCCTTGGCGCTCTCACTCATCACGTACTCGATCCGACTGGCATCGACCGGCGAGAAGAGCACCGAGGAGCTGTCCTCCGCGAAGGCGTCCTCGTCGCTGGCCTGCTCGGTCGGGGCGCTGCCTAGATTGGCGGCGGCATCCTCGTCGGTGTCGTACATGGGGACCACTCGGTCCAGTCCGACCTTTTCGATGATGTCGCGACAGAACTTCGAGGGGCGCGAGATGACCAGCTTGCCACCCTCCGCTTCGAGCTGCTTGGCGGCCTTGATGATGGCGCCCAGGGCGGTCGAGTTGATGAACTTGACCAGGCGCAGGTTGAGCACCGCGCGCTTGACGCCTGCATTGATCAGGCCCTCGACCTCCTCCTGGAGGCGGGGCACGTAGTAGGTGTCGAACTCACCCCGAAGGTGCAGGATGGCGTGGTTCTCGCGCGGCTCGACCGTGATGTGCATGGCTATTCTCTGGCGTCGGTAGGGGTCCGTGATGGTTGGGTAGTGTGTCCTCGCCCGCGCCCTCGGAGCAAGGATTTTCGGGCCTCCCGCTGGTGGGAGGCCGGCTGGGCCGGCCCTTTGGGCGCTCTGGTGTGAAGGCTGGAGGCGGATGGGGGTTAGACTCCGCTCATGTTCTTCCGCAAGAAGAAGCACGCGGCGGCGACCGCTGTTCCCGCCGAGCAGGTGGAGGACGTCCCGGGGAAGGGACTTCAGGAGGCGCCCGTGGGAGGAGTTTCCATGAGCACGGAGTTCCTTACCGGGGACGCCCTCGCCGACCGTCGTTCTGTGGAGGGCTTGCTGGACGAGGTCGCGCGCATCTCCGAGATGGTAGCGCGTGTCTCAGGCCCGGACGACCTGCGGGAGCTCTTGATCTACATCGTGGACGCCTCGATAGAGCGCACGGGTGCTGAGCGCGGCCTCTTGGTCCTGACTTCCACGGATGCGGAAGAGGAGAGCCACGAAGTGCACGTCGCGCGCAGCCGCGGCGGAGAGGACATCGAGGGCGCCGTACGCTACTCCACCAGCGCCGTGGGGCATGTGCTGGAGACCGGCGTGGCCCTCATGGATGTCTTCAACTCGGCGGCAGAGGCCATGGACCTGGGGGCGAGCGTCTTCGACCTCAAGTTGCGCGCCTTGATGTGCGTGCCCCTTGACACCGAGCGGGGCTCGGGTTCCGGGCGCGTCGGCCCGCGCGGCGCCCTCTACGTCGATTCCAAGGCCGCCACACGCGAGTTCACCCAGCAGGACCTGTCCTACTTCAACACGCTCGCGTGGCAGATCGCTGTGGCCCTGGAGAGCGCGCGCCTGCACCTCGACTCCCTCGAACGCGCACGCCTCGAGGCCTCGCTCGACACCGCCGAACTGGTCCAGAAGAACCTCATGCCCCAGGTCCCGGATGACCTTGCCGGCTACGACATCTTCGGCTGGTTCCGCGCTGCGGAGCGCACGAGCGGTGACTTCTACGACTTCTTCCAGACGAAAAGCGGGCGCCAGGGCGTCGTCGTGGGGGACGTCACCGGCCATGGCCCCGCCTCGGCTCTGATCACCTCCACGGCCCAGGCCAGCCTGCGCAGCACCCTGCGCATCATCGACGACCCGCACCAGGCCCTGACCATGCTCAACGAGGACCTCGCCGAGCGCATGGAGTCGGGCCTGTTCGTGACACTCTTCCTGGCCCTGCTCTCCCCCGATGGGACGCTCGAAGTGATCAACGCCGGCCACACACCGCCTTTGATCTACCGCCGCGGGGACGGCAGGATCGAGTCGATCGACGGGCACGGGCCGGCCCTGGGCATGGTCCCCGATTTTCGGTTCGATGAGGGGCAGACCGTGACCTTGGGGGAGGGCGATGTGCTGCTGGCGGTTACCGACGGCCTCGTCGAGGCGCGCGCCCTGAAGGCGCCCGATGATCTGTTCGGCGAGGAGGGCCTGCGGCGTGTCCTGAAGGAGCAGGCCGGGCAATCCGCCAGCGCCCGCGAGCTGACCGAAGCCGTTGTCGCCCAGGCCCTGGACTTCGCCAGCGGCAACACGGAAGACGACATGACGGTCGTGGCCGTCCGGCGTCTCTCTAACTGAGTGCGCAGCGTGACGACCGAGTCCCATGGATCGAGCCTGCTGGTGCGCGGCGCGCGCTCCTACCCCCCCGGGCCCGACGCGCGCGCGGTCGATGTGCGCGTGCGCGACGGCCGCGTCGAGGCCGTCGGCGAGGACCTCGCGGCGGATGGAGTGGACGTGCTCGAAGCCGAGGGCCTGACGCTCATTCCCGGCCTGGTGGACGTGCACGTGCACTTCCGCGATCCGGGGCTCGAGCACAAGGAGGGCTGGGACCACGGCTCACGGGGCGCCCTGCACGGCGGCGTGACGAGCGTCGTGGAAGTCCAGAACAACGCGCCCCTTTCGACCTCCCGCGAAGCGCTCACGGCGCGCATCGAGCACGTGCGAGCCAGCTCGCGGGTCGACTTCGGTTGCCTGGCGAACCTGCTCCCGGCCTCGGTCGAGGAGCTGGATGCGATGGCGCCCCTGACTCCGGCCTTCAAGTGCTTCCTGGGCGGCTCCACGGGCGTCGGGGGGCAGGACGACCGCGAGACCCTGGCGCAGCTCTTCGCCGCGGCTGCGGCGGCGGGGCGCATGGTCGTCGCCCACTGTGAGGACGAGGACCTGTTGCGAGCGAGCAAGCGCGCCCACCCGAACGCGACGGCCGCCGAGCACCACCTCGTGCGTCCGACCGCGGCGGAGGTCGAGTCGGTTCGCACGTCCATCGCGCTGTGCCGTGAGACCGGAGCCGAGTTGCATGTCTTCCACCTCTCAACGGCGGAGGGCGCGCGGCTCGTGGCCGAGGCCCAAGAAGAGGGCCTGCGCGTCAGCGCGAGCACTGCACCCCACTATCTGCTGCTCGATGAAGTGCGGGTGGCCGAGCTGGGCAACTTCGGCAAGGTCAACCCGTCGATCAAGACCGCGGCCGATGCCGCCGCGTTGATTGAGGCTCTGCGGTCGGGAGTCGTGGACGCCATCGGCACCGACCACGCGCCTCACCCCCTCGAGGACAAGCTGCGCGACTACGCCCACGCCCCTTCGGGCATGCCGTCGGTCGATCTGCTCTGGCCCTTGACCTGGGAACTCGTGAGGCGCGGTCTGCTGGCGCCCGAGATCGCTCTGGCCTCGGTCACCGAGCGCGCCGCAGAGACCTTGCACCTGCCGGACAAGGGACGTCTCGCGCCGGGATTCGACGGTGACCTGGTGCTGTTCGATCCCGAGGAGCTCTTCGTGGTGCGGGGTGCCGGGCTCCCCTCGCGCTCGCGCTGGTCCGCCTACGAGGGCTGGGAGCTGGCCGGTCCTCCGCGGATCGTCGTGCGGCGAGGCGAGGTCTGCCTGCGTGACGGGCAGCTGACCGTCACGGCCGGCGGACGCCCGTTGGACCTGCAGCCGCTCTGAGGCCAGGGCTCGGCTCAGCGCCAGAGCGCCTCGACGGCCTCGCGCAGCTCCTCGCAGGCGGCGGTCAGCGCCGCGTCGGGAGGCGCTGCTCCGAGCTCGAACTCCCAGTAGACCGAGAGCACGTCGCGGCGCAGACCGCTCGCGCCGGACGCACGCCGGCGCAGTGCTTGCAGGAAGTCCTCGCCCGGGAGCGCACCCGGATGTTGCGTCCAGTGTACGAGCAGGATGCGTTGCTCCCCGCGCGTGAGGTGGCGTGCGTCGTAGCGCGCTCCCGATGAAGCATGCAGCATCCGCCTCTCATCGAGGGACCAGCCGTCGGCCACGAAGCAGACCTCGACCGAGTGTGGTCGTCCGCTCCAGCGTCGATCTTGGAGGTAGTAGGCGGCGAACATCACTCCCTCTGCTCCGCCGGGCGTGGCGTAGGAGTGGAACAGCCATCGCTCGGGGGGCAGGTCGCCGAGGCTCTCGGGGGCGACGGCGATGCGCTCGAGGGGGGCTAATTCCCCGTAGGAGTGGCCGGCCAGGCGCCCGAGGTCGGGAGGGACCGCTTGTCCGATCCAGCCCAGGGCGTTCCCGTTGGCGAGCAATCCGGCCAGGATCAGGAGCACCCAGGAGATGCGGTTCACGAGACCGACCTCCCGCGCGAGGGCGCGAGGCGCGCAACGCCGAAGGCGATCAGGCCCGAGGCCCCGATCACCAGGGCCTGGCCCAGGAGCTCGTGGGGCACTCCGTCCACGGCGGACGGGCCGAAGCGATCGAGGATCACGCCCGTGAGGGCGATCCGCGCTGAGTTGACCAGTAGGGAAGCGGGCAAGGCGAGGGCTACCAGACCCATGGCGGCCGCGGGGCGCAGGCGGAAGAGGCCGCCCAGGAAGACCGAGAGCACCATCAGGATGAGGGTTGTCCCGGAGCCGGCGCAGGCTTCGGAGACCAGGAGTTCCCAGCCGCGGTAGTGCAGTGTCGAGCCGATCCAGCTGCAATCCGGGTCGAGGGGCGCGAGCATCCAGAGCGCCGTGCGCCCGGAAGCGGCCGCTGCCCAGGGCTGGATTCGATCGACCAGGGGCTGGGGGAGCGGCACCATGAACGCCAGCATCACGAGCGCCCAGGCGTGGCGCCGGACGGCCGATGCCCCGCCCCAGGTGGAGACCAGTCCGACCACCGCCAGGGGCAGGCCGGCGAGGGCGAGGGTGAAGCGCCCGAGCAGTACGCCGACGGCCAGGCACGCGGCGGCTGCGGCGAGTGGGAGGGGCGCCCTGGGCGAGGCGTTTACATGGCCCGTCGCTGGAGCGCAGCGCTCGGCCGTGAGGGCCAGGATCAGGGCCAGGACGGGAACGAGGAGCACGTAGCCCAGGCGCGGTGTGTTCCAGGCCAAGGGCGCCCACTCGGTCAGGGTCGGCCGAAACGCCGCCAGCACAAGTCCGATCTGTGCGGCGAGCAGGGCGCGGGAGCGCGCGGGCATGTCCACTGGCCCGTGGGTGGCTGACGGGCCGCTAGTCCTGCTTCTGCTTGCGGCGGAGAGCCGCCAGCCCGAGGGCTGCGCCGCCCGCCAGGGCGGCTATGGTCAGGGGCTCGGGCGAGTGGGTCGGGACTTTCAGTCCCCTGTTTACGTCGCCATTCTGAGCCAGCACCGACGGGGCGGCCAGAACGGGAGCAGTGGTGCACGCCAGGATCGTGATGCTTGCGAGGATTGCGGTGGGGGTCTTCATTGTGCTTGCGAGGAAATATGTGGATCCCGCGGCTTCGAGCCGCTGGCGCACTGGTTTCCGATCACCGGCCGCAGGGAGCTGGCGACCATCTGCATCCATGCGAACCCATGGCAGCGGTGTCTTCCTCCGAGCGCAGGATGGCGCGGCATTTTATCACTCTTGCAGGGATCGTGCCACCCATTCCGAAACGTGCGCTCGGGGGGAGTGGGGCGCGGGCCTGGGCCTCCGGACCGGGGTACCCTTCGCTAGTGCCTGGGGGAGTTCCCATTGCGCCTTTCGGTCTAGGCCGCCACCCGCGATGACCAGGGACAGCCACAGCCCGATTGAATTTCACCTTCCGGTCATCGCCCTGGGTCTGGCCATGGCGGTTGCCCTGGCCCTGCGCCTGCCAGGGATGGCCCAGAGCCTGTGGTTCGACGAGGCGTGTATGTCGGGCCAGCGCTTGGGGAGCCTCGCCCGTCTGGCGTCCCTGCTCTACGTCGATATCCACCCGCCGCTGTATGTCCTGTGGATGGTCGTCTCCAACCACCTGTTCGGAGATTCGGAGGTCAGCATGCGCATGCTGCCCCTGCTCTCGGGACTGGCGAGCCTGCCCCTGGCCTTCGATGTGGGCCGGCGGCTGGTCGGCCCGCGCGCAGCCCTCTGGAGCGTCTGGTTGCTGGCGCTCTCGCCCGTGCACATCTGGTACTCGACCGAGGCGCGGCTCTACTTGCCCATGACGTTCCTCGTGCTGTCGGCCGTCTCCCTCTATCACCGCTTGCTCGCCGGCGACGGGCGTCGGTGCATCCGAGTCCTGTACGCGCTGGTCGTGGGCCTGATGCTGTCGCTGCACTACTACCTCGTTCCCTACGTCGTGCTCTTCTCCTGCGCGGCCCCTTGGCTTGGGCGGCGCTGCGCCCAGCCAGAATTTGCGCGCCGCATCTTGCGCACGAACGGGGTGATGCTCGCGTTGCTCTCGCTGTGGGTGGGAGCCAAGCTCGTCGTGGCGCACCTGGAAACCTCCCAGGCCTACCTGCGGGCCCTGACTCTCCCGGGACTGTTCGAGTTCCTCTTCGCCTGGTGCTGGACCGGCAACGGCCTGTCCGCCGGCCTGCGCGTGAGCGGGGACAACACCTATCGCGTGCTCTGGGTGCTCTCCCAGGGATTGGGCGTCGTCCTCTTCGCTGGCGGCCTGCGCTGCGCTCTGCGCAACCCGGGGCGCGAGCTCGGGGGGCCCGCGACGGTGCTTTACCTGCTCGCCATTCCCGGGGCACTACTGGTCTTACCGCTGGTCGGCCTGGACGCCACCTACATCGAGCGCAGCGCCCTGCCCGCTCTGCCCTTCTTCGTGTTCCTCGTGGCTCTGGGGCTTACGTCCCTCCGTTCGCCGTTCGTGCGTCGCTTCGCCCAGGTGGCGGTGCTCGCCTCCTGTTCGGTGAACCTGGCCGCGGCCGTAGTCCACGGTGAGGAATGGACGGTCTACAAGCCGCACCCCGACTGGCGCTCCGCGACGGCGTACCTGTCGGAGGAGATCGATGACGGAGAGGGGGATCGCCCGCTCTTCTCGGCCTTGCCCAACCCGCGCAGCCTCTCCTACTACGATCGGCGCATCCAGCAGGTCATGAACCTGACCGCAGACCAGCCCGGCCTCGAGCGCCTCTGCTCCATACTCGTCGAGCGCCTGGGCGAGGGGCCCGGGGGTTGGATCGCGGGCCGCGCGCGGGCTCTGGCGAAGGACTTCGAACGCTCGCGAGCAGAGTTGCTCGAAAAGGCGCGCATGCGAGTCTACCCGAGCGGGAGCGGACGCCTGGCGGACCTCAAGCTCCCCGAGCGCTCGCCCGACGGCGTGTTCTACCTCGTGGTCAACCGCTGGTGGCCGTCACGGGACACGGCCGCCGAATCTCTGCTCGCCCTTCCGCACCTGCGCACGCTCGAAGAGCGGAGCTTCGAGAGCCTCAAGATCTACAAGCTGGAGCGACGCCGGTGAGCGCCGTCGACCTCTCGCTCGTGATCGCCTGCTTCAACGAGCAGGGGCATCTCTTGGAGTCGGTGGCGGAGATCGAGCGTTCCCTGGGAGCGGCGGGCATCACCCACGAGCTGCTGTTCATCGACGACGCGAGCTCGGACGGCACGGCGACCTTGATCGAGGGTCTCGTGGCGGGCAGGGACGATCGGCGCGCCGTGTACCACACCGTAAACGTCGGGCGCGGTGGGACGGTCAGCGAGGGATTTCGCATGGCTCGCGGGCGGCGCGTGGGGTACCTCGACATCGATCTCGAGATTCACTGCCGGGTCGTGCCCGAATTGTTGGCGGAGCTGGATGCAGGCGCGGACGCGGCGACCGCCTACCGGTGTTACGACCCCCACTGGCGAGCCGACAGCCTCCTGCGCCATGTGCTCAGCAGGGGCTACCGCCTGATCCTGCGTACCATGCTCGCGACGCGCTTGCGGGACACCGAGACCGGCTGCAAGTTCTTTGATCGCGAGGCGCTGCTTCCCATCCTGGAGGAGGCTCGCCATCCCGGTTGGTTCTGGGACACCGAGATCATGATCCTGGCGGAGCGGCGCGGTCTGAAGATCGTCGAGGTCCCCTGTCGTTTTGAACAGCGCCTCGACAAGCGCTCGACCGTCCGGGTCTTCCGAGATGTGCCGGACTACCTGGTCTCCCTGTGGACCTTCCGTCGACGCCTGAGCGCTTCCGAGGCCGGTCGGGAGAAAGATCCAGACAGTACATAGACCCGAGGCCGTCGATCGGCGCGCGGTCTCTGGACGGCGTCTACCCGTGCTGGGGCGAGGCGAAGAAGCGATCTGGCCGAAAGCGATTGAGGATCGTGCCGAGGATCGGGAGGCCGGCGCCTTCCAGCATGCGCGTCGCCGCGGCGGCCTGGCTCCGGGAGGTCGATCCGGCGCGCAGGACGAGCACGGTCGCGTCGACGTGCTCCAGCATACGCAGAGCTTCGGGATAGGCGACCAAGGGTGGGACGTCGACGATCGTGAACTGTCCCTGCTGGCATGCCTCCTGCATGACCTTGCGGACCTCGCTGCGCTCGACTTCCCAGGTGCTGTCCCGGCGCTCACCGGCAGTGAGGACCCGCAGGCCCTTGACGGTCGATTGGCGCATGGCTCCCTCGAGCGTCGCCTCGCCTTCGAGGACCGACGTGAGTCCGGGTGTGGGGGTGAGTCCGAGGTATCCCGCCATGGCGGGCGAGGCCCAGTTCCCCTCGAACAGCAAGGCCTGTTCTCCCAGGTCGCGCACCAGGGCTAGGGCGACGCAGGTGGCCAGGGTGGTCGTTCCGACGCCGTGCTCGCTGCCCACGAAGGCCAGACGGCGCAGGGAACCTGCGCGTCCACCGCGGCTGAGGGCGGCCAGGGGTTCGCCGATGCTCTCGCGCACGACGGCGTAGGTCGCGTCGATGGGCAGGGACCCTTCTCGTTCTTTCGCCGGCATGCTCACGAGTTCCCGTTGCGCCGCAGTTTCTTTCCGAGCCGTCGCCAGTCGGGCTGCTCGCCAATCACTGCCAGCAGTGGGTGTCCGACGGCTGCGGTCACGTGCGAGGCGTAGCGGATCCGCCGGTCGGTCAGGTGTCGCACGAGAATGTAAGCCAGTGCGAGAGCGAGGCTACCGACGATGCCCATCATGTAGTACTTCAGTCGCGCCGGACCGACGGGCTCCATCGGGAGGCTGGCCTCCTGGATGACAACCAGGTTGCTCATCTGCTCGTTGCGGTCGATCAGGCCCATGATGGCCGCCTTGTCCAGGGCCGAGTGGAGTTCGGCGACGTGCGACTCCTTGCGCGTCAGCTCTTCCTTCAGGTCGAGGTGGCGTGGCTCGCAGGCGATAAATTTCGCCATGTGGCGCTCATGATCGTCGAGCAGCCAGAGCTGGTGGGCCTGAGAAGCGACGATGCCCTGCTCCTCGCGGTCCAGGACCTGGATCTGCTCGGCCAGGGTGTCGAGGCGCGGGTTGGGCCCCGGGTGGGTACGAGCCGGGCTGAGCTCCAGGGTCGGGGGCGCCTGCGCGAGTGAGTCGTGCACGGCGTCGATCTGAGCCCTCAGCTGACCCGCTCGCGCTGCATAGGCCGCGGAGTCTACCCGGTATTCCGTGGCCAGACCTGCGAGCTGTCCGCGCAGGTTCGCCTCCTGCGTGTAGAGCGATGTGAAGACCGGATTGGTGATGAGCTGCGCTGCGATAAGGCTGTCCACGTGAAGCGGGGTGGCCTCCAGCAGAGTCTGCAGCGTCGCTCGCTCGCCGTTGATGGTGGCAAGGCGAGTGTGGCTCTGGGAGAGGGTGCTCTCGAGGGCCTCGATGGCATTCAGGAGCGATGCTTTCTGCGACGTGGGATCCACGTGCCCACACTCCCCGATGTGCTCATAGCGCTCCATCCTGACCCGCTCCGCCTCTGCCACGGCCTTGCGGAGCTGGTCGGCAAGGAAGGTCTCTTGGGGTTGGACGGCGTAGACCTCGCGGTGGCGCTGCTGGAAGGTTCGCAGGAAGGCGTCCACGCAGTCGCGAGCCAGGGTCGGGTCGGTGGCCGTGAACTGTACTTCGATCGTCTTGGTGCGAGACTTGTTCGAGACGGTCACCCCGGCGGCGATCACCGCGGTCGCCTGTCGCAGGGCAGCGGTGGGATCGAGTTCCGGCGCTTCCGCCGGTCCCTGGGCGTTGACCCAGTTCGTCCAGCGCCCACGCAAGGCCTGCAGGCCGGCCAGGGGGAGGGGTAGGTCCTCGAGTTCTCGCTCTCGCGGCGCGAGGATCCTCTCCACCCCCAGTTCGAGGGCCACCCGTTCGTGCAGGGCGGGGTTGCTGAGGACCTGCAACTCGTCGCTGATGCCCGTCGCGTCCGCTCCGCTCGATGCTGCTCCGGGGACGGCCGCCTCGGGCGCCTGCTTTTCGCGTGCGCCGAAGCGCACCAGGACCTTGCCGGTCGACGTGAACTGGGAAGGTAGGTCCATCCCGTGCAGCGCGGCCCCCAGGGTCCCCGCCAGCAGTAGGCCGAAGACCACCAGGCGGTGGCGGTACGATCCGTGCACCAGCAGTTCGCCTAGGTCGAGGAAGGTCGGTTCACCGGCCGTGGCGCGCGAGTTCACAGGCGCGGGGCTCATTGGATGCGAGGAATGAGGGTGGGGATCGGGATCATCTGCCGGATGTAACGGTCGATCCAGATGTTCACCTTTACCACGGGTGTATTGGGGACGAAGATTACGTCGTGCGGCTGTAGCAGGATCGGGTCGAGATTTCCCCAGTGCTCCGTACCCGCGTCGATTCTCCAGGCGATCTGTCGTCCCTCCTGGGGCAGCCAGCGCACGAGCAGGGTGTTGTCCAGCCGGGCGGAATCAGTCTTGTGTCCGCCCGCTCGCGCCAGGGCTTCGACCAGGGTCAGGCGTCCCGTCCCGAGGGCGATGGGCCCCGGCGACTGCACCTCTCCGGTCACAACGACTGAGCGCTCGGCGGGAGTCATGACGTTGACGGTCACCACCGGGTTCTGGAAGATCTGCGAGTAGAGAACGGTCAGCTTCTCACGCAACTGCGGGATGGAGAGCCCTGCCGCCTGGACCTCGCCGATGGACTGGAAGGAGGCCTGCCCATCGGCGCGTACCGTGACCTCGTGGTTCCACTCCGAGCGCTGGTCGAAGCGCACCTGCAGGCGGTCGCCGGGCGCCATGGCCACGAGCTGGTCCCCGCCGCTGCGGGTGGCGTTGACCTCCTCGGCGATCTGCGGCAGGGGCTGCCCGGGGGGGGTGATCGCGCAGCCGCCGCACAGGGCGGGGGCCAGGAGGGCGAGGGAGGCCAGGAGAGCCGTGGGGCGAGAGAGGGTCATCGGGTGGACACGAGGGCACGCCCGACCTGCAATCCGGGCGGCGGCGGAGACGAAACCGACATCGTAGCTCCCCGAAGTGTATCCCATACGGGGCGCCGGGCTCGCATTCCCCTCGGCGAGAGCCGTCCGGGGGGCCGGGCACAGCGTTTCGGGTCTCATCGAGCGCCTCCAGACGGGCCGCTCCCCGCGGATTCCTCGGCCTCTGCGATGCAGGCCTTCAGGCGCGCGGCGAGGGCTCGCACGTTGGGCTCGAGGACCATGCTGTCGTGGTCTCCCGGCACCTCGTGGACGTCCACGCGCGGTGCGTGCGGGCCCCAGCCGTTGTCGTGGTAGACGAAGTCCCTCCCGGCGGTCAGCCAGCGCCCGCGGCCCACCGAGTAGGCGTTGTCGAGGCGCGGGCGGAACAGGGAGATGGCGCCATCGCAAGGACGCACCTCGTAGCGAGAGAGGGCTAGACGGAAGGCCGCCTCGATCTCGTCATTGTTGAAGGTCAGCGAGTCGGTCGCGGCCGGCGCAGCGCCGTTGGAGCGCGCCGCGCGCCGGGCGCGTTCCCACTCCAGGCGGTCTGTGATCCAGGACGCGATGTAGCCCGTGCCCTCACGCCGCAGGCGTTGGACGTGGAGCATCAGCTTGTCGCGCCCGGTCAGAGCTTCGGCGTGGGGCAGGGGGGTGTCCAGCAGGGCCAGCAACGCCACCTCCTGGCCTGCCTCCCGCAGCTGGCGCGCGATCTCGTAGGCTGTGATCCCGCCGCCCGAGAAACCGCCCAGCAGGTACGGACCCTCGGGCTGAACCGTGCGCATCTCGGCGATGTACGCGCGAGCCATCTCCTCGAAGTCGTCGTGCGGTTCGTGCCCCCCGTAGATCCCGCGCGCCTGCAGCCCGAAGAACGGGCGCTCCTCGCCGATCAGGTAGGCGAGGTGGCGCAGGTTCAGGACGTTGCCGAACATCCCGGCCACCAGGAAGAACGGGGTGCGGTCTCCCGCCTGGCCCTCGTGCATGGGGACGAGGTGTGTGTAGCGCGCTCGCGGCGCCTCTTCCTTGCCAGCGGTCTGCCCGTCGGCACCGATGTGCTCTCGCACGTGCTCGGCGCAGGCCTCGATAGTCGGCGCCTCGAAGAGCAGCGAGATGGGGAACTCCGCGTCGTAGGCCTTCTTGATGCGTGCGAACAGGCGTACGGCGATCAGGGAGTGGCCCCCGAGGTCGAAGAAGCTGTCCTGCACGCCGACCGCCTCGACGCCCAGGAGTTCTTCCCAGAACCCGACCAGGGTGCGCTCGACCTCGTCGCGCGGCTCGACGTAGTCGCTCTCCAGGGTCGGGCGGGCGAAGCGGGTCTGTTCCTCTTCTCCGCCGTCCGCGAGGGCATCGATCTGGGCGCGGAGGGCCGGAAGGGCGAGCGAGGTCACGATCACCTCCGGCCGCCTCTCCATCGCCAGGACGCGCTCGAGGGCGCGAACGCCCTCTTCGGGCAGGATGCCCTGGGCGTGGTTGTCGCGCAGGATGCGCTCGGCCGGGGAGAGCGGTGCTCGCGTCCCCGAGTTCTGCGACTCGAACTCGAGGTCCGCGGCGTTCGGCGGCGGCGCGGCGGCGAAGTCGGCGGTCTCGTCCAGGCGCTTCATGAGCAGACCGTGGACCTCGACCAGCACCTTGCCCGCGAGGGTGCAGAGCGCGACATCGAAGCGTGCGAATCCACCCGGACCCGAGGCATCGCGGCGGATCTTCACCCAGCTGCGGATCGTGCGCGTCAGCGGCGCGTGGAAGGCCACGCTCTCGTAGGAGACGGGGACCCACAGACTCGCTCCGTACTCGTAGCCTTCGATCAGGTCCATTGCGAAGCCGGTCCCGATGTCCAGCAGCGCGGGGTGGAGGGGCAGGTGCTCGAGGTCGGCGGAGAACTCGGGGTGCAACTCGAGCAGACCCAGGGCCTCGCCTTGGCCATAGCTGGCCTGGTGCAGCACGCGCCAGCGCGGGCCGAACTTGAGGTGCTCCTCCTGGGCCGTGCGCAGGCCGGTCTCGTCCACCGGGCTGCGGCTGGCCCGGCAGCGAGCATCGATCTCCTTCAGGGGCACCTCGGCCGCGGGCTCCAGGGCTCCGAGAACGCACTGCGCCTGGGCGTGGGTTTCCCAGCCTTCCCGGCCGTCGTCGAGGGTGCGCAAGCTCTGGAGTTCAAAGGCGTACCCGCGCTCGTCGGGAATCATGCGCACGCGCACCGCTCGCGTCTCGGAATCTTCGACCTGCAGGGGGCGGAAGAAGTAGATGTCCTGAAGTTCGAAGGGCCCGTGTTCGCCACACTCGGCCAGGGCTGCCCGCGCCAGCTCGATGGTGCCGGTTCCCGGGAGCAGGGCGTGGCCGGTGGCGGTGCGGTGCTCGTCGAGCACCCAGTGGGTGTCCGTCCGGTAGTCGGCGACGAGGACCGTGCGCCCGTGCTCGTCGTGGCCACGCGCGTCGAGCAGGGGATGGGTCGTGCCGAGGGGCTCGGTGCCCTCGAGGGCGGGTGCGTCGGGAGCCAGGGCGCGGGCGGCCATGCCCACGTCCTTCCAGATGCCCCAGCCGATCGCGACCATGCGCGTGCCGCGCCGAGCGGAGCGGCTGCGGGCGAAGGCGTTCAGGAAGGCGTTGGCGGCCACGTAGTCCACCTGGCCGATGGGGGCGATGGCCGCGCTGGTGGACGAGAAGAGCGCGAAGAAGTCGAGTTGCTCCCGGGCCAGCAGGCGGTCGAGGACCAGGGTGCCGTGGATCTTGGGGGCGAAGATGCGCTCGATGTCTCCCTGGGTTTTGAGGGAGATCAGCTGGTCGTCCACCACGCCTGCCAGGTGCAGCACGCCGTCGAGGCGTCCGAAGTGTCGGCGTACCTCCCCGAGAGCATCGCGCATGGCTTCCAGGTCGGTCACATCGGCGGCCAGGGGCAGCACCTCGGAGCCCAGCTCTTCGAGCTCCAGGATGCGTTGGAGCGTGCGGCCGAGAGGATCGGTGGCGCGCCCGCCCCGGGCGCGCGCGGCCCACTCCTCGCGCGGCGGCAAGGCCGTGCGCCCGAGCAGGGCCAGGCGCGCCCCGGAGGTCCGCGCCAGGTGCTCGGCCATGGTCAGTCCCAGGCCGCCCAGGCCGCCCGTGATCAGAACCACGCCGTCCTCGCGCAGGGCAGGGGCAGGGGAGTCGGCCGGTTTCTCGCAGCGCTCGTACCCCAGCTCCCAGCGTTCATCGCCGCGGCGGGCGACGGTTCGGTTGCCGGGAGTGGCCGTGACCTCCTCATCGATCGCGTCCTGCAGGGTGCCGGGATCGACGGGCGCCGCCTTGCGACGGAACAGGCCCCATGAAGGCTTCTGGTCGAGGCGGAAGTCGATGTCGATGCTGGCGCAGGTGACTCCCGCCAGCTCGCGCGGGATGACTCCGCAGGGTCCGAGCAGGGTGGCCTTCTCGGGGTGGCGCAGGGGCTCGTCGGCGACCTGCTGCATGCCATTCGAGAAGACGTCCAGGTGCAGACCGCCGGTGAGGCTGTTCCCCGCCAGGGCCTGGGCCAGGAAGAACAGGCTGTAGAAGCCGTTCTCCTGGGTGCGGTGAAAGAAGTTCGAGCCGGGGCGGTAATTCTCGTCGTCGGTCACTGACCAGAAGTGGGCGATGCGCGCAGGGGTGCGCCCAGCGGCGATCACATCGGACATCAACTGGTCGTAGCCCGCCCGACCGTGTTCGGGAGTCAGGATGTATTCGGTTTCGCTGAGCTGGGCGTAGGCGTCTCCGGCGCGCACCTTGAGGACGGTGTCACCGCGCGCGCTCAGGCGCTCGGCGAGGCCCGCGCCGAGGCCCGCGTCGTCCAGGAATACTAGCCAGGTCTGCGCGCCGACTGCCTCGTCAGGCAGGGGCGCGTCGCGCCGGCCCCACGCGGGCTGCTGGAACCACTCGTCCTCATCCTCCAGGCGCGTCGGCTGCTCGGGCTCGGTCGCCGCGGCGCTCACTTGCTTCGACGCCTCGATCCAATAGGGCTGGTTCTGGAACGGGTAGGTCGGGAGGGAGACTCGCTTGCGCCGCTCGTCCTCGCCTGCTCCGACGGGCTCGATGTCCACGCCGCAGGCCCACAGCCGCCCGGCGGTGGTCAGCAGGTAGGCGTCGTCGCCGGTCTTCTCCTCGGGGTGACGCATGGACGGCAGCACGGTCCGCCCGGGCCCGGCGTCGACGTGCTGGCGCGCCAGGGAGGAGAGGGTGTTCCCCGGGCCCACCTCGAGCAGGACGCGCGCGGGATCGTCCAGCAGCGTCCCGATGCCGTCGGCGAAGCGCACGGTGCCGCGCAGGTGGCTGACCCAGTAGTCGGGGTCGGTGGCCTCGTCGTCACGGATCCAGGTTCCGGTCAGGTTGGAGACGAAGGGGATCGTCGGAGGCGAGAACTCGAGGCCGCGCAGGTAGTCCCCGAACTCCTCGAGGATCGGGTCCACCAGGCGCGAGTGGGCGGCGATCGCGATCTGCACCCGGCGCGCGTCCACATCGACTGCCTCCAGCCGTTGCTCCAGGGCATCGAGGGCCGCACTGGAGCCCGAGGCGACGCAGCTGGACGGCGCGTTGATCGTGGCCAGGTCCAGGTCATCGCCCAGCATGGCCTGCAGCTCGTCGGGGGGGACCGAGACGCTCAGCATGCCGCCCTCGGGGACGCGCTCGAAGAGTTGACCGCGCAAGGCGACCAGTCCCAGGGTGTCGCTGAAGGACAGCACGCCCGCCACGCAAGCGGCGGTGTTCTCACCCATGCTGTGACCGATCATGGCGGTCGGCTGCACGCCGCGTTCCATCCACAGTTGCGCCAGGGCGTACTCGACTACAAACAAGGCCGGGAGCTGCAGGGATGGGCGCACCAGTTCCCGGCGCGCTTGCGACTCGTCGACCCGAGCGCGAAACAGGAACTCGAAGAGGTCGATGCCAGCGCGCTCGGAGAGTTCGGCGAAGCCGCGTTCGATGTGTTCGCGGAAGAGCGGCTCGGTTTCGAACAGCTCCTGCCCCATGCGCGGGTGCTGGGCACCGCCCCCGGGAAACAGGAACGCCACCGAGCCCGGAGTCTGCGCCCTGCGGTGGGTGAACACGCGCCGGGCGTCGCCCTCGGTCAGCAGACGGCTGGCCTGTTCGCGGTCGGCGCAGGCCAGGACGCGGCGGTGATCGAAGGCGCGCCGGCCTTCGCGCAGGGTGAAGGCCACGTCGGCCAGTTCCTGCTCGGGGTGTCGGTCGAGGTGTTCGGCCAGGCGCCGGGAGGCCTGGTCGAGGGCGGCGCGCGAGGCGGCGGAGAGGGTCAGGAGTTCGTACGGTCGCTGGGCGGACGTGGTGCCGGGGCGCTCGGGAGCCTCTTCGAGGATCACGTGGGCGTTGGTCCCGCCCACGCCCAGGGAGTTGACCCCCGCTCGACGCGGGAACTCCCCCGCGCTCCACTCGCAGAGCTCGGTGTTGACCGTGAAGGGCGTGTGCTCGAACTCGATGGCGGGGTTGGGTGCCTCGAAGTTCAGGCTGGGTGGCATCTGCCGGTGGTAGAGGGCGAGGCTGGCCTTGATCAGGCTGGCGACGCCCGCGGCCGTGTCGAGGTGTCCGATGTTGCTCTTGACCGAGCCGATGGCGCAGGTGCCGACGGCTTCGCTGCTGGCGCGGAAGGCTGTCGTGAGGGCCGCTATCTCGATCGGATCGCCGACGGGCGTTCCCGTGCCGTGGCACTCGACGTAGGCGATCGTGTCCGCGTCGACCTCCGCCACCTCCAGGGCCTCGGACACGGCCTTGGCCTGACCATCGACGCTGGGGGCCAGGTAGCCGATCTTGCCCGCGCCGTCGTTGTTGATCGCGCTGCCCTTGATCACGGCGTAGATGCGGTCGCCGTCGGCCACGGCGTCGCTCACCCGGCGCAGGACCGTGACCCCCACGCCGCTGCCGAAGACCGTTCCTTGCGAGCGGTGGTCGAAGGGACGGCAGTGGCCGTCGGGCGAGAGAATCTCACCCTCCTTGTAGAGGTAGCCGCGCTGGTGGGGGACCTCGATCGTCACGCCGCCCGCCAGGGCCAGGTCGCACTCGCCTGAGAGCAGGCTCTGGCAAGCGCTGTGGGTCGCCACGAGGGAAGTGGAACAGGCGGTCTGGATGCTGATGCTCGGTCCGGTCAGGTTGAAGAGGTAGGAGGCGCGGGTCGCGAGGAAGTCCTTGTCGTTGCCGGTGTGGCGCAGGAGGAAGAGGCCGACCGAGCGCACCAGCTCGGGGTTGCTGAGCAGGTTGAACATCAGGTAGCCGCCCATGCCGCAGCCCGCGAAGACCCCGATCGGACCGTCGAATCTGGAGGGCGGGTGGGCGGCGTCCTCGAGCGCTTCCCAGGTGCACTCGAGGAAGTGGCGGTGCTGGGGATCGAGGATCGCGGCTTCCTTGGGGCTGAAGCCGAAGAACTCCGGGTCGAAGTCCGCGATTCCGTCGAGAGGT
The DNA here is from genome assembly GCA_036010965.1 of Planctomycetota bacterium. Taxonomy (GTDB): domain Bacteria; phylum Planctomycetota; class UBA1135; order UBA1135. The sequence continues at coordinate 39,590 of DASCMO010000145.1, read as the reverse complement.
GCGGCACGCCGGACGTAGGCGGGATCGGCCAGGTCCTCGGGGGTGACACCCGCGGCCAGGAGTTCCTCCTCGCTCAGGGTGCAAACGCTCTCCACTCCCTCGCAAAGGTTCTTCCAGTACTGCGCGAGGTCGTTCGCCCCCGGCACGCGTAAGGCCATGCCGATGATCGCGACGTCGTTCTCCGACGGGGGCTGGGAAGGAGTCTCGCGCATCTTCGGCGCCTAGGTCTCCTGGGCGCGCCGGCCCCGGCGTCGGCGCATGGCGTCGCGGCGCTTGCGGCCGCGGTCGGTGCCCTCGCGGGTGGCTCCCGAGTCGTCCTCGGAGCTCAGGTATTCGGCCAGGGAGCGCACGGTCGGAAAGCGGTAGAGGTCCGTCAGCGCGAGGCGCCGTTCCACCTTCTCACGCAGGGTGCGGTGCACCTGCACGACGAGCAGCGAGTGGCCGCCGATGTCGAAGAAGTTGTCCTCCACGCCCACCTGCTCGCGGTGCAGGATCGACTGCCATGTCTGGGCGATCAGGGCTTCGAGGCCCTCTTCCGGCGCGACGAAGGCTACCTCAGTGGCGTCCACTACCGCTCCCGGTGCCGGCAGGGACTTGCGGTCGATCTTCCCGTTGGGCGTTAGCGGCAGGTGCTCAAGGGGTATGAAGTGCGTCGGCAGCATGTACTCCGGCAGGGTCTTCCTGAGGACCTCGCGCAGCTCGCCGGCCTTCGCTGCCGCCTGTGCGGCGCGCGTGTGGTAGGCCACGATGCGCTGGTCTCCTGGTTCGTCCTCGCGCACGATCACGACGCAGGCTCCCACCGCGGTGTGGCGTCCGAGGGCGACCTCGATCTCCCCGAGCTCGATGCGATGCCCGCGCACCTTGACCTGGTGGTCCGTGCGCCCGAGGAACTCGACCACGCCGTCGGGGCGGTAGCGCGCCCGGTCGCCGGTGCGGTACATGCGGGCCGCCCGGTCCCCCGCGGCACCTCCCGCGGCGAAGGGGTCGGCGACGAAGCGCTCGGCCGTCAGTTGCGGGCGGTCGAGGTAGCCGCGCACCACGCCGTCCCCGCCGATGTAGAGCTCGCCCGGCACCCCGACGGGCACCGGTTGGAGCCCGGCGTCGAGGATGTACAGACGCGTGTTGGCGATCGGGCGTCCGATCGGAACCGTCTCCTCGGGGCCGCTCAGTGACTGGGTCGCGGACCAGATGGTCGTCTCGGTCGGACCGTACATGTTGGTCAGGGATCCCTCGACACAGTCGCCGAGGTCCGCGGCCAAGGGTGCCGGCAGAGCCTCGCCGCCGACCAGCAGGTGTTCGAGGGTGGCGAGGGCCGCGCGCGACTCGGCGTGTTCGAGGAGCATGCGCGCCATGGACGGGGTGCACTGCAGGTGGGTCACGCCGTGGCGTTCGACGAGCGCCGCCAGGGAGTCGTCGCGCTCTCTCGTCGAGCCTTTGCCAGCGGGGACGGAGCCGGCGACGGTGGGTTGGACCGCCTCCCTCAGGCGCGCGAGGGCGGGTAGCGAGGAGAGCACGACGTCGGCCGGCAGGCCGAATTCAATCAGGCAGCCGACCTCGTCGACCCCGATCGCCTTCAGTTGGTCGATGCGCTCGACGCACGACTCGGGCGTCCCGAACAGGCCGCTAGAGTCGAAGTAGCGCAGGAAGGCGTGTTCGACGATCGCCTCCTGCTCCTCATCGGTCAGGCTCTCGACGTCGATCTCGGTCACCGGTGCATCGCTGCCGCCAGGGCGTTGGAAGGCCGGAAAGGACCAGGCGAACTTCTTGACCAGGTCCGTTGCGCTACCGAGGTAGGCCTTCATCGGTCCGCGCACCAGTTCGCGCACCTCTTCGACATCATCGCCCACGAAGGTGTGCAGCATGAGGGTGACGGTAAACTGCGCGGGGTCGTGGCCATGCTCGGCCAGGGATGCGCGATAAATTCTGATCTTCTCCGCGACCTCTTCGATGGTCTGGCCGAGAAGGTGGGTCAGCAGGTTGGCGCCGATCTCCCCAGCCCGCCTGTAGGTGTCGGGATTCCCCGCGCTCGTGATCCAGACCGGGAGCTCGGGTTGGATGGGGCGCGGATACGTGACGCGCCCGACAGGCTCGCCATGGGGTCCTGGAAACTCAATCGTCTCCCCGCGCCACAGGCGCCTGACCACTTCGATGTCACGGAACATGCACTCCTTGTTGTCCGCGTAGTTTTCAGGTCGCAGGACGAAGTCATGGGGGTGCCAGCCGGAGGCCATTCCCATGGCCACCCGTCCCTCGGAGAGGTTGTCTACCACGGCCCACTCCTCGGCCACGCGCAAGGGGTGGTGCAGGGGAAGGACGCAGCTTCCGCTGCGGATACCGACTCTCGTGGTGACCGCGGCCACGGCGGCACCCAGCATCGACGGGTTGGGGTAGGGGCCTCCGAAGGCGTGGAAATGGCGTTCGGGGATCCAGACGGAGGAGAAGCCGTGGTCGTCGGCGAAGCGCGCGGATTCGAGTAGCAGCTCGTACTTCTTCGCTCCCTGGCTCGCGTCGTTGCTCCATAGGAACATGGCGAAGTCGATAGGGCCCGGGGCGGCGGCCGACGGAACCCTCGCCTCGTCGGCACCGGGGTGCAACACGACCTCGAAGCCGCGCGCGAGGGTCCAGAGTAGCTCGAGGACCGAGATGTCGAAGGATAGACTCGTGACTGCCAGCCAGGTGCCCGGCGGGTCGTGGGGGACGCGCTCGTCCATTCCGGCGAAGAAGCTCACCACGTTGCGATGTTCGACCATGACGCCCTTAGGCTCGCCGGTCGAACCGGAGGTGTAGATCACGTACGCCAGGTTCGAGGCGTCGCCAGGGGCGGCGCAGATCGCCGGCGAGCAGGCGGCGATCGTCTCGGCCTCGCTGTCGATGCGCACGATGCTCGCCGTGTCGGCGGGGACCGTGGGGGCGAGGGCGTCGGTGGTCAGCACCACGGGCGCCTGCGAGTCGCGGATCATGAAGGCCAGGCGCTCGGCCGGATAGGCCGGGTCGAGGGGCAGGTATGCCCCGCCGCTCTTGAGCACGCCGAGCATGGCGACGACGAGCTCGACCCCGCGCTCGAGGTAGAGCCCAACCAGGCGGTCCGGGCCCGCTTCGAGGGTACGCAGGTGCGCAGCGAGGCGGTTGGCGCGCTCGTCGAGGTCGCCGTAGGTGAGTCGTTCGTCGCCGAAGACGAGCGCGCACGCCTCGGGCGTGCGCGCAGCTTGGGTCTCGAACAGCTCGTGGACGCGCACCTCGTGCTCGTAGTCCGTGGCCGTCGTGTTCCAGTCGAAGAGGATGCGCTCGCGTTCCTCGGGACCGAGCAGATCGATCTGCTCCAGGGGTCTCGTGGGGTGCTCGGCGACGCTGGCGAGGTAGGTCCCGAACTGTGCCGCGAGCACCTCGCCGTCGAGGCGTCGCGGATCGTGGGCGAGGTGGCAGGCGTCGCCGGCGGGGGCGACGACGACCGTCAGGGCGCGGCCGGGGCTCAGGGCCGGGGCGCTGGCTGGACCGCCCAGAGTGACGGCCAGTTCGAGGGGCAGGCCGTCGGCTAGCTCCGGTCGGGCCGCCAGCTCCGGCACGCGGGCGGGCAGGTCGAGGAGCCATGAGCCGCGCTCGCGCAGGGGCGCGAGGGTGCGCGCCAGGGCGTCCAGGGCCTCGCCGGCGCCGGCGCGCGGGTCGAGTTCGACCCGCCAGGCGACCTCGCTCGCGGCGAAGCGCGCCGCGGCGGGGGAGGAGGGGAGCGTCTCGTCGTCGGACCAGGCCAGGTCAAAGCGCGACTGTCCCGCCACGCGCCCGAAGAAGGCGGCGGCGGCGGCGGCCAGGAGATCGGCGGGTGGCACCTCTGGGCACGCGGCGAAGAAGGCCGCCGGGACCTCGACCGCCGCTCGTTCTCCGGGCCGGTGCCCGTTCGTGGACTCGGTCGGCGTGCGCCCGGCCTGTGGCAGTTCCAGGGGTTCCAGGCTCGCGAGGTGCTCGGTCCAGTGCTCCTCGCCGCGCGCCAGGTGCCCGGCGAGACGTGTCAGGTCCTCGGCCTCGTCCTTTTCGAGGGCTTCCAGGCCCGTCCCACGCGCGAGTCCCAGGGCCTCGGCGACCTCGCTCATCTCGAGTCTGCGCCCGCCCAAAGTGGCGAGGTCGCCGATCGAGAGGGCGCCCTCGCCGGTCTGCACGAGCAGGCTCTCGTCGCCGATTTCGAGCACTGTCCCCGGCGCTTCCTGCCCGTCGCTCTCTCGGGCCAGGGCCTTGCCCACCGCGAGCGCGCGGCCGTCGTGGACCAGCTTCGGCAGGCCGAGCGGGTTCGCGTAGGGACCGAAGTCGAGCGCGCGCACGAGGGCCTCGAGCTGCGTCGCGGGCCGACTCCAGTCGAGGACGCAGGCGGCGTCCGGGCGGCGGTACTTCGCGAAGTAGGAGCGTTGCGTCGCGTCCTGTTCGCGCTCGGTTGTCGCGCCCTCGCGCAGGTCTCGTGCGAGGCGCTCAAAGGAATCGATTGCGGCCTCAAAGCAGCGCGTGTTGAGGGTCAGGGAGGTGTCGTCGGCATCGATCGGGAAGAGGGCCTGTTCGAGGATCGCGCCGCTGTCCAGTTCGGCTTCCATCAGGTGCCAGGTGATGCCGTACTCGCTCTCCCCGTTCATCAATGCCCAGGCCGGCGTGTAGCGTCCCGCATAGCGCGGGAGTGGTCCGTCGTGGAAGTTGATCGCCGCCCGGCGCGGGAGGCGCAGCAGTTCCTTGGGGATCAGCGCGAGGTGGGTGATGCTGAACAGGTAGTCGAAGGGCGTCTGGCCCAGGCGCACGGCCAGGTCGTCGCTGGGGTCGATGACCTCGAGTTCCCGCTCCTGTGCCCAGGCGCGGAGGCGGCCTGTGGAGGTGATGATCCCCAGCACCCCGAATCCTTCCCGGAGCAGGATTTCCCCACACTCGATCAGGAGCGAGTCCGCTCCAATCACGTAGCAGGTCTTTCCGTTTGCGTCTTCCATCGCTCGTGTCCGCCTTCGGTGGTCAGGGCCTCCGCGCATTCACTCGGACGGGATGGGCCACGGAGACGAACCCTCGCCTCGGCAGCCCTCGGTTCTGGGAAGTCTCATTCTCTCCTCTTTTATTGGTCGGCTCGTCGTTGCTGGCGATCACCCACCTTCGACACCCATCTAGTATGCCCCTTTCAGGGCCAATCGGGGCGCCGATTCGGCCTGCTCGGGGTCTGGAGGGCCTTTGAAGCGAGGGCTTCGGGTGCGCGGCGGCTCTCAGGTATCCGTGCACGGGAGGGTCCTGGGCGATCACCGATTCCTCGCCAGCAGCCGAGCGCAGCCCTAATAGCGACCTGTGGAGCCCCGGCTCCCGCCGTTCGCGCGCTCCGGCGTGAGGGCTGGTCGCGGATGCGGGCTAGGATGGTCGGCCCGCCAGCGCCTCCCCGATAGCTGCTCAAAAGGACCATGACCGCTCCTCCCACTGATGCGATACGGACCGGGAAGCCGCCGGCAGGCGTCTCTCGGGCGGGACCCCTGAAGGCGGCCTGTGTAGCTGGGCTGGCGTGCTCGGCGGTGCATCTGGTGTTCCTCGCCAGCTCGAAGGGCTCCCTCGCTCCCGCCTACCTGGCGCTCTGTGCGGGGCTCTCCCTGACTCTCGCAGCGGCGCTCGGCGGCCTGGCGCTGTGGGCCCGGCGTTCGAGCGCGGTCTGCCTGGTGGCGTGGGTGGCTCTGGCCGGCTGGCTGGAGGGCGGAGCGGCGGGCGGCGGAGCCATGGCCCTGGCCGGGGTGCTGGGTGCTCTGGCCGGTCGCCGCGGCCGGGACCTGCCCTCGCTGAACGGCCTGCTGGCGGGCGGCGGGTTTGGCCTCGCGATCCTGGCGGCGCCGCGCCTGGCGGCACGCCTGGGAGAGCACGCGCCGCACGCGGCGTTCCTGGCAGCCCTCGGTTTTCTGGGGATCTGGGGCGCGGGGCGCTGGGTGGCGGCGCGCCTCGCCGGGCGCGTCTCCGAGACCCTGCTGGTCGCCGGCGCCGCGGCGCTGCTTGTTGCGGTGAGCGCCAAACCCCTGTTCGACGGGCGTTGGTCGCGCTCGGTGAAGTCACCGTCGGATGCGCTGGCGGATGCGCCCGAGGCTCCTGCCGCCGGTCCCGACATCGTGCTGCTGGTGCTCGACACCGTGCGCGCTGATCATCTGTCGGTCTACGGTTACGGGCGCGAGACGACGCCCGAGCTGGCGGCCCTGCTGACGCGCAGGCCCGAGGCGCGCGTGCATCCGATGGCGCTCGCCAACGGGACCTGGACCGTGCCCTCCCACGCCAGCCTGTTCACGGGGCTCCCGCCCTCGGAGCACGGCGCCCAGTTCGGCCGCGCCGCGCGCGAGGGCTTTGCGATCCACGCCGAGCGCACCCTGGCGGAGGCTCTGGGCGAGGTGGGCTATCGCACGCTCTCGGTCTTCGCCAACCCATGGCTGATGCGCGTGAAAGGGATGGGGCGCGGCTTCGATGTCCATCTGCTCACGGGGCGTTCCGGTGTCTCGCCGCCGATCGGGGAGCGCTTGAGGGAGGCTCTGCTGCCTTCCCTGGCCGCCGGCGGCGCTCACTCGGACGCCGGCGCTGCGTACGTGAACGCGCTGCTCCTGGAGGCCGTGGACGGCGCCGGGTCGGGGCCACTGTTCCTCTTCGCCAACTACGTGGACGCCCACGCGCCCTACCTGCCGCCGCGCGAGTTCCGGGGACGCTTCGCTCCCTGGAGTCCCCGCGAGCGGCCCGAGCACCTGGCCCTGGCCCAGCCGGAGGCCGAGAAGCGGCGCCTCGAGGCGCGCTACGACGAGTGCATCGCCGGGCTAGACCGCGACCTGGGGCTGCTCTTTGCCGAACTGGAGCGCCGCGGGCGCCTGGCGGACGCCTGGATTTTCGTCACCTCCGACCACGGCGAGGCCTTTGGGGAGCACGGGGTGACCGAGCACGGAACGACGGTCTACGGCGAGGTCACGCGCGTGCCCTTGTTGCTTTTTCCGCCCGCGGGCGTCGCCCTGGGGGAGCTCGGCGGCGCGGCCTCCCTGGTGGATGTGGCGGCGACCATCGCGGCCATCGCCCGGACCGACTGGCCCGGCGGGGGGCGCGATCTGCGGGGCGGCGGGGGAGCGGCCGCGCCGCCCGTGTTGATCGAGTTCTACGGTGATCCCCGCAAGGCTCGCGACCACGGAGAGCTGGCGCGTCAGCCGGCGCGCGCCCTGGTGGACGGGTTTCTCAAGCTCGTCTCCCATGGCGGCCCAAGCGAGCTCTACGACCTCGCCGCCGATCCCGGCGAGCTGCGCGACCTGGCGGGCGAGCGCGCCCACGAAGTGCAGCGCCTCGAGGCCCTGCTCGGCGAGTGGGACGCGGTCGTTCGCGACGAGGTTCACTGGGAGGGCGTCATCCCGCCCTCCGAGCTCGAAGCCCTGCGCAAGATGGGTTACCTCGGCGGCGACGAGGACTGAACGGCGTCGAGGTCGAGCCTGGCCATGACCGGCGCGACAGCGTCCGCCACGGCGCGGTGGCCCGCGGGAGAGAGGTGACCGTCGAGGGGCCAGAAGGCGCGCTCGGCCCCGAGCTCGCGCAGGATGGGTGTGAGGTCGAAGACCTCCGCGCCCAGGCCGGCGAGCAGGGCGCGCGCGCGGGTCATGGGCAGGTTGGGATCGTGGTCGGGGTCGTCTCCGCGCTCGTCGCGCACCGTGTGCTCGGGTGGAATGAGACAGATCGCCAGGGGCACCGAGCGCGAGCGGCAGCCCTCGACGATGGCAGCGATGGCCGCCCCGAAGCGCTCTTCGGCTCGGGTCAGGAACGGGGCCTCCCAGGCCTTCACGCTGAACAGTTCACGGGCGACGCGGTGCTCGCGCGATGGGCGCAGCCGGTGCCAGGCCTTGGAGGTCAGGCGGTACAGGTGGGAGCGCTCCTTGACCCGGTCCTTGAGGCGTACCCGACCCGTGCTCTTTCCGGCGCGCGGATCGACCGGTTTGTCCCAGACCGTGTCCTGGAAATCGTTTCCGAGGTAGAGGCACAGGAGCACCGCCCGCGGGCGGGGCTCGCGCGCCAGCTCGTGCTCGAGCACCATCTCGTACTGCAGGGGTCCATAGCCTGGCGTCCCGCAGTTGACGAAGCTCGGATGGCCATCGGCGGCGGCGTCCAGGAGGCTCACGAAGGTCTGCTCGTGGTCGACGCTGTTACCGAAGGTGAAGGAATCGCCCATGACGAGCACGCGCTCGCGAGCTTCCGGGACCCCTCGCGCCTCCGGTGCTGCGGCGCGATGGCCCTCCCCGTCGGTGTGGACCGTCCAGGCCGACTCGCCGGTGTCCACGAAGGTGGAGAGATCCGCGTCGATGGCGTAGATCGGCAGGTCCGGGTGGGTGCGGTAGATGGCGAGCCAGCTGATGGGCTGGGGCAGGGCGAGGCGCACGAGGCCTTCGGAGGCGAACAGCGCGAGGACCAGGCCGGCGCCGGAGAGGGCGAGCTTTCGGAACATACAGGGTTATCCTAGCGGATGTGGAGAGCCCCAACGACGAGGACTGGCGCGGGCACCTCGCGAGCGTGTTCGCCGAGGCGCTCGGCGCGCAGGTGGGGACGGTCGAGACGATCGCCTCGGCCGGAGAGGTCGCCGACGGCACTCTCAAGCTGCTCGCGCGCGATCGTGACGGCGTACCCGCGGCGGTCGCCCTGTGCTCGGGCGCGGCGGCGCCCGACATGGTGGCGCGCGCCATGGAGCGCGCACGCCTGGCGCGCGAGGTCCTGGGAGGGGAGCTGGCGCGCGTCGTCATCGAACCCGTCGCCGAGGGCCGCTGGGAAGAGCGGAGCTGGTGCGTCCTACCCTTCCTGGAGAACCTCAGCCGCTCGCGCCTGGTATGGACCTTTCAGCGCCGACGCCTGCGCCCGGCGCTCTTCGGGTGGTTGCGCTCGGCGACCGCCGCGACCCTGCGCGAGCCCTCCGAAGAGGAGGTCGCCCGGGACTTTCGCGCGCCCCTGGCGCACCTGGCCGCCATGGAGAGCGCGACGAGTCGCGTGCGCGCCGCGTCGGAGGCGGCCGGGCGCGACCTGGAAGCCGATCTGTGGAGCCCGCGCCAGGTCCTGATCCACAACGACCTGTGGAAGGGCAACATCCTGATCGACTCGCGGCCGGGCACGCCGCGCGCCGGCCGGCCCTGGGCCGAGCGCTTCGTCCTGATCGATTGGCCCGGCGCCCGCGTGCGGGGCCACGCCCTCTACGACCTGCTGCGCCTGGCCCACTCCCTGGGAACCGGGCGGCGCGCCCTGGCGGCCGAGGTGGACGCCCACTGTGTGATCCTCGGCTGCGACCGGGGGCAGGCCCAGAGCCACCTGCTCGCGGCCCTGGCCTACCTGTCGGCACACCTCGAGCAGTTTTCCGAGCAAGCTTTCGCGCGGGTCTGCACCTCGTGTCTGGATTCCCTGGAGGACCTGGCTTCCTGAGCGGCGGTGTGCTCGGGGGGGTACACTCCCGACGGGAGGCTCGCGTCTCCCTTACCGGCATGGACTTTTCCTGGACCCAAGAACAGACCCAGCTGAGGGATGCCGTGGCCGAGATGGCACAGGGCGAGCTCAACGAGGGCCTGGCCGAGCGCGACAAGAGCGGGGAGTTCTCCCGCGACGGCTGGCGGCGCTGCGCCGAGATGGGCATCCACGGCCTGCCGATCGCCGAGGAGTTCGGCGGCATGGGCGCCGATGCCCTGACGACCGTGGGCGTGCTCGAACGCCTCGGCTACGGGTGCAAGGACAACGGCCTGGTGTTCTCGATCAACGCCCACATGTGGACCCTCGAGATCCCGATCCAGGCTTTCGGGACCGAGGAACAGAAACAGCGCTTCCTGCCCGGCCTGTGCTCCGGGGAGCTCGTCGGCGGCAACGCCATGTCCGAGCCGGGCTCGGGCTCCGACGCCTACAGCCTGGCGACCAGCGCGGTGCGGCGCGGCGACCGCTACGTGCTGAACGGCAGCAAGGTCTTCGTCACCAACGCGCCGATCGCCGACCTGCTCCTGGTCTTCGCCAACGTGGACCCCGAGCGCAAGCCCGGCGGCGTCACCGGCTTTCTGGTGGAGCGCGACACTCCCGGCCTCTCGGTGACCCGCCACGTCGAGAAGATGGGGCTCAGGACCTCGCCCATGGGGGAGCTGTTCCTCGAGGACTGCGAGGTGTCGGAGGAGATGCGCCTGGGCAAGGAGGGAGCGGGCCAGAACCTGTTCACCCACTCGATGACCTGGGAGCGCAGCTGCATCCTGGCCGGCGCCGTCGGGGCACAGGAGCGCCTGCTGGAGACCTGCGTGGCCTATGCCAAGGGCCGCCGGCAGTTCGGCCAGCCGATCGGAAAGTTCCAGCTCGTCGCGACCAAGCTGGTGGACATGAAGGCCCGCCTGGAGACCTCGCGCGCCCTGCTCTACAAGGCGGCCTGGCTGCGAGATCGCGGGCGCAGCATCTTTCTGGAGGCTGCCATGGCAAAGCTGCACATCAGCGAGTCGTGGGTGCAGAGCGCCCAGGACGCGATCGGGATCCACGGCGGCTACGGGTACATGTGCGAGTACGGGGTCGAACGCGAGCTGCGCGACGCCCTCGGCAGCCGGCTCTACTCGGGAACCTCCGAGATTCAGCGCACGATCATCGCGGCGCTGATGGGGCTCTAGCTGCCCGCTTCCGCTCCCCCGCGTTTTTCATGCGGTGCTATACTGCGGTGTCTGCTCATAGCTCATAGGTCGAACCGAGCCGAAGAGAGGCTCCGCAGCGCCGGTCCAGGTTGGATTTGGCCCCGGCGATCGTCGCTCCACTCCCCCGCGTTCGCGCGCTGTACGTCAGCCAGAAACGCTTCCACCAATTCACAGAACACCTATCAAGATGGTCCCCAAGGAGCAAATTCAAGCCAGCGTCAAGCAGTTCATCCTGACCGAATTTCTTGCGGGGGAGGAGGCGGACGAACTGGAATTGACCACTCCCCTGGTGAGCGCGGGCATCCTCGATTCGATCGCGACCCTCAAGCTGGTCACCTTCCTCGAGGAGCAGTTCGAGGTGCAGATCGAGGCCCACGAGGTGGACGTCGATCACCTGAACACGGTCGAGGACATCTCGAACCTGGTGCTCTCCAAGCTCTGATCGCACGGCGACCGAGATGAATCTGCACGCCTATCTCGCGGCCGCCGCGCGCGAGCGGCCGCAGCACACAGCTGTCGTGGCGCCGGGGATCGGCGCACGGGACTATCGCTCTCTGGACGAGCTCTCGGACCGTCTGCGCGATCGCCTGGTCGAGATGGGGGTCACGCCGGGCGGGCGAGTGGGGCTGTGCCTGCGAAAGTCGATCGATTCCCTGGCGGCCGTGTTCGGCGTGCTGAAGTGCGGCGCGGCCTACGTACCCGTCGATGCGACGGCGCCAGCGCGGCGCAATGCCTTCATCCTGGACGACTGCGACGTGCAAGCGGTGCTGGTGGAGGCCGCCCTGGCTCCCGGACTGTTCGAGGCCCTCGACGGTCTCGCTGGCCGTCTGCCGGCGCTCGTTCTCGAGGATCTCGGAGACGGCGCCGGGCTGGAGGCGGCTCTGGACGCAGCCGAACTCGTGGCGCCGGCTGCGCCAGCCGAGACGGTCGAGGTCGGCGACGACGACCTGGCGTACATCCTCTACACCTCCGGCTCGACCGGAAACCCCAAGGGTGTCGAGATCACCCACGGCAACGCGACCAGCTTTGTGGAGTGGGCGCAGGGAGCGATCCTGACCGACGCCGACGACCGCTTCTCATCCCACGCGCCGTTCCACTTTGACCTGTCGATCTTCGACATCTACGTTTCGATCAAGAGCGCCGCGACGCTCGTGCTGGTGGGAGAGGAGGTCGGCAAGGAACCCGTCGGCCTGGCGGCCATGATCGCCGACGAGCGTATCAGCGTCTGGTACTCGACCCCCTCGGTGCTGAGCCTGCTGGCCCAGTACGGCAAGCTCGGAACCCACGACTGCTCGAAACTGCGGATCGTGCTCTTCGCCGGGGAGGTCTTTCCGATCGTTCACCTCGCAGCGCTCAAGTCCCAGCTGCCCGCGCCGGTCTACTTCAACCTGTACGGGCCCACTGAGACCAACGTCTGCACCTACTTTCGGATTCCGGAGACCGTCCCGGCCGAGCGCGTGGACCCCTACCCGATCGGCGTGGTGTGCGAGCACCTTGCGGCGCGCGTCGTGGACGAGGGGGGAGCGGACGTCGAGCTGGGGAGCGAGGGCGAGCTGTGCATCAGCGGACCCTCGGTGACGCGCGGCTACTGGGCCCTGCCCGAACAGAGCGCGGCCTGCATCCTGCCCGTAACCGGCGAGGAGCGCTGGTACCGGACCGGCGATCTGGTGGTCGAGGAAGAGACTGGCGACTACCGCTTCGTGGGGCGCAAGGACCGCATGGTGAAGAAGCGCGGCTACCGCGTGGAGCTGGGCGAGATCGAGGCCTGCCTCTACCGCCACCCGGACGTATGCGAGGTGGCGGTCGTGGCCCTCGCTGCCGAGAACGGCGTGCGCATCCGCGCTCACCTGGCGACGGACGAGGGCGGGCGGATCTCGCTCATCAAGCTCAAGACATTCTGCTCTGAGCACCTGCCACTCTATATGGTCCCGGACGAGTTCGCGTTTCACGAGGCCCTGCCCAAGACCTCCACCGACAAGGTCGACTACCAGACCCTCCTGGGGGCCGCAGATAGCGCGTAGTCGGCTCGGGCGGCGCGCGTGGCCCGCGCCCTGGGGCCGGGTCAACCCGCGGCTGGGCTCGAACCGCTGGGATGGCTGTAGCGCTGGCTGTTTGGAGGCTCTCGCGTGCGCTCCGGAGTCGGTTGGGGTTAGGATGTTGCAGTAGGTCCGCGCTCGCTGGCCCTCCACAGTCGATCCCCGACGGCCTGCCGTATCCGCTCATCATCCCCGATTCATGGACTCAGGCTCGAAGACCGCGGCGGCCACCCTGGATGCCCGCTGGACCCTCCAGGGGCTCCTACGCTTCGGCTTGACGGCCTTCCAGTTCGGTCTGCTGGTGCTGGTGGTGCGTGCCTTCCAGCTCGAGAGCCGCGCCTTTCTGCAGGTGATGGTCCTCGCCTGGGGCGGGTTCGTCGTGACCCACTTCCTCCCCGCGCGCCTGCGCATGCCGTTCTTCGCCGGCCTGTCCGTGGCGTCGGTGCTGCTCGTGCTGGACCTCGAGGCCGGCGCGTGGCTCCTTGGCCTGGGCCTCTTGATGATCGGCGCCGCTCATGCGCCCGTGGCCCACGGCGCGCGGGTCGCCTTGGTGTTACTGATCGGCGTCGGCCTGGCCGTGTTGCGCGCGGGCGTCGCCGAGGCGCCCTGGCCCTCGGCCATCTGGCCCATCCTGGGGTCGATGTTCATGTTTCGCACGCTGGTCTACCTCTACGACCTGCGGCACCGGAGCGCGCCCTTCAACATCTGGAACGCCCTGGGCTACTTCTTCATGTTGCCCAACGTCTGCTTCCCGCTCTTTCCCGTCGTCGACTACAAGACCTTCTGCCGCTCGCACTTCAACGACGAGGCCTGGCTGATCCACCAGAAGGGCCTGCGCTGGATGTTGCGCGGTGTCGTCCACCTGCTGATCTACCGCGCGATCTACCAGAACTTCATCCTGGATCCCGCCGCCGTGACCGACGGCCTGGGCGCGGTGCGCGTGATCTGGTCGACCTACCTGCTGTACTTCCGGGTCTCGGGCGCGTTCCACCTGATCGTCGGCCTGCTGCACCTGTTCGGCTTTAACTTGCCCGAAACCTTCCATCTCTGGCTGCTCTCGAACAACTTCACCGACTTCTGGAGACGCATCAACGTGTACTGGAAGAACTTCATGCAGAAGGTCTTCTTCACACCGGTGCACTTCGTTCTGAGGCGCCGCGTGGGTCCCCAGACGGCAGTGGTGGGGGCGACGCTCGTGACCTTTGTCGCCACCTGGTTCCTGCACGGCTACCAGTGGTTCTGGATCCGTGGCGTTTTTCCGGTCTCCTGGCAGGACGCCGTCTTCTGGACGCTCCTGGGCCTGATGATCACGATCAACGTGTACTGGGAGAGCAAGTACGGACGGGCGCGGGCCCTGGGCAAGGTGAAACGCACCTTGGCCTCCGAACTCGGCATCGGCCTGCGCACGATCGCGATGTTCCTCACGATCACCTTCCTGTGGTCGATGTGGACCTCGTCGTCCTACGCGGAGTGGGGGATGGTGCTCGGTTACCTCAGGGAGCTGACCCTGCTGCAAACCTTGCTGGTGTTGGGCGCCCTCGGCGCCCTGGGCGTGGCGGGTTCCCTCTGGGGCCGCTCGGCGCCGGTGGTCGTGGTCGCCGGTGGTCTGGCGCGCAAGGAGGCCACGGCACCCTCGTTCTGGCGCTCGAGTGCCCTGGTCTGCGCCTCCTGCGGTGTGTTCCTGACGGTCGGCCGCTCGCCGCTCATGTTCTCCTTCGAGCCGGACCTGGCCACGGCCGTGGAGCGCCTCGCAAGCAACAAGTTGAACGATCTCGACGCGGGGCAGCTCGAGCGCGGCTACTACGAGGACCTGACCGACGTCAACCGCTTCAACAGCGAGCTCGCGGACCTCTACAAGGACCGCCCTGCGGGGTGGAACTACAACGCTGCCATCCGACTCAATCCGGGTCAGTATCCGCCCTACGACCTGCACCCCTCGGTCACCGTGGACTACAAGGGCTGCACGCAGGTCATCAACCAGTGGGGATTCCGCGACCGCGAATACGAGAAGAGCAAGCCGTCGGGGGTCTACCGCATCGGTTTCCTCGGGTCCTCGCACACCGCCGGTATCGGCGTCGAGAACGATGAGACCTACGAGAACGTGGTCGAGGATCGCCTGAACGCGGAGCTGGCGACGGACGAGCGGCGCTTCGAAGTGCTGAACTTCGCCATCAGTGGCTACGGGCCGCTGTGCCGCCTGGCGACCCTCGAGACGCGCGCCCTGGAGTTCGACCTCGATCTGGTGGTCAACGTCGGCATCGACGACATCCCGTGGATCACCAAGGAGCTGGCGCACGCCGTGGACAAGCAGTTCGACCTGCCCTATGCCGAGCTGGTCGAAATGATGGCGGGGGTGGATGTCCAGAAGGGCCTCCCGCGCATCGTGGCTGACAACCGCCTGCCGCGCATCGCCGAGAGCGCTCTGGGCTGGATCTACAAGCGCGCCGTGGAGGTCTGCGAGGGGAACGGTGTGGCGACCCTGGCGAGCTTCATCCCGCGCCCGGAGACCGGAGTGGCGCGGCCCGAACACCTCGCCATGCAGCGCGAACTCGCCCTGGCCGCCGGCTACGAGGTGCTCGATACGGAAGACGCCTACGCGGCCGAGAAGGACCTGCCCTCCCTGTGGATCGCCGCCTGGGACCATCACCCGACGGCCCGCGGGCACCGCATGCTGGCTGACGCGCTGTACGACGCCCTGCTCCCGTACCTGAAGCAGGAGTGAGTTTCTCGACTCTCCTTCTCGTCGCGCCTGCCGGTGGGCGCACCCGATCATCGTGAAGTTGCTCGTCGTCGTCCTGAACTACCGCACTGCGGAGCTGGTCGTGGACTGCCTGCGCTCCCTCGAGGCGGAGATCGCCGCCATCGGTGACGCGCGGGTGGTCGTCGTGGACAATGCCTCGGATGACGGCTCGGTCGAGTTCATCGCGACGGCCATCGAAGAGGAGGGCTGGGGCGGCTGGGCCGCCCTGCAGCCGCAGGCGACCAACGACGGCTTCGCGGCAGGGAACAACCGCGCCATCGAGCTGGCCTTGGCGAACGACGACGCGCCCCAGTTCGTTCACCTGTTGAACTCGGACACTTTCGTGCGTCCTGGGGCCCTGGGCGTCCTGCTCGAGTTCATGGACGCCCACCCCGAGGTGGGCCTGTCGGGCAGCCGGCTCGAGGATCCCGACGGGACCCAGCAGCACTCGCGCTACCGCTTCCCGACGGCCAGGGGCGAGTTCGCCCAGGGTATGGGCATGCGCGCGGTGCACGCACTCCTGAGGGGCAGCCTCGTGGCGACACCCCTCTCGAACGACGCGCACCGGACGGACTGGGTCGCCTTCGCGAGCGTCATGATCCGCAGTGCCGTCTTCGAGGACGTGGGCCTCCTGGACGAGGGCTACTTCATGTACTTCGAGGACACCGACTTCGCCCTGCAGGCTCGCCGCGCGGGCTGGACGTGCTGGTACGTTCCGGCCAGCCGTGTCGTGCACCTGGTGGGGCGGAGCTCGGGGGTGAACGTGCGCGGGGTTCGGGGCGGCCGGCGTCCGCGCTACTGGTTCGATGCTCACGCGCGCTATCACCGCAAGAACCGCGGGCGCCTCGCGCAGTGGTGCGTTGCCCTCGCCTGGCTCTCGGGCTACGGGCTGGGGCGCCTGCGCAGGACTCTTCTGGGCCGTGTCGAGAGCGATCCGCCCTGGTTGTGGTGGGACTTTCTGTGCCACAGCATCGCCCTGCCCACAGGCGGCGCGTCGCAACCTGCGCGCACGGATCAGGGCGCTCCGCAGGCGTAGAGCCCGGCGCCGATCACCACCGCTGAGGAGAGGAAGGCCGCCGCGTCCAGGCCGGGGAGCCAGCCTCCGTGCCGCCGCAGGAGCACCGCGAGCGGGAGGTACTCCAGGTTGCGCGCCGCGGCGATCCCGAACAGCAGACCCCGAAACTCGCCCTGGTGGTAACCGACCCCGGCGCAGGCCGCGAGCAGGAGCACCCTCGCGATCTGCAAGTACAGGTAGCCCAGGGAGTCGCCGGCCGCCAGGATCAGTCGGTCGGAGGTGATCGCCAGCAGCCTTCCCACCGCTCCGATGGCCAGGATCTGGGCCATCCAGCCGGCCTCGGCATAGCGATCGTCGTAGAGCATCGCGACCAGGTCGCCGCCGAAGATGGCCAGGATCCAGACGGCGGGCAGGACGACGGCCATGATCGTGCCGCGCAGCTTGAAAATCTTCCTGCGCATGGCGGGGTTGGCCTCGTGACGGATCTCCGAGAACACCGGGTGCAGCACGTTGAAGGACAGCTTGCCCGCCAGTTGCAACACCGTCTCGCCCAGGATGAAGGCGACCGAGTACACGCCCAGCATCTCCTTGGTGAGGATCTTGCCCAGCACGAGCCGGTCGCCCTGGAAGAGGAAGAAGGTGATCGCCGTGCTGAAGAGGATCCAGCGGCCGAAGCGGTAGATGGCGCGGGCGTCTTCGCGGTTGATGGCGAAGCGGTGCTTGCGGCCCGGGATCAGCCAGAAGCTGCCGATCGTGCCCAGCAGCGCGGCGAGCAGGGATGCGCCCACCAGGACCCAGACCGACCTCCAGACCAGGGCCAGTGAGGCCGTGACGGTGATCGTGATCAGCTGCACGATCAGACCGAGGACGATCGCGCGCTGGGGAGTGACGCGGCGCGCCAGGGTGTAGCCCGCCGTGGAGCCGAAGCCGCGAATCAGGGAGGCCAGGCCGGCGGCTGGCAGCATCCAGATCAAGACCGGCTCTCCGTAGAAACGGGACATCGGCCAGGCCAGGAGCAGGATGACCAGCCACAGGGCGGCGCCGCGCAGGATCTGGAGCACCCAGGCGGTGTTCAGGAACTCCGGGTCGTCGCCGCGCTCGTTCGTGAGGACGCTGGCGCGCACACCGATGTCGGAGAAGAGCTGTACGCCGAGGATGATGACGCTCACGTAGGTCATCAGCCCGAAGGCCTCGGGGAACAGGAGCCGCGTGAGGATCAGGTTGTTGACCAAGCTCAGCAAGCGGCTGGCGCCGATGCCGATCAGGGTCCAGGCCGAGGCCGAGACGATCCTGGAGCGTAGGGCGGGGCCTTGGCCCGGCGCGGAGCCGTGCTCGCGCGCTGGGGAATCGTCGGCAGGTGAGGGGGAGAGCGTGGCCAAGACCGGGTGTGCGGGCTGCGGTTGGCGGGATGGTCAGCGCTCCTGGGCGCAGTCCTGCGTTGCCGGTCCGACGAGGCCGACTAGAATAGCGCGGGTGCCGCGAAGCGGCCAGATCCTCGCTCGCCGCCATCGCGCGCGAGGCCCTCCAGACATGGTTCGAAACCTCCTCATCAGCTCGCGGGCGGTCGCCCTGCTGGCCCTGCTCCTCTCGCCGGGGCACGCCCTCGCCCAGGACGAGGCTCCCGCGGACCCAGTCGCTCCCGCAGCGCCCAACGCCCGCTCGCCGCTCGGGATCAATCTGGCCAAGATCCGGGACTACAGTCCGGAGATCGTCTTCGTGGACCTCTTCAAGACTGCCCGGCAGTGGGCCTCCAACATGCGCGGGAAGGGCTGGAATCAGGGCGGGCCCCTCGATCTCGATGAACACGGATGGGTGCGCTCCCTCCAACCGGGCCAGCGGGCGGAGACGCCGCTGTTGACCGGCTTCGGCGCGCACATTCCGATCGGAACCTCCACCTGTCTCTTCGAGGGCCGCGGCCGTATCGCTTTCAAGGGCGCGAAGGTCCTCGCCGAGCAAGCGGGTCGGATCGAGTTGCGTTTCCTCCCCCAAGCACCCGTGCGCTCCCTGAGGATCGAGGCCACGGATCCGCAAGATCCCATCCGGAACATCCGCCTGATCCTCCCGGGGTTCCTCGACACCTATCTCGAGCAGCCCTTTCACCCCGCTTTTCTCGAGCGCTGGCGCGAGTTCGGCGTCCTGCGCTTCATGGACTGGATGCAGACCAATGGCTCAGTCGTCGAGCACTGGGCGCAGCGCCCGCACCCGGAGGATCACTCTCAGGGCACCGCCCGCGGCGTCGCCCTGGAGTACATGATTCAGCTCGCGAACACCCTGCAGGCCGAGCCGTGGTTCTGCATGCCCCACACCGCGGACGACGAGTACGTGCACGAGTTCGCGACCCTCGTGGCGGCCGAGCTCGATCCGCGCCTGCGGGTCTGGGTCGAGTACTCCAACGAGCTCTGGAACGGGCAGTTCCCCCAGGCACGCCACGCCCGGGCGCGGGGCCTGGAGCTGGAGCTGGCCGAGGGAGCGTCCAGCGCTGGGCTGTGCTACACGGCCCGACGCTCGGTCGAGATCTTCGCCCTCTGGGAGGAAGCCTTCGGCGGGACCGAGCGCCTCGTGCGGGTCCTGGCGGGCCAGTCGGCCGTGCCGCGCACCGGGCGCGTGATTCTGGGCTTCGAGGGAGCCGCGGAGCACGCGGACGCCTACGCCATCGCGCCCTACTTCGGGGGTCGGTTAGTGCGCAAGGAGAGCGAGCGCGTGCTGGCGATGGAGGTCGACGAGTTGATGGTCGCCTTGCAGGACTCCGTGGCCTTGCAGGCTGAGATCATGGGTCGCAACGTGGCCGAACTCGAGTCCTGGGACCTTCCGCTGGTAGCCTACGAGGGCGGTCAGGGCATCTTCGCCAGCCGCGCACAGTCGCGCAACGAGGACATGCTCGAGCTCCTGGCGGACGCTAATCGCCACCCGGCCATGGCCGGGCTCTACGCGACCTACCTCGAAGCCTGGAAGGAGGCCGGAGGGACGCGCTTCGTGCACTTCTCCTCAATGTCGCGCTACGGGAAGAGTGGGAGCTGGGGAGCACTGGAGCGCCACGACCAGGATCCCGCCGAGGCTCCCAAGTACAGCGCTCTGCTGAATTTCATCGAGCGCACTCCGCTCTGGTGGGAGCGCGAGTAGGCCTCGCCGAGGCGCGGCCAGAGGCCGACCTGCCTTCAGTCCGGTCGTGCCAGATCGTTGCTCGTGTCGGCGCTCGCGTCAGGGCCCTTGTACTCGATCAGGGTTGAGTGCGTGCCGTACAGGCGCTTGATGGTGAACCGCCCCCAGCCGAGAGCCTCGGGCGTCTTGGCCGCCAGGCACCAGAAGGCGAAGGCGTGCGCGTCCCTGCGAGCGTCTCCGCGCCTCAGGCACGCGGCGCGGATGCGCGCGAACTGGATCCCATGCAGGGCGATGACGCAGACGGGGAGCGCGGTCCACAGGACCCAGGCTTGTGGCGCCCAAACTGCCCAGAGGAGCGTCGCGAGGCTCGAGGACCAGCCCAAACTAGACCACGCGACCGCGCTGTGGACGCGTCGCAGGTCCGTCGCGCCGGACTTCGGGTGGCGTCGGGCAAGCTCCGCCGAGGCGTGACCGGAGCGCGTGGCCCGCTTCCACCATTGACCGACCTGCTTGATGTCCGCGTCGTGCAGAGTCATTTCGGCGTCGATGCGCCGGACGCTCCAGCCCGCGGCTCGCAGGCGGTAGCAGAGATCAGGTTCCTCGCCCGCGATCATGTCCTGGTTGTAGGTGCCGACTTCGGTCAGGGCGCGTTCACGGAGCAGTGCGTCCCCGCCGCAAGCCTCGGCCTCCCCCAAGGGTGTGTTCCACTCCATGTCGCACAGGCGGTTGAAGACCGACGCTTCGGGGAAGCGCTCCCGGCGCCGGCCGCAGACGACGGCCGCTTCCGGGTGAGCCTCGAACTCCTTCAGTGCGCGGTCGATCCAGCCTTCGGCCAGGGTGCAGTCGCCATCGAGGAAGAGCAGGAACTCGGGATCGCCGTGGATCTCCAGGGCGCGGGCGCGGCCTGCGTTGCGGGCGCGGGCGGCCGTGAAGGGGGTGTGGGGGTCGAGTTCCACGACCTCCGCGCCCCTCGAGCGGGCGAGTGCGACGCTCCCGTCCGAGGAGCCCGAGTCCACGTAGACCGTGGAGTGCAGGCGCTCTCCCAGGGAGTCGAGGCAGGCGCGCAGGCGCTCCCCCTCGTTGCGGCCGATGACGATGATCGCGAGGTCCACGGGCAGGGGAGTCGAGGGCGGTAAAGCTACAAGTGGTGTTGGGGATCTACAAGGCGCGCGGCGGTCGCCGCCACCCTGGCTAGACTACACACCTCGATGAGCTTCCCCGCAACCAACGCACCTTGGAGGCCCCGGTCTCGCCGTCGTGCGGTGGCGTCCCTGGGCGTCGGACCCTTGAGGGCTCGATGAAGGGGGACGCCCCCGATGGGAGCGCCGCGGAGTCGCAATCCAGCCCGCCCCTGGTACGCCTGCTGGGGATCGGGATCCACCGCACGAGTGCGGCCGAGTGCGTCGCGCATGTGCTTGATGAACTCGATAGCGGTCGCGGCGGTGTCCTCGTCACCCCCAACCTCGACCACCTCCGGAGGTTGGTGGCTGACCCGGCCTTTCGCGCACTCTACGAGGGCGCCGAGCGCATCGTCGCCGACGGGATGGTGCTCGTCTGGGCCTCGCGCTTGCAGGGCACGCCGCTCCCCGAGCGTGTGGCCGGCTCGGATCTGATCTGGAGCCTGAGCCGCGGGGCGAGCGAGCGGGGGCGCAGCGTGTTCCTGCTGGGCGGCGACGATGGGACGGCCGAACGGGCCGCCGCCGTGCTCGCCGAGCGCTGCGAGGGTCTGCGGGTCGCGGGCTTCCACTGCCCACCGCACGGCTTCGAAGACGATCCGGCCGCCTGTGCCACCCTAGAGAAAGCCTTGCATGCGGCGCGCCCGGACGTGGTCTATGTTGGTCTCGGCTCTCCCAAGCAGGAGCGCCTGATCCGCCGCCTGCGCGGCGACCATCCCGGCGCCTGGTGGCTGGGCGTCGGCATCAGCTTCAGCTTCGTCGCCGGCGATGTGCGGCGCGCGCCGAACTGGATGCAGCGCTGCGGCGTGGAGTGGGTTCATCGCCTGGCGCAGGAACCCCGTCGCCTGGCGCAGCGCTACCTCGTTCAGGGCCTGCCCTTCGCCCTGCGCCTGTTCGCCAGTGCGCTCTCGGTCCGCCTTCGCTCCTGAGTGAGGACCCGCAGACGGCTCACAATCGGGGTCCAACCCAACCTGAGAGGCCCCGATGGGGCGCTGGTGAGTTGGCAGTGGTGTGTAGGGTCGGGGGTCGAGCGGGCAGGGGAGCTCCTGCCTGCGCGCCGTCGGCTGGGAGCCACCCGATGCCTGGAGGCACCCGTGCTCGGCCTGGGTCCTATTGCAGTCTCGGTGATTGGCGCGTAATATCACGTGATTAGATAGTTCACCAGGGTTTTGCAGCGATGATCTGCCCCTCTCCCCCGGGGATCTCGCCAGCGACAGGTCGTCCGTCCCCGCTCGCAAGGGCTCCCACACTCCGCGTAACGATTCCATGCCGCAGAGGATTGAATCGCATTCACCCGACGACGGACGCCCGAACCCGTCGCTGGAGCATGTATTTGCCTGGCGTCGGATGACATCCGAGGTCCTGAATAGCGAGGACTTCGAGTACGCAGCGCGGAGGGAGTACAACCTCTCGCGCCGCAGTGGCCGGACCTTTTCCATGATCATGCTCCGCCCCACGGAGCCCGACGCTCCCGACCGGCAGTCCGTCGGCGAACTGCTGCGGAAGCGCGCACGTTGCTCGGACGTGGTCGGGATGATGCGGCGGGACACGGTCGCCGTGATCTTGCCCGAGACCGACGGCGAGGGCGCCTGGATCCTGGCCGATACGATCCGCGCCTCCCTGCCCGACGGCGGGAAGGGCGTGGACGTGACCGTGGGGTCGCGACCGAGCGAGCGCGCGCCTGAGGAGCGAACCGGGAACGGGAGGGATGAGAAGCAGGACCCACCGGAAAATGGTTCGGGTGGCTCTGGCGGTTCAGGCAAGGAAGAGCGGAAGGCCTCCACGCCCCGCTTCGAGGCTGACTCGGATCGAGATCCAGCGTCATCCGGGGAGCAGGGTGCGCGCCCGGTCGAGGACCTCATGGGCCTCTTCGTGCAGTCGATCTCTCTCTCGAAGAGACTCATCGACATCGTCGTCTCTGCCACGATGTTGCTCCTGCTCTGGCCGCTGTTCCTGGTCATCGGCGCGGCGATCGTCCTCACCAGTCGCGGGGGGGCCCTCTACCGTCAGCAGCGTGCCGGCCTGGGTGGGCGGCCCTTTGTGTTCTACAAGTTCCGCACCATGGAAGAGGGAGCGGAGGAGAACTGGGAGGAGTTGATTCCGCGCAACGAGCAGCAGGGGCCAGTCTTCAAGATCGCCGACGATCCGCGCATCACTCCCCTCGGGCGATTCCTGCGCCGATCCAGCTTGGACGAGCTGCCTCAGTTCTGGAATGTGCTGCGGGGCGACATGAGCCTTGTCGGCCCGCGCCCGCCGAAGCTGAACGAGGTGAGAGAGTACGAGCCCTGGCAGCGTCAGCGCCTCGACATCACCGGAGGCTTGACCTGCACCTGGCAGGTCAGCGGCCGCAGCGAGATTCTCTTTCGCGACTGGGTGCGCATGGACATTCGATACGTGCGCGGACGCAGCGCCTGGACCGATGCTCTGCTCTTGCTGCGGACAGTCGGCGCGGTGCTCTCAGGTCGCGGGGCGTACTAGGTCATCCGATGAGTGGGGGCACCTCAACTCCACGATTCCCGAGCAGCGCTCAATCACGGTGCCCGAGGGCGGCGACCCTGGAGGCCCGTGGGGCTCCCTCGGCCAGGAAGCGGGGAGGACGGACATGCAGGAAGCGCCCGCCGCAGGCGGCTCCCGCGAGGAATCCAGCCGAGAAGAAGCAGCTCCAGAAGATCAGGTCCATGGGCGTGCTCGCACGGATCAGTGGGAGGGTGGAAGGGCTCTTCGATGGGGGTTCGCGCTATTTCACCCTCATCTCCTACGACCCCGATAGCGCACCCAGGGAGCGAATGCCAGAGAAGAACCACCCGAACGGGTGGAAGGCCAAAACGTTCCCTCCGGCGGGATTCCCTGATCAGGGATACACTGGCGCCGATGAGGGTGGGCGCGTCGCGTACCTTCGACGAGTATCCAGGAGGAGCCTTCAGTGCCTGCCCCGCGCGCGATAATCATCCTTTCATTCTGCGTCCTAGGAGCGCTGGGTGCCTTCGTCCCCGGCGGCGATCAGGTTATTCGCACGGTGACCTTCAGCGATCCGCCGAGCGTCCCGGCGGGGCACTTGCCCATGGAGGGCGGCCGGCTGGTCTTCACCAGCCAGAACTTCCTGGACGACGGCGTGTACGTGGAGGCCTTCTGGTTGCGAAACAGCTGGGACTCCTTCGACCAGGGACATTTCCATCACCTCGAACTGCTGCGCGAGACGATGCACGGTTTTGAGACCACGCCCGGGCTGGGCCCGGATGAGCAGGGCGTCTACATCGAACTGGAGGAGGGCGGCGCGTTCGATCTCATCAGCCTTGACTACCGGGCGGACTACTCCCACATCTCAGGCGTGTTCCTGCAGATTGCCCCCGACCTCGACCCGGCGGACCCCATCTTTCCGATCATCACACCCGCCATCGAGGACGGCGAGTGGCACACCCTCGCGGCCCCCGGCGTGTGGGATACCGAGCAGTTATTCTTGTCGGCAACCATGGGCATCAGCGCCCTCGATCAGATGCGGCTCGACAACGTCGTGATCGGCGTGGCCGAGAATGTGGCGAGCGAGGATTTCGAATCTGGTTCCTTCGGCGGTGGATCGGGGAACTGGTTGGATCCGTGGTGGACCGTGGGGAATGTGATGCTCGGCTCGGTGCTCGGGGAGCAGGGTCGAGTCTGCCGCATCAAGAACACCGGCTCCCTCACCAGGGCCCTCGATCTCTCGGGTTTGCTCAACCCGCGCCTGACGGTCGAGGTCATGGTCATGAACTTCGAAGAAGCTGACCGCGCGATCGTGGAAGTCAGCACTGATGGCGTCGAGTTCACGCCTGTCATGGAGCTGACCGCCGCACACAGCGACGGGGAGTTTCATACGTACCTGCTCGACCTGGGCGCCGCCACCATGTCGGCCGCCTTTGAGCTGCGCGTCGTGACCGAGACCTCGGGCGTGGGCCCCGACTACGTGCTGATCGATGACGTCATCGTGCGCGGAGTCGTGAGCCTCGGGGAGCTCCCCGTCGCCGAGGCTGGAGATGACCTGGACGTGACGATCGAGCGCGGCGCAGATTCGGCGCTCGTGGAGCTCGACGGCAGCGGGTCCTACGATCCTGACGGGATTGTCGTTGCCTACGAGTGGTCGGAGGACGGAATCCTTCTGGCCGAAACGCCGGTCGCCACGATGGAACTTGCACTGGGCGTGCACGATCTGGTGCTGACCGTCGAGGACGACTCCGGGAACCGCTCCAGCGACGATTTGCGCTTGGCAGTCAATCCGCCGGCGATCGCCTTCGACGGCTTCGAGTCGGCGAACCTATTCGGCGGCGAGGGGGCCTGGGTCGCGCCCTGGGTGGTCGAAGGCAACGTGATGGTCGGTGGGGGAGCGGTGCACGAGGGCCTGCGCAGCGTGCGCATCAAGGACACCGGCAGCATGAGCCGCATCGCGCTGTTGCCCGGGGCCGTCGACGTGCGCCTGCGCCTGTGGGCTTGGGTTCTGTCCTACGAGCCCGGAGATCGGGCCTGGGTAATGGTCAGCCCGGACGGCATCGACTACACGATCCTGCGTGAGTTCACCGAGGCCGACAGCGACAGCAGCTTTCACTACTTCGACTTCGACCTCTCGGGGATGACCTGGGACACAGGCCTGCACCTCCTGATCGTGACGGACACCGTGCCCGCCGGTCTGGATCGGGACCGACTCGTCCTCGACTCGATCGAGATCCTGGGACGCTGAGGGCCCTGCTCTCCGCTGAGGGCTCAAGCCCTCCGCTGAAGGCTATGCGCCCGCGGATCAGCGACCTCTGGCGCGTGGGCCGCCGATGCGTAGCACGCGCTCGGTGCTGCGCAGGTAGAGTGCTCCGTCCACGATCACCGGCGAGGCGATGAACATGTCGTCCGCATCGATCGTGTTCGTGGCCAGCACCTCGAGTTTCTTCGTGGCCTTCACCACGACCACGTCTCCCGACTCGCTCAGGAGGTAGATGCGATCAGCGACGCTCACCGGCGAGGCCTTGAAAGCGAGGCCGCGAGGCAGGCGCTGCTCGAGGTAGTGGGCCTCGCCGCTGCCCGCGTCGAGGCAACTCATCTTGCCGCGGTCGGTGACGGTGTACAGGCGATCCGCCATCAGCAGTGCGGAGGGCGTGTAGGCCGCCCCGCGCCGCGCGTTCCAGACCACCGCGTCACTGCCCGTCAGGTCGCCCTTCTTGCCGAGGCGGATCGCCATCAGGGCCGGACCGCGCGGGTGGCCGCTCATCACCAGTACCGTGTCCTCGTACTGTAGGGGCGTCGGGATCGGGTTCGGACCCAGGCCGCCGCAGGCCCACAGCTCCTTCCCCGAGCGAGGGTCGTAGGCGCGGACGCGCTCGCTGCCGGTCACCACCAGCTGGGTCTTTCCCTTGTGCGTCACGGCCCGCGGCGCCCCCCAGGAGCTGCGCTCGTCGCGGCGCGTGCGCCACTTCTTCCGCCCGTTCTTGCAATCCAGAGCGATCAGGAATGAGTCCCCCTCATGGTCGAGGTTGAGGATCAACAGACCGTCGTGCAGGGTGGCGGCGGTGCCCTCACCGAACTGCGTGCGCATCTCCATCTCGGTGTCCAGGTCCTTCTTCCATTCGAGCTTGCCGTCGAGGTCATAGCAGTAGACCCCGCGCGAACCGAAGAAGGCGTAGACGCGTTCGCCGTCGGTGACCGGTGAGTTGGAGGCGAAGCTGCCGTAGGTGCCGTGGTGCCCTTCGTGGGGCGTGGCCTCGATCGCCGTCCTGCGCCAGCGCACCTCACCCGTGTCCAGATCGAGGCAGAAGACCTCGAAGGAGTGCTCGACCAGGGCGCCGCCGCCGCCGTGGTAGGGCTCGCGGCCTCCCGGCCAGTGGCGCGCACCTTCTCCCTCGCTTGAGCGCACGGCCGTTGTCAGGAACATGCGCTCGCTGCTCACGACGGGGGTCGAGCAGGCCCGTCCGGGGATTGCGGTCTCCCAGCGCACGTCGTCCGCGTCCCAGTGGGTCGGGGCGTTCCCGTCGGCGTGGCCGTTTCCGTGCGGACCTCGCCAAAGAGGCCAGTCCTCCTGCACGGGGAGCGTGGGGCCGACGAGAGCGCCGAGCAGCGGCAGCAGAGGGAGGTAGATCATGGTTTGGCGCTGGGCGGTCTCAGTCGGGCAGGGCCTCGAGCAGGGCATTGACCACCACGTCGGCCAGCCGCTCGTGGCCCGCGACCCCGAAGTGGCAGGCGTCGTAGTAGAGCTCCTCGTTGACTTCCGCGAAGAGCATCGACGCGTCGATGAAGGGGACGCCGGCGTCCTGCAGTTGGCGGCCTCGCGCTCGTAGGATCGGGTAGCCGGTCTGCACGCCCTCAATCCAGTCCGGGCCGGTGTGCCCGCCCGCGATCTCGGCCTCGGTCAAGGGCTTCGAGCCGGGAAGATGCAAGGTCGGCTGGAGCAGGTGCAGGTAGAGGATCGAGCGCCGCTCGCACATGGCATGGAGGGAGAGGGAGCACTCATACCAGTTCCGCCCGGTCACCCGGTACCCGCCCTGGCCGGGGAGCAGCGCCGGCCCTGTGAGGTACGGTTCGAGGTCGTCACTCTCCAGCAGGTCGATGTAGGTTGTCGTCGCTGCGGCCATCTCGCCGCGCAGTCGCTGCACGCGCATCAGGGCATGCCTGCCGAGGATTGAGCTGTGATGGACGCCGCTGTCGAGAGTTCGCTGCACCAGCGCCCCCAGGTCTTCGCGCGCGCGAGCCAGCGCCGCGTACTGCTCGAGGGCCGGCAGGCCGGCAGAGCCCGCCAGCAGGAGCGGTGTCCAGTGCGAGTGGGACGGGTACAGGGGGTGGAAACCGTTCACCACGTTCGCGTTCCCGATGGCCATCTCGTTGAAGCCGTCGATGTTCAGGACCACATCGGGCTTCATTCCCAGGCCGAGCAGGTTGCCGACCGTGATCAGCTGCTGGGGTTGCTTGAATCCGCCCCGGGCGTAGGCGAGGGCCCGTACTTTCTGGTCCGCGAGCCTCGGGTCCGCGTTCAGGCGCTCGGTCATCCGTTCGAGGCCCATGTGGCTGAAGCCGGCGGCTACCGAGCCACCAACGATGAGGACCGAGAAGGTGTCCCTGCGCTCCATGCCGTGGGATTTCAGGTCCCGTTCCAGGCGCTCGATCGCGAAGTCCGCGTTGAAGCCCAGGTAGGGGTGGGGGCGCAGCTGTGTCTTGCGCCGGGCCTCGGTCTCGACCACCACGTCTCCGGGCAAGGGAACGTCAGCCGTGGCCTCGCTGAGGGCCTCGAGCAGGGTGTCGCGCATCGCTCGCGCGCTGTAGAGCTCGCCGTGGGCCGCGAGCCACAGGCGCTGGCCACCCTCGACGGCCAGAGCCGTCAGGACGGCGACGGTCACTGCCAGGGCGAGGTGACGAAGGAAGCGGAGCAAGGGAAGGTGCATTTTTTGGGGCCGTGGCTCGGCGGGTCGCGCCGGGCGCGTGCCAGCGCAGGATAGCCGCTCAGCCAGGATCTCCTCTGCCTCTTCCGCCGTTGGGCGCGCCTTCCTTTCCTTCAGTCGGGGTCGCAGCGCCCGCGGCAGGGGTGGGAGACGCGACCCGTCGAGAACAGCCCGCCCACCTGCTCGAAGGCGACCTTCTGGAGGACCGCTGCGTTGTGCACACCGTTGTCCCGCAGGGGGATGGTGTTCTCGTCGGGCGGCATGAACTCCTCGAGCCGGTCGGGAACGCGAAACTGGGTCAGAACCGGTGCCTTCGTTGGACCATTGATCGTTCCGAGGCCGAAGACGGGATCCGTGGCGACCTCGAGGTGCGAGGCGCCGATCGCTCGCGCCAGCAGGTCCGTGGCCATGTTCGGCACCTGACAGTCCCCGATCGCTTCCTGCAGGAGGACCACCTTGGCCGGGGCATCCGGCTGGCTCGGGTCTCCGTGCATCAGGGGTGCGAGGATGGCCGGATCGGAGAAATCAAAGAAGGTCTGCAAGATGGCCGCGAAGAAGTTCTGGGTCAAGGGGTCGGGATAGCGTTGGTCGATCACCCGTTCGATCGGTGAGAACTGCGTCGAGCGCTGGATCATGTGCGACCAGCCCGCGCCCGGGACTGCCAGCACGGCGCGCGAGATGCGCGGCGAGATCGCCACCTGGGAAGCGCCCTGGATCCCACCCAGACTGACGCCGTAGTAGAAGACGGACTTGGGGTCGAGCAGCGGCTTGCGGTGCGTGCGGCCGATGGCCGGATCCGACTGCAACTTTCCCAGGGCCAGCTCCACCAGGGCGAGGTTGTTGGCGTGGGACTGGACGAGGCGATCGGTCACAAGGCGGATGCGGGTGATGTCCGGCACTACCTGGGTCAGGATCAGGGTCAAGTCGCCCCCTGAGAGTCCGATCCAATCGGTCGCGATGATGACTGCGTCGTGGCGCGCGCTGAGTGGCTGCACCAGCCGGCGCCCGATGCGGCGCGCCATGTAGCGCTCGCCGGTTCCGAACAGCCCATGGCCGAGGAGCACCAGAGGCAGACCCCCGCGCTTGCGGGCCGCGGGCGGGATCAGCATCGTGAATGGATAGGAGGAGCTTTGTTCCGAACGCTCGATGACCTCGTCACTGACGCGCTGCAATTCGTTGCGCGCGTTGAGGAAGGAGGCCGGTTGGAAGGTGCCCTTGACCAGCCAGGCCACGTTCTCGTTGGGAGACTCCAGCACTTCTTCGATCGTGTATGGCACTCCCTCGGCGGCCGCCACGGCGAGTGTCTGGGCGCGCACGTCGCGAATTGGACCCAGAAGGAAGCGCTCGCTGGCGACCTGGAATTCCCAGGCGAGCAGCAGCTCCTCGCGCTCCCAACCCGCTCTCCCGGCGATCTCGAACAGAGCCTCGTAGCGTTCCCGCAAGCCCTCGATGGCCGGGTCCCCGCTCGGGGTCCCGTCGCGCAGGTGATTGAAGGCGGCCTGGGTCGGGAGCGCGGCATCTTCGATGTCGTGCAGCTCGCGCGTGAGCAGCACGATGTAGCGTGCTCCCATCTCCATCGGCGCCAGGGGGCGAATGCACAGGGGATGGCGGTGGGCGTACTCCTCGCGTTCCCGGTTGTTGCGGTCCATCTCCGTCAGGATCGGGATCGCCGCTCCGGTCTCGGCGTGGATCAGGGCGATCGGCGCGCCTCGCTGCACGGTCTCGCCTTGCTCGCCCGTGGGAGAGAGCAGGTCGGGGTGCACGTCCACGCCGAAGCCCACGAGGATCGGCGTCACCGGGGACACGCCGTCGGCGATATTGCAGATCGAGGGGTCGATGGGCAGGGAACCGCTCGGCACGCGCAGCATCTCCTGGTGGTAGGCGAGTCGCAGGCCCGTGGCGGAGTCCGGGTCGGGCCGGGTGAAGTGCAGGCTCGGAAACGGGAGCAGTCCGTCGTCGCCGGTCGCCAGAGGGTTGGGTCCGGGCTGCTCCCCGACGCCGGCGAGAGGATCCCCGCTGGCCGCCGAAGTGGGGCAGAGGGGTGCGCAGAGCAGCAGGGCGCAGGAGACGGCGAGGGTGGGCTTCGGGGATCGCATGCGGGTTCAGCTGGAGCGGGAAGGGGGGCTCGGACGGTAGGGTCATACGGGCCATCCACCGAGGCCGTTTCGCACGATCCGCGTTCCTTGTCCTGTCTCGAAACTTCCGCCGTTGCACCACGGGGGCCGAGGGGCGAGGCTGGAGGTCTCCCTGAGGTCCGGGCGCCCCGCGTCCCACCCGCAAA
Organism: Planctomycetota bacterium; assembly: GCA_036010965.1. Lineage (GTDB taxonomy): Bacteria > Planctomycetota > UBA1135 > UBA1135. The sequence goes on along the minus strand of DASCMO010000145.1, from coordinate 9,237 downwards.
GGAGTCCTCTGACCATGAGCCCCGATCCCCGACCGCGCAGCGGTGATCCGCATCTGCCCGCGCCGGCGGTGCAGTTCGGAGACGACTTCCTGGCCCGCGTCGAGGGTCTGCTCGTGCGCCTGTCCGGTGCGCGGGAGCGGCGCGAGGGTGCGGGCCGCTCAGCCCTGGCGGGCGGGGGCGAGGAGTTCACCGGCTATCGACCCTACCGACCCGGCGAGGACCTGCGCGCCCTGGACTGGAGTCTGCTGGCGCGTCTGGACCGTCCCTTCGTGCGCGTCACGCGCCGCGAGGCCGGCGAACGCTGGGCGATCCTGGTGGACGCCAGCGCCTCCATGGGCGTCGGTCCACCTGGCAAGCTGGCTCGCGCGGCGGAGGTCGCCGCAGCCCTCGCCTGCCTCGGTCTGCGCATCGGGGCCGTCGTGCGCCTCGTCGTGTCGTCCCCCCAGGGCGCCTCGCCCCACGAGTTCACCCTGCGCTCGCGGGTCGATCCGCTCGCCATGCTCGGTTTCCTGGAGGGCCGCCGGGCTAGCGGGGACGGTGGACTGGCTCCTCTGCTGGCCGCGCCGCGCCGCCTGGCCGATGCGGGGCGCGTGTTCGTGGTGGGGGACTTGCTCGATGTGGAGTTCGCGGCCCTTGGGGGCCTGATGCGTCGCGGGCGTGAACTGGGTGCCGTCCAGCTGCTCGCGCCCCTGGAGTTCGCGCCGCCCCAGGGAGCAGTCGAGTGGTGGGATCCGGAGGGCGGCGAGCGCCTGCGCTTGCGTGTCGACCGGCCGACGGCCAACGCCTACGAGCGGCGCCTCGAGCTGCGCCTGGACGCCTGGCGTACTTCCTGCGCTCGCCACCGCATCGCCTACACCTGCGCCAGCACCGCCCAGCCGTTCGAGGACATCGTCCGCGCTCTCCTGCGCTAGCCCGCAGCATTCATGAAGACGCAGCACACCAAAATGCGCGATCGGTCGCCTTCGGCTCCCTCTCGTCCCCTGACGGCACCCTGTGCATTCCGCCGTCCCCGGCGACCCGTCAGGGTCGTCCCCGGGCGCTGTTGCCCGAGGCGTGAGGCGCTCTTGACCGGGCTGTACTCACACCAGGCCAGCGTCGGCCACATGGTCAATGACTTCAAGCTGTCCGGCTACCGCGGCGTGCTCAATGATTGGTGCGCCACAATGTCCGCATGATGCAGACCCATCAACGAAACCGGTTTCCGCTCTTTCCCACAAGCCTGCTGCTTTTTCTTGCATGCGCACTGACGGGATGTCTGGCGTCCGCGCCTGCCGATCAGGCCGTGGAGCTGGATGTGATGAGCTTTAACATTCGCAACGGCCGGGCGAACGATGGTGACAACGCGTGGGAGCACCGGCGCGAGCTGGTCTGCGCAGTTCTCCGCGACAACGCGCCGGACATCGTCGGCATCCAAGAGGCGTTCGACTTCCAGCTCGATGCGTTAGAGGGATGCTTGCCCCAGTACCGCGCGATCGGCGAAGGGCGCGACGGAGCAAGAAGCGGGGAACACTCGTCGATCCTCATCCTCGAAGAGCGCTTCGACGTTGAAGACTCCGGCACTTTCTGGCTCTCCGATACGCCCGACGTCGTCTCTCGGAGCTGGGGTAACGGCTACCACCGCGTGTGCACTTGGGTCCGGCTGGCCGACCTGCAAACGGGCGTCGTGTTCTATGTCTTCAACACCCACCTGGACCACAGGTCCCAGCCCTCACGGTTGAACTCCGCGCGGCTGATCGCTCAACGGGTTGCCGAGGTTGAGCAGGGAATCCCCGTCATCCTCACGGGCGACTTCAATGCCGGCGAAGGCAACCCCGTGATCGACTACCTCAAGGGCGGCGATGCGCAGGTCGCTCCGCCGGTCGCGCTCGTCGACACCTTCCGCGTCATGCACCCCGACCAGGAGCAGGTCGGTACGGGCAACGGCGGGTACTCCGGCCGACGCAACGGCGCGAAGATCGATTACATCTTTGTCACCCCGGGCGTGCAGACGCTGGGCGCTGGCATCGACCAGGAACCGCGCGGAGGGCGATACCCCTCCGATCACTACCCGGTCACCGCACGCGTTTGCCTGGGCGGGTGAAGGTTCACAACCCTTCGGGTGCCAGCTGGCCGCCGAGCGAAATCGCGTTGGCCTCGATGTCGGCGACCAACTCAGCGGCTCAACAGCCTGAACGCGCCAAGCAACTGGCCGAGGCATGGGAAGCCTGGGCAAAGCGCGCAAGGGTCTACCCTGTGCCGAAGTTCGGGGCCTGGAAGAAGAAGAAGTAGGCCAAGCCTTGCTGAGAAGGGCACGCTTCTATTTATGGACCCAACGGGTATCGGCAGAGCTCGGCCCGCTCGACAGGTCATTCGGTGCCATGACGACCACCTCCCCCCACCATCCATGTTCGACGCCCTGACGAATCTGGAATGGACGCGTCCGGCGGGCCTGGCGGCTCTGGTCCTGCCCGTGCTGTTGCTCCTCACGCACCGCGCGCGCTCGCGACCGATGGCGCGGGCGACCGGTACCCTGGGCCTGTGGCGCGACCTCGGCGGCCTGCCGCGCCGCGACGACGAGCGCCTGCGCCGCTCGGTCCCTCCGCGCCTGTGGCTGCTCTGCGCGGCCCTGACTCTGGGCGCTCTGGCCCTCGCCGGTCCGCGCCAGGGGCGAGAGCCTGCAGGCCGGAGCTGGACGGTGATCGTGGACCGCAGCCCGTCCATGTACTTGATGCACGGCGAGCGGACTCGCATCGAGCGCGCTCTGGACCTCGTTGGCGCGGCGTTCGCGACCCTGCTGGCCCCCGGCGACGAGGTCGAGTGGGTCGAGTTCGTGGACGGGGAGCGCCGCGCTCACGGGGGAGTTGATGCGCCTCGGGCCTGGCTCGATGCTCCGGTGGTGGCGCGGCCCGCACCGAGCTGGAAGGGCCTGGATGCTTCCGGGTTGTTCTGGCTCAGCGACGGCCGGCCCGATCCGGAGCCGACCCGCGCAGGCTGGGTGGCGGCGGGCGGACCGGCGGTCCCCGGTCGCGTGGGCCTCACGCGCGCGGGCGAGGTGACCTGGGACGGCGAGCGCCTGCTCACCGGGCCCGCGAGCGGAGCGCCGCCGACCTTGGCCGTGGTGCCCCCCCTGGCGCGCGAGGTGCGCGACCTGGCGATCCTCTGGGCGCAGGAGCGCGGCCTGGCGGTCACGGACCGAGTGCTGGCGAGCACGCTGCTCGAGCTGCGCGGCGTCGCCGGTACAGCGAGCCCGGGCGTGCGCGTGGGTCGAGACGGCTGGGGCGCGCGGGCCCTGGCCCTGGAAGCTCCCCTCACGGACGCGCGCGGACCGCTCGCCGCCTGGCTGGCCGACGACCTGCGGCGCGTCGTCTTCGGCCCCGGGCGCGTCGTCTGCGCCCTGCAGGCCTTCGAGCTTCTCACGGGCGATGCGGCGGCCTTCGCTGTCTCCTGGTCCGCGCTGCTCGACCGGGCCTGCCTGCCTCCGGCCGGATGCGTCCCCATCGCCGAGCGGCGCGGGGCAGGGCCGCCGGGCAGCGCGTTCCCCCTCGCGCCCGCTCCCTCGCGACGAGTGCTCGAGGCGCGCCTGCCCATCGACGCCTGGCTGGCCGTCTGCGCCCTCCTGGCGGCCGTCTGCGCCCTCTGGCCTCGCGGGCGCTGAGGGAGTTCAGTCCGCGCCGCCCACGGCGCGCAACAGGGCGTACTGGGCGCGATTGAAGTCGCCCACGGCGCGCACCAGGGAGCGTCGCGCGCGCGAGAGGTCGAGGTCCGCCTCGAGGGCTTCGAGCAGGAGGCCGGCGCCCTCCTCGACGCGCAGGAGCGCCAGGTCGAGGGCCGCCTGGGCGCGCGTCTTCCCCATCCGCAGGTGGCGCGAGATGTTCTCGGTCACCACGATCGCCTGATCCACCAGGACTCCGACCGAGAGGGCGAGCCCTCCCAGGGTCATCGAGTTGAGGGTGTTCCCGGTGAAGAACATGCCGATCCCCGCACCTAGCAGGCCGATCGGGATGGCGATCAGGACGAGCGCGGTCGAGCGTACGCTGCGCAGGAAGGCCAGCACTACCAGGCCCACGAGCAGGATCCCGAACAGGCCGTTCTGGACCAGGGTCCTGATCGTCGCCCGGATGCCCTGGGACTGGTCCATGACGACCGACATGTCGAGGTCGTCGGTCTTGCCGCTGTCGTCGAATTCCTTGATGCGCGCCTCGATCTGGTCGATGCGCGAGCGCACCTCGTCCACGATCGCCAGGGAGTTCGCTCCCGGCTGGCGGTAGATCGGCACGTACAGACGCCGCTTACCGTTGATGCGCACGATGTTGGACTGGATCTGGAAGCTGTCGCGCGCCTCGCCCACGTCCCCCAGGAACACCGGCCCGTTCTCGTCAATGCGGATCGGCGTGTCGTTCAGCTCCTCGACCTCCTCGACCATCGCGTTGGAGAGCACGAGGTAGTCGAAGTCTCCCAGCTTTGCGCTGCCGGTGGGTACGAAGGGGTTCGAGCGCTGGACCGCCTGCACGACCTCCATCAGGGACAGGTTTCGCGCCTCGAGGTCGTCGCGGTCGACGTAGGCCAGGATGCGCCGCAGCGCACCGCCGTAGACCGCCGGCGCGACCACCCCGGCGATCGACTGCAGCCGGTTGCGCCCCTCGTGGTAGGCGGTGTCGTAGAGCTCCTTCTCGCTCATCGTGTCCGACGAGACCGCCAGCAGGCAGAGCGGCACGGACGCCGTCGGGTCGAAGGGCATCACCATCGGCGGCAGGGTGCCCGGCGGGAGGTAGAACAGGTCCGACATCGCCAGGGAGGTCACCTGGGATATGGCGTCCGCGTGGGAGATGTCCTCGCGGAAGAAGTCCTTGACGATGCACACGCCCAGCATCGCCTTGGCCTCCTGGTGGGAGATGCCGACCGACTGCCCAGTCCAGCGCTGGAGGCGCGACATGATGTCCCGCTCGACGACCTCGGGCGGCATGCCCGGGTAGAGGGTCAGGATCTGGACCGCGGGCGTGCGGAAGATCGGCAGCAGGTCCTTGGGCAGGCGCTGGTAGGAGAAAAGTCCCAGGACGCACACCGCCAGGACCCCTACGATGACGGCGTAGGGGTTGCGCAACGCCATACGGACGAATCCCATGCGAATCCCCTCTCTCGTGATGGGGACGAAGGACGGGGCGGGCGGTGTCGCGGAGGGTACCCGAACGGGGAGTGCGCCGCGAGGGACGGAGCGAGACGCCCGCTCGAACTCAGACGGCGGACTGCGGTTCGTCCGCGTGACGCCCGAACACGCGCAGGATCAGGATCAAGATCGCGCTGCCGCCTAGCAGGGCGATCCATGGCGAGAGGTCGAAGAAGGCGCAGGGCAGGTAGCCCGCGACCATGGCCACGCTCATGGCGAGCAGGGCGTAGGGCGCCTGGGTGCGCACATGATCGATGTGGTCCGAGGCGGCGGCGACCGAAGAGAGCACGGTCGTGTCGGAGATGGGGGAGCAGTGATCGCCGAAGATCGATCCTTCGAGCACGGCCCCGATCGAGAGCACCATCAGGAAGTAGCCTGCGGGCTCGCCGCCGACCTCGACTCCCTGGCCGAGAGTGAAGGAGAGGCCGACGACCAGTGGCAAGAGGATGCTCATCGTTCCCCAGGAGGAGCCGGTCGCGAAGGCGACGGCGCCCGAGAGGGCGAACAGGACGGCGGGTAGGATGAGGGGTGCGGCCATGTCCCCCAGGGCCGCGGCCAGGAAACGCGCCGTGCCGATCTCGCCGCAGGCTGCCCCCAGCATCCAGGCCAGGTAGAGGATCACTAGCGCCACGCCCATGGCGCGCAGGGTCTTCCAGGCCGCGTCCCAGATCTCGCCCCGCAGCCCGGCAGCCAGGGAGAAGAGCACCGCCAGCCCCAGTCCGGCGCTGGAGCCGATGGCCAGGGGCTTGCTGCCGCTACCGTCGAACAGGACCGTCGTGATGCCCTCAAGAGAGAAGAGTCGTTCGGTGGGCATGCCGAAGGCGCCGCCGCGCCGCGCGATCTCGAAGAGGGTCACGACGATGAAGGCGCCCAGCGGGATCAGGGCGCGGTGGGCCAGGATCGCGACGCCCGGCGCGGGCTGCATGGTGGTGGCGATGTCGCTCACCATCGGCTCGCCGCCGGGGCGCACGAGCTGGCCCGTCGTCCGGGCGCGTCGTTCGGCCGTGAGCATCGGGCCGAGGTCGCGGCCGCTCGTGACCACCACCGCCACCAGCACCAGGCTGAAGATGCAGTAGAACCGGTAGGGAAGGGTGTCGAGGAAGACCGCGTAGCCGTCGGCGGGCGCCAGGCCGGCGAGGGGGAGCTGGGCGCTGAAGGTTGAGACCTCGAAGGCGATCCAGGTGCTGAAGATCGAGATTCCCGCCACGGGGGCCGCCGTGCTGTCGACGATGTAGGCCAGCTTCTCGCGCGCGATGCGCAGCTTGTCGGTCAGGGGGCGCATGGTGCTGCCCACCAGGATCGTGTTGGCGTAGTCGTCGAAGAAGACCGCCAGTCCCATCAGGTAGGCGGCGATCTGCGTCTTGCGCACGCCGCCCGCCAAGCGCGCCACTATGCCCATGATCCCGCGCAGGCCGCCGTTGCGCGTGACGATGCCCACCATCGCGAGCATGGCGACCACGAACACGACGATGTACTGGCGTTCGCTGTCGGCGAGTTGATCGCCGAGGAAGATGCGGAAGAGGTCCACGAAGCCTCCGCCGGTGCTTGCGACGAACCCCTCACCGGCCTCGAAGCGCAGCAGGAAGGCGGCGGTCAACACCCCCAGGAAGAGAGCCGGTACGGGCTTGCGCAAAAGCAGGGCCAGGCCGATCGCGACCAGGGGCGGCAAGAGCGAGCGCTTGCTGGGCGCCTTCCAGGGAAAGGCGTGTCCGGCGGACCGCTCGTCGGCCACGTTCCAGGAGAGGTGCAGGACAGCGCCATCCGCCTGCAGGCGTAGGTCCATGCCTCCGGTCGGAACGGCCGCCTGCTCGCCGAGCACGTCGAGGGTGACCCCCTCCTTCCCGGCCGCCTCGCGCAGGCCGCGCGCGAGGGCCTGGCGCAGGGCGGCGTCCGTGCGAGCGTCGTCCAGGCTCTCGCCGTCGACGAGGGCGTGTACCTCGCCGAGGGAAAAGCGCCCCGCGCCGGGGCCCGTCTCCTGGAAGGCGGCCGAGGCGAGGAGCAGGGTACGCAGGAGCACGACCTCGCCTGCTGGACCCCTCGCCACGCCCTCGGCCAGGATCTCGGGCACGCTCAAAGTCGCCAGGCGCGAGCGCGGCGGCTCGCCCAGCACGAACACGCCCGCCAGCAGCAGGACCAGGAAGAGGCCGCTCACGACGCGCGTCATGTGGCGGATGGTACGGACTCTCGGGCCGCCGCGGTAGAATAGCTGCCATGGTGCGTCCCCTGCAGAGCCTGGCCTTGCTCGACCCCTCAGACGGTATAGCCGGTCTGTCCATCGGAGCGGCCTTGCTGATCCTGGGCGTGGTCGCCTGCGCACTCCTGTCCCTGATCCTCTGGCGTCTGCGCCTGGTCACCGAGCGCCTCGAGGCCGTCGATGCGGTCAATGCCCTGGGTGAGGACCTCGAGCGCATCGTGGAGGTCAGCGAGGGCCTTGACCTCGGTCGGCTCGAGCATCTCCTGGGCGAGCTGCGGGACTCCCAGAAGCGGCTCAACGAGCGGATCCTGTCCCTGGCCGAGGAGCGTGGTCGCTCCGGTGAGAGCGCGCTCGATCCGGCCCAGGCAGTCCCCCTCGGTGAGCGGATCACCAACCGCCTGCTCGCCATGGGCTACGAGGGCATCCAGCTCCTCTCGCCGCCCGAGGGCCTGGCGGACGGAGCGCTCGAGGCGGACGTCCTGGTGGAGGCCCGCCGCGGCGGCGCGTTCTGCAAGGGGCGCGTGCGCGTGCGCGACGGCGTGATCGCCGAGGTTGATTTGCGGACTGCCCATTCCATGTTTCCTTGAGGACTCCGTTTCATGCCTGACGATGTTATCCCTGGCGACACGATCGTCTCTCGCCTCCTCGAGCACGTCGGCGAGACCGTCACCCTCCACGGCTGGCTCTACAACAAGAGCTCCAAGGGCAAGCTGCACTTCCTGCAGGTGCGCGACGGGAGCGGCGTCGTTCAGTGCGTGGTCTTCAAGGGTAATGTGGACGCCGAGCTGTTCGAGCGCCTCTCGCACGTCGGCCAGGAGACGAGCCTCTCGGTGACGGGCACGGTCAAGGCCGACGAGCGTGCACCGGGCGGGGTCGAGCTGGGCGTCGATGACGTCACCCTGCACCAGGTCGTCGACGGCTACCCGATCACTCCCAAGGAGCACGGAGCCGACTTTCTGCTTGGCCAGCGCCACCTCTGGCTGCGCTCCCGTCGACCGTGGGCGATCATGCGCATCCGCCACCGGGTGATGACGGCCCTGCGGCGCTTCTTCGACGAGCGCGACTTCACCTGCGTCGATTCGCCGATGTTCACCCCCAACGCCTGCGAGGGGACCTCGACCCTGTTCGAGGTGGACTACTTCGGCGATACGGCCTACTTGACCCAGTCCGGCCAGCTCTACGCGGAGGCCTCCGCCATGGCGCTCGGGCGCGTGTACTGCTTCGGCCCGACCTTCCGCGCGGAGAAGTCCAAGACGCGCCGGCACTTGACGGAGTTCTGGATGCTCGAGCCCGAGGTCGCCTACGCCGACCTCGAGGACATCATGCAGCTCGCCCAGGACATGATCTGCTCTGTGATCGCGGAGGTGCTCGAACGCTGCCCGACGGAACTGGAGATCCTCGAGCGCGACACCGCTCGCCTCGAAGCCGTGCTCCCGCCCTTTCCGCGCCTGACCTACGACGAGGCGGCCGCGCTGCTCGTCGCGCACCCGGACTCGGACTTCGTCCCCGGCTCCGACTTCGGGGCTCCCGACGAGACGATCCTCTCGGCCGCCTACGATCGGCCGCTGATGATCACCCACTATCCGGTGGGGGTGAAGGCCTTCTACATGAAGCACGACCCGGCCGACGACACGCGCGCTCTGTGCGTGGACGTGCTCGGCCCGGAGGGGGTGGGGGAGATCATCGGCGGCAGTCAGCGCGAGGACGACCTCGACCTGCTGCTCGAGCGCATCGAGGCTCACGACCTGCCGCGCGAGGCTTTCGACTGGTTCCTCGACCTGCGGCGCTACGGAAGCGTCCCGCACGCGGGCTTTGGCCTGGGCCTGGAGCGCTTCGTGGGCTGGATCGCGGGCGTCGAACACGTGCGCGAGTGCATTCCCTACCCGCGCACGATCTACCG
>DASCMO010000144.1:0-71847 GCA_036010965.1 Planctomycetota bacterium | reverse complement strand
CCTTCCATCAGTCCCAGATCGAGACCGTCCACGGTCCGATGCGGAACCACAACGGGTGCGTCTGGCGCTTCGAGCCGCGCACCTGGCGCGTGGAGCGCTACATCCCCTACAACTTCGCCAATCCGCACGGGCACGTCTTCGACCGCTGGGGACAGGACTTCATGACCGACGGTACGGGGAACGTCAACTACTACGCTCTTCCCTTCTCGGGCTTCATCCAGCACCCCGCCAAGCACTCGGGGTACTTCCCTTTCTTCAAGCAGCGCAGCCGCCCCTGTGCCGCGACGGAGATCCTCTCCAGCGAGCACTTCCCCGCGGAGAACCAGGGCAACTACCTCATCTGCAACGTGATCGGGTTCCAGGGGATCTTCCAGTACGAGATCGTGGACGACGGATCGGGCTTCTCCGCGGTCGAGGTGGAGCCTATCGTGCAGAGTTCCGACCCCAACTTCCGACCGACCGACGTGGAGATGGGGCCCGACGGAGCGATCTACTTCCTCGACTGGCACAACCCGATCGTCGGGCACCTCCAGCACCACCTCCGGGATCCCAGCCGGGACGCCGAGCACGGTCGGATCTACCGCGTGACCTACGAGGGCCGGCCGCTCTCAAGGCCGCCCGCGATCGCCGGTCAATCGATCGACGAGCTGCTCGAGCTCCTGAGGTCCCCCGAGGATCGCGTGCGCTACCGGACGCGGATCGAGCTCTCAGGCCGCGACTCGGACGAGGTCGCCCAGGCGGCGGCGAGCTGGGCCGCTGGCCTGGATGACACGGCGGCCGGTTACGAGCACGCCCTGCTCGAGGCGCTCTGGCTCCACCAGCAGCACGACCGCATGGACCGCGACCTGCTGGTGCGCCTGCTGCGGGCGGAGGACCCGCGCGCCCGCGCCGCGGCCACGCGCGTCCTCCGTTACATGCGCCGGCACGTGAAGGGCGCCGAGGATCTGCTCCGCGCCCAGGCTGGCGACGAGTACCCGAGGGTGCGACTGGAAGCCGTGGTGGCAGCCAGTTCCTTCCAAACGAGCGAGGCCGCAGGTGCGGCCCTGGAGGCCCTGCGACATCCGACCGACCGCTTCCTCGACTACGCCCTGCGTGAGTCGATGCGGGCACTGGAGGACCACTGGCGCGATGCCCTGCGCCAGGGACGCCCGGTCGCTGCCGGAAACCCGGCCGGCATCGAATACCTCCTGGAACGCGTCGGTCCCGATGAATTGATGCGCCTGCCGCGCATCCCGATGGTCCTGCAGGCGCTCCTGACCCGCCACGGCGTGGACGAGACGGCACGCCTCGAGGCCGCTGCCGAGCTGGCGCGCGAAAAGGGAACGACTGTCGGTGAGGAGATCCTCAAGGCCATCCGAGACGTGGACAGCATGGACGGCATGCACACGGCCCACATCCTTCACGGACTCGGGGAGTTGCTCGACGGTTCCCTTTCGGCGGACTTGCGCACGGCGCTGGCCGAGCTCTCCGCGCAGGGCCGCAACGGCGTCACGCGCGAGCTCGCTTACGCGGCGCTGGTCACCGTAGATCGCTCGGTCGAGGCCTCCTGGAAGACCGCCGCAGGCTCGCGCGACGGCCTGCGCTCACTGCTCGGCGGGGTCGGAATGGTGGCCGATCCCGACCTCAGAGCACCGCTCTACGGGCGGATCCGCCCTCTGATGTTCGCCCTGCCCGCGGCCCTCACGCGTGGGGATGCCGGAGCCTACCGCGGCGAGCCGGGTCTTTCGGTCTCGGTCTTCGAGCCCCCGCCTCCCAACGCAAAGCTCGAGACATTCGCCGGCCGCACGCCTACGGAGACCTTCCGCACGCCGAACTTCACCCACAACCTGCCTGTCAATTCGCGCAGTGACGCCTACGGCCTGCGCTTCGAGGGCACCCTGCGGGTCGGAGTGAGCGGGCGATACACCTTCAGCACTAGCTCCGACGACGGATCGCGCCTGTACATCGGGCGCACCTGCGTGGTGAACAACGACGGCGCCCACGGCACCTTGGAGCGCAGCGGCGCCATCGAGCTCGAAGCGGGCCGCCACCCGATCGCGGTCACCTTCTACGACCAAGGAGGGGCGCAGCACCTCTCCGTGGCCTGGGAGGGACCTGGTTTCTCGAAGCGCCCGATCCCCGACGAGGCACTGGGCGGCGACGGGTCACGAACGGTTCGGTCCGCGGCGATCCGCGCCATGGTGCATGTACCGGGGCACGAGGATCAGAAGTTCGCTGACGCAGCGCGCCTGATCGGTGAAGGCGTGATGCTCGGCGAAGCGATCGATTTGATGGGAGAGGTGGCCATCGAGAGAGTCTCCACCGAGCGCGTGCGCGCAGGCGTGGACGCCATCGCCGCCTACGCATCCGGGCTAGCCGCCCGCGAGCGAACGCAGCCCGAGATCGTGGCCGCGCTCGAACTCGGACGGGAGCTGACGGAAGCCCTTCCCCCGCCGCAAGCCGAAGCCGCGCGCGCCCAGCTCGCGGGCCTGGGCGGCTCGATCATCCTGATCCGCACGCTCCCCCACCGCATGCTCTACGACCTGACCGAGTTCTGGGTCCCCGTCGGCGAGCCAGTAGCGGTGCTGTTTCAGAACAACGACCTGATGCCCCACAACATGGTCATCACCGAGCCCGGCGCCCTGGAGAGCGTCGGCCGAGCGGCGGAGCGACTGACCGGCGAAGAGACCGGCACGAGGGGGGCGTTCATCCCCGATACAGACGAGGTCCTCTGGTACACGGGCCTGCTGAATCCCGGCGACTCCGAGCGCCTGAGCTTCGTCGCCCCCGAGGCCGCGGGCGACTACCCGTTCGTCTGCACCTTCCCCGGACACTGGGCGGTGATGAACGGCGTCATGCACGTCGTGGACAAGGTCGATGCGACGCGCACGGTAACTCGCCGTGAGGCCGATCCTGAGTCGACTCCCACGCGCGAGTTCGTCCGTGACTGGACGCTGGACGAACTGCTGCCCCTGGTCGAGGGTGCCTGGAGTGGAGGGCGGTCTGTGGAGCGGGGACGGAGCCTCTTCTCCGACACTGGCTGCCTCAAGTGCCACTCGTTCGGCGGCGAGGGAACGACGGGTGGTCCGGACCTCTCCGAGACGGCCGAGAAGTACGGACCTGCCGACCACCTGCGGCACATCGTCGAACCCTCACTCGAAATCCTCGAGGGCTACTCGGCCCACTACATTCGCCTCTGGGACGGGACGAGCGTGATCGGGCGAATCCTCGAGGAAGACGAGCAGGCCCTGCGCGTGGTCCAGAACCTTCAGGACCCCGAGCAAGTGACCGTCGTTCCCATCGAGGAGATCGAGAATCGGCGCGTGACGCCCCTCTCGCCGATGCCGACCGGGCTGCTGGTCACCTTGAGTGAAGACGAGATCCTCGACCTCCTGGCCTACCTGCGCTCGTCGGGAGGCGAGGACGAACATTGACCGTCGCCCCCACTCGTGTGCTGGCCGCCCTCGCGGGAGTCGCCCTGGCTCTCTTCTCGATCTACGGGTTCATCTGCACCTTCGAGCCCGCCGAAGGCGCCCTGGCCTGGAGGATCGGTTATTCGGGGCTCTTCTTCCTCGGCGCCCTGCTCGCCATGCGAGGTCTCCGTCCGCGCCCTCCCCGAGAGTGAGCGATGGCCCTCCAAAAACGAGGCCCGGCGCGGGCGGGCCGCGGGGGTGTCTCCCACAAGCTCATCGCGGCGATAGCCCTCGTCGCCGTCGGTCTCGCCCTCGCCACCGGCTGGCTGCCCATTCCAGGCGCGAGAGGGCCGCGGCCCGGTGGTGATCACAGCGCCCCTCGCAACCTCCTGCTCGTGACCCTGGACACGACTCGCGCGGACCGGCTCGGTTGCTACGGCTATGCGGCGGGTCGCACCGGAACCATCGACGCCCTGGCAAGGGGCGGTGTGCTGTTCGAGTACTGCATCGCCCCTGCGCCCATCACCTTGCCCTCCCACGCGACGCTGCTGACCGGTCTGCAGCCCTACTCGCACGGCGCGCGCAGCAATGGCACGCACTACCTGCCAGCAGAAGTCGCCACCCTGGCCGAGCGGCTCTCGTCCGAGGGTTTTGCCGCGGGCGCGGTGGTTTCGGCCTTCGTGCTCGACTCGCGCTTCGGCCTGGACCAAGGCTTCGACCGCTACGACGACGATCTCTCACACGGAAAGGGAGATGCGGTCAGCGGTTTCCGGGAGACGCGCGCCGCTGACACCCTGCGAAGGGCGCGACTCTGGTTGGAAGAGCGCGGCGACGAGCGCTGGTTCCTTTGGGTACACCTCTTCGACCCACACTCGGACTACGCGGCCCCCGAACCCTGGCGAACCGAGTTTGCATCCTCGCCTTACGACGGGGAGCTGGCCTACGTCGATGCCGAGCTCGGGAGCTTCCTGACCTGGCTGGACGAGCGCGGAAAGCTGCGCGAGACCCTCGTAGCTCTGACCTCCGACCACGGGGAGTCCCTGGGAGAGCACGGTGAGCGAACCCACGACACCTTCATTTACGACGCCACGACGCGCGTGCCCCTCATCCTGGCGCACGAGTCACTGGACCGCGGGCGGCGGGTAGGTCAGGTCGTCGGATCGGTGGACGTCATGCCGACGGTGCTGGAACTCCTGGAGATCGAGAGCAGCGGCAGGTCGGACGGACGCTCTCTGGCGCCGCTGGCCCGAGCAGAGGTGGACGTGCTCGAAGCGCTGCCGGCCTACTCCGAGTCGATGTTTCCCTACTACAGCAACGGCTGGGCGCGCTTGACCGCGCTCCGTGACGAGTCCTGGCGCCGCGTGCACGCGCCGCGCCCCGAACTGTACGACCTGCGCGCAGACCCGGGCGAGATGCGCGACGTGAGCGCCGATCACAGCGACGTCGCCGCTCGGATGGACGCCACGATCCGGGCGCTGCTCCCCGCACGCGAGGCCGACGCTCGGCCCCTCACGGGAGGCGGGGCTGATCCGCAAGTGCGCGCCACCCTGGCAGCCCTGGGCTACGTCCTCGGCGAGGGAGCCGAGAGCACCGAGGGTGAGCGCCCCGACCCGAAGGACCGGGTGAATGAGACAGCCCGCGCCCAGGAGGCCGAAGGCTTGCGCCTCTCGGGACGACTGGAGGAGGCCGCGAGCCTCTACCGGAGCGTGGTGGCCGCCAACCCCGCTGCCGTTCCCATGCGCGACGCCTTGGCGTCGATCCTCATCGAGCGGGGCGCCGAGGCCGAGGCCTTGAGGATCCACCGGGGCTCACTGACCCTGGCGGGACGGCGATCGGACAACTTCATGATCGTCGCGGACCTCGAACGCGAGCTGGGCGTCGGCGACTGGACGGCTTCCCTCGAACTGGCGAAGGCATTCGATCCGAGAGATCCGCGGCCATGGGTGCGTGAAGCCGATTTCGCCCACCCACCCGATGATATCGAGGCGGCCCTCGGCGCCTACCGCGAGGCCCTCCAGCGCGATCCGCGCCACGCACCGGCGTGGCTGGGTATCTGCCGAGCCGAGCTCCGGCGCCGCGACGTGCCGGCAGCAGCCGCCGCCGCCCGCAAGGCCGTGGAGGTCGACCAAGGCTTCGCCCGAGGATGGTTCGAGCTGGGCACCCTGTACTTCGCGATGAAAGAACTGGGCGAGGCGCGGTCTTGCCTCGAGCGCGCGCGTGATCTGGAGCAGAGCAACGTGAAGACACGCGTCCTGCTGTCCCTGGTGCAACTGAAGCTGGGCGACGAGGACGCCGCCCAGGCCGAACTCAGCACGGCCTGGGCGATCGACCCCGCAGCGACCGAGACTTTCGTCGCAGCCGCACCCGCTTTGCTTCCGTTGATCGAGCGTCTGCGCTGACTCTCCCTAGGTCCTGACGAGAGTCTGGTCGAGGGCGTCGTTCAGCCTTTCGATCCGATAGGGCTTCTCCAGACAGACTGCGTAAGGGGGAAGCTGGCGCCCTTCGAGCGACCTGCCGGAGACGATGATGATGGGCAGGTCACCCCTGACGTCGCGCAGGTGACGCGCGAGCTGCAGGCCGTCCATCGGCCTCATCCCCAGGTCGATCAGGGCGACGTCGTATTTGTCGGGGACGCGCCGGAAGCGTCGCAGGGCCGCCATCGGATCCTCGAAGGTCGTCGGCTCGTGCCCCAGGGAGGTCAGAACGTCTCCAGCACTGCGTAGGACCGATGGCTCGTCGTCCACGACGAGGACGCGGAGGGAGTCCGTATCTTGGGTGTCGCCGTAATCGGTGGCTCCGCCCTCCGGGATCTCACAAAGGGGCAACTCGACCCTAAATGTCGTGCCGCGCCCGACCTCGGAATCCAGAGTGATGGTCCCACCCAGGTCCCGCACGATCTGCCTCACAAGCGTCAGGCCGATCCCGCTACCGCCGAAGCCGCCCTCGCCCGTCCGCTTGGTGCTGTAGAGAGGCTCGAAGCAGCGCTCGCGCTCCTCCTCGCTCATGCCGGTTCCTTCGTCACGGACCTCGAGCGTGACCGTGCCCCCCTCAATGTTGGTGGCGATGTCCAGCAATCCCCCGGTGCCTCTCATGGCGTCGAGTGCGTTGAGCACCAGGTTGGAGACGATCTGACGAAGCTCGGCGGAGGCAACCTTCGTTTGCGCCCCATCGCCCGACCTGTCCGACCTCCGGAAGGTGACGCCGGCGTCGGTTGCCGCATGAGACGTCTGACGCAAGATGGGCGTGATGACTTCGGAGAGCTGGCTCTGGGCACCGACCTTCGTCTCCTCCACATCGGGGCCATCGAATCGCACATTGCGCAACGTTTCGACCGCCTCGTTGAGCGCGAACGACGCGCGCCTGATCCACTCCTCCCTGCTCTTCATTGATCGGCCCTGAGCCTCTTGATCCACCAGCAGTTCCATGTAGGTGATGGCCGGAGTCAGTGAGTTCTTGACCTCGTGCAATGTACCGGCAGCCAGGAGCGTCTCGGTCTGGATGCGGTCCTTCAGCATCAACTCGCGCCGCAGCGCTATCAGGTGTCCGACCTGGGCACTCATGCTCTTGATTGCCTTTATCATGAGCGGCGTCGCTTCACCCGGCTCCGTGTCGAGGACACACAGCGATCCGATACAACACCCGGGGTACACTTCGATCGGCTCCCCGACGTAGAAACGGACTCCGCCGTCCTTGACGAGGCCGGATTGGTTGAAACGCGAGTCGCTGAGCGCGTCCTCAACAACGAGCGTCTTGCGCTCGCTGACGACAACGCCACAAAAGGACCCGTCGCGCTCGAGCTCGCGTGCTTCAATGCCGGTCCTCGACTTCAAGTAGATGCGATCGCAATCTACGAGGGCGAGCGCCGCGATCGGACGCTCGAACACGTTTGCCAGCAGACGGATTTGCTCATCGAATACGTTTTCGTCACCTGTGTCCAGCAATCCCGTCTGCTCGAGGGCTACGAGTCGGGCGTCTTCTGAAGAGTGACTGCTAAGTTTGCTCATCGAGGTCTGTGTCTTCCTTGGCTTCGTGACAGGCCGTACTCCGGAGCGCGAGGGTCCAGCCGACTACTGCGCGCTGAGAGAGCGTGGCGCCTCTGCGAGGCCCTAGCTGTCTTGGTGAACTCTTGGGTCATGGCCAAAATCGCCTTCCCGTCCTCCGCACGCGGGCCTGAACTGAGCGGAGTTCGGAACATGGCTTCTGAGGAAATCCCGATCCCGCCGGTCAGCCGGAGTAAAGGAACATCAACTCCCATAGATCCCATTCTCATCATTCCCAAGGTGCCGACCACTTGTCCTCGATCAGACCGAGATTGGAAGATCCAACGTCAAGGGCATGCCCGACGCTCAATACCCGCAATCCCCACGCAGGGCCGCGATCGAGAAGGCCTCAGGCGCCGCCTTCGACTCGAGCCAGGCCCGGAAGCAACACGCGGAAGGTCGTCTCGCCTCTGGATGCGTTACTGAGAACTATCTCGCCACCTGCACGCTCGACAATCTCCCGCACGATCGCCAACCCGAAGCCCGTCCCGCGCCCGCGCTCCTTTGTGGTGAAGTACGGCTCGAAGATCCTGGGTTGCACGTCCTCGGGAATACCGGATCCGTTGTCGCTCACCTCCAAGACCATCACGGTATCCGCTCTCTCAAGAGCGTGCGGAACAGCGCCGTGCTGTTCCAGATCGTGGGCCATGACGCAGACGCGTACTAGTCCGTTCTCTTCAGGCAGCGAGTCGCGCGCATTGCTGACCAGATTGAGGACGATCTGGTCGAGGAAAACTCGCGAGAGCAACAAATCGGGCAGTCCGGGTTCACACGCGAACTGCAGGGCCTCGCCCCCCACACCGGCGAAGGGCGAAAGCAGCACGATGCACTCGTCGAACCAGTCCTGGACAACTAGCGGGCCTGCGACCACTTCCAGATCGTGTCGGCTGAACGCGAGCAGCTTCTCCGTGAGTTCGGTCGCGCGCCTGGAGGCGAGCAGCACCTCCGAGATATTCTGCGAGACCTCCTGTTCGTCGGGGTTTCCCCGCTCGATCAGTTCGGAGTACCCCATGATCACCGTCAGGAGGTTCCGGAAGTCGTGAGCGATCGAACCGGCGAGCTGACCTAGCTGCTCGATCCGCTGCAGGTGGTGGACCTCCTGCTCCCGGCGTCTCAATTCTTCGACCTTCACTTGCACTCGCTCCTCGAGTTCTTGCTCTCTGGCATCCCTGAAGGCGATCAACGACAGAAGCGCATCCCTGAGAGAGTCAATCTCACGAAAGCTCGAGAACTCGAAGTCCGGTGTTCCGCCCCCGCTCGCCTGCCCGACGGCGCTCTCGAGGCGCTCGACCGGCCCCGCGATCGCACGCGCGCACCAGACCAGGAGGTAGATGACCAGGACCGCGTAGAGCACGAAGGTCAGACTTGCGAGGGTGACCTGGCGCGACTTGCGGCGCGCCATGAGGGTCCCGAGCCCCGCCGATAGGTCCGCGGCAGCGACGTCGCTAGCCTCCATGGCCTCCACCAACTCGTCGGCCAGGGCCCGCGCTTGCTCCCCATCCTCGGAGTCGCCGCCCTCTTCGCTCGCTCGCCGATCGATGACCGATATCTTGCCGATCAGGGCGTCTACTGTCTCGAGCAGCACCAGGTGCTCCTCCGCACGATCGATCAACTCCTGCCCTGAGGGCCTAATGCTCTCGAGCCCAATGACCAGACCTCCTGCGGCGATGGACTCCTGCAACTCGCGTCGCAGGAAATCCTGGCTCATCAAGATCGCGTCGAGGTGGTAGCTCGTGATCCCCGTCGTATCCGGGAGATGAAAGATGTCCAGGGAGTTCAGGACGATGCTGGTGGAGCGTGAGACCCGCGCCTGACAGCGTTCCACGGCCCGGATGCTGGCTTGCCCACTCTCCTCAATCCTCCGCAATCTGGTGTAGTGCCAGTAATGGGTGGCGGTCAGGCCGACTCCCAGGGCGCTACAGGTCAACACCACCGTCAGGATGGCCGAACGAAACGAACGCTGATCGCCGCCTCGAGGACGAGTCGTGTCAGCGAACCGCTTGCCGGAAGAAATCGGCTCGCTCACCCTTCCTCGCGTCGCGGATCCACCTCAACCTCCATACGTGATGAAGGTGCGAGGTAACCCAGCGCTCGCATCCTCGCCCCCCAGGCCACCTCCGTGGTTCCGATCGCCTTCGCGGCAATCCTCACCAGGTGCACGACGAGTCGACGCTCACCGGCGGCACTCTCCTCGAGCCCGAGAGCCTGAATTCCAGCAGCGCTGAGTACGCGGCCTTCGCCATCGAGCCAGCTGCGAAGGGTCTTCCCGTCGGCGCCCTTCATGCGCCGCCTGAGGTCACGATTCTCCTCGATCCAGACCTTCGCACGGCCGCGATACTGGATCACCGCGAAGTCGAGGACCTGCAGTTCGTGATCCAGAAAGATCGCCAGGAAAACCAGGCCGTGATCACCTGGCTCGGAGTGGATCCTGAGCAGCCCGAGGGCCTCGCCCTGTGAGTCCACGGGTACATAGAGCATGTGACGGCCAAACTCGCTGCGACCGACCCCCAGGTCGAGATCCCTGCTGATGGCCAGGCGCTGCGCC
This sequence comes from Planctomycetota bacterium, assembly GCA_036010965.1. Taxonomy (GTDB): domain Bacteria; phylum Planctomycetota; class UBA1135; order UBA1135. Next base: position 61,870 of record DASCMO010000144.1, on the reverse strand, counting down.
TCGTCGATACGCCCCGGAAAAACGCGCACCTCCTCGATCGCGCGCTCGGGCACGAAGCGAGGCAGGAGGTGCTTGTAGCTCCGGTAGGAGCAGAACGGGTTCGTGCGATCAGGGCGCTGGAACGCGTCAGCCGGAGCAGCGAGGGACGTGCAGGCAATGGCGCAGAGGAGCGCCAGACCGATCTTTCTGAATGCGTTCATGGGAGGTGTGCGGTCGCCGGCCAGCGAATCATGTTGACCCCAGGCGAGACGATCTACTTCCCTTGTAACGAGGAGGGCGCGGTCGCGGTAGGGAGCTTCTGAACGGACGGTTAGAATCGGTACCTCCACTGGATGGCGAGGGCGTTGCCTTCGCTGGCGCCGGGCACGGCGATGTCCCGTGACCACTGTAAACCGATCGTGGCGCTCGAGCCCAGATCGTGGCTGACGCCGAGGTTCAAGGACTGGCGATCCTGCCATCCCGAGGGCTCCCGGGAGCCGTAGCCGACCAGCTGGGCGTAGGTCAGCACGCGCTCGTCATTCGAGATGGCATTCACCTCGAAGAGAGCGGACCAGACGTCGTCATCGTCGTCGGTCCCGAAGCTCGCCTCGCCCAGCAGGGAGAAACCGGGACGGCGCCATCGAAAGTCGGCGCCAAAGCGCGTGCGGTCGGGCTTGGGGAAGGCCGGCAAGGAGCCGCGCCGCGGCTCCGGCTGTACCTGAGCGTCCATGAAGGAGAAGCCGTAGCTGAAGTTCTCCTCGAGCGAGTTGCCGACGCGCAGGGTAAAGGCATAGTTGCCGTCCTTGCTCCGGTAGTCGTTGCCGCTCCCGCGCGTGAGCGCCACCTGGTAGTCGACGCCTGCTCTCTCACCGTGGAGGCTCGTCCCCCAGTCGGTCTTCAATCCCAGGTTGCGTCCGTTCGTGTACTGCCGCAGGGTCCCGTTCGTGTCGATCTGGCGGTCGAGTCCGAAGGGCAATTCGAAGTGCCCGGTGAGCCAGGACACGCCTCTGTGCTCCCAGCGCGTGACGTCCAAGGACACGTAGCGCCACTGGATCTGCCAGTCGTAGGGCCCGTCGAAGATGGGCGGCGTTCCGGGCAAGCCGTCGGCGCGCAGGAGGAACGGCTGCAGCAACAGGGTGCCGATGGAGCGTCCGTCCCCGAAGGTGAGCTCCTCGACGTAGTCGAGCCCGATCCAGCCCAGAACGCCCGGGGGACCTCTCAAGGGGCGGTACACGACCCGCGTGTTCAAGTCCACGGCCAGTTCAGCCGCCGGCCGACGCTCGAACAACCAGCCGTCAAACTCCTCCTTCCATCCGGTGAAGGTGTAGGGGGCGTCGAAGGCGAGTATCCCGTCGTCCTGATCGGGCTGCACCCCATCCATGCAGGCGACTTCGGGGTCGCCATGAGCGGCGCAGGCCGCGCACATCAGGAACAAGGTGGATACACACACAGGAACGTTGGCCGCCACGCCGGCCGGGCCGCCGCGGCCGCGATCAGGTGGTCATTCTAAGCTGGCGCAGGCGACTTACTACAGAGGAGTGAATCTGACAGACGCGGCTCTCGGTCAGGGACAGCATTTCGCCGATCTCACGCATGGTATGACCGATCTCGTAATACTGCTCGATGATGAAGCGTTCCTTGCAGGAGAGGGAACGGGTGATGCCGTGCAGAGCATCGCGCCGCGCCAGCCCATCGAGAGGGGTCTCGCTCTCATGGTCTTCCATGATCCCCTCCGAGGGTGCGAGCTCCCCGTCCTCGCCCTCGTTCCAGAAGTCGGAGAGCGGGTGAATGGCCCGGGCCCGGGCCGCATCCAGCTCCGTCGTCAGCTCAGAGTGGTCCATCCCTAGAGAGTCCGCGAGCTCCGCGTGGGTGGGCTCGCGGCCGAACTCGCTCGACAGCTTGGCCAGCCTCTTCGAGATCCTCCCGGCCTTGATGCGCACCAGGCGAGGGACCCAGTCCTCCGACCGGAGCTGGTCGAGGATGGCACCCCTGATCCGAGTGCTGCAATAGGTCTTGAAGCGGACCCCTCGCTCCGGATCGAAACCCCGGATCGTGTCCATCAATCCAAACACGCCGGCACTCACGAGGTCGTCGAGCTCGACCGAGCGAGGCAGGACCTGGAGGAGCTTGAGGGCGATGATACGCACGAGCGGGAGGTGCTTCTCGATCAGTGCGTTGCGGACCGCGACTTGTCCGCACTCGTCGCCGCTTCGACCGCGGCTCCGGTACATCGCCCACAGTTCTTCGGTCTCCATGGCCAGCAGGACCGCGGGCGCATTGCGATCACTGTCAACCCCTCGCTTCAACTTGGTGTTCATCATCAACCTTCCTATCGGACCGACGCGCTCGTGGCACGAGAGGGCACTGGCAACATCAGGGTTGGACATCACAATGATCCCTCCCCGCTCACGCGGGCCTGGCCCGGCTCACGCCCTCGCTGAGCGGCCCGCCCATAGCATCGACGTTCCCCTGCTTGGGGGAGACCGAGCTCTGGAACTCCTCCCAGCTCTTCAGCGATTCCAGTCCCAGCGCGGGCGAGTAGAGGTACCCCTGCGCCAGGCGACAGCCCATCTCCCGCAGCATCTCGGCCGTCTGCGAGTCCTCGACACCCTCCGCCACGGAGGTCATCCCCAGGCCCTGAGCGAGGGCGACCATGGTCCGGACGATGACGCGCGCCTCTTCCCGCTCGGCGAGGTCTCGGATGAAGGTGCGGTCGATCTTCAACTCCTCGAAGGGCAGGCGATAGAGATGATCCAGCGAGGAGAACCCGGTCCCGAAGTCATCGATCGAGAGGTGGAACCCCTTCAGGCGGAACCGGATCAAGATGTCCATGTAGCGCTTAGGGTCGCGCATGGCTTCGCTCTCGGTGATCTCAAAGGTCACGCGTGAGGGGAATACGCCAGCTTCGCATGCCCAGCTCTCCATCAGGTCCGGATAGCGGAGGTCCTCGAGCAGGCTTGGCGAGAGGTTGATGCAGATGCTGGCGTCCTTCCAGTGGCCGCCGATCTCACTGAACGCGCGTCGGGTGAGGGTGCGAGTCAGGGTTTCCATCAGCTTTCCATCCTCGGCCATGGGGATGAAGATCGCTGGCGGGATCTCGCCGAACTCCTCGCTCGTCCAGCGAGCCAGTACCTCGTAGCCGACCCTCCGACCAGTCTCGAGCTCGACCTTGGGCTGGTAGTGGGGAACGATTTCGCCCTTGTCGAGGGCCGAGGCCAGGTCGATGACCGTCGGGCTGCGGTGGAACCCGGTGGCCTGCAACGGCTTCAGGATGTCCTGCAGTGTCCGCAAGTCGAGGGGTTTGGAGAGAGGCTCGGCCATGTCCAGACCTAGCTCGAGCCCAAGTTGCTTGGCGGACTCGAGCACTTCCTTGGCGGCTCCCGAGATCAGGCAGATGCGCGCCTCGCAGTGGGCTGAGGCGAAGCGACGGAGCACTTCGACGCCGTCCAGCCCGGGCATGCCAAGGTCGAGCAGGACAAGTCCATCGCGACCGGACGCGTCCAGCTGGAGCAGATCCTCCGGCTCACTCAGGGCCTCCGAGCACAGGCCCATCTCATCGGCGACCTTGCCGATCAGACGGCAGATGCGCGGGTCATCGTCCACAATCAGGAGAGACGCGAGGCTGGTCGCTCTCCCCAGCGCTCGCCTGGTAGATGTCGGGTCGTGTTGCATGATCATTTGCAGGGATGTGCCGTTGATCGGCGGGGAGATTGAACAGGTTGAGGGGTTTGGGGATCGATACTGGGCAAAGCCAGGATGACCTTCGTACCGACTCCGAGGCTCGATTCGATGGTCAAGCTGCCGTGAGCTCGTCGAGCGAAGTCGTCAACGAAAGTCAGGCCCAGGCCCAGGCTTCTCGACTTCGATCTTGTGGTGAAGAAGGGCTCCCGAACCTTGTGGAAGTCCGAGGGCGCGATGCCGTGGCCAGTATCCCTGATCTCGATCAGGGCGTAATGACCAGAGGAGAGGCCTCCCAGTTCCTGGCAGCGGTCGCCCGTCACATGTACGACCGCCACCTTGAGCGATAGGGATCCTCCTCCAGGCATGGACTCGCGTGCGTTCAGGACCAGGTGCAGGAGCGCCGACTTGAACTGTGAGTACTCGATCTCGACCTCCGCGTCCCCCTCGACGCGGACGACGAACTCCGTGTGCGCCGGGAGCCCGCTCCCAACCACATCGACAAACTCCGTGACGACCGAATTGATATCGAGGACCTGGGGGTCTCGGGGTTCGTTGGACGAGATACCGAGCAGGCCCCGGACCAGCTCAGTGCCATCCTCGGCGGCCGTCAGTGCATCCTGGACGATCTCCATGGTGTCCTCGTCCAGGTGGTCGCTCTTGAAGCTGCGCACGAGCTGCAAGTTTCCGTGGATCACCATCAACAGGTTGTTGAAGCGGTGCGCGACACCGTGCGAGAAGTGACTGAAGGTCCGAGAATGCACCCCGCCATCCAGGTCCGCTTCCTCCCGCATGCCCGTCGTATCGATGCCGACCAGAGCAGTGGCTGTGACCTCTCCGGAATCAGCACGGGCGTGGGTCGGCCAGGCGACGAGCACCTTCTCCGCGCCGCTCCCAGTGACGAGTACCAGCTTGATCGGCTCCGTCTGTTCGCCGCTGATCGCCCGCGCGAATGTGCCTCGTGCCTGGACGCGATGCTCCTCGCTCAGGAGGCTGTCGGGAAGGTGCTCGCCAAGGATCTCCTCGGCCGATACCTGAGTGAGGGACTCCATGGCCGGATTCCAGGAGCAAACCCGCCCTACTCGGTCGAGCACCATGACTGGATTCGAGAGCTCCGCCACGGGGGGCATACCCCAAGGCGCCGCGTTCCGATCCGTACAGTCGTCTCCGAAGCGTCCGGATGTACTCGTGGAGGAATCGTGGGCCATGCTGGGAAGTCTCTTGGCTAGGGGCCTATAGGTTGTGCTCGGGGTTACTCTCACGACATGGGTCAGGTCGCTCTCCTAAGCATCGCACGACCGACCCGCACGGCAAGATTGACGCTCTCCAACCCGACATTGGAAAAAACAACGTCGTGCTCCCCCACCAGGCTGGTTCAAGTGGAGAGGCGTAGGCGCAGACCCTCTTCCCGGGTTGGTCGGCGTTTTCGATATCGTGGCGGGAGCAGGGATGACGACTCTCACCTCGCCACGACCTACACTACGAGCCTCGAACTCTTGAGTTCCGACACCTCGCATCGACTGCATGAACGAACCCACGGATGTCCCGACTGTTTTCATCGTCGACGACGACGACCGTATCCGGCGCTTGATCGAACGCCTCCTCGACGAGGTCGGGATCGCTCACGCCGGATTCGAAAACGCGGAGCATTTCCTCGAAGAGTTCGTGCCTGACTCGCCGGGCTGCCTGTTGCTAGACGTGCGCATGCCGGGGATGGGCGGGCGCGTGCTTCAGGACGAGCTCGCCGCGCGCGGGATCGAGATTCCGATCCTGTTCATGACGGGCTTCGGCGAGGTCTCGATGGCTGTCGAGGCGCTCCAGAAGGGAGCGATGGACTTCCTGGAGAAGCCCCTCAGTCCGCAGCGCCTGCTCGACCGCGTGCAGGTCGCCTTGAAAGCAGACGCTTCGAGGCGCGTGAGCCAGGCCCGGCGAGAGAAGCGCGAGATGGTCCTCGCACGCCTCACGCCACGCGAGCTGCAGGTCGTCGATCTGCTCCTCGCCGGCCACTCCAACAAGCAGATCGCCTACAAGCTCTCGGTCTCCTCCCAGGCGATCGACGCCCGTCGCCTGAACGCCATGAAGAAGCTGGGCGTCGACTCCGTGGCCGAGCTCGTCGCCCTCGTCCTACGCAGCCGCGCCGAGGACGACTGATCCAGTCGGGGGCCGGGGGACGTCCCTCGGCAGAGGGCGCTAGAATGTCCTCATGACGATCTTCTCCTGCACCGGGCTCTCGCTGGCACTGGTCGCGTTCCCCCTCCACGCTCAGGACTCGCCGATGGAGTTGAGCGGGCGCTTCGAGGCGCCCGAGGGGGCCTCGGTGACCCTGTGGGCCGAGTCGCCGCAGCTGTTCAATCCGACCGCCATCGACGTGGATCCCCACGGGCGCGTGTGGGTGGCGGAGGCGGTCAATTACCGGCGCTGGGGCGGGCGCAACCCGGGGCGGGACCACTCATCTGGGGATCGCATCGTGATCCTCGAAGACACCGACGGCGACGGGGCGGCGGACTCCTCGAAGGTCTTCGTACAGGACGCGGACCTGACCGCACCTCTGGGCATCTGCGTCCTGGGGTCGCGGGTCTTCGTCTCGTGCTCACCGAACATCTTCGTCTACGTCGACGAGGACGGCGACGACGTGCCGGAACGGCGCGAGACCTTCCTGACCGGCTTCGGAGGATTCGATCACGACCACGGCGTCCACTCGGTGGTGGCCGGGGACGACGGGTGGCTGTACATCGCGGCCGGCAACGCGGGGCCCCACATCGTCACCGGCGCCGACGGCTTCACCGTGCGCTCGGGGAGCATCTACACGGGCGGATCGCCCTACAACTCGCGCAACTACCCCGGCCTGGTGAGCGACGACGGCCAGGTCTGGGTGGGCGGCATCATGCTGCGCGTGCGGCCCGACGGGACGGGGCTGGCGGTGATCGCCGACAACTTCCGGAATCAGTACGAGATCGCCCGCGACGCCTACGGGAACCTCTACACCGAGGACAACGACGACGACGGAAACCGGGGTTGCCGCACGGTCTGGATCGCCGAGGGTGCCGACCACGGCTACTTCTCCGCAGACGGATCGCGCAGCTGGCGCGCCGACCAGCGGCCTGAACAAGATACGCAGACCGCCCACTGGCACGCCGACGATCCGGGGGTGGTGCCGACCTGGACCATCAACGGCGCCGGAGGCCCGACGGGGGTCTGCGTCTACGAGAGCGGGCCCCTGGCCGATCTCGAGGGCGCCGTCCTGAACTGCGACGCGGGAGCGGGAGTGGTCTACGCGCACCACCCGGTCCCCGAGGGCTCGGGGTACCGCCTGGACAAGTCCGTACTCCTGGGACGCAGCAAGGACAGCGGCCGCGAGAGCGGCGACGGCAAGGGCTCGTGGTTCCGACCCAGCGACGTGGCCGTGGCCCCCGACGGCGCAGTGCTGGTGGCCGACTGGTACGACCCGGGCGTGGGCGGACACGCCGCCAGAGACCGGGAATCTTACGGTCGGATCCTACGCATCGCCCCCAGCGGCGGAGCTGGCGAACCGCGGCCGGGGCTGCGCTCCCCCTGCACGAGCGTGCGCGCCGCCGAGCGCGAGCGGATCCTCGCCATGGGCGAGGAGGGCCTGGACGTCCTGGCGACGCTCCTGCGTGACCCCGACCCGCGGGTCGTGGCGCGCGCTATCCAGCTCGCCATCCAGCGCACCCCGACCAACCCGGACGACAGCCTCCCCACTGCCGTGGAGTGGACCGCCGAGAGGCGCCTGGTCGCCCTGCGCACCGCCTGGCTATACAACCCCACGACCTCGTCCATGGCGCTGCAGAGCATCGCGTCGGACCCCTCCCCTCTGGTGCGAGCCACCCTGGCGCGTTGCCTGGTGGACGTCCCGTGGGCCGACCGCGCCGAAGCTCTGCTGATCCTCTGCCGCGCTCACGAGGCCGGCGACCGGGTCTCGGTCGAGTCCATCGGGATCGGCGCGCGGAGCAACGAGGGCGCCCTGGTCACCCTGCTGGCCGAGGAACTCGACGCGGGGCGCATCGACGAGGCCGCCTACCGCGACCTGCTCTGGCGCCTGCACCCCGTCGAGGCAGTCGAGCCGCTGCTCGCGCGCGCCATGGACGCGACCCTGGACACCCTATCGCGGCGGCAGATGGTGGACGGCCTCGCCTTCTGCGAGGCCCGTGAGGCCGCCGACGCCATGTTCGTCCTCTGGCACGCCGGGCCCGCCGACCTGCGCGACGCCGCGCGCTGGTGGTTCAGCCAGCGCGCCGACAATCTCTGGCGCGACCACGTCCCGGCGGGGTCGGGGCCCGACGCAAAACTCGGGGACGCGCAGCGCGCCTGGGCCAGCGGGCCGGTGAACGCGAGCACGGGCCTGGTCGAGATCGACCTGGACGCGCGCGGCGCCGAGCGCGTGTGGCTGGTGGTCGATGACGGCGGCGACGGCACGGGCTGCGACTGGGCCGACTGGCTCGACCCGCGCTTCGTCCTGGCCGACGGCCAGACGGCCCCCGTGCGTGTCTGGGACTCGGCCGAGCAGGGATGGGGCAGGACGCGCCTCGACAAAAGCGGCGGCGGGGGAACCTTGCGCATCGGCGACAAGGAGTTCGAGCGCGGCATCGGGACCCACGCCACTTCCCGCGTGCTGCTCACCGCTCCCGCGGGCGCGGCCCGCTTTCAGGTCACCGTCGGACTCGACCACGGCGGCACGAGTCAGGGCTGCGGCAGCACCGTGGTCTTCGAGGTCTGGATCGAGGCTGCCGATGCCGGGCCGGGCATCGACCCGCGGCGCGTCGCCCTCACCGACCCGTCGGTCACCTGGGGCGAGCGCGAGTCCGCCGCCCGCGAGCTGGCCGCCGACCCCGAAGGCGGACTGCTGCTGATCTCTCTGGCCGAGGAGGACGCCCTCGATCAGCGCCTGGTGGCCGCCGCCACCGAGGCCATCTACACCAACCCTGACCTGGGGGTGCGCGCCCTGGCCAGCGCCCGCTTCCCGCGACCCGGGCTGGAGGACCTGCCGCCCCTCTCGGAACTGCTCGAGTTCAAGGGGTCGCCGGAGCGGGGCCGCGAGGTCTTCCGCTCCGACCGCGCGCGCTGCTCGTCGTGCCATACACACAGTGGGTTCGGCAGCGACATCGGCCCCGACCTGACCGTCGTGCGCGAGAAGTTCGGCCGCGCCGAGCTCTTCGACGCGATCCTCAACCCCTCGGTCGCCATCGCCCACGGCTACGACACCTACGTGGTGCGCACCATCGACGGCCTGCTCTACTCGGGCTTCCTGCTCGCCGACGGCCGGGACATGATCCTCAAGGACACCCGCGGCGAGCGGCACGTGATCCCCACCGAGGAAGTCGACGCGCGCAAGAAGCAGGAGGTCTCGGTCATGCCCGAGGGTCTGGCGCTGGGCATGACCCCCGCCGATCTGGCCGACCTGGTGGCCTTCCTCGAACGCGACGCCGAGCGCGAGCCTCGGTTCGGAGACCCGCTGCGGCTCTTCAACGGCGTCGACCTTACGGGCTGGACGCACCACCTGAGCGGCAAGGCGAGCCGTGACGAGGTCTGGTCCATCGTCGACGGGGTGCTGCGCTGCGAGGGCCGACCCGCGGGCTATGTGCGCACGACCGAGGACTACCTGAACTTCGAGCTGACCCTGGAGTGGCGCTTCGACCCCGCGCGCGGCGCGGGCAACTCGGGGGTCCTGTGCCGCATGGTGGGGCCCGACAAGGTCTGGCCCAAGAGCATGGAGGCACAGCTTCAGTCCGGCAGCGCCGGAGACATCTGGAACATCGACCAGGTCCCCATGGCCACCGCCGGCGAGCGGACCGGCGGCCGCCACACCCGACGACGGCTGGGCTCGAACGAGCGGCCCCTCGGCGAGTGGAACCGCTACCGCATCCGCGCCGACCGAGGCCTGTGGACCCTGGAGGTCAACGACCTCGTCCAGAACGTCGCTCGCTGGTGTGAGGAGGTGCCCGGCAAGATCTGCCTGCAGTCCGAGGGCGCCTACATCGAGTTCCGCGACATCGTCCTGCGGCCGATCGTCAACTAGAGCTCGCGCCCCGCGAGACCCGGGTGGTCGGCGGGCAGGCGCGTGGCCCGGAACAGGGCCTTGGGAGGGGCGCCGCGCCCCTCCGAGTCGGGGTCTCGCTCGCCGTAGGGGTTCTTGTATTCCCAGACGATCTCACCAGCGGCCGTGACCTCGATCACGCGCCCCGCTGCGCCCTGACAGGCCAGGGTGTTGCCGTTGGGAAGGCGGCCCGCACCGGAGATGAAGCTCGAGAAGAACCGCTCCTTGTCGGAGTAGGACCAGACGGGTTCAGCGGGACCGAAGGCCTCGCCGGCGGGTCGCACGAAGCCCCGCTCGGAATCGAAGGGTAGCGAGAGCTCGATGACCGACGAGTAGTCACCATCGGGACGCCCGCCACCGTTGTTGAAGATCAACAGGCGCAGCTCGCCGGGCGGGCCGTCGAGGATCCATTCGGGGTTGTGCTGGTAGAACAGGCGTCGGTCGGCGTCGGTGCCCATCCCGTAGTTTCGCGGGTTGCCCCAGCGATAGAGCAGGTCCCCGCCCCTACCCCAGCGACCGCCGCTGGAGCCGGCGGCCTCGGCGCTGGTGGTCGAGTGGTCGATGACCCAGATCTCGTTCATGTGGGGCGAGCTGAGGGCGATCAGGTCCAATCCGGGGTGGTGATCGACGGCGTTGGTGTGCAGCCAGTCGCCCCGAGGTTCGTCGTCCTCTTCCTCGTCATCGCCGTCGGGGCTGTCCTCGTCATCAGCCTCTTCATCCTCGTCCTCACCGGTGTAGCCCAGGGCCCGCATCTGCCGCTCCTGCTCCTCCAGGCGCTCCCGTTCCGCAGGGGTCATGGGCGGCTGGTCGCGGTGGTCGCCGTTGAGATCGATGCGGCCAGAGTGATCGGGGACGGAGCCGTAGCCGCCCTTGGTGGGGTCCTGATCCTGGATCGTGTGATCCCACGAGTGCCATTCCCAGACGACCTCGGCGTCGTCGGGGCGGATCGGGCGCAGCTCGAGCACGGCGTCCGGCCACAGGCCCAGCTCTCCCACCTGCTCGGGGTCGCGCCCGCGCGCGATCGCCTGCTCTGCCGAGCGGTACTCCCAGGTGATCAGCAGCAGGTTCCCGTTCGCGAGCGGATCGATGTCGTGGTGCTGCGTCTGAAGCTCGGTCGCCAACTCGAAGTCCCAGACGACCTCGCCCTCCCAGGTCAGCTCCTGGATGCGGCCGCCGATGCCCCCGCCGTCGAAGACTGGGTTGTCTTCCACCCGCGTGCAGCGCAGCAGGTTGCCGTTGTCGAGCAGGTAGAGCGCACCGGTCGGCGAGTGTGGCGTCGCCCAGGCATGGACGGTGTTCCCCTCCATGTCCACCAGGTAGGCCGTCTTGGAGAGCAGCGGCGAGAAGAGCGTGTAGCCGGGGAAGGCACCCTCCGCGTTCAGAAGCAGGCCGCGAATCTCCTCCTCTTCCTCCTCCTGCGCCTCGTCCTGCGCCGCGGGAGTTGTCTCTTCGTCTTCAGGCGCAGCGTCCTGGGTCGACTGCGGCGCGGCGAAGAGCAGGGTACACAGGCATTGAGCGAAAAAGGGGCTCACGGCTTCTGCGCCTTCCGGATGTTTCCGCGGAGTTGCGAGAGGATCGAGTTCTTCTGGTAGCGCCCCTTGACCATGTGTCGGATCTGACACACGCCGGGAATGTCCAGGCCCGTGCCCTGGGTGCCAATCAGCCAGCGAAAGGCGCGGTCCTCGTAGGTCTTGCGCCAGCGATCGGCGGGGCGCTGATAGAGCCCGATCGTCTCGCAGTATCCGATCGCGCGCGCGACGTCACCGTGGGTGATCTGATAGGCGCCCTTGGCCCTGTCGCGCACACCGTCGAGGGGCGTGAACTCCTCCAGCGAGATCTCACGGACCTGGGGTGTCTGACGTGCCTGGGTGAGCACGTCGTCGCTCTCCTCGAGGAGCAACGTGGTGCGTTCACGCTCAGGGAACACGAGCGGATCGTCTCGGCCTTGCAACTGATCGGCCAGGGTCTCGAGGCACCCCTCATGGAAGACGATGTCGCAGTCGGTGAACCAGACCCAGTCCGCTCGCGTCTCCTTGGCCGCGATGTTGCGGCCGATGCTGCGGCGCAGCAGCCGCTCGCGGGGCAGGGCCTGCCAGTTCCAGTGCACGCCCGGGATATCCAGCGCCCCGAAGAACTCGAGCACCTCGATCACGCCCTCGTCCTCGTCCGCGTGAAAGACGGTCATCGTGATATCGAAGCCGTCGGTGCGATGAAGGACGAGGGAGCTGAGCTGGTAGGAGAGCAGGTGGCCGTAGTTCCAGCAGTGGCTGACGATCTCGAGGGCGAGCTTGCCTTCCTTACGCGCCCTGTCCACCAAGGCCGGATCCCGATCGCGGAACCAGCTCGCCGGCAGCAGACCCCCTGCCGCGAGGCGATAGAAGGTCCCTTTCAGAGCATCCATGAAGTGTGTCATCGCGAAATCCAGGCGTCGCCCACAGGATCGGACGGGGCCGGATAGGATCGCTTCTGGGCGACGGCGTTGCAAAACTCCGCTGGCTTGCCTTCGTGCCCCGGTCTCCTGGCTGATCACACGCACCCTTCATCATCATGCGCACTCTAATCGTCCCCGCCCTCCTCGCCCTGGCTGCTTCACCCGCGAGCGCCCAGAACTTGATGGCTCATTTCCGGCTGGACGAGCTAGCGGGAACGGTCTGCGTCGACTCGAGCGGCACCGGAAACGACGGGACCTTCACGGGCGGTTACACCCTGGGCCAGGCCCCTGCGGCCACGGGGACCAGTACGGCCGTGCTCTTCGACGGAATCAACGGACACGTTGCGATCCCCGGCACGGCAGGTCTCGACGCGCTCTCGACGGACCTCTCCGTCAGCGCCTGGATCCGGGTCACCGACACCAACGCCGGTTGGCGGCGCGTCTTCGGCAACGGCGGTTCCTGGGGCGCGGGCATCTGGCAGAACCAGTTGACCTTCACCACCAACGGCGTCATGGACTACTTCAGCGGCGGGATCATCCAGCAGGACACGTGGATGCACGTGGTGTGGGTCTTCGACGCGGCCTTCACGGTCACCTTCTGGGTGGACGGCAACCAGCAGGCCGTGGTCACCGGACCCGGCGCCCCTGGCCCTCCCTGGCCCGAGTGGTTCATCGCCTCCCACGAAGGGGCGACCCACATGTTCCCCGGCGCCGTCGACGACGTGCAGGTCTATTCCGGCTCCCTGACGGCCGAGCAGGTGACCTACCTCTACACACACCCAGGCGCGAGCCTGGACATCGTAGGCCTGGCTTTTTGCTTCGGGGACGGGACGGGCAGCACCTGCCCTTGCGGGAATCCCGGCGGGACTGGCGAGGGATGTGCTAACTCCACGGGGAGCGGCGCAGTCCTGGAGGGCTCCGGCAGCACGAGCGTGGCGGTGGACCAGTTGACCTTGACGGCCTTCAACATGACGCCCACCCAGCCCGCCTTGCTCTTCGCCGGGCTCCAGGCAGTCAACGGCGGCAACGGCGTGATCTTCGGTGACGGCATCCGCTGTGCGGGAAGCTCCGTGGTCCGCCTCGGCGTGCGTAACGCCGACGCCATCGGCGGCGCCGAGTGGAGCCAGAACATCACCACGCAGCTCGGGGTGGGCGCAGGGGACGTCCGCCGATTCCAGGCCTGGTACCGCGACCCGGCCCTGAGCCCCTGCGGCTCCCAGTTCAACCTCTCCCACGGAGTCGAGATCGTCTTCTCGCCCTGAGCGCCGGAGCCGTCGCGCCGACTCATCGCTCCGCAGACCGGAGGCGAAGAAGGAGAGAAGGCCTGGAACGGAGTGCGGTCGGTGGGCGTACGTGTAGGCTGGCGCACATGAGCTCCCGCACTTCAAAGATCCTGTCTGCGCTTCTCGGTGGTGCGGTTGTCGGCTTCCTCCTCTTCGTCTACGCCCCGATCCCGGGGCTCGTTCAGCCCGGCGGCGTGCGGGCCGGGGTGGCGAGCATTGAATCGGCATCCCTGGCCCGCTTCGATGCCATCGCGGCGGGCGCCGACCTCGACCGCGACTTCCCGCCCATGGCCATGCGGGCCGACAACGCCTCCACACCGGAGAAGGAAGCTCTGGGCAAGCTGCTCTACTTCGACCCGCTGCTCTCGGGTGATGACACGACCTCCTGCGCCCACTGCCACCACCCCGACCTGGGTTTCTCCGACAACCGCGCCCTCTCCATGGGTCGCGGCGGTGTCGGCCTGGGGCCCGACCGGCACGGCGGCAAGGTCCTGCGGCGCGGCTCCCCCACGATCTGGAACGCCGCCTACAACGCCCGCCAGTTCTGGGACGGGCGCGCCGCCGACCTGGAAGAACAGGCAGCGGGGCCGATCCAGGACGCCGGGGAGATGGCGCAGGACGCTGACGAGCTGGTGGAGCAACTCTCCGCCATCCCCGAATACGTGACTCTCTTCCAGGGCGCCTTCGATGGCACCCCCGCCGAGGCGGTGACCTTTGATCACGTGACCGACGCCATCGCCGCCTTCGAGCGCACCGTCCTGACCGCTGATTCAGCCTACGATCGCTACGCGGGTGGCGAACGCGAGGCCCTCTCGACTGCGCAGCGCCGCGGCCTGGGTGCGTTCCGCTCGCTCAAGACACGGTGCTTCGAGTGCCACAACGTGCCGACCTTTGCCAACCCCGACTTCAAGGTGATCGGCGTGCCGCCCCACCCCGACCTGGCGGACGCGGATCTCGGCCGCGGGGAGGTGGCGGGCGCGGGCTACGAGCACGCCTTCAAGGTGCCCACCCTGCGCAATGTTGCCCTGACTGCTCCCTACATGCACAACGGCGTGCTCGCGACGCTCGAGGATGTGCTCGATTTCTACGCGAAAGGCGGCGGCCACGCCTTCGAGCTCGGAGAGATCGACATCGACGACAAGATTCGCCCCTTCGATCTCTCCGAGCGCGAGCGCGCTGACCTGATCGCCTTCCTGCACGCCCTCACCGACGAGTCGGCAGCGCCCCAGCTGCCCACGCGAGTCCCCTCGGGACTGCCTGTCGTGCCCCGCCTCGCCAACCGCTCCGCGGAGCTCGCGCGCTTCCAGGCACAGGGCGACCCGCCTCCCAGACCGCTGATCGAGCGCAACGAGGGCGGCATCGTCGTGCGCGAGGGCGGACGCATCCAGGACGCCGTGGACGCCGCGCAGCCGGGTGAGCGAATCCGTGTCATGCCCGGCATCTACCACGAATCCCTCGCCATCGACGTCTCCAACCTGACCATCGAGGGCGTCACGGTCGATGGCGCGCGCCCGGTGCTGGACGGCAAACACCTCCTGAGCGATGCGGTCACGGGTTCGGGCTCGCACCTGACGATCCAGGGATTCGACGTCCGCGCCTACACCGCCAACGGACTGATGATCAACCTGGGTACCGACCTCATCTTCCGCGACATTCACTGCTCGGACTCCGGCCTGTACGGTCTCTACCCCGTGGAGGTCGTGGGCGTCTTGATCGAGGACTGCACGGTCACTGGAGTTCGCGACGCGGGCATCTACGTCGGCCAGTCCAAGGACATCATCGTGCGCGGCAATGACGTGTACGGAAACGTGACGGGCATCGAGATTGAGAACTCGGTCGACGCCCTGGTAGAGGACAACCACGTCCACGACAACGCTGGCGGTGTGCTGGTGTTCCTGCTCCCCAACAACCCGTCAAAGGTCTCCCTGGACTGCGTCGTGCGCGGGAACATCATTGAATCCAACAACCACGAGAACTTTGCCGACCCCGAGGCTGTCGTGGCCAATGTCCCCTCGGGAACGGGTGTCATGCTTCTGGCCGCGGACCGGGTCGAGGTGACCGACAACATCATCCGCGACAACGACACCGTCGGCGTGGCCGTGGTGGGGCTGGACATCCTCTACGACTCAAGACAGCGCAGGGCTTACGATGTGGATCCGATCCCTGACGGGAACTGGATCCACGACAACCAGTATTCGGGCAATGGCAAGGCGCCCGACGCAAAGGCCATCCAGGTCGGCCTTGAGGGCGCGGACGTGGCCTGGGACCTGGCGGGCTACAGCAACAGCTTCGATGAAGTGGGCATCACGACCCTCCCGCCCGTCCTGCCGGGCGCGGACTGGTCGGACCTGCGCCGGCGCGCCAATCACCGCCTTTGGCAGGTACTCGTACTCGCCGGGGAGCGCTGACCCAACGGTCCTCGCCGGCAGGTACGACTTTCCTGCTCAGGCCAGCCCGCGCACCTCGCCTGCAGCGTCGAGGCCGATGTCCAGAGCGGCGGGACGGCGCGGGAGCCCCGGCATGCGCATGATGTCGCCTGTGATCGGGACCAGGAAGCCCGCTCCGGCGCTCACGGCGATCTCTCGCACGGTGACCACGAAGTCCTTCGGCCGTCCGAGTAATTTTGGGTTGTCGCTGAGCGATTGTTGTGTCTTGGCGATACAGATCGGGAGCGTCGCGAGGCCGAGACTCTCGATGCGCGCGATGTCCTTCTTCGCCCGCGCGGTGAGGTCGATCGCGTGGGCGCCGTAGACCTTCTCGCTCACCTTGCGAATCTTCTCCTCGATGCTCTCCTCGAGCTCGTAGAGGTGAGTGAACTCCCCGTCGAAGGCATCGGCGATCTCGACCATCTTGCGCGCCGCCTCCACACCGCCCTCTCCCCCTCGGCTCCAGACATCGGCCACGGCGGCCTCGTAGCCGAGCGCAGCGCAGCGGTCCAGCACGACCGCTATCTCCTCCTCCGTGTCACCGGTGAACTTGTTCACCGTCACGAGTTCGGGCACGCCGAAGAACTCATTGGTCTCGAGGTGCTTCTCCAGGTTGGGAAGCCCCCGGCGCACCGCGTCGGGGTCGGGCCGGTCGAGCTCGGAGAGCGGCACTCCGCCGTGCATCTTGAGGGCCCGAATCGTCGCCACGAGGATCACGCACGACGGCTGCAGCCCGGACTGGCGGCACATGATGTCGAAGAACTTCGCCGCTCCGAGATCGAAACCGAAGCCTGCCTCGGTGATGACATAGTCTGCCAGGCGCAGAGCGGTCTTGGCGGCGATGACGCTGCTGGTGCCGTGGGCGATGTTCGCGAAGGGGCCGCCGTGGACGAAGGCAGGCGTCTCGTCGAGTGTCTGCACGAGGTTGGGCTTCACCGCGTCCTTCAGAAGGGCGACCATCGCCCCCGTCGCGCCCAGGTCGGCGGCCGTCACGGGAGAGTTGTCGTAACCGTAGCCGACGATCATGCGTCCAAGGCGCGCCTCGAGATCCGCGAGATCCTCGGCCAGGCAGAGCACGGCCATGACCTCCGACGCGGCGGTGATGTCAAACCCGGTCTCACGGGGGACGCCGGAAGTGGGCCCGCCCATTCCGATCACCGCGTTGCGAAGCGGGCGATCGTTCATGTCGAGCACCCGTCGCCAGGTGACCCGCCGGGGATCGAGCGGTGGATCGTGGCGGAAGTACATCTGGTTGTCGACGAGGGCCGCGAGGAGGTTGTTCGCAGCGGTGATCGCGTGCAGGTCGCCCGTGAAGTGAAGGTTGATGTCCTCCATCGGGAGGACCTGCGCATGGCCGCCGCCGGTCGCTCCGCCCTTCATCCCCATGCACGGCCCCAGGGAGGGTTCGCGGATGGAGATCGCACCCTTCAGCCCTAGCTTGCCCAGAGCCTGGCCGAGGCCCACGGTGACGGTCGTCTTGCCCTCGCCCGCGGGCGTGGGCGTCACCGCCGAGACGAGGATCAGCTTGCCACTGATCTCCCGGTCCGCGACGGCCTCGACCCGGACCTTGGCCATGGTGCGGCCGTAGGGCACCAGATCGTCCTCGCCGAGGCCGATCTTCTGGGCGATCTCGCCGACGGGCAGGAGGGTCTTCGCACGCGCAATCTCGATGTCGGTGGGCACGGGCGGGAGTCTACCCGCTGGGCCTCTCCATTCATGAGGCGGATTTCAGGCCCCCGTAATCCACCGCCAGCAGGGAAGGGCTCTGTGAATCGTGGGTGTTCGCAGCGCCTCGGATGCCCCCCCGCGAGACACGGGCTGGCTGTGCGGTCTCGCGCCGCCTACCCTGCCTGATCCTCGATGAAGTTGACCCACACACGCCCCGCCGCCGGCTTCGCCCTGCTCCTTCTGCTCTCCTGCTCACGCTCCGATGCGCCGCAAACGGGACAGGCGCCGTCCTCGGCGGACGGATTGCCCCCGACCGCCAAGCCCGCGGTGCTCGCGGAGTTGCGGGCCGACCTGGCCGCCGAGCGCCACCCCTCCGACGGCGGTGGACGCGCCTGGCTGGTGGTCGAGGAGGGCGAAGACGGCCACGCACAGGTCGGCCGCCCGGGACGCTGGACCTTCACCTTCGAGGTCGGCCCGCTCGGAATACAGGTCGGCGGGGCGCTCTACTTTCAGGTGCCTCCTTTCTGGGGCTGGAGCACGCCCCAATCGACACGCGAGCAGATGCCAGGCTACACCACCGTGGGCAGCGACGCCGAGGGGGTCGAACTTGCGCCGCGCACCCTGCAGCGGACCCTGATGCAGATCGAGGTCCTCGGCCGGGCCCTGGAAGCGGGCGAGCGCATCGAGCTGGTCTACGGCGCCGGCGCCGCCCAGGCGATTCCCGACCAGTACGCCGAGCGCGGCTCCCTTTTCCTGTTCGCCGTAGACGGCGATGGCGACGGGATCCGGGAGCGCGCCGAGGACTGCCCGACGATCGACGTCCTCCCCGCTCAGGCGGCCATGCTCACCGCCCACATCACCGCCACGGCGCGGCCTGGCGCGCCCGTGCGCCTGACCCTCGCCCTGCTCGACGGCGCTGGGAGCCGTGGATGCGAGATGGCCGGCACCGTGACCCTGCGCTCCACACCTGAGGGGTTAGTGCTCCCCGACCGCGTGGAGCTGGCCGCCGGCGACGGCGGCTGCCGCACCCTTGAACTCGACGCCCCCGGCCCTGGTACCTGGCGCGTCACGGCGTCCTTCGAAGGCGATGGCCTCGCCGTGGAAGCCCGCACCAATCCGCTCTGGGTAGAAGAACAGGTCGCTCCGATCTTCTGGGGAGACCTGCACGGCCACTCCAACCTCTCCGACGGAACAGGCTTGCCCGAGGACTACTTTAGCTACGCCCGGGACGTGGCTGCGCTGGATGTGGTTGCCCTCACCGACCACGACCACTACGGCATGATGCACTTCCTCGACCAGCGCCCCGAAATGTGGGAGGAGATTGGAGAGCAGGTCGACGCGTTTCACGAACCGGGCCGGTTCGTGACACTCCTGGCCTACGAGTGGACGAGCTGGATCCACGGCCACCGGCACGTGCTGTACTTCGAGGAGGACGGCGAGGTGCTGAGTTCCCTCGACGAGCGCTTCGACACGCCCGGCGAACTCTGGGACGCCCTCCGGGGTCACTCCGCGCTGACCTTCGCCCACCACTCCGCCGGCGGACCGGTGGCCACGGACTGGTCGGTCGCCCCCGATCCCGTGCTGGAGCCGGTGACCGAGGTCATGAGCGTCCACGGCAGTAGCGAGGCCGCCGACTCCCCTTCGCGCATCTACTCGTTCCTGCCCGGCAACTCCGTTCGCGACGCACTCGACATGGGATACACCCTCGGCTTCGTGGGCAGCAGCGACGGTCACGACGGACACCCTGGGTTGGCGCACCTCTCACCTTTCTACGGCTACCAGGCGGCGCGTCCCGGCGACGAGCGAGGGGCTCGTCTCGGAAACGGTGGGCTGGCGGCGATCCGCGCCGACGACCTCTCCCGCTCCAGCTTGCTCTCGGCCTTGCGCGCGCGACGAACCTACGCCACCAGCGGCCCGCGCATTCTGCTGGACGTTGCCCTCGGCGGCCACGAGATGGGCGCGAGGGTGCGTACCGCCGACTTGCCCGATCGCGCACGCCTGAATCTGCGCATCTCCGCGACGAGCACCATCGAGCACATCGATCTCGTCCGCAGCGGTTCGCTCGTCGAGCGCACGCTGGTCGGGGATCGTGAGGACATTCGGTCCGTCACCTACGTCGAAGACCTCGAACCTGGCGAGTACCTCTACCTACGGGTGCTCCAGATCGATGGCGGTCTGGCCTGGTCGAGTCCGTTCTTCCTGGAGTGAACCGCCGAGCTGAAGCCGGATCCGCTTCAGGCAGTGAAAGACGACGGCGTCTCCGAGGCGCAGCTGACCCGGTTCCGGCCACCCTTCTTCGCCGCGTAGACCGCCTCATCCGCGGCCTCAAGGAAGGCGTCGCTCGACTCCATCCAGGGGAAGCGTGACGCGACGCCCAGGCTCAGGGTGATGCGACAGCTCGCCTCGCCCCAGGAGAAGGTCTGCTCCCCGACGGCCTTGCGCAGGCGTTCGGCCACGCGCGCCGTCGCTGCCGTGTCGCTGCCAGGACAGATGACGAGCAGCTCGTCGCCGCTCAGGCGGCAGACGTCCTCTTCCGCGGAGAGCACCGATCGGAGCACTTCGGAAGTCTGACGCAGAGCAATGTCGCCGGCCGCGTGGCCGTACACATCGTTGATGCGCTTGAACTCGTCGATATCGACCATCACGATCGAGAGCGGCTGGCCGGTCCGGCTCGACGACTCCCATGCCTGCTGCAGGCGCCGCATGGCGAAGCGCCGGTTCGGAAGGCCCGTCAGAGTGTCGGTCAATGCCGCCGAGCGCAGCCGGCGGGTCAACAACTGCAGTTCCGAGACCTGCCGGTGGATCGTGCGTTGATCGCACTCGAACTGTCGCTGAAGTTCGATGACGCGCCGCCCGCCCTTGATACGAGCCAGGAGGACCTGCGGATCGAAGGGCTTCTGGATGTAGTCATCCACGCCGGCGTCGAAGGCCTCGACGATGGTTGCCTGCGCGTCGTGACCCGTGACGAGCACGAAGTAGATCTCCGCTCCTCCGTCCAGCTGGCGTAGGGCACGGCAGAGATCGAGGCCGTTCATCCCGGGCATCTGCCAGTCGCAGACCACTATCTGCGGTGGCGCCGCGATGACGGCGCTCAAGGCGGCCTCTCCGTCGGTGGCCAGACGCACCTCGTAGCCGCGCCGGCGCAGACTTTCCTCCACCAAGCTCAGGCTGGCGGAGTCATCGTCGACGGCGAGTACCTGTAGAGGAGCCAACGGCTCGCTCGCGTCACCGTCCACTTGCGCCGGCGGAGACGCGAGCGGTTCGGACAACGCCCCCAGACCGGCCCCACCCACGCGGAGGGATCCGCCTGGCGCGGGGTGCCCTACCGCCCTGCCCTCGAATCCGACGGCCGGGTGGGTGTTCATCCCCAGCTCCTCGCCCCACTCGTGCCAGCCTGCGACGATGTCATCGCAGAAGGCTGTGAATGCCTGGTCATCGCAACCCAGGCGGGCCTTCAAGCCAACCACCTTGCGCGCCTGCAGCTCCCAGTTCTCCAGCGTCGAGTCTTCCTCGTGTACGCGTACGCGCGCCACGATGTCCGCTGCGCCGAGGGCCTGCACCATGTCTTCCAATGCCCCTTCATCGACAGTGATGTCGGTGAACTCGAACTCCTTGACTGCCTGGACGAGTTCGGGTGAGAGGCCCCAATCCCTGAGCAAGCACTCGGCCAGCTCGGTGTGGTCGATGTCGAAACGGGAGCGCTCTGCGTCGACGATCTCGCGTGCCGATGCCGAGCGATGGGCGGAGATGAGTTCCAGGTAGGCCTCGGGGTGGACGCGGGCGAGCGCGAGCCGGCCCACTTCCGCCAGCACTCCCAGGACGAAACCCTCCGCGGGGATACCGATGGCGACGTGTCGGCTGATAGCGGAACACGCCACGGCTCGCGCCAGGGCACGAGACCAGTAGCGGTCGTAGTCGAAGCCACGCCAGATGCCGCGGCTGGAGGCGGAGATCAGCGAGAAGGCCAGGCCTACATTGCGGACGGTGCCAGGGCCGAGGGCGCGCACGGCCTCGGTCAGGGTCTGGATCGGATCGCACCCCTGCGGTCGGGTCGCATCGACCAGCTTGAGCAGGCGGCGGGTCAGGACGGCATCGGTCTCGATGGCCCGCACGATCTCCTTCGAAGCCGCACCCTGGTCGCCCATCAATTCCAGCAGGCGCACTCCGGCGCCGCAGGGCGCCGGGAGCTTTCCTGACATCCGGAACTCTTGGAAGCGGCGTTGGATCATCGCGAGGTCAGAGCCGGGACTGGGCGCGCCGCCCTCCCGCGCTGTGTAGATCGGGAACGGGGGTCGGTGAACTGATGCCGAAAGAGGACATCAGGACGGATGCGGGACCCAAGAAACCCCTTCTGGGGCCATTCAAGCCCCTTCGTGACCGTATTTCAGCGGTACAAAGGCCTACGACCCCGGATACAGCGGCAGATCGCTGGAGGGGGAGGGACCGCCCGGGGCCGCGCCCGACGCCGGGCGCGTATCGGGCAAGTCAAGGTCGAAGACGTCGCACAGGTGACGGATCACGAGTACCTCGACCAGCAGGGTCCCCTCGGGGATCTCGGCGTGGTCCGACAGGCGAGTCATCACTTCCGGATCGAGACCGCACGGTCGAAACTCGCCGAAGGCGGAGAGGTCGGTGTGGACGTTGATGGCGAGGCCGTGCCAGGTGACCCAGCGACGGACGGAGACGCCGATAGAGCAGACCTTTCTGGCACCGATCCAGACCCCGGTCAGGCCCGGACGGCGCACCCCCTCGAGGCCGAACTCCGCCAGGACTCTGAGCGCGACTTCCTCAAGATCCCGCAGGTAGCGGTGCAGGTCACGGCGCCCTTCAGCCAGGGCCAGGATCGGGTAGGCGACCACCTGCCCAGGCCCGTGGTAGGTGGCTTCCCCGCCGCGCTCGATCTCGAACACCGGCAATGCGACGCCGGCGACGTCGGCCGCTCCGCTCCCACGACCGACCGTGACCACCGGCTCGTGCTCCGTCAGGATCAGGACGTCCCCGACCTCGCCGGCGATGCGCTGTTCCACGAGCTCTCCCTGCAGACGATGGACATCCTCGTAGCGGGTGCGGCCGAGCCGGCGCACATCGAGCGTTCTCGCCGCGTCGCTCACCGTCGCTCGAAGATATGGACGGCCATTCCGTGCACGGCCTCGGCCGCCTCCATCATCGCCTCCGGCAGGGTGGGATGGGCGTGGATCGTGCGCGCGATGTCCTCGGCAGTTGCGCCCATCTCGATCGCCAGAGTCGCCTCGGCGATCAACTCGGTCACCTCGGGTCCCACCATGTGCACCCCCAGCACCTCGTCGGTCTCGGCGTCGGCCAGGATCTTCACGAAGCCCTCTGCCTCCATCAGGCTCATCGCGCGCCCAGAGGCGGCGAAGGGGAAGCGTCCGGTGCGGAACTCGATGCCCCGCTCCTTGCACTGCTCCTCCGTCAGCCCCACCGAGGCCATCTCGGGGGCGGTGAAGATCACTGCCGGGACACAGCGCGCGTCGTAGACCTCAGCCTTCCCAGCGATGACAGCCGCGGCGACCTGACCTTCCTTGCTGCCCTTGTGCGCCAGCATCGGTTGGCCCGCGATGTCGCCGATGGCGTAGATGTTCGAGACGGAGGTGCGCATGCGCTCGTCCACGGACAGGAAGCCGCCCGCGTCCGTCGCGAGGCCAGCGGCCTCGAGCCCGAGGCCATCGCTGTAGGGGCGCCGCCCCACGGTGGAGAGGATCTGGTCGCACTCCAGGACACTCTCGCCTTTCGGACCCTCGATGCGGACGCCGAGCTGGTCGCCGGACTCCTCGTAGCCGCGAGCGAAGGTCGAGCACAGGAGCTTGATCTTGCGCTTCTTGATGGAGCGCTCGATGACCTTGACGCAATCGGCATCCTGACCGGGCAAGGCGCTCTCGGTGGCCTCGATCACCGTCACCCGGCTCCCGAGCATGCGGTACATGATCCCCAGCTCGAGGCCGATGTACCCACCGCCGATCACGACGAGATGCTCGGGAATGCGCTCGGGGGTCAGGGCACCGGTCGAGGACCAGACCTTGTCCTCGTCGAAGGCGAAGCCCGGGATCTCGATCGGAACCGACCCGGTCGCGATGACGATGTCGTCGGCCTCCAGGGTCCGCTCGCCGTCGCCGCTCTTCACGCGCACGCTGTGCGCGTCGAGCAGCGTCGCCTCGCCCATCACGACTGAGGCACCGTTTTGCTCGAGCAGGCCCCCCACGCCGCCGGTCAAGCGCTCGACGATGCCGCGCTTCCAGTCCACCAGGCGCTTCAGATCGAGCTTCAGGCTCTCCACGGTGATTCCCATGGCCGAGGCGCGTGAAACCCTGTCCATCAGGACACCGGCGGCGATCATCGCCTTGGATGGGATGCAGCCCACGTTCAAGCAGGTACCCCCGAGTGCCTCGCGCTCGACGACCGTCACCTCCTGGCCGAGCTGGGCGAGACGGATGGCACAAACGTAGCCGGCGGGGCCGGCTCCGATGACGATCACTCTTCGGGATGAACTCATGGTTGGATGGTGTCAGCAACCCGTTGAAGAACGCCCGTGATGAGACGAATACCTCGTCGTCGGGGCACAATGGGTGATGATTCCGACGCAGCAGCGACGGAGAGGGCGAAGTCGTGGTAGGGCGTGATTCAACGGGCTCCTAGAGCGGGAAGGCGCCCTCGCCGGGGCGGGCCTCTCCGTGGACTTCCTGGACCCTGGCGAAATCGTTGTACTGCCGGCGCAGGTGCTCGGGCATGTCTGAATAGACATCCTCGACGAGCGTGCGCGTGGACATCGGCGCGGCCGCTTGCTGGACCCGGATCACCGCGTCGAGCTCGGTCAGGAGTTCGGCGCCCAACCGCTCCCGCTCGCCCGCGGCCAGCAGGCCGCGGGCGACCAGGAAGGCCTCGTAGCGGTCGATCGGGTCTCGTTCGGCCCAGACGGCGACCTCATCGGGATCGCGGTAGCGAGTCGGGTCATCCGAGCTCGAGTGACCGAGCATGCGGTAGGTCTTGAGCACCACGAGGGTGGGTCCTCCCCCGGCACGGGCGGTCTCCAGGGCCGCGTGCATGGCTCCGTGGGCGGCCAGCACATCGTTACCGTCCACCTCGACGCCAGGGACACCGTAGGCCCGGCCCTTGGCCGCGTAGGACTCGGCGGCGGTCTGCGCGCTGGACGAGACCGAGATGGCCCAACCGTTGTCGACCAGGACAAACACGCAGGGAGCCTCCCAGACGCCCGCGAAGTTGAGTCCGCTGTGGAAACCATTCGAGCTGGAGGCTCCATCACCGAAGTAGATCGCGTGGACCTCGTCGAGACCTCGATGGCGGGCGGCGTAGGCGGCCCCCACGCCATGGGTCACCTGAGTCCCGATGACCGATGACCAGCTCGGGTAATGGCTGCCCCTGTGCTGGAAGTGATTGCACATCTGGCGGCCTTTGGCGGTGTCATTCGAGTTGCAGAACATCTGCGCGACGTACTCATCGAGAGGCAGACCCCGCATCACCGCCGCGCCGCCCTCGCGCAGGCCCGACCAGAGCCAGTCCGCAGGCCGCAGGGGTGCGGCCGAGCCGATCATGGCCGCTTCCAGGCCGAGGGTCGAGCCTACGAAGCCGACCCGGCCAGAGCGCTGCAGCTTGAGCATGCGCTCATCGATGCATCGCACGCGCAGCATGTGCACGAGGAGCTCGCGCAAGCGCTCGTCGGACAGATCGGGCACCGTCCCGACGACGCTGCCGTCCGCCGCGAGCACGCGTTCCATGTCCGCCATGCTCGGATCAGAGCGCCAGGAGTCCCGGGCACTCAAGGAGCTGCTTGATGGCGACCAGGAATCGCACACCATCGGCTCCGTCAGCCAGGCGGTGATCGATGCTGGTCGAGAAGTTCATGTACTGGCGTACCTCGATACGGTCTCCGTCGGCCCCTTCCACGACACCGGGGCGCTTCATGATCCGGTGCACGCCGAGGATCGCGATGTCGGGGTGGTTGATGATGGGAGTGGCCAGGATGCCGCCGATGTTGCCGGCGTTGGTGATGGAGAAGGTGCTCCCCTTGAAGGCGTCAGGACTGATCGTCCCGGTGCGCGCGCTCTCGGCCAGCGCGGCCAACTCGGCGGCCAGAGCGAGCACGCCCTTGCTCTCGACGCCGCGGATGACGGGCACCATCAGGCCCTTGTCGGTATCGGTCGCGATCCCGAGGTTCACGTAGTGACACTGAACGATCTCTCCGGCCTGCTCGTCCAGGTGGCCGTTGAGCTGCGGGAAGCGCGCCAGGGCGATGGCGGTGGCCTTCATGATGAAGGGCATGTAGGTGACCTTGACGCCTTGCTCGGCGCCGACGGCCTTGGCGCGCGCGCGCAGGGCGACCAGATCGGTGACGTCCACCTCCTCCACCACGGTGAAGTGAGCGGCGGTGTCTCGCGAACGGACCATCGCCTCGGCGATCTTGCGCCGCACGCCGCGGAAAGGGACGCGCGTCTCTCCGCCGGTACTCACCGGCGCACTCACGGCGGGTGTGGACACGCCGGCGGTGCTCGCCTCCGATGCGTGGGTCTGTTCGACGTCCGCGCGGCGGATCACGCCGTTGCGACCCGTGCCTGCGACATCGACCAGATCGATGCCCAGCTCGCGCGCGACGCGCCGGGCGCTGGGGGTCGCCAGGGCCTTTGCACCGGCTGCTCTCGGCGGAGGCGGCGTGGGAGTCAACACGGCGCCGGAAACAGACTCCACAGGGGCGGGTGCCGGCACCTCGGCAACGGGGGCGGGCAATTTGGCGGCGGGCGCAGGGGCCTGGACGGCGACCTCGGCGGGAGCCGGCGCGGGAGCCGCGGCACCTTCCGTCTCAAGGATGAAGAGCACGCCGCCGACCGGAACGACATCGCCGGCTTCGGCCTGGAAGGCGGTGATCACGCCGGAGGCCGGCGCGGGAATCTCCACCGTCGCCTTGTCCGTCATCACCTCGACGACGCTCTGATGCTCTTCGACGGCATCGCCCTCGCTGACGAGCCACTGCACGACCTCGCCCTCGGCCACTCCCTCGCCGACATCCGGAAGTTTGAATTCGATGGCCATCGCTGTTCAGCCTAGTAGGAGTGGACCTGCTCGATCGCGTCGAGCACCCGGCGCTCGTCCGGCAGGTAGTGGTGTTCGAGCGTGTTAGGAAAGGGAGTGTCGAAGCCCGTCACGCGCTTGATGGGAGCTTCCATGTACTCGATGACATTCTCCGCGATCAGCGCGCTGAGTTCGGCGCCGTAGCCGCAGAAACGCGGGGCCTCGTGGACGATGACGACCCGGCCCGTGCGGCGAGCGGCCTCGAGGACGCCCTGCTCGTCGAGCGGCAGGAGAGTGCGCAGATCGACGAGGTGGCACTCGATGCCCTTGGAGGCGGCCGCCTCGGCGGCCTTGGTGACGACGGGAACCATGGCGCCGTAGCAGAACACGGTGACATCGTCTCCCGCGCGGACCTCGCGCAGGGTGGAGAGTTCGACCTCGTACACACCCTCGGGAACCTCCCCCTTGACGCTGCGGTAGAGCGCCTTGGGCTCGAGGAACAGGACGGGATCAGGATCGAGGATCGAGGCGATCAGCAAGCCCTTCGCGTCGTGAGGAGTCGAGGGCACGACGACCTTCAAGCCGGGCGTGTGGCAGAAATAGGCCTCGCCGGACTGGCTGTGATAGAGCCCGCCTCGAATCCCGCCGCCATAGGGCGTACGGATGACCATCGGCGCCGTGTACTGGCCGCCGGAACGGTAACGCAGCTTGGCCGCCTCGGAGACGATCTGGTCGAAGCCCGGGAAGATGAAGTCCTGGAACTGGATCTCCGCCACCGGCTTCAAGCCGTTCATCGCCATCCCGATGGCCGCGCCGATGATCCCGTCCTCGGAGAGCGGCGTGTCGAAGCAGCGCTCGGCGCCGAACTCGGCGGTGAGGCCCTCGGTGGCGAGGAAGACGCCGCCCTTCACGCCGACATCTTCCCCGAACACGATGACCGACGAGTCATCGCGCATGATGGTCTTCAGGGCGTCGTTGACGGCCTGGACGATGGTCAGGGTTGCCATTGGATCGCAGCGGTCCTGGGTCGATGGATGTGCTCTCGGCCGGCGCACTCGGGGCGTGCCCTCACAGGGGAAACTCCCCGTCTCCGGCGGCAGCTTCGCCCTTGCGACACGAGAGGTCGAACGCCGCCTCTCCTTGTGCTCTCAGGTGATCGGGCAGGCTCTCGTAGACGTCGCTGAAGATCGTCTCGAGCCCGGGCGCCACCTCCGCCTCGGCGATCTTGGCCGCAGCGCCGATCTCGGTGAGCGCCTCCTCACGTAGACGCTCCCCATCTCCCTCGCTCCACAAGCCGCGCCGCGCGAGGAAGCCCTCGAAGCACTCGACGGGATCGCGCTTGCTCCAGGCCTCCAGTTCCTCGGCCGGTACATAGCGCGTTGGATCGTCCGAAGTGGAGTGACCGCCCATCCGAAACGTCTCCGCTTCCACCAGAGTCGGCCCCTCCCCCGCGCGCGCGCGGGCGACGGCCTCCGAGACGACCTTGCGAACGGCCAGCAAGTCGTTGCCGTCCACCTTCACCCCAGGCATCCCATAGGCATCGGCCTTGACCGCGTAGGTCTCCGATCCAGTCTGCTCGGAGCTCGGGCAGGAGATCGCCCAGCCGTTGTTCTGGCACAGGAAGACGACGGGAGCCTTCCACACACCGGCGAAGTTCATCCCGCTGTGAAAACCGAGGCTGGATGTTCCGCCGTCGCCGAAGCTGACCAGGCAGACATGCTCCTCGCCGCGCATCTGAAAGGCACGGGCAGCTCCTACGGCCTGGGGGATGTGCGTGCCGATGGGCGATGAGATCGAGAAGAAATGGATCGGATCCTCGAAGGAGAAGTGCACGGCCATCTGACGCCCCTTGGCGGAGTCGAGACCGTTCCCGAACATGTTGTGCATCATTCCCAGCGGGGCGACGCCGTGGTAGAGCGCCATGCCGAAGTCCCGGTAGCTGGGGAACACCCAGTCGGTCGTCTCGAGAGCGCTCGCCGCGCCGACCTGCGTGGCCTCGACCCCGAGGTTCGGGATGGAGAAGCCGATGCGCCCCGAGCGCTGCAGCTTCATGCAGATCTCATCGAAGGCGCGCGTTCGGAGCATCGTTCGGTAGCAGTGCAGCAGTCGCTCGTCGCTCAATCCGCAGTCATACCCGCCGGTGTCCCCGTCGGGTCCGATGACGCTCACCGTATGGGTATCGGCCATGGCCTCTACTCCAACTCCGATGCGGGTCGCGCGCGCCGCCGGCGCGCATGGATGAGCCGCGCAGCGAAGAACTCGCCCGCCTTGTAGCTCGACCGCACGAGCGGCCCCGACGCAACATTCGCAAAGCCCAGTTCGCGGCCGACTCGCCCCCACTCCTCGAAGCGCTCCGGTTCTATGTAGCGCAGGACCGGCGCGTGGTTCGCGGTCGGGCGCAGATACTGACCGAGGGTCAGGAGGTCGACCCCCGCCTCCCGCAGGCGCTCCAGAGCCTCGCGGACCTCGCCGTCACGCTCACCGAGGCCGAGCATCAGAGAGGACTTGGTGAGCACATCGGGGTCCAGTCGCTTCGCCGAGCGCAGGGTCTCCAGGGAGCGCGAGAAGGAGCAGCGCGGGTCGCGAATGCGGCGCTGGAGCCTCTCGACCACCTCCACATTGTGGGCCAGAACATCGGGGCGCCCTTTCATCAGCAACGCCAGATCTTCGCCCGTGTAGTCGGGGATCAGGGTCTCGACGAGGGTGTCCGGTGCGCGCCTGCGAATCTCCTCCAGGCAGAGCGCGTAGTGGGCCGCGCCGCCGTCGGGAAGATCATCGCGGTCGACGCTGGTGATGACGACATAGGCCGGACCCATGACCGCCACGGCCTCGCCGACATGCGCGGGTTCCGCGGGATCGGGCGCGGCTGCTCGCTCGACGGTGTCCACGGCACAGAACCGGCAGCGGCGTGTGCACTCGCTGCCCAGGACCATGATGGTCATCGTCGCCTGTTCGCCCGACCAGCACTCACCGATGTTCGGGCAGCGCGCCTCCTCGCAGACCGTGTGCAGCTTGAGCTCGCGGGTCAGACGCTTGAGACGCGTGTAGCCCTCTCCCCCGGGCAGGGGGACCTTGAGCCACGGAGGCTTGCGCGGGGCGCGCTCACGCCCGGTCGGCTCGGACCGGACGGGCGCGCTGACTCGGTCGGGGGCGGGGGTGGCCGGCATGGTGCAGACGGACATTGCGGGGGATCCCGATTCCCGGGCAAGATAACAAATCGCCCCCCTCCGCGTCCTCTGGGGCAGGCCAGATCCCCCCCGCTGCTCCGGCCCGATTCTCCGACGGCAGACGGGGTGCCAGAGGGCGCGGGGCGATCGCCGGTACCCCGGCCCCCCAGGAGAGCGTGCGCCGGTGAGGTCTTCGAAGACGCCCGACCGACCGAAGCGTCAACCACCGGCCTCTCGCGCGCCCCGGTGGGAAGGTCCGTGAAGGACGCGGGCCTGGCACGCGACTCCCGGTCGTCGCGCCCCGCCGTTCAGAGCAGGAACGGATCGACCGCCTTGCGCAACCCCGGCGTGTTCATCTTGGCGATGGCACGCATCTGAATCTGGCGCACGCGCTCCAGGCTGACGCCCATCTCGGCCGCGATCTCCGCCAGGGTGTGCTCCTTGCGGACCCCGATCCCGAAGCGGCGCTCGATCACGAATCGCTCCCGGTCCGCGAGCAGGTCAAAGGCCATCTCCACGCCCTTTCGGATGCTGATCTCCTCCATCTCGGGGCCGTAGGGATCACCGTCTCCGCCGTCACCCAGCAGATCCCGCAGGGCGTTGAGTTCGTCATCGGCGCGTCCCACGCGCAGGTCGATGGAGTGCGTGGTGCGCGACGCCGCCATGGCCGAAGCGACGACGCTCTCACCCAGTTCCGTCTCGCGCGCGACCTCGGCTACGGTGGCCTGGTGCCCACCCAGTTCTTCGACCGCGGCGCGCACGTGCTTCATCGCCTTCTGGAGGTACACGGGCAGCCGGACCGTGTTCCCGAAGTTGTAGAGGTGACTGCGAAAGGCCTGGTTCAGCCAGTGCACGGCGTAGGTGCGGAAGAGCAGGCCGCGCCGCCAGTCGAAGCCGTCCACTGCACGGAACAGGACGGCGGAGCCCTCCTGGATCAGGTCCATGCGGTTCGCCCTCGTACGGGCGTAGCGCTCAACATTGATCAAGACCAGGTAGAGGTTGCGTTCGACCATCTCCTGACGCAGAGCGTGGAGTTCTATCCAACGCCGGCAGACCGCAGCGGGGAAGGCGCACGTGCCGGTGAGGCCGTGACGATGGATGCCGACGCCGGGGAGAGCGGGCTCGAGACCTTCACGCTCGAGAGCCGTGCCCAGCCGTCGGCGAGCGAACTCGGTGCGGCGCGCCAGCCGAGCCTCAGCATCGCGATCGAGGATCTCGATGCGCTCCACCTCTAACCGGAACTGCTCCTCGATCGTCGTCCGACGCGCCCGGTCACTGCCCGAGACTGCACGCCGCCATGTGAGAGGGTCGGAGACCTCCAGGTCGCGGGCCTGCTCGTCGAAGTGCCGGACCAGGGCGTCCAATTCCCTGTCGTAGGTCTCGAGATCCTCGCAGGCCGGCGTGAGCAGGCAGTCGAGATCGGCGTGGGTGACGGATCGGCGTTTCACGGGTGAACCTCCAGGAAGTGGGCCTTCCGAAGATGGAAGCGCGGGCGCGGGAGGGAGGCCGGTCGCGCGTGAGTCGCTCACAGACCGTCCGCCGCTCCTTCCTTCGCGCCGTTCCCAGCCATCGGGCGCGTCGGACGGGTGCCCGGAGGCATCAAGAGCGGGAAACTTCGGGTGAAGCAGGCCGGATTCAGCGGGTTTTCTGGTCGTCAAGGCAGTCCTCGGGCGAGCCGAAGAGCCGTTGATGCGCCGGGGGGGGCGAGGGGGGGCGGCGGCAGGGGAATGGCCCCCCGCCGTCGTCCGCTCTATCACGCGCTGCCAGCTGGACAGACCCGCAGACCTTTTTCGTCACCCGTGACGATCGGAGAGTCACTGCCCCGGGCTGCGCCGGGACGGCGGGTGCCGGAAGCCGTCAGCTAGGTGTTCAGGTTCTCGACGAGCTGGTCGTCCTCGATGTAGGTGCGCTGGACCTCATGCGGGATGTACTCGTCGAGGTGCCCCAGAGCCCTCGCATCCCGGACGAGGTGGCGCGCCACCACGAGTCGTTGGACCTGGTTGGTGCCCTCGTAGATCTGGAGGATCTTCGCGTCACGGAAGAACTTGGCCACGGGGTAGTCCTCCATGAAGCCATACCCGCCGAAGACCTGAACGGCGTCGGTGGCGACCTCCATCGCCGTATCCGTGGCGAAGCACTTGGCCATGGCCGCCATCTTGCTCACGTCCTCCCCGCCTCCCGCATCGATCCCCGCTGCCGCCGCATACACCAGCCAGCGGCCGGCATTGGTCTTGATCGCCATGTCGGACAGCATCTGCTGCACCATCTGGTGACTGGAGATCGGCTTGCCGAACTGCTTGCGCCGACAGGCGTAGACCAGCGCCAGATCCAGAGCGCCCTGGGCCGCCCCGATGGCCTGGGCCGCGACGCCGGGGCGCGCGCAGTCGAGGGTCATCATGGCGTGCTTGAAGCCCATACCCGGCCGCCCGCCGATCAGGTTCGCCTTGGGGACACGCACGTTGTCGAAGTGGGTCTCAACGACCGGGACACAACGGATCCCCATCTTGTCCTCGACCTTCTCGACCGAGAAACCGGGGGTCCCCTTCTCCACGACGATGGCGCTGATGCGCCGCGACTTCGAATTCGAGTCCGTCACGCAGAACACGCTGTAGATGTCCGCCACGCCGCCGTTTGTGGTCCACTTCTTCTCGCCGCAGATCACGTAGTCGTCGCCGTCTTCGCGCGCGGTGACCGAGAGCCCCTGAGCGTCCGACCCAGCGAACTTCTCCGACAGGCAGAAGGCGACCATCTTTTCGCCCGCGGCCACCTGGGGCAGCCAGCGTTGCTTCTGTTCCTCCGTGCCGCCCAGGATGATCGGGAAGGACCCCAGGGCGTTGACGGCGAAGGCCACGCCGAACCCCGAGTCAGCCCGCGCCAGCTCCTCGGTGACGCGCGCCAGGGCCAGCACGCCGGCGTCATGGCCGCCGTACTCCTTGGGGATGAAGGTCCGGAACAGACCCGCCTCCGCCACCGCCTGCGCCGCCTCGCTGTTGTAGGTCTGCTCCTTGTCGTGGCGCGCGGCGAGGGGCCGAACGTACTCGTCCGCGATCTTGCGGGCGAGTTCGGCGAGTTCTTGGGCCAGAGGGCTGAAGACGACGTCGTGGGGCATGACTGGCCTCCGTCGGGAGTGGGTGCAGTTCGAGGATCTGGACTGTGTACGGACGACTAGACGCCGCTCGGCCTGCGGGCGGGGCCCGGGCCGGCCTTCGCCTTGCCGTCCAATCGCACATCGAGGGAGAGGTCGCCGCGGTGAACGGTCATCGGCTTGCGGCTGACCCCTTCCTTGGTCTCGACCAGGCCGTCGGGGTCGTACCAGGCTTCAAGGACCACCTTGGCGGGGATCTCCACCGTGCCCATCATGCTGTCGCGCGCGCTAAGGGCGAACACGATCTGCTTGTACCCGTTGGCCGTGCGGGTCGTGTCCGTGGCCACCTCATAGCGCCGGGAGAGCAGAGGAAGCTCGTGGATCGTGGGCCGGATATTGAGGAACAGGTAGCCCGTATCGACTTCCTTGAGGGCCATCTCGAAAATGACCGCGCCGGCGAAGAGGGGTTCGTCGGAGACCTCCTCCAGCGGGGCCGGCGGCATGGGCGCGGTCCGCGAAGGGCCCGTGACCTTGACGGGCTTCTCGCCGCAGGCGCAGCAAGCGAGGGCGACGAGGACCGCGAGGGCTCTGCCGCCAAACACGTTGTTTTGGCTTCTCATGGGGCTCGGTACGGACATCTTCCGGAAGGTGTTGTCGCTGCGGACCGCGGTCAACAGTATACGGAAACCGTGCGGCGGAGTGCCGGTCGAGAGGGTGGATAGGGAAGCATGATGGACGAACGAACCTACGACCGCGAGGCCAAGGAAGCCCGCGAGGAGAGGGAACTGGCACCCTACGCCATGAAGAGCGCCCGCTCCGCAGGCCGGGTGACCCCCGAACCCGCGGATCTCCTGCGCACCTGCTGGGAACGGGACCGGGACCGATTGGTGCACTGCACGGCGTTCCGGCGCCTGATGTACAAGACCCAGGTCTTCATCAACCGCCACGGCGATCACCAGCGGACACGCCTCTCCCACAGCCTGGAGGTCCACCAGGTCGCCCGCAGCGTCGGCAGCGCCCTGGGCTTGAACGAACCCCTGTGCGAGGCCCTGGCCCTGGCCCACGACATCGGGCACCCGCCCTTCGGTCATCGTGGCGAGGACGCCCTGAACGAGTTGATGGAAGCCCACGGCGGATTCCGTCACAACGCGCAGGTGCTGCGCGTGGTCGATGTGCTCGAGCGGCGAAGCCCGACCTACTGCGGACTGAACCTGACGCGCGAGGTGCGCGTGTCGCTGCTCAAGCACGAGAAGGGCGCCGACTGGCCCGCAGAGCTCGAGCCGCGGCCGCGCCACCCCTGGCTCGAAGCGCAGGTCGTCGATCTGGCCGACTCGACCGCCTACAACATGCACGACATCGAGGACGGCATCGACGCGGGGATGTTCACGGAGGAGGAAATCCGCGAGCACGTCAGCCTCTGGCGCGCGGCCCACGAGCTCGTCGAGGACCAGCATCCCGGGTTCCTGTCCGCCACGAGGGATGCCAATCTGCGGGTCAAGCGCGTCTCCAATCAGCTGATCAAGACCTGCATCAACGATCTGATCGACGCGTCGCGCACGCGTATCCATGATGCGGGGCTCGAGGAGCCCGAGGAGGCCCGCCGCCACGCAGGCTTGCTGGTCGGCTATGGAACGAGCGTCGCCCCACAGGTGGCGGAGCTCTCGTCATTCCTGTGGGAGCGGGTCTACCGCCATGCGCTCCTGATCGAGTTCTCGGTCTACGCGCGGCAGGTCCTGGGAGCCCTCTTCGAGGCCTACAGCGCCGCTCCCGATCAGATGTCGCCCTGGTACGGGGCCTGGGTGGACGAGGTCGGCCTGCCGCGCGCCGTCTGCGACTACCTGGCCGGCATGACTGACCGCTTCGCGGAGCAGGAGTACGCGCGGCTGGGCGCGGCCTAGACGCATCCGTCTAGGCGAGGCCCCACCAGAGCGCGAGGCCGGCGAGAACCGCCGCGAGGGTGATGGCCAGGGCACGCGCCGAGACGGGTCTGGGTGCGCCCTCCGCCCGTGACCCCTCGCACGCCTCCTCGCACGCCTCCCCGCGCGCCTCCCCGCGCAATGCCGCGAAGAGGGGCTCCACCAGATCGTCGTTCTTTCGTTGCCGCTGCTCTCGATCCAAGCGGTACTCCCTGCCGGCCCCGGCAGACGCCCGGGGGCCCCTATACTCTCACCGCGAGGTGAGCCATGCAGCCCATTCCCCACGCCTTTCAAGACGAGTCCCTGCGCGAGCTGGCCCTGACCCACTCCTCCACCGGGGCCCGGCAGGACAACGAGCGTCTGGAGTTTCTGGGCGACGCGGTGCTGGACCTGGTGACGGCGGAGCACCTCTACGCAGATCCCGACAACCTCCCCGAAGGGCCCATGACCGAGTTCAAGGCCTCGGTCGTCTCCCGGCGCACCCTGGCGGAGGCCGCGACGCGCCTCGAACTGGAGGAGATCGCCCACATCGGGCCCGGCCTGCGCCGCAGCGCCTTCCCGCGCTCGGTCCTCGCTAACCTCTACGAGGCCGTGCTCGGGGCGGTCTACCTCGACGCGGGCCTGGAGGCCGCCCGGGCCTTCGTACACACGACCCTGGGAGAGGAGCTCGCTCGCACACGCGAGATGGAGGGCGCCGACAATCCCAAGCAGGAGCTGCAGGAGCTCAGCCAGAAACGCTGGGGAGCGCCGCCCTCCTACCGTGCCCTCGAACGACACGGCCGCGCCCACGCACGCGCGTTCCTGGTGGCGGCCGAGATCGGAGGCCGGCGCTTCCCGGCGGCCTGGGGTCGGAACCTGAAGGAAGCTGAACGCTGGGCGGCCTTCGAAGCGCTCCTGATCCTCGAACCCGAGGCGCGGGCGTGACCGATCCCGCGCACCCCGCGCCTCCCCTCGTCGACCTCCAAGACCTCGCCCGGACCCTGGAGTTGCGGCGCATCGGCGACCGTCTCGCTCCGGGTGAGACCGTGGCCGTCGGCGG
The DNA here is from genome assembly GCA_036010965.1 of Planctomycetota bacterium. Lineage (GTDB taxonomy): Bacteria > Planctomycetota > UBA1135 > UBA1135. The sequence continues at coordinate 26,107 of DASCMO010000144.1, read as the reverse complement.
CCTCTGGGGCTCCTCCCAAGCCTGCGTGCTGGGGGCCTTGACACGCTGCGCCCAGGGTCCGTGGGTGGTCATCGCCTCCTCCGACAGCGAGGCGCGAACGGTCGCGGACGACCTCGAGACCCTCGGGCTGGAGCCCGCCTTCTTCCCCGCACGCGAGAGCTTCGCGCGCCGCGGCGACGCCGACGTCGGAAACCTGCGCCGGCGGATCGAGCTCGCGCACGCCATCTCGGGGCCGCCCCAGGAGCGCCCGCGCCTGATCGTCGCGTCGCTCCTCTCCATGCTCCAGCCGCTCCCCGGCGCCTCCATCCTGGAATCCGCCGTCCTGCGCCTCGAGGTTGGCCAACACCTCGATCCCGAGCACCTGCTCAAGCGCCTCGTGACCGCGGGATTCGAGCGCCAGCCCCTGGTGGCCGCTCCCGGCGAGGTCAGCCTGCGCGGAGACATCCTGGACCTCTACCCCCTGGCCAGTCCGCTGCCCTTGCGGATCGAGCTCTTCGACGACGAGGTTGAGTCCCTGCGCACCTTCGATCCAACCGATCAGCGCAGCGTCGAGTCCCTGCCCCGGATCGAGGTGATCCTGACCGGAGACACCGGCGGGATCGAGGACGGGGACGGCGAGCACCCGGCACGACTCCTCTCTCCCACGGCGGTCTGGGTGGAGATCGAGCCTCTGCGCAACGAGGACCGCTCCCAGAGCCTGGGCATCCAGTCGCCCTCCCACGCGCGCTCCCTGCGGATCCTCGAGGAGGAACGCGCCACGCGCGCCCACCTGACCCTCCAGAGCCTGCCGGCCGACGAGTGGAACATCGACACGCGCTCGGTGCAGGCCCTGGCGGTCGGAATCCTGGAGGCGCCCGAGGCCTTGCGCGAGGCCTCCGCCGGCGATGAACGAGTGATCGTCCTGTGCGCGACCGAGGTAGAGCGCACCCGCTTCAGCGAGCACATCGAGCGGCACGACGGCGTGGGGGGCCTGGAAACGGTTGTCGGCAGCCTGGCGCGCGGCTTCCGGCTCCCGGCCGCAGGCTTGCTGGTCGTCAACCACCGAGAGCTGGCCGGGATCGCGGGACGCGTGCGCCCGCGCACAGACCGGCCGGCCCACAAGGCGCGTGCCATCCAGTCCTTCTTCGAACTCAAGCTCGGCGACCACGTCGTCCACGCCGTCCACGGCCTGGCGCGCTTCGAGGGACTGGTGCACATGTCACGCGGGGAGGGCGAGGAGGAACACCTGCACCTCGTCTTCGCCAACGACGTCAGCGTCTACGTCCCCGCGGCCCGCATCGACATCGTCCAGCGCTACATCGGGACCGGTTGCGCCACACCGGCCCTCGACCGGATCGGCGGCCAGAGCTTTCGCAAGCGCAAGGAGCGGGTGCAGCGCGCGATCGTGGACCTGGCCAGCGACCTCCTGGAGGTGAACGCGCGACGAGCCGTCTCGACGCGCGACTCCTGGCCCGCCGACGACGAGACCGTGCGCGAGCTGATCGCGGCCTTTCCCCACGAGGACACGGTCGACCAGGCCCAGACCGACGAGGAGATCCAGGGCGACCTCTGCGGGCCCAACCCCATGGACCGCCTGCTCTGCGGCGACGTCGGGTTCGGGAAGACCGAGCTGGCCGTACGCGCCGCCGTGCGCGTGGTCGTCGGCGGCGGCCAGGTCGCGTTCCTCGCCCCCACCACCCTCCTCGCCCAGCAACACCTCGACACCTTCCGCGATCGCCTGGCCGAGTTCCCGGTGACCGTCGAGATGCTCTCGCGCTACGTGAACCCCACGCGCATGCGCGAGGTGATCGAGGGCGTGGAGGCCGGCCGGGTGGACATCCTGATCGGCACCCACCGCATCCTGTCCGCCGATGTGCGCTTCGCGAAGCTGGGCCTGGCAATCATCGACGAGGAACAGCGCTTCGGAGTCTCGCACAAGGAGCACTTCAAACGCCTGCGGTCACAGATCGACCTCCTGACCCTGACCGCCACTCCGATCCCGCGCACGCTCCACATGTCCCTCTCGGGAGTGCGCGACATCTCCGCCCTGACCGTCGCCCCCCTCGGGAGGCAGGAGATCGAGACGCGCCTGGGCTACATCGAGGACGAGGAGCTGATCCGCGAGGCCCTGCTGCGCGAGAAGAACCGCGGCGGGCAGGTGTTCTTCCTCCACAACCGCGTCTCCTCGATCGAGGTGATGGCCGCGCACATCAGCGCCCTGGTCCCCGAGTGCTCCTTCGCCATCGGCCACGGGCAGATGTCCGCGGGAGAGCTGCAGCGCGTGATGAGGCTGTTCACACGCGGCGAGGTGGACGTGCTCGTCGCGACCACGATCATCGAGAGCGGACTCGACATCCCCGCGGCGGGGACGATCATCGTGCACCGGGCCGATCGGTTCGGCCTCAGTCAACTGCATCAGTTGCGGGGCCGGGTCGGCCGCGGAGTGAACAAGGCCTGGTGCCTCCTGCTGGTCGAGAAGGCCATCCCCCTGCGTCAGGCGGCTCGCGACCGACTGAAGGCGCTCGAGGAGATGAACCAGCTCGGCGCCGGTTTCGCGATCAGTATGCGCGACCTCGAGATCCGCGGCGCCGGCAACGTCCTGGGGGCGGAGCAGTCCGGCCACATCGCCGCCGTGGGCTACGACTTATACTGCCGCCTGCTCAAGCAGACGATCGAGCGCATGCACGCCGGAGAGAATCTGGAAGCGCTGGCGAGCGGAGAGCTGGCCGACATGGGCGTCGAACTCGAGCTCGGGATCGACGCCTACCTGCCCGAGGAGTGGATCCGGGGCGTGGAGACGCGGCTCGAACTGCTGCGAGAGCTGGCGGACATCGACTCGGAGGAATCGCTGGACGCCGCCGAGGCCATGCTGCGCGATCGCTTCGGCCGCATCCCCCCCCAGGCCAGGGGCCTGCTGCGCACCTTCCGCCTCCAGGCAGCCCTCTCCGAGCACGGAGTGACGCGCCTCAGCTGGCAGGGAGACGCCTACCTGATCGGGTTCGCCGACCGCGTGCGCCTGGAGGGCTGGCTCGCCTCCGTGAGGGTCGAGCTGCGCCCGATCCGCGCGGGCCTTGCCCACCTGCGCACGCCGGCCGACTGCGAGACCCCCGAAGAGGCCCTGGAGTGGATCGAGGGCCTCTTGAAGGTCCACCCGCGGGGGCAGAGAATGGGCCGCGAACGAGCTTCGCGGAAATCATGATCTTCACCACACTGTGCGCCGTCGCCGCGCTCCAGGGGGCCGGTCCCGCAAGTCCGGCCCCGGCGCGCGGCCAGTGGTCGCCCCTCAACGGCGTCGAGGTCGTCGTGAACGGCGATGTGATCACGCGCCGGCGCCTGGAGCGCGTCCTCGCGCGCGAGGTGCGACGCTACGGAGTCACGACGAGGCGGGAGTTCGAGCAGCTCCAGGCGGCGATCTACCGCAACTCGGTGGACAGCCTGCTGATGCGCCAGGGCGGGGAGGATCTCGGGATCGCGAAGAAGGACATCGATCGCCTCGTCGGAAACTGGTGGGACTGGCGTACCGCCACCGCGGGCGGGGTGAAGGCGATGCAGGAGTCCCTGGAAATGCAGGAGATCACCGCCGCCGACCAGCGCGAGATCTACGGCGAGGACCTCCTGCGACGCAGTTTCGAGAACACCGTCACGGGCCGCGACCGAGGACCAAACGGGAGGGTGATCCAGGACCGCTTCGTGCGCCCCGGCGAACGCCAGGGCGCGTACAGGCGCGTGTGCCGGGATCGCTGGAACCTCGACACTATCGGCGGTCGGGCCCCGCGCATGGTCCTGCAAGAACTGCTCATCCCAGTTCGGGCCAGCGACCCCCCGGAGATCGCCCGCGAGCTGCTCGCGGACCTCCTGGCCCAGGTGGAGGAGGGCGAGGACTTCGCCGTCCTGGTGGAGGAGTTTGGCGAACGCGCCGACGACGGGCTGACCGAGCCCCTGGCCCTGGGAGACGTCGAGCGCCTCTTCGGCGGCCAGCTGGCCGGGAGCCTGCGGGAGGCCGCGGTCGGCACGGTGACCCCGCCCCAGCCCATCATGAGCGGCGAGGATGTCCTCGCCTGGCGCGCCATCCAGCTGCGCGAGGTACACGCCGCCGAGCCCCCCGTCTTCGCGGACGGCGAAGTGCAGGCAGCCGTGGAACGCAACCTGCTGGATCGCCGAGATGACATCCACCGCAAGCGCGCCCTGGACGAGAGGCTCGCCACCTCCTACGTGTGGATCCCGGGCGAGGGAGCGACGCGGACCGCCTCCGGGCAGTAGGCCGGGGCTCGAGCAGTCTTCGCCGGGCGACTCGCCCCACAGCGGGGAGTCTCGGTAGTCCGCCGCAGGGAGCGTGGATATACTCTGAACCCCTCCCCGCAAGCGGCGTTGAGGTGAACTCCTTGCGGACCAACCAAGGCCCCACACGGGTCTGGAGCGACCCCTGGCGGCCCCGGGAGCCCTTCCCGAGACCCTGAGCAGCGAGACCTGGAGAGCCCCGGCATGAACACCCCGTCCGAATTCGAGAACATCAAGATCGAGAGCACCCTCCCCAAGGTCTGGGAGGAGGAAGTCACCTTCAACGACGTCCTCTACGACTGGATGAGCCGGGCTCCGTGGCTGGGCATCTCGGCCGTGGCCCACGTCATGGGCTTCCTGGTGCTCTCCCTGATCCCCTGGAACCTGCTCTCCAGCGATGAAGGCGGCGAGATCAATGCCGACATCGAGCAGGTCCCCGAGGACATCTTCGAGGACCCGCCCGAGGAGGAAGAGCCCCCGATCGAGGAGGAGGAGCCGATCGAGGAGCCCGTGCTGAAGGACGCGGAGATCTCCGACCACAACGAGACCGACGACGATCAGGACTACGAGAGTTCCGAGGGCGACCCGGACTTCCTCTCCGACTCCCCCTTCGACGACAAGGCCTTCAATGACGTGATCGGCATCGGCGGCGGCGCCGGTGGCAAGTTCGGCGGTCGCTTCGGCGGACGCCGCAACCTGCGCGCGGCCGGCGGCTCGGGCACGGAACAGGCTCTCAAGGACGGCCTGGAGTGGCTGGCGAACCACCAGGACGAGGGCGGCAAGTGGGACAGCGACGAGTTCATGAAGCACGACCCGCCCAACGACCAGTGCGAGGGTCCGGGTCAGCCAGAATTCGACGTCGGCCTCACCGGCCTCGCGCTGCTGGCCTTCCTGGGTGACGGCCACACCACGCGCCAGGGCCTGTACCGCGAGAAGGTCACCAAGGGCATCAAGTGGCTGCGCGAGCAACAGGACTTCGAGGACGGCCTGATCGGCGAGAAGATCGGGCACTCCTACATGTACAGCCACGGCATCGCGGCCCTGGCGGTCTGCGAGGCGTACTACTTCTCGAAGTCCCCGCTGATCCGCGGCACCGCGCAGAAGGCGATCAACTTCATCAGCCGAGCCCGCAACCCCTACGCCGCCTGGCGCTACGAATCTCCGCCGGACGGGACGAACGACACGTCGGTCACCGGCTGGATGATCTTCGCCATCAAATCGGCCGAGGAAGCCGGCCTGACGATCGACAGCCAGGCCTTCACCGACGGCATGTCCTGGATCGACGAAGTCACCGACAAGGCCACCGGGCGCGTCGGCTACAACACGGTCGGCTCACCCAGCTCGCGCATGGACGGCGTGAACGACCAGTACCCGACCGACAAGACCGAGTGCATGACGGCGGTCGGCCTGCTCTGCCGCTTCTTCATGGGCCAGAACCCGAGCGATAACGACATCATGGTCAAGCACGCCGATCTCTTGCTCAAGGCGCTGCCGGAGTGGGACCCCGACGGTTTGACCAACGACATGTACTACTGGTACTACGGCTCCTACGCGATGTACCAGATGGGCGGGCGACACTGGAAGGGCTGGAACAAGGCCTGCAAGAAGGCCGTGCTCGAGTCCCAGCGCAAGGACGGCGCGTCGCGCGGCTCCTGGGATCCGATCGGCCCCTGGGGCTTCTCGGGCGGTCGCGTGTACTCGACGGCCATCGGCGTGCTGTGCCTCGAGGTCTACTTCCGCTACGCCAAGGTCCTCGGCGCGCGCTGAGCGCGGCGCGACCGACAGCGCTACAACCAGAAAGCTCAGAGCCCCGCGGGCCTCACGGCCCACGGGGCTCTTCTCGTCGGGGCTCCCCCACCGGAATGGGTGTTTAGAACGAGCCACTTCCTGCGCGGCGAGTGAACCCTGCGCTGCACGCGGCGTTTCTCCTGGTGACACGGCAGCCTTCGATGGAAGCCACCCCAGCATCCTGGAAGCTCCAATACTCGCTCGCATCCATCACCAGTCCTGGTGATGGATGCGAGCGGGGGCGCGAACGCACCAAGAAAGGGATGGTATGCCTGGAAGAAGAATCGATGCGAGCGTGAGCGAAGGCGTGACGGCAAGTCGCGCGTGGGAAGAGGAACTCTCCTTCCAGGACGCTCTGTTTGAATGGATGAACCGAGCGCCATGGCTAGCGCTCTCCGCAACGGCACACGCCATGGGGCTGTTGGTGCTGTCGCTGATTCCCTGGACGCTGCTCGAGCAGCGCGAGGACCTGCGGATCATGACCGCGGTGGAACCGGTCGACGAGCAGACCTTCACCGACCCGCCCCCCGAGGCACCGCCGGAAATCGTCGAGGAGGCGCTCCCCGAGGAGCCGACGCTGCTCGAGGAAGTCGTCGACGAGCCCCTCGATGAATCGACCGAGCAGAGTGAGGCGCCCGCTGAAGGTGATCCCGACTTCCGCTCCCTCGCCCCCTTCGCCGAGATGGCGGTGGGCAAGGTTCTGGGGATCGGCGGCTCTCCCGGCGGCCTGTACGGCGCTCGCTTCCCCGGGGGCCGGGGGCGAGGCGGGAGTGGGCGCGGAATGGAAATCCACATCGCCCGCGGGCTCGAGTGGCTGGCCCGCCATCAGGATGACGACGGCAAGTGGAACGCGGACGATTTCATGCGGCACGACCCGGCCAGCGACCTCTGCGACGGCCCCGGCCAACCGGAGCACGACGTGGGCCTGACGGGCCTGGCCCTGCTAGCCTTCCTGGGGGACGGACACACGACCGCCCGGGGCCAATACACCGAGCACGTCCTGCGCGGTGTGCGCTGGCTCAGAGACCAGCAGGATCCCGAGAGCGGGCTCCTGACGGCGCCCATCGGTCACGCCTACCTGTACGACCACGCTATCGCCACCCTGGCCCTGTGCGAGGCCTACTACTTTTCGAGCAACCCGCTCATCGGCCGCAGCGCCCAGGCAGCGGTCGGGTTCATCACTCGCGCACGCAATCCTTACGGCGCCTGGGGTTACGACTCACCACCCACGGGGCGCAGCGACACCTCGGTCACGGGCTGGATGGTCTTCGCCCTCGAATCCGCCCAGCAGGCCGGGCTCACGGTGGACAGCCAGGCCTTCGCGGACTCCCTGTCCTGGCTCGACGAGGTGACCGACTCCACGGGCCGGATCGGGTACCGCACGCCCGGCTCGGCGAGCTCGCGCGTGGACGGGGTGAACGACCACTACCCCACCGACCGGACCGAGTGCATGACCGCGGTGGGCCTGCTCTGCCGCTTCTTCCTCGGTCAGGATCCCGAGCAGGTGGAAGCGATGGAGCGCGGCGCCGCGCTCCTCGGGCGCGCCCTCCCTGAGTGGGACCCCGACGGGCTGACCAACGACATGTACTACTGGTACTACGGCTCCTACGCCATGTACCAGATGGGCGGAAAGCCCTGGCGCGCGTGGGAGAAGGCCATGCGCAAGGCGGTGGTCTCCTCCCAGCGTAAGGACGGGGCCGCTGCCGGCTCCTGGGATCCCAACGGTCCCTGGGGCTTTTCTGGCGGGCGCGTCTACTCGACAGCCCTGGGCGTCCTCTCCCTGGAGGTCACCTTCCGCTACAGCCGCGTCCTGGGAGCGCGCTGACTCGTCCCCCGGGAGAGGGCTCTGTGGACACAGCGAGAGCGGGCCGGCCCGCCTGGGCCGACCCGCTCTCAGCATGCGGTCGAGTCAGGCGCCTCCCCAGGGAGGGGCGGCGCCCTCACGGGGTCACGGGCAGATCTCGATTTCGAGGGCGTCGGAGAAGTTGAAGTTCGCGCCGCCATCAGCGGGATCCCGGTACCAGAACTGGGTGTACCAGATATCGCCGTCGACCCACTGCCCGTTGCCGGAGACGCCGATCGGGGGACTGTTCCAGTCCACCGTGTAAGAGGCGTCACCGAAGAGATCCATCTGGATGATCGGCAGGCGGTAGGTCCCGAGGAACCCGGCGCCCACGCAGCGCACGCCGTTGCCGAAGGGCGCCTGGATCAGGTCCGGACCGTAGTAGAAGATCCCCATCTGGTTCGCGGGGCCGCCGAAAGCTTCCAGGGTGAGGCTCTGGGTGGTCATGCTGGCCTCGCCCGTGTAGCTCATGACCATGCCTCCACCCACAGAGTTGGGCGAGGTCACGCAGACATTGGTGGGCGCGGGGCAAGTCCCGCCGCCGCCGCCGCCCTCGAGATCGCTGGGAAAAGCCTCGGACAGGTCAGCGTGCGAACCGCCGTTGCGGCGCACGAGGACATCTCCGGGTCCCGCCGTCGAGGGCAGGGTTCCGGAGACCGAGGTCCCGTTCGAGGTCAGGTTCGTGATCTTGATCGGCGTGCCGTTGCCGCCGATGCCCGCCTGGGTGAGCCAGATCTGGTTGCCCGAACTGTCAAAGTTCGTGCCCGTGACCGTGATCGTGCTACCGGAGACGCTGACGCCGGTGATCGTCGGCTTGCTGCTGTTGGCGGTGCCGTAGGCAGCCTTGATACCGTTGCTGTCGTCGGTGGCGATCGAACGCGCCACGACCCCCGAGCCGGAGATCGAGGGGTACATCGTCGTGCCGCTCACGGTGCTGTGGCCCAGGCCGTAGGCGTGGCCGGCCTCGTGACAGGCAACGCCCTGCAGGCAGATCCCGCCGATGTTGGTCCCCGGGCCGTCGTGCCAGGTCCAGCTCTCGTAGTAGCGGATGCGCCAGCCGTTGGAGCTGGGGCTCTCGGTGAAGGCCAGGACGCCACCGCTCCCGCCGCTCAGGCCAGAGTGGGTGTTGTCGTTGATGCCACCGGTGTTGGTGTGTTCACCCTGAAACGAGGGGTCGAAGTTTGCGCCGCCGGAGCCGAGACCACCGTTCTGGTGAGGGTCTCCGTTGCCGTCGTTGTGCAGGGTGCTCTGCCACTCGATGCTTCCCTTCCAGATCGCCATGACCGCTCCCTGATAGCCGGGGAAGTTGTCGTCGGGCACCTGGTTGTTGTTGGCCTGGGAGTCCGTGAAGTTGTTGTAGACACGGAAGTCGCGCTGGGTGTGGCTCAAGGCGAAGCCCAGCAGGCTGTAGCCCTCGGCCTCCTGGGCCGGAACGGTCATCAACGCGGCGGTGCCGAGAGCAACCGTGGGTAGGATCAGATTCTTGATTCTCATTGTGTGCTTCCTCCTCACTTACCTTCAGCCAGCGACTTGACCTGCTGGCCGAGATCGCCGAGAGCGATGTTGCTCGAGACCGCATAGCCCTCGCCCTGGCCCAGGACCACTTGCTGGGTCCGGCCGCTGACGACCTGATACAGGCCGCCGTGGGAGGCGTAGAGCGCGTTCGCGGCGAGGTCGCCGCCCATGTTGTCGGACCACTTATAGAAGGCCACGATTTCGTTACCGATCTTCACGTCGTCCTCGGCGGGAGCCTCGGAGTTGTTCACGCCCTGCTCGTCGTCGATCCAGCCACCGGGATAGGTGACGACGACGCTAGTCTTCTGGCCGTTCTCGAGGGACGTTCCCTCGATGGTCAGGTGCGTGTAGTAGAGCTCGGGTCCGTCGATGGGGTGGTCGATGCGGATGACCTCGCGCGCGGTGATGGTGCCGTGGACCGAACCGTCGGTCTTGGCCACCATCTGGGGCAAGGTCAGTCGCTCGATCTGGGCCAGACCCAAGGCAGCGCCGGCCAACAGGGCCGCGGTGCAGAGCGGGATAATGCGCTTCATTTCAATCAATCCTCGTTGTAGCAGAGGGGTAGAGGGAGATTCAGAGACAGGCACGACCATGCTGGCGGCAACTCGCGCGTCCCCTGCATTCTGAACCGAAATCGGCCTCCCAACGAGATACTTGGGCAAGAAAATCCACGCCTGAGGAACCGGGAACCCACTTTGCCCGTCTTCATCACGGTGGTTTATGCTGGCAGCCTCCACCATGCGCGCCCTCTGAGGCCGCGCAACCGGCCCTGGAGCCCCTGGGACGGGATGCGGGGCTCGCCGCACCGGAAAAACCTTCCAACTGCCCTTACCGGGGCGACTGTAAGAGATTCGTCTGGGCTCGCCGGCCTTCCAGGCGCGCCCGGCAATCAGCAGATGCGCCGCTCGAAGGGCCGTACGAACTCGACCACGTTGGCGCGGTCGCGGGACAGCCCCCTGCCGTCGCTGCGGGAGTCCACGGTCAGGACCGCCGAGGGAATGCCCTCGGGTCCATCGACCCGAATCGTGATCCGAGAGGCCGCGCTCAGCAAGCTGCCAGCTCGCGTGCACACGAGCGTGAACCGCTCATCGTCGACTTCGATCAACTCCCAGCCCTCGAGGTCCTCCACCATCGATCGCACTTCGGCCAGCACATCCTCGCGCCGCATGGCCACACGCAGCGGCTTGAGGTTTCGGTTCGCGTGGCGATCCGATGACTCGCAGCGCCCGCCCATGTCGAGCTAGCAGCTTGTTGAAAGAGGCCCGCAAGGAGACGAGGCCATCTTCACCGGGGCAAGGAGGGCGAGTCCGGTCCGGCCCCGGCGACCCAACTGAGCCGTCGAGTACCGATCAGCAGGCCTGACGCGGCAGGGGCGGAGAGGGCGAAGTCGCAGGAGGGCGTCGTTCAACGGTCTGCTAGGACTTCGAACTGACGGCGTTCGCCAGCTGCCGCTTCGCGCGCGCCGCTGCGTTGCCGTGGATGATGTTGTTCTGGGCCGCCTTGTCCACGCGCCGCACGGCCTCGGGCAGTTTGGCCTTGGCCTCCTCGGCCGTCTCGGCCTCGGTGACCTTCTTCACTGCGGACCGCATGGCGCTGCGGACACCCTTGTTGGCATCCCGCCGCTTCGCGTTCTGACCCAGTCTCTTGCTCGCTTGTTTGCTGTTGGGCATCTGTTCTTGAACCTACTTGAACCGTTCCATTTTTGCGGCCACGTCGCGGTAGCCAATGTCGACTTCGAAAATGCGGGAATAGCAGGAGCGAGCCAGCTCGCCCTCACCCTCGGCCTCCGCGATCTCGCCGAGATTGTACAGGATCTCCTTGGTCCGTTCGTCCCCGGCCGGCGCTCCCTCGAGGGCGCGCTCGAAGTTCTTGCGCGACAGGTCCAGGAACCCCTTCTTCTGGAAGGCCTGGCCCAGATAGAAGAGGGCGTCGGCCTTCTGGCGCGGGTCTTCGACGGCCTTCTGGAACTCCGCCAGGGCCTCGTCGATCGCCCCTGAGCGCAGCAGGAGCTTGCCCAACTGCAGCCGCAGACCCGCGTCTCCGGGGCGCAGCCCCAGGAGATTGCGTGCGTTCTCGGCCTGGAAAGCGCGCAACTCCTCCTCGATCCTGCCCGCGCCCTCGGCGTCGCCGTCCCTGTCCGCCCGGGAGAGCTTGCGCTTGAGGACCTTCGCCTTCAGGCCTCCCAGGCGCCGGACCAGGTCGAAGGAGCCCTTGCGGTAGTCGGCCGCGCGCTCGAGCATGTCGAGGGCTGCCTCGGGGTCCTTGAGCTTCTCGTGGACATCGGCCATCTCGATCATCAGGTCCGGGTTCGAGGAGTCCTCGCTGAAGCGCCCCTCCAGCCGCGCGAGTTCCTCGCCCAGTTCGTCGGCCGAGAGGTGCATGCGCTGGGCGCGCTCGAGGGCGCGCGCCTCGTCCTTGTCCTTGATCTGATCGCGGCTGTGCTGCGCGGTCTCGAAACCCTGGGTCTGCAGGGCGGTCTCCGCCGCCAGGTTCTTGCGCGCCTTGAGAGCATCCTGGTCGCGCGGATCGGCCTCGAGCGCGCGCTCGAAGTACTCCAGCGCCGTGGCGGGGTCGCCAGCGCGCCGAACCATCTCTCCGGCGCTCTTGAGGCCCTCGGGGTTGCGCGGATCGAGCTCGGTCACGAACTCGTACACCGCGCGGGCTGACTGATAGTGCCCGGCCGCCTCCAGCTCCTGACCGAGCATCAGGTTGGCATCGACGTCGAGCGGGCTAGTGGTCAGGTAGGACTCGAGCGACTTGGCGCAGGCGTCGTGCCGACCGGCCTTGCGCAGGGTGTGGGCCACGGTGAGCGGAGCGGCGCCCGAGAGTGCGCGTAGGAAGCGCCCACCCTTCTTGCCCGCGTGGCGCTTCATGAGCACGCGCCGCAGCCCAGCTCGCGCATCGCCCTGGTCGGGATCGATCTCCAGCAGCTGCTGGTACAGCTCGATGGCGAAGTTGTAGTTCTTCCTCCGCGCCGCCTCTTCCGCCTTCTGGATGTGCTTGGAGAAGTCCAATCTTCAGCTCGCCCGTTCAGCCCCTACCGTCCGCAGACCCGCAGGGGGGCGGAAAATCTTATGGACGCGGCGTCGGACGGTCAACGCGGGCTATCCTCACCCGCTCGCTCACCCACCCCGCCCCGCCCCGCACCCGCGATGTCCGAAGCCCTCGAACTCCAGCTGACCCTCTACCCCGAGCCCGTCCTGCGCAAGCGGGCCGTGGCGGTGGAGACCTTCGGCACCGACCTCGGTGCCTTCGTGGAGGCCATGCTCGATTGCATGCGCCGCAACCAGGGAGTTGGCCTGGCCGCGCCCCAGGTCGGCGATCGGCGGCGAATCCTGGTCCTCAACCCCACGGGCGACCCCGAGGACGACCTGGTGCTCGTCAATCCCGAGATCGTCGACCGCTCGGGGCCCGTCACCCTGCACGAGGAGGGCTGCCTCTCCTTTCCGAGCATCTACGCCGAGATCCGGCGGCCCGAGCGCTGCACGGTCGTGGCCGTCGATGCCGCCGGAACGCCCCTGGAAGCGACCTACGAGGGCTTCACGAGCCGCATCGTGCAGCACGAGTTCGATCACCTGGAGGGGGTCCTGCTGGTCGATCGCATGTCCCCAGCCGACAAGCTGCGCAACCGGCCCTTCCTCGAGGAGCTGGTCGAGGCCTACCAGGCCTCGCGGGCGGATGGCTGAGGCGGGTGGCCCCCCGCCGCGGACGATGATCGTCAGCCGCGGAGCGCCGGACCTGCCGCCGGCCCTGGAAGGGGGCGCGGTGGTCTCGATCGGGGTCTTCGACGGGGTCCACCTCGGCCATCGAGCCATCCTGGAGGCCAACCTGGCGCGCGCCGAGACCCTGGGCGCCGCGCCCACGGTGGTCACCTTCGCCCGACACCCCAAGGGCCTCCTCCTGGGCCACGCCCCGCGCACCCTGACGCCCCTCGACCACCGGCTCGAGCTCTTCGCGCGGGCCGGCGTGGCCCACACCCTGGTCCTGGAGTTCGACGAGGAGTTGCGAGCGATGGGGGCCGAGGCCTTCGTGGACGAGCTGCTCGTGGAGCGCCTGGGGGCGGTCGCCTTCGTGCTCGGCTTCGACAGCAAGTTCGGCCGCGACCGCAGGGGGACGCCCGGGCTCCTGCGAGAGCTCGGCCACGACGTCGAGGTCGTGGGCAAGGTGGTCGTGGGCGAGCGGGCGGTCTCGAGCACGGCCATCCGCGAGGCCGTTGAACTGGGAGACCTGGACGGGGCGGCGCGCATGCTCGGGCGCAGGGTGAGCGCCTTCGGAAGGGTGGTGCGGGGCTCCGAGCTGGGCCGCGAGCTGGGCTTCCCGACCGCCAACCTGGACCTGGACCACCAGCTCCACCCCCCGCCGGGTGTCTACGCCTGCTTCGCCCACCTGCCAGAGGCCGCTGGAACCGCCGCCCCGCCCCTGCCCGCCGCCTGCAACATCGGATTCCGGCCCACGGTGGACGAACAGGCCCCGCTTGAGCCCCTGGTGGAGGTGCACGTGCTCGACCTGCAGCGGGACCTCTACGGCGCGCGGCTCGAACTCGAGTTCGTGGCCCGCCTGCGGGCCGAGCAGCGCTTCGCCGACCTCGACGCCCTGCGGGCTCAGATCGGGCGGGACGTGGAGCGCGCCCGCGAGGTGCTCGAGCGGGTGCTGTGAGGGGAGCGTCCTCCGGGCGCGACTGTCCCCCAGCCGGGAGTTGCCCCGCGCCCCTGGGGCGGCATAATCTGCGCTCCGTAGGGCGGGTAGCTCAGTTGGTAGAGCACTTGACTGAAAATCAAGGGGTCACCGGTTCAAGTCCGGTCCCGCCCACCAGCCCATGACATCCGCCCAGCCCAAGGTCATCACCGGCAGCGACCCCACGCTCGTGCGCATCGAGTGGACCGACGGGCAAGTGACCACCTTCAGCACACCCCAGCTGCGCGGCCTCTGCCCCTGCGCCGGGTGCGTCAACGAGGTCACCGGCGTGCGGAGCCACGATCCGGCGGGGGTTCCCGACGATTTGACCCATGAGAACCTGCGCCTGGTGGGCAACTACGCCCTGACCTTGCGCTTCTCCGACGGGCACGACACGGGGATCTTCACCTTCATCGCCCTGCGCAGGGACGATCCTGGGATGGGCTGAGCGCGGCCGGCCCACCTTACCTTCCTCTATATACCTTCCTCTATATGGAGCCCCTGCGTGTGACCTCCCGCCTGGTGATCGCGCCCGAGGAGCTGGCGGTCTCCTTCTCGCGCTCGGGGGGCCCGGGCGGCCAGAACGTCAACAAGGTGGAGACGCGCGTGACCCTGCGCTTCCACGTGGCGAACAGCCCGGCCCTCTCCGAGCCCCAGCGGGCGCGCGCCCTGGAGCGCCTGGGGGCGCGCTTGACGGCAGAGGGCGAGCTGATCCTGTCCTCCTCCCGCACCCGCCAGCGCGCCCGAAACCTCGAGGACGCCCGCGAGCGCCTGGCGGTCCTCCTGCGCGAGGCCACGGCGGTACGCAAGCCCCGGCGCCCCACGCGCCCCACGCGCTCCTCCGTCCGGCGACGCCTGGAGGAGAAGAAGCGGCGCTCCCAGACCAAGCGTGAGCGGCGGGACCTGGAGTAGACCGGAGCGCCGAACCTCGCTCCCTGGGCCCCGCAAGCCCTCTGCGGCCCGTAAAGTGCCATGCAGGGACCCGGGAGGGGGGGCCCAGGCCCGTCCCTGGGAATCTCCCCGCCGTGACGGGGACTTTTCACCCTCCCGGGCGGACCGCAGCCGGATAGGTTCCCGGTCGGCGTGGACCGCCGATCCCCGGCTCGCCGGATGCTCCTCGGGCACGGCATCGGGAGACACAACCCTCTTTTCCAGAACCACTTAGGGATGACTCACCGAGTAACGGAGGGGCCCCGAAAGGACGCCGGGAGCACATTCCCGTCCTCCGCTCGGCCTCTGAGGGGGCTCTTCGAGCCCTCGAGTCCCAGCTCCAAGTCCCTGTCTTTCAAGGCTTTAGGTCTCCAGGCAGGGTCTGAGGCGCTTTTGGGGCATGGCACGGAGGTCCCCGCCGATCTTGTGGGTCAGTTCTCAGCACGATTTTCCGTGCTGGGGGCTTTTCCTGGCCCCGGGCGCAGGGCATTCTCTGCGCGCTCTAGACCCCATCCCTTTCTCTCTGTGGTCTCTCTTCTCTCCTTTGGAGTGCAACTCTCATGAACAAGTTCTTCACAACCGCGCTGGCCAGCTCGCTGGTCTGCGCCACAGGCTTTGCCTCCGAGACGGAGTGGCCGGAGCTGGATCGGGAACTCGAGGCGCTGTCCTCGACTCTGTCCACGCTTGACGGCGGCCCGTCTTTCGGTGGCTGGCTAATCACCACCTACGACAGCAACAGCGACACTGACACAGGCGACTTTGACGTCAGTGACGTGCGCCTGGACATCAGCGGGTCGAACGGCGACTACGGCTACCATGTCACCACCGACATGTCCGCAGTTGTGGACGCCTATGCGACGTTTGGCATCGGCGGCTTGTCCGCAACGATGGGTGCCTTCCGCGCGCCCACTCTCACCAGCGCGTTGATCGACCGCAACCAGACCTTCTTCATCGACCGCTCCGCCCTCGGCGGCGGCAATGCAGGCCGTGATGGTGGCCTGATGGTGAACGGCGACATGGGTACTGTCGGTTGGGCACTCGCAGTTCAGGATGGCTCCGACGGTCCGGCCGATGACTACAACATCACCGGCCGCGTGGCCATGGACCTCATGGGCGACGGCGCGGGCAGCACCAATGAAGGTGCCTACGGCGCCGGCGATGGCACCTGCCTCTCGATAGCGCTTGCCTTCAGCGACGACGGCGCCTCCGGCGCCGACGCCACCTACGCCGAGGCCTACTTCACCAGTGGCCAGTTCTCCGGTTCGGTAGAGATGGTCGACACCGACGCTGCGACCCCCACGGCCATCACCGTGACCTACGCCTTCACCGGCAACTGGGAGCTCGGCGTCCGCCTCGAAGATGCCGATGACGGATCCGACGACACCATGACGATCGGCGTCAACAAGTACGTCAGCGGCCATGACATCAAGTGGCAGGTCAACATGGACGACCGCGGCGGCAGCGACACGATCTCGGTCGGCCTGGCCGTCGGCTTCTAGTCGATCTCAAACAGCTCTCCTGCCGCGCGCGTCGCGGCGGGGAGTCGAGAACACAGACAGGGCCCCGCGCGCGTCGCGGGGCCCTGGTTTTTTTGGCCACGCCCCCAGTCGCCACAGCCCGCGCCCCGCTCCCTCAGTGCTCCGGCTCGGGAGCGTCCGCCGTGCCCCCCTCGCGCATGGGCCGGCCCATGACCGCCTTCTTGCCGTACTTCAGGCGCTCGGCGATCTCCCGATCGAAGCGCGGGTGACGCGGCTTCCCGGCAGCGCCGCGATGTTGTGCCTCGCACACGTAGCAGACGACGACCTCCGGCATGCAGAGGTAGAGGCCCCAGTCGATGAGGGTCGCTGCCACCAGGCTGAGGTAGGCGGTGAAGGGCGCCGCCAGGGCCGCCGCTCCCACCAGACCGATCCCCAGGGCCACAGGGAAGTCCTTGCGGGAATGGAGCTCGGCATGACCGCAGACCTGACAGGCCCACAGCCCGCCGTCCTCGTCGGTGCGCCCCG
Source organism: Planctomycetota bacterium (assembly GCA_036010965.1). Classification (GTDB taxonomy): domain Bacteria; phylum Planctomycetota; class UBA1135; order UBA1135. The sequence continues at coordinate 9,097 of DASCMO010000144.1, read as the reverse complement.
CTTCCAGGACCCGCTGCTCGTCGCAGGCCTCGCAGGCGATCCGCTCGGGCCCGGCACCCCCGAACGGGACGACCCAATCGAGGGTGTGCCCACACGGGCAGACCAGGCGCAGCCGCAGGTCACGAGGGCTCACAGGGGCACGCCGTAGGAGCTCTGGAGGGACACCGCCACCCCGGTCCCGATCAGGACCAGGACGGTCGAGGCGTAGAGGATGCCCGTGGCCGAGCGCGTGTTCGAGTAGCGCAGGGATCCGGCGGTCATCCAGGCGAAGAGCAGGGGCATGACCAGGCCGACGACGACGCGCGTCCCCAGGTAGAACAGGCCCCATGGGCCCAGGAGCGGCGTGCGGGCAGACGCCAGCTCGGCGCGGAACACGAGACAGGTCAGGGCCACGCAGATCAAACAGGCGATCATGGCGCCCACGGTGACCCGGTTCAGACGCACGAGGTGGCGCACGTCGAGCTTGGGTACGGTCAGGTACCAGTGGCCCAGGACCATCGCCAGGCCCACGCCGCCGGCGACGGCCCCTGTCGAGGCGGCCGAGAGGCTCGCCACCGCCAGCTGAACCCCTACCAGATCGCCCGTGCGGCCCACGGTGGCCACGAGGGCGGCGGCCGACCACACGAGCGCCCAGGCCAGGGCAATGCCCCAGCGCCGGCCGCGCAGGGGGCCGGAATAGAAGGGGTAGGCCGCGACCGCCAACCAGGTCGCGACGAGTGCCGGCTCGGAGAGGGCGCGAGCGCCGCTGGTCACGGGAACCACCCCGGCCAGCAGAGCGGGCAACACGGCAGTCGAGCCCATCAAGCGATAGAAGAGCGGCCCGACAGGCGCCCGCGGCACGAAGGCCAGGGCCAGCAGCACGCCAAAGGAGAGCTCCAGGCAGAACTGCGATCCCAGGTCAACCCAGCCCGGGACCCCGCTCAGGTCCGTGTCCATGGCGCGCATTCTACTCTGACCGCATCCTCGGCGAAGAGCGCAGATCGGCGGAGGGGGGAGCGGGCACGCGCCAGGGCGAGACGCTATCCTTGCTCGCCGACTGCGAGACGCCCCTACCCCGACCCCCCAGCATGAGCCCGCTACGAGTTCTCGTCACCGGCGGCGGCCGCGGCATCGGCCGCGCCATCGCCCTGCGCTTCGCCCGCGAGGGCGCCCAGGTCGTCGTCGCCGCACGGAGTTCCACGGAGCTCGACGCGGTGGTGGCCGAGATCGCCGCGGCCGGAGGCCAGGGCCTGGCGGCTCAGATGAACGTGCGCGACCGGGGATCGGTGGAGGCCGCCGTCTGGCGCTCCAACCAGTTCACCGGGGAGGTACTCGACGTGGTCATCAACAACGCCGGCGTGTTCGACGTCGTGCCCCTGACCGAGCTCGACGACGAGACCTGGGAACGCAACATCGAGGTCAACCTGCGGGGCGCCTGGTACGTGACCGGCGAGGTCCTCGACGCCCTCTCGGACGGTGAGCGCCCGCACCTGTTCAACATCGCCTCGATCGCCGCCCGCCAGGGTTTTGCGAACACCGCAGCCTACTGCGCCAGCAAGTACGGCCTGCGGGGCTTCGGAGACGCCCTGCGCGAGGAATGGCGGGAGATGGGGATCCGGGTCTCGACGGTCTATCCGGGGCCGACCGACACGACGATCTTCGACGGGGTTCCCGGTGACTGGGACCGCAGCACGATGAACAAGCCCGAGGACGTGGCCGAGGTGATCTGGAACGCCTACCAGGCCGCCGACGGCGAGGACATCGCCGATCTGGACGTTCCTCCGCCCGTCTGAGCCCTCGCTCTCCAAGGCCCTGGCAGCCGCCCGCGAGGCCTCAGAACCTCCGCACCAGATCCAGGAACTCGCTACGGGTGCGCGGGTCGCTGCGGAACGAGCCCGCCAGGCAGGAGGTCATGGCGGAGGAGTTCTGCTTGGCCACGCCGCGCATCATCATGCACAGGTGCACGGCCTCGACGACCACACCGACGCCCTTGGGCTCGAGTACTTCCTGGATGGCGGTGGCGATCTGGCTCGTCAGGCGTTCCTGGACCTGCAGGCGCCGGGCGAAGACATCGACGACGCGCGGGATCTTTGAGAGGCCGATGATCCGCCCGTCGGGAATGTAGGCCACGTGGACCTTGCCGTAGAAGGGCAGCAGGTGGTGCTCGCAGAGGCTGTAGAACTCCACGTCCTTGACGATCACCATCTCCGAGCAGTCCTCCTCGAAGACGCCCTCGCCAACGACGTCGCGGACATTCTGCTCCATGCCCGCGGTCAGCTCCTCGAAGGAGGCCGCCACACGGGAAGGCGTGCGCGAGAGCCCCGGGCGATCGGGGTCCTCGCCGAGCTGTTCGAGCAGGCTCCGAACGAGGGCGGAGATGCTCAGGTCGCCGGTCCCCGATAGTCCACGAAGTTCTCGCGGCTCTCGAACAATCGAATCCTGTCCAGACGGCATCCTTCGAACTCCTCGATGCGGGGTTGCAGACGTTCCCAGAGCGCCACAGCCACCACCTCGGCAGTGGGGATCAGGCCCTCCAGAAAGGGAACGTCGTGATTCAGGTGCTTGTGGTCCACGGCGCTCAGGACCTCCTCGTCGAGGAGCATCGCGAGCCGGTTGAGGTCCATGACCATCCCGGTCTCCGGCGGGACCTCGCCGCGCACGGTCACCTCGAGGGCGTAGTTGTGACCGTGATGGTCGTAGCAGGGCCCGTAGAGGCGCCGATTCTCCGCCTCGCTGAGATCGGGGTTCTGGAGCCGGTGAGCTGCGGAGAACTCGACCCGGCGGGTGATCTCGACGGTGGGGAAGGACATGGGACCGGGCGGGCCCGACAATCTAACCCGTTATGGAGCGTGCCGCCAAGAATCTACGAGGAGTACACCCTGCGCCCTGCGGAGCCCATACCCCCACGAATCCCGCCAATCCGCCTTCGGAAACCCATGGCTCACGGCTCAGTCCTGTACCTCCGAACCCAGGAGCCACCCCATGAAGAAAACCTATGACAACCGAAGCGCGGACCGTCTGATCCCCCTGCTGAGAGTGATCCAACGCGAGATCCGCGAACGCAGTGACTCCGTCCGGATCCTGGAGAACCGCCTCGGCACCTTCAGCCTGGACCAGGCCGACAGTCCCGGGTTTCAGAGTGCCCAGGCCGAGATCTCCAACCATCGCAGGGAGATCCGCCTCTCGAAGAAGGAGCTCGAGCGCATCGGCTGTGCTGTCGATGATGCCCAACCCAACCGGGTGCTGATATCCGGGAGCGGCGGAGAGCTGGGCGCCGGGTTCAGCTGGGCCCTGGGCGACACGCGCGTCCAGGCCATCATGGGCTCGTAGGAGGGGAAATAGACACCGGCCGCAGCGGGGCCACCCCGGGGAAAACCCGGGGTGGCCCCGAGCCGTGCACCCTGCCGACACCCAGGCCTCTCACACCCTCACGACCCTTCCCGCACCGACCCCTCGAGACGAGGCGCCCGCCCAGAAGGCGTGTGCAGGTGGACCCGCTACCGCGTCACCCTGAGGGCGTCAGCCGAGTACGAAGGGAGCGAGGACCACCTGCCGGCGATCCTCGCTCGTCTTCCTGACACTCACCCGCGCGGAGTGTTCACCCGCCCGTGAAGGGTGGCCGGCCGCTCGCAGAGAGCGGTGAGCTCACGCTGAAGCGTTCAACCCCCGCGGCGTTCACTGGTGCTGGACTTCGCCGAGCCGCCCGCGGAGCGGGCGTCTCCCCCACCCTTGTTGCCGCTGCCCGAAGCAGCTTGCCTGCGCCGCTCCGCCTGCGCGCGCTGCCCGGGGGTCTGCCCACCCCCGTTCGCACCGTCGCTCCCAGCCGCTCGCCGGCGGCGTTCCGCCTGCGCACGCTGCGCGGGAGTCTGCCCACCCCCGTTCGCAGCCGCTCGCCTGCGGCGTTCTGCCTGCGCACGTTGCGCGGCGGTCTGGCCACTCGAGCCCGTGCCCGCAGCGGCAGCTGCATCCACCTGGCGCGCCCGCTCCAGCAGCTCCCGCTTCTTGGCCTCGAACTGCGCCCGGGTCATGTGCCCGGCTTGCGCCCGAACCTCGAGGGCCGCCAGAGCGCGCTGGACCTTGGCGCGGGTCGAGGGCGTGAGACCCTCCATACCGTCGCCGGCTCCACCCGCCGCGCCCTGACGCGCTTCCCTGGCACGTTGGGCGGCGTGGCGGCGACGGGCCTCCGCAGCCTCATCGGCGGCGCGCAGGCGTTCCTGACGGGTCGGCGCGGGGACTGCGGGAGCCACCGAGTCCACCGGGGTCGATCCCGAGCCGGAGGCCGCCCGGGCACGCTCTTCGAGACCCTGCTCGATGGCCTGCAGCTGCTCCCGGCTCATGCCGCCCTCGACGGCCCGCTCGTTCAGGGCTTGCTTGGCGCGTTGCAGCTTTTCCAGGTTCGAGGAGGCACTGCTCCCTTCGGCCGGTTTTTCCTGCCCCGTCCCATCCCCACCACCGGAGGCCTTGGCGGCCGCGCGCCGCGCCCGGGCCTCCTTCTCCTCGTGTGCCTTGCGCAGGGCCTGGATGCGAGCCGCCTCGCGATCCAGCTCCGCGCCTGCCGGTCGCCGAGCGTCGATCAACAGCTGGCGGTAATACAGCAGGAACTCATCCGAGGAGAGGGCCCGGTCACCGTCCTGGTCGAACGCCTTGAACTCGTCGCGAGGGATCGATGCCCGGCTCACCTCGCGGGCGTCCAGGACGCCGTCCTTGTTGCTGTCCGCAGCGGCGAAGGTGCCGCGTGCCCGACGCAAGGGTGAGGTTTCCTGAGAGCGCTGGGCCGCGGCATCGGCGGCGAGCAGGCCCAGAGACAGGAGAGGAGTGAGGAGGTAGTTCATCGGGTCAGTCTTCCGTGCAAGCGAGATGAGGGTCTGGGAAGCCGGCGGCGCCGGATCCGCCGGGAGTCTAGCGAGGACCGTGCCACAGCGAGAGAATCTCCCGGGAGTGCTGGTAGGGGCAAAGGAGGGGCTCAGGGGGCCCAGGAGAGTCGGTTTCTGGCCGTTGCGGCCTCTTCCACCGTCCGGGCCCGTCCTCCCCAGGGGACACCTTGGGACCCGGCTATCGGAGGCGAGACGGTCGGCGTTCCGCGCACGCCAACGTCCACGCAACGCTCGCTCCCGGCCCCGCCCCCGAGCTCGCCGGGTTCCGAATCGCAAAGGGGCCGATTGCAGACGGTGGGAGTGATGAGTACAAACGCGGCGCAAACACGCGAACGGCGAACCCTTCCCGGCACCTCGCTGCGCCCGATCCTTCACCCGATTGCAATTCGAGGGAGGTCCCCGATGCTGGCCGAGACGAGCAAAACAACCACCGTGGACACCCACAGCGCGAAGAAGATCGCTACCCGGGACGCCTACGGCGAAGCCCTGGTGGAACTGGGCAAGGAGCGCACCGACATCGTCGTGCTCGACGCAGACCTCTCCGGGTCGACGCGCACGAAGGGCTTCTCGAAAGCCTTCCCCGAGCGCTTCTTCAACATGGGCGTCGCCGAGGCGAACATGATGGGTACGGCCGCCGGTCTGGCCGCCATGGGCAAGACGGTCTTCGCCAGTTCCTTTGCCATGTTCGCCGCGGGCAAGGCCTGGGAGCAGATCCGTCAGTCCATCTGCATCCCCAACCTCGGCGTCAAGATCTGCGCCTCCCACGCGGGCCTGACCGTCGGCGAGGACGGCAAGTCTCACCAGATGCTGGAAGACCTGACGATCATGGGCGTGCTGCCCAACATGACCGTGATCGTGCCCGCCGACGCCATCGAAGCGCGCGGCGCCGTGCGCGCGGCGGCCGATCTCGAAGGACCGGTCTACGTCCGCCTCTCACGGGCCCCGACCCCCCTCGTGCTCCCCGAGGACCACACTTTTGTGCCCGGAGTGGGGGTGGAGCTGCGCGCTGGTTCGGACCTGGCGATCGTCGCCTGCGGAGTGGAAGTCAGCGCTGCTCTGGGAGCTGCGGAGATCCTGGCGGGCGACGGCATCGAGGCGCGGGTCATCAACATGGCCACCGTGAAGCCGCTCGACGCCGAACTGATCTGTCGCGCGGCGCGCGAATGCGGCGCGGTCCTGACCGCCGAGGAACATCAGGTGCGCGGGGGCCTGGGAAGCGCGGTCTCCGATCTCCTGGCGCGCACCACTCCCGTCCCCATGGACATGGTGGGCGTGGAAGACACATTCGGCGAGAGCGGGCGGGCAGAGGAACTGCTCGTACGCTTCGGACTCGATGCACCCGCCCTGGCGGCGCGCGCACGCAGCCTGATAGAGAGGAAGAACTGATCGTGGCTCTGACCCCCGAACTGAAGCGTGAGATCGAACAGGTGGCCCGCCAGGTACGGATCGACTCGGTCGAGATGACCCACGCCGCCGGCTGCGGACACCCCGGAGGTCCGATGGGCATGGCGGACTTCATGGCGACCCTATTCCTGGCTCACCTACGCCTCGACACGGACAACCGCCACGAACCCGACCGCGACCGCCTGGTGCTGGGCAATGGCCACACCTGCGCCGGCCTGTATTCGTTGCTCTCCCAGAAGGGGCTCTTCCCGCGCGAGCTCCTGTCGACCTTCCGCAAGCTGGGCTCACCACTCCAAGGCCACCCTCACCGCAACCTGGAGCTCGGCATCGACATGAGCACCGGAAGCCTCGGAAACGGTCTGTCGGTGGGCGTCGGCATGGCCCTCGCCGCGCGCCTCAACGGCTGGGACTCGCGTGTCTACGTCGCTTCTTCGGACGGCGAGAGCCAGGAAGGGCAGATCTGGGAGGCGGCCACGAGCGCGGCTCACTACTCCGTCTCGAACCTGTGCGTCCTGGTGGACTTCAACAACATCCAGATCGACGGAGTGATGCGCGAGGTGATGGATGTCCTCGACCTACGCGTCAAGTACGAGGCCTTCGGATGGCACGCCCAGGATGTCGACGGCCACGACGTCGAGGCCGTGGACGGCGCCCTCTGTGAAGCCCGCGAGGTGGATGACCGCCCCAGCGCCATCATCTGCCACACGACCCTCGGAAAGGGGGTCTCGTTCATGGAGAACGACGCCGGCTGGCACGGGGTGGCTCCCAACGACGAACAGGCGACGCGGGCGCTGGCGGAGCTGGGCGTCTAGAAGGTCTGTCGAGCTAGCCTCGCGGTCGACCCTGTTAGGGCATCGAAGATGCCGACGGAGCGCTTGCTGCAGCCTGGAGGAGTTGTGAATGCGACTGCATCCAGCGCGTGAGCTGGAGTCGGGCCCAGCGGCTACGTGGCCGAGACGAGTGGCGGCATGAGTGCCAGCCGGAAACCTCCAGCGTTCAGGCACTGACCGTGTATTCGACGCAGCATCCCTGCCCCATCCGAAGCAGCGCAGCGGGGCGGCGATCAGCGCCATGCTGAAGGCGATGTCGAGTTCCCGGCGACGTTCTCGGGAGTGGAGGCCTGTGAGGGGGACGGGCCGGAGAGGCGGATGGTCCGGATCCAGCGCACAGCCATCCGGATACAATCTCCGCCATGGACGGACGGGGAGGGAGACACCGCAGCGACGGGGCCTGGGGCGCGGGCGGAATCGTCTTCGGCGTCGTCCTGGGTATGGTGCTGCTGGCCCTCGTCCAGGCCCTGCTGCCCACTCGCGAGGATCCCGACATCGCCCACTACCGCGAGGTGCGGCGCTTCGTTCTGGACCACTTCGTGGAAGACGTGGACCCCGACCTGCTGGTGCAAGACGCTCTGCAAGGCATGTTGGGCAACCTGGATGAGTACTCCCGCTACTACGACCAGGCCGGGGCGCAGCGCGTCGACCGGGAGACCCGGGGGCGCTTCACGGGCATCGGCGTGGTTTTCCGCGCGCCCATGTCCGCGGGCCAGATCCTCTTCCCGGTCCCTGGGGGTCCGGCGGATGAGGCGGGACTGCAAGTCGGCGACTTGCTAGTGACCATCGACGGGGAAGCCGCCATCGAGGGCGGCGAGGACTCCCTCAGGCAGCGCCTGCGCGGAGAACCGCGCTCGAAGGTCGTTCTGGGCGTGCGCGGCCTCGACGGGGCCGAGCGCGAACACCACGTCGTGCGCCAGTCCCTGATCGACCCCACGGTGAGACACGTCCGGATGGCGGACGCCGAGCGAGCCATCGGCTACCTGGCGGTCTCTTCCTTCAGCCGCGAGACGGGCAGGGAGTTCGACGAGGCCTGCAAAGGGCTGCAGGACGAGGGCATGCAGGGCCTGGTCATCGACCTGCGCGACAACCCGGGCGGCGTGCTCGAATCCGCGGTGAAGCTCGCGCGGCGCTTTGTCCCCGAAGGGGTGATCGTCTCGACCGAGGGGCGCGGTGCGCCGGACGTGCTGCGAGCGAACCCCGACGAGGCCCTCTTCCAGGACATGCCCCTTGTGGTCCTGGTCGACGGCGGATCGGCGAGCGCCAGCGAGGTCCTGGCGGGAGCTCTCCAGGACCACCGCGTCGCGGTGATACTCGGCGAGCCTACCCACGGCAAGGGCGTCGTCCAGACCATCCGGCGCTACGACGAGCGGGGCACGATCGCGAAGGTGACGACCTCCTACTTCTACACCCCAGCCCACCGCAACCTGGAGCGCAACCCAGAAGAGGGAAGGGAGTGGGGCATCGTGCCGGACTTGCGAGTCTCCCTGACCGCTGATCAGCGCGCACGGGTGCTGGGACACATTCAGCGCTACGGACCCCCGAGGGAGTTGACGGCCCAGCTGCGAGCCTGGGAGGAGGCCGAGTCGGTGGACTTGCTCGACGAGCACCCCGAGGACCCCCAGCTGGAGGCGGCCCTGGCCCTCCTGCGGGGCGAGGGCGATGGACTGTTCAGCGAGGACACGGCCCGGTGAGCGACTTGATCCTCGGCATCGAGACCTCCTGCGACGAGACGGCGGCGGCGGTCGTGGGCGGCGGGCGCGAGGTGCTCTCCTCGATGGTCCACAGTCAGATCGCAGAGCACGCGGTCTACGGGGGCGTGGTGCCCGAGATCGCGGGACGCTCGCACCTGCGCGAATTGACCGGAATCGCCGACCGTGCCCTGGCAGAGGCCGGGGTCGGCCTGGCCGACCTCGAAGCCGTGGCGGTGACGACGCGTCCCGGTCTGATCGGCTCGCTCCTCGTGGGCGTCTCGACCGCCAAAGGCCTCGCCTTCGGCGCCGGCCTGCC
>DASCMO010000143.1:0-54002 GCA_036010965.1 Planctomycetota bacterium | reverse complement strand
CCCCCCTCAAGGTGCGGCAGGGGCCCGTCCGTCACCTCGCGCAGCAACGCACGGCGCGCCTCCACGGCTTCCTGCGTGAAGTCGTCCGCGGCATCCCGCGGGATGCGCGGCAGGCTTGCCTGCCTTCCCGGTCGTGCTGCACTCATCGCGAACGGAGCACGGCATGGTAGCAGCGGCAATGCTAATGGAGTAGGAAGTACACAGCGACCCGCGCTCCGCCCACCCATGCTCCTCGAACTCCTCCAAGCCGTCACCGGTGTCTTCGTCGTGATCTACGACGGACAGCACGGCCTCAAGTTCACCCTCGGCCGGGCGGGCCCCGTCTACGGGCCCGGCGTGCACTTCAAGGCGCCGATCATCCAGCAGTTCCGCGTCGAGGAGACCAAGCACACGACCCTCGATCTCGAGCCGCAGGTCATTCAGCTCTCCGACGACCTCGTCTACGAGGTGGACTGCAAGGTCGTCTACCGCATTTGCGACCTTCGAAAGGCCATGATCGAGATCGACGATCTGGTCACGGGCCTGCAGAACCGGGTGGTGATGGCGGTCCAGAAGGTGGTTCAGAAGAAGGACCGGGTCACGATCCAGGACACGGAGTTGTTGTGCGACCAGATCCGAGAGGAGCTGCGCCCCGTCGAGGAGCAATGGGGCGTGACGGTCCTCCAGCTGGGCTTCTCCAACATATCGCCCTCCCCCGCCACCCTGGAGATCACCCAGCTCGAGTTGCTCGCGCGCGAGAAGCTCGCGCTCTTCGAGCACTTCCAATCGAGTGGCATCGACACCGAGGCCGCCGTGGCCCTGATCGCCGGCGCGGTGGTCTCGCTTGAAGCCGAGACCGATCCCGGCGGCCTGCGGGAGGACCGGACGCGAGAGGGTGCGCGGGTGGAGGCGCTGGACGCCGCCATCGACGAGCTCGAGAAGGAGCGCGAGGCCGCCGAGCCGGAGAAGAAGGAGGACCAGGACGAGGATGACGAGAGCGAGGACGAATAGACCGAGTCCGCGATGATCGCGGACTTGCAGAGCTTTCTGGAGTCCGTGCCCGGCAGGGTCTGGGGGGCGTTGGCCCATGTGTGGGAGGAGCTGTGGGAGGAGCACTCGCGCGAGCTGGCCTTCGCGCTCTTCGGCGTCGCCTCGGCCGTGGTGCGCGCCCTGGGGGTGACCATCCGCACGGGTTCGACGGGGGTCCTGTTCAGCTTCGGGCGCGCGCGGCGCGAACTTCAGCCCGGTTTTCACCTGCTGATCCCCTTCCTGCAGGTCGCCCCTCGCATCGCCACGCGCCAGCGCACCCTCGACCTGCCCGCCCAGCGCGTCACGACCCACGAGGGCCTCGTCTACATCGTCGACGCCAACCTGGTCTTCCGCGTGGTGGACGCGACGCGCGCCGTGGTCGAGATCGATGATCTGGACCGGGGAATGCTGCAGATGCTCGGCCTCTCGGTGCAGGAGGTATTGCGCAGCTTGACGCGCGAGCACATCTCCACCGGGCACGAACTCGACGAGCTCCTGAAGGCCGCCGCCGCCCCGCGATTGGCACCCTGGGGTGTGGACGTCGAGAAGGCGGGCTTCACGAGCATCACGCCCTCGGTCAAGACTCTGCGCGTGACCCAGGTGCGACAGACGGTCACCGAGCGCGGTCGCATGCTGGCGCTGATGCTGCGCCGCGGGATCGCGCCGCGGCGCGCGCTCTCGCTGCTCGGCGCCCGCGGCCGGCTGCTGTCGCGGACCCGCCATCTGCGACCCCTCGCGCGCGCTTCGCGCACGAAGCACCGGGTCACCGCGCGCCTCATCCGCCGTGGCCGCAGCTACGAACAGATCCAGCAGGCGACCCGGAGCCTCGCCTCCCGCCTGGGCCAGGTCTCGCGGGACGCGCGCCGGGCGCGCGAGACGCACGGTTCCCTGCGCAAGCGAGCGATGCAGGCACAGACCTAGCCCATGGCTCCCGGGACGAGCTATCCTCTCGGCCCGTGTCGAGCCCCGACCCCGCCTTCATGCGCCGCGCCATCGCCCTCGCCCGCGAGAGCGTGGCGACGGCTGTCGGCGGTCCCTTCGGTGCCGTGGTCGTGCGCGAGGGAGAGGTCGTGGCCGTCGGTCAGAACCTGGTCACCTCCAGCGGTGACCCGACGGCCCACGCGGAGGTGGTCGCGATCCGGGCCGCCTGCGAGCGCCTGGGTGACTTCAACCTGAGCGGCTGCGAACTGTACGCCAGCAGCGAACCCTGCCCGATGTGCCTGTCGGCGATCCACTGGGCTCGCATGGACCGTCTGTGGTACGCCTGCTCGCGTGCGGACGCCGCCGACGCAGGGTTCGACGACGCACTGCTCTACGCGGAACTGGCCCTCGACCCCGACCGGCGACGCCTGCCGAGCGCCCAGCTGTTGCGGGACGAGGGTCTGGCCTCCTTCCGCGACTGGGCTGCGAAGGCCGACCGCACCCCCTACTGATCGCCCTGCTCCCAGTCGCCGACGCGCACTCCGGCCTCGAAGGCTCCCCGCGAACGGAGGGAGCCGTCCTCGTTCCACAGGGTCCACAGACCTTCGCGCCGGTTGGCGGCGAAGCGTCCCTCCTCCCGACGCGTGCCGTCGGGATACCAGAAGGTCCACAACCCCTCGCGCAGACCGCGGCGCGCCGCGCCGGCGGCGGCGGCACTGCCGTCTGGATGCCAGAAGCCCATGGGCGTAGCGGCGCCTTCGCCACTGAACACGTGCAGCGAGCGGAGGTGACCGTCGGGGTGCCAGCTGCGCCAGGTGCCGACCGGTTCGCCGCACTCGAAGACGCGCTCGGAGCGCAGGGTCCCGTCGGGGTGCCAGCGGGTCTCCCGGCCGTGCCGGGTGCGCGTGCCGTCGTCGAGCACGCGCTCCCCCCAGCGATGGACGACCATGCCAGTAGTCGCGTGCTCGCGCGAGAAGGACTCCAGGCGCGGGAATGCGCCCGGCGCCTCGCCGAAGGCGGCCTCCATGTCGGACTGGGTGATGGGGCCGGCGCAGGCCGCCAGCGCGCCAGCCGACAGCACCGCCAGCGCACCGAACCGAGCCCGACGCCGTCTCATCGCTCTGAATCCGGTGCGCCACCGAACAGGATCGCGCGGAAGAGCAGCGGAAAGGTCGCCTGAGCCCAGCCTCGGTACTGCGGGCGGAACGCGAACAGGTGCACGCGCCCGGCTCCGTGAGTGGCACGCACCCAGGCCGCTCGCCCCTCGATCACCTGCGGCTCCTCGATCCAGCCTGAGAGCAGCAAGCGGCTGGGCGCGTAACGCAGGAGCACGTCCAGCTCGGGTTCCTCCTCGCGGCCGCTCTCCTCACGCTCCTCGGCGGTCATCTTCCGCCAGGCGCTCGAACGCGAGAAGAACAGGGCCAGGGACGCGGGCAGGGCTGGACCGCAGGTCGTCTGGATGGCGGGGATGGCTCGCAGGACGCTTCCGGGGCAGGAGAACTCGCTCCCCTCCTCCGCGCGCGTCACGTCCACCAGCGCCAGCTGGAAGAGCTCGATCGCCCAGCGGCTGGAGTCGCCGATGGTGATCAGGGTGCCCCCGCCGCGAACGAACTCCTCGATCGCCACCGCCCCCTCGGGGTCGAGGCCGCGGGTGTACATGGGTGGGACGCTGCCCGGAGCACGGCCACGGTCGAGCTGGCCCGAAGAGAGGCTCGGGATCACGAGCACGTCGAGCAGGGAGTCCAGGGCTCCGGCTCGCAGGGACTCATTGCGCACGGTCGTGTAGTTCAGGCCGAAGGAGTCAAAGACGTAGCGCGTCCAGCCCTCGTCCATGCTCCCTCTCCATGGGGAGTAGAGCCCGATGCGCGGCAGACTCGAGAGCGTGCGCGTGTCCTCGCTCTCGGCTTCCCCGAGCAGGATCAGACCCTCATCCAGCTCCCCGGCGCCGACGGACAGAGCCTCTCCCGCGGCAAGGCGCGCGAAGACCCGCTTCCAGGTCTCGCTGTCCGCGAGGGACAGGGCGTCGGCGCGCCCCTCCGTGCGCGGGTCGCCGTGGAACGCGGCAGTGGCCTCCGCGGCCGTCTCCACCCTGCGTAGCGGCCCCCGCGGAAACTCGACGGCCTCGACGCGATGAACGCCGAGCAGGAACGGGAGCGTCCATCCAGCCACGTCGTAGGGCGGGTCGCCCACGGGGTAGCGCTGCACCTCGAACAGGTCCTTGACGTGGGTTCCGTAGGGCTGGCGGCGCGGGATCACGATCGATCCGGCGGGCCAGGTGCGGTCGTCAGCAGTGACCTCCTCATCGGCGACCGAGAGCTCGACGCCGGTGCGAATGAGGACGTCCGCCAGGCGCGCGACGGCCCCGGGGTCGCGGTTGTCGGCGGGCAGGATCCAGGCCCGCGGGACCCGTTTGCCGCCCTCGTCGATGGCGCGCCGGGCCGCATCCGCCGCGTTTTGCAGCCACAATGGCGACTCGCGCGCGAGGCTCGCGAGCAGGGAGCGGCCGAAGGCCAGTTCGTAGCGCACGATGTCGCCGATGCGCCACCACCCTCCGGGCCAGGGGTCGGGGAAACGATTCGAGGCAGCGTAGGCACCGAGCCCACGGGGAGCCGAGAGCTTGGAGATGGGCAGGAAGACCGGTGAGGCGAGGTGCGCCGACGCGGCCTCGGTCAGCAAGCCGATGATGTTGTGGCGCACGGGCACGTTCCGGTTGCCGCCGTTCCACCACATGTCGTAGGAGACGCCGGTCGAGACTCCGCTGAAGCCCTCGCGCGTGAGGTCGAGCAGGGCTCGACTCCCGAGGCTGTCGATGGCCGCGATGATCGCCGGATCCAGGTTTGGGTTGAGGGGATCGCGGAAGGGCGGCACGAAGAACCGCTCGCGGTCCGAGCCCTGCTGGTGCACGTCCCAGTAGACCTGCGGGTGCCAGCGCTGGTAGATCAGCTCGGTCATGATCCGCGTCTCGGCCTGGGTCAGCATGAACCAGTCGCGGTTGTTGTCGTGTCCCGCGTAGTACTGGTAGAGCTTGAGCAGTCCGGAGGCCTCGAAGGGTGTGCCCTTCGTGTCGCGGTACCATTCGGCGACATGGTCGAGCCCGTCGGGATTGAGGCTCGGGATCAGCACAACGACGACGCGCTCGCGCACGCGGCGCCAGAACTCGCTCTCCTCGGTCGCGAGGTCGTGAGCGAACTGCATGCCGAACTGCGGGGAGGCGCACTCGGTGGCGTGCATGGCGCAGGTGATGAAGAGCACCACCGGTTCCTCATCGACGATGCGTTGCAGCCGGTCGGGAGCGACTCCGCGGGGGTCCGCGACGAGCCGCGCGCCTTCCCGGATCTCATCCAGGCGGGCGAGGTTCTGCTCGGAGGAGAGCACCGAGACGAGGAAGTCGCGCCCTTCGGTGGTCTCGCCCACGGTCTCTGTCAGCACGCGCGGGCTGCGATCGCCCAGGATGCGGAAGTAGCTGGAGACCACCTCCCAGTCGGGAAGCTCAAAGTCGGCTCCCACGGGATGTCCGAGGTGTTCCTCAGGCGTGGGGGCCTGCTGGAGGGGAGCGCCCAGGCAGGCCGCCTGGAGCACGGCGAGGGCGAGCAGGTGGGATACGGCGGGGGGGCGCACGGTTTCTCCTAGGCTGGGGGGCTCGCGGCGCTGCGATCCTACTCGATTCCCCCTGCCCTGCCTCCCCTACCACCGCGGGCCGCGGACTGCTTCAATGGGAAGCCCGCAGCCTCCACTCCGACGCTGCGAATGCCGAAGTAGCCTCCATGCCGACCGATCCTCCGGCGTCCCGGCCTCGAGACGATCCCCACGCCAAGGGGACCGCCGACTCCGTGGCCATACCCAGCCCGCGGGCTTCGGGGGACCCCGACGACGGACCGGGCACGGGGCACGAGCCCGCCATGGACTTCTGGGAGGCGCTCTACGCGCGCCGCTCGATCCGCCGCTTCCTTCCCGATCCGATCCCGCGCGAGATGATCGACCGGGTGATGCACGCGGGCATCTGGGCGCCCAGCTCGTGCAACTACCAGATGTGGGACGTCGTGGCCGTGGACGACCCCGATCTCAACGGACAGCTGGCGGCGCTCTCGTCGCAGATGGGGAACGCGCCGGTCAACCTGGTCGTCTCCTACGCGCGCGAGTTCTCCGAGGAGGGCTGGGCGAACGTCCAGTCCGCCAGCGCAATGATCCAGAACATGAGCCTGGCCGCCGGCGTCCTTGGGCTGGGGACCTTCTGGATCACGCAGATGGGCGACCGCGAGCAGGTACGCGAGCTGGTCGGCCTGCCACACGATCGGCTCGTGGTGGCGGTGCTCGCCCTGGGAGTGCCGAAGGTCGTTCCCATCAAGGGGCCGAGGCGCCGCCCTCTCTCGGAGGTGACGCACTACAACGTCTACGCGGGCCAGGCGATTCCCTCATCCACCGATCCTGCCGACTGGTCGAGCGAACTCTTGAGCGTCTACCAGCGCGCCCGGGTCCTGAATGGCCTGCGGCACAACAAGCCGCGGGCGTGGGAGACACGCGCGCTGTTGACCTTCCTCGATCACTGCCTGCCCGAGGGGCGCGCGGCAACCGAGAGCGATGGTGAGCCCGCAGGCCGCTGGCTCGACGTCCTCCCTTGCAGCGGCATCCTGACCGAGCGCATGAGCCGCGAGCGCCGCGGATACCGCTTCGATGTGGTGGAGCGCACGCCAGAGGTGGCGCGCTTCGCCGCCGACCGCACGCGACCACGGGCAGACGGACTCGCCTGGCCCAGCGCTCGCCCCGAGGTCGGGTTCGAGGCGCCCGCGGAGGGCGCGTACGACGTCGTCTCATGCCTGTTCCGTCTCGAGGGTCTGGCTGGCGAGGAGCGCGCCGCGCTGCTGGCCGCCATGGCGCGCTGGGTCAAACCCGACGGGAGGATCCTGGTGGGTTTCGTCAGCAAGCGCTCGTTCCACGGCTTGAGCGAGGCCCTGCGTCGACGCCGCGGAGGCCCGGGCGGCGTCGAGTACGTGCTCGCGCCCGACCCCAACATCGGCCCCTTCGAGGCCCTCGATCCGCACGCGCTCGAGGGCCTGGCCCGCAACGCGGGCCTGACCGTCACCGACCGCCTGGCGCTCCAGGCCCTGCCGCCCGCCGACGAAGTCGCATTCCGCACGCGCAATGCTTCGCCACGCCTGGGCGGAGCCGTGCGCCGTCTTGCCGCCTGCCTCGCGCCCTTCGAACGCATCCCGGCGGTCCGGTCGGCGCGCGGTCGCTTCCGGTTCCTGGTCCTCGCACGCTGAGCGTGGGGCGCCAGCGCCCTCCGCCAACGAGGGCTTGCCGGTTCTTTGCCATACTAAGTGCGGCGACAAGGCCCTTCGTCCCCACGGCGGTCGCGACCGCCCATTCTCCTCAGCCCGCGCTCTTCATGAACTCTCTTTCCACGATCGCGACAATGCTCGTGTTGTCGGCGAGCGCTGCCCCGGCCCACGCCCTCCAGGCCCCCGGACCGTTCGAAGCGCGCCAGCGCCCAATGTTCGTCCAGGAGCCGAGGCTGGTGCCCAACTCCAATCCCTCGGTGCCCCTGGCCGCGATGATCACCTTCGAGACGAGCGTCATGGTGCGCACCGAGCTGGCCTTCAAGGAAGGCCAGCGATCCTGGGTACGAGAGGTGGAGGAGGGGTTCGGGCTCACCCACCGGGTGCCCGTCCTGGGCGTCCGGCCCGGGCGCACGCACTGGATCACGGTCTGGGTGACCGACCAGAACGGAAAGCGGACCGCGGCTTCCCAGCCCCTGGTGTTCCAGACGCCCCAGCTCCCGTCGAACTTTCCGCCGCTGACCACGCACGTGAGCGAGCCGGGCTCGATGGAACCGGGTGTCACCCTGATCAACATCAACTCATCGCGCGAGGACGAGTCCTTCCTGATGATCCTCGACGCCGAGGGCGAGGTGGTCTGGTTTTATCGGGCCCAGCAGTACCTCGGAGACGTGCAGCGCTTGAGGAACGGCAACATCCTCTACATGTACGACCGCACGACGATCGCCGAGATCAACATGTTCGGTGATGTGGTGCAGGAGTGGTTCGCTGCGGCATTGAGCACGAAGGGCGCTTCCGCGGCGGCCACCCTGGTGGACGTCAACGTCTTTCACCATGACGTCATCGAGCTGCCCGAGGCGCTCGAGGCGGACTTCATGGCCCTCAGCACAGAAATGCGGGTCTTCCCCGCCTACCCGGCCGACGAGGTCGATCAGAGCACGGTCACGCCGCACGCCCAGGTCGTGGGAGACATCGTGGTCGAGTTCAAGCGGGACGGAACGATCGTCAATGAGTGGCACTTGCTGGACATCCTCGATCCGTACCGCGTGTGCTACGACTCCCTGGCGGATACCTGGGGCTCGATCTACCAGACCGAGACGCGCGACTGGTCCCACGGGAACTCGATCTTCTTCGACGCGACCAATGACAGCTGGATCTACTCCGCCCGGCATCAGGAGTCGGTCGTCAAGGTGCGCCGCGGTGACGGGGGCATCGAGTGGATCCTGAGCCCCCACGGGCGCTGGCGGGCTCCCTGGCAGGCTCTCCTGCTCCAGCCCGAAGGCGGGCCGTTCGCATGGAACTACCACCAGCACGCGGCCGAGATCACGCCGAGCGGCACGCTGCTGATGTTCGACAACGGCAATCACCGCGCAGTGCCGCCCGATCCGGCTCTTCCTGACGGGCAGCTCTACTCGCGGGCAGTCGAGTACGCCGTCGACGCCGAGTCCGGTACGGTGCGACAGGTCTGGGAGTACGGTGGCTCCCTGCGCAATCCCTGGTTCTCCCACGCCTACGGCGACGCGGACGCGCAGCGACAGACGGGCAACGTGTTGATCACCGACGGCGCCCGCGAGCCGACGCCCGAGTGCCCGCGCGCTCACGTGCGCATGATCGAGGTGACCCACGACGACGTGCCGCGCGTCGTCTGGGACGTCCTGATCGCCGACAGCGCTCCCTTTGGCGATACCTGGAGCGCTTACCGCGCCGAGCGACTCTCGAGCGTGTACCCCGGGCTCTGATCGCGCGCGGGAGCCCTCCTCAGGGGAGTACGAGGCCTCGCGAGAGCGTCGAGGCCGCAGACCTGCTGCGCCAGGAAGCCCTGCTGTCCTTCCTGCGGAGCCTCGTGCTCCACAAGGACGAAGAAGAATAGGCAGCCGGCGAGGACAAAGGCGGCACCCGAGAGCGGGTGGAGATCAGGTTAGTTCCCCGCACGGGGCCATCCGCCCTCGGCGGTCGCTAGGGTGCCTGTTCTTCAACCCTCTCGAGGATTCCCATGACACCGCTCGACCTCTGGCTCCCGATTCTGTCGTCCGCTGCAGCTGTCTTCGTCCTCGGCTCACTGGTGCACATGGTGTTCCAGTTCCACAGCAAGGACTACTCCAAGTTGCCGGGGGAGGAGCGCATCCTCGCCTTCATGCGCGAGGAGGGGGTCGAACCCGGCGACTACATGTTCCCCTGCGCCAAGGACATGAAGGAGTTCGGCACTCCCGAGCACCAGGAGAAGGTGAAGCTCGGGCCGATGGGCATCGCCACGATCCACGCCGAATACTCCCTGGGCCGCAGCCTCGTGCTGTGCTTCCTGTTCGACCTGCTGGTCAGCCTCTTCACCGCCTTCGTCGCCAGCCAGGCCCTGGCCCCCGGAAATGACGACGATTGAGCCGAGGGCGTGTACTCAGTGATCGGAGACGCCAGCTCGGGGGCGCCTCATCCTGCGCCGCTGACCAGGAGCAGCTGAACAGGTGGCTCGTGGCGTGGAGGGTCTTGGGAATGAGCAGGCTCCACCGGGTGAGTCGGGACCAGTTCCGGGCTGGGAGCTCCTTCCTCAGAGCTCGACGGCCACGCAACGGCCCGCGGTCTCCCGGGCGAGGGTGCGCCAGTGCTCGACGAGGCGCGGCGGCGCATCGACCACGATCGAGTCGAAGGCCACGCCGCGGTAGCGGTTCGCTTCCACCAGAGCTGGCACGAGCAGTTCGAGCTTCCAGCGCCTTCCGCCGGTGGGCGCGCCGTCGGTCAACACGACCACCGTGTCCACCTCCGGGTCCTCGAGGGCGAGCAGGGCGGCCTGGAAGAAGTCCCCCGTTCCGCTCTCCCTGCAATCCTCGAACCAGTCGAGGGCCCGACGAACATTGCGAGGCGTGGCCGGCACGAGCTCCCTGCTCCACGGGTGGGGTCGACCGGTATAGGGGATCAGGTTGAAGCGCGTTCCCTCGTCCAGAGCCGGCAGGGTCTCGCGCAAGCACGCCTCGACCGCCTGCTTGCGAGTGCGCCCGCCCTCGCGCTCGTACCAGAGCGAACCCGAGAAATCGATCAGGAAGCAGACGCGGTCTGAGAGGATCGGAAGGCCCACGAGGGTGGTGGTCCGTGGCCCGGCGACCTCCAAGACGCGGCCGCCACCACGGATCGGATCGCCATCGAGACGCTCCAGCCAGTGGCGCCAGGAGCGCACGTCCAGGCCGTAGCCCATCCCCGACAGGTCTCGTAAGAGCTCGACCCCTCGCCAGCGCAGGCGCTCGCGCTGCTCGACTTCCAGGCGATCGCACAGGAGCGCGGCGGCCGCGCGCGTCTCCGCCCGCCCCAGCACCTCCAGGGCCGCGCGCCGCACGACGAGTTCCGGGTCACCCGCCAGCCGTTCCCAGGGCGGGGGCGCCCCAGACTGGCAGCTATCCTCCCAGGCGCCGAGGGCCGCGGCGCGCAACTCCGACGAGCGGTCGTCCAACCCTGCACGCACGAGGGGCGCCGCCGCCACCGGGTCCAGAACGCTCAAGGCCGAGAGGGCAGCGGCGCGCGTGGTGGTCCTTCCACGCGATTCCACGAACCCGCGCAAGGTGCGGACGATGTCGTCATGGTCCCCTCCCAGGAGGTCCGCTCCGGCGAGACGCTCGACAGACCGCAGCAGGGTGCGAGAGAAACGCGGGTCGCGCCGAGTCACGCGCCGCAGGAATACCCCCGCGTCCAGAACGTCCCCCCGGCGCCCGAGGACCTCCGCGGCCCGCAGCCGCACCCATTCGTCCTTCGAGCGCAGGCCGAGGCGACCGACCAGCCCGTCGAAGACACTCGCTGCGGGAGCACGGGCGAGGTGAAACTGGGCCTCGTCCGCGACCTCTCCCGAGGGATCCTCCAGGGCTTCCAGGACAAGCCTCCAGGCCTCCTTGCGGTCGAGCAACGCCAGCTTCTTCACGGCCCCCCGGCGCTCCCGCGAGCGAGAGGCATGCAGGGCCACCTTCAGGTCGGAGAACCGCTCGTCGGCTCCGAGCGCGGCCGGCTCCGCGCTCGGGGCCGTCCATGCCTCGCCCGCGAGAACATGGCTCGTCTCGCTCACGGCCGCCTGCGCACCGGCGCCGGTCTGGAGAGCGAGGACCCAAACCGCTGCGCCCAGGGCCCGACCCCGAGCTCTCGACCTCACGCACCTCCCCGCAGTCCCGCCTTCCCGAGCCCGTCGTTCTTCCACCCCGTCCCCCTCACTCCGCCGGACATCGTCGTCGGTCCCGCTCCGCCGGCCCCTCCAGCCTTCCCGGCGCTCGCCCCACCGCCCGGTCCGGTTCCGCGGGTGCTAGCGGTGGCGCGGCGAAACCCGCGCCCGGAAAGGGGACCGCTCCAGTACCCGGACGGTTACGCCACTCGGGTCACCCGTCTTCGCTCCGGAGCGCACAGACAGGTCGCAGGATCTGATGAAGGAGGTGGACCCGCCGACCGCGACGCTCCCTGCGCGGAGAGCGCGAAGACCCGAGAGCGCGCCTCCCCGACATCACTCGTCGTCGCCCGCGTAGCCGATCGCTTCCAGCGCTCTCAAGACCTCTTCGGAAAGCGCCTCGCCCTCCGCTTCCACCCAGTGCCTCCGGCCCTCTGCGACCCAGGCGTCCAGCTCGGCGCCCAGAGAGACTGCGAGGTCGGGAAGCTCAGCGGCCAGGTCGGTCAACTCCCCCGGATCCGCCTCGAGGTCGTAGAGCTCGTCTTGCCCCTTGCGCCGCACGAGCTTGTGACGACCGCGCCGGACCGCACGCTGCGGCCCCTGCGAAGTATCAACCCGAAAGCGCGCGCTCATGAACAGCGGTCGGTCGAGCCTCGAAGCCGACCCGGTCAACTGCGGAACGAGGGAACGGCCACGCATGGGGTGGCCCGGAGGGTCGAGGCCGAAAAGCTCGACGAAGGTCGGCAGCACATCCAGCAGGGAGACGGGGTCCGAGACCAGGCGCCCGGGCTCGATTCGGCTCCCGGGAGCGGAGAGCAGGAGCGGGATGCGCACCTGCTCCTCGTAGACCTGGAAACCGTGGCCCACGCAGCGGTGCTGCATGAACGCTTCACCGTGATCCGAGGTCACCACGAACACCCAGTCCCGACCCTTCTCGCCGTTCACGATCCCCCCGAGCATCGCGCCGATCACGCCGTCCACGTAGCGCACATAGCCGTCGTAAAGAGCAGCGAGCTGCTCCACATCGGGATGATCGGGCTCGAGGAGCTCGTGGCCGATGCGCGCACAGTCGTCGATCGTCCCCGTCACGGGCCCGTCGTAGGCCTCGTCCACCCACAGGTCCCGCAAGGGACCGGGAGCCTCGTAGGGCTGGTGCGGAGCGAACAGGTGCACGTACAGGAACGTCGGCTCCAGAGCCTCCCGCTGCAGGCGATGGCGCACCTGCCCGATCAACGCGCGCGTGCTGCCGGGGTAGGTGGGGCTGATCGCCAGGTACTGATCGAAGCCGCGATCGAGGCCGGTGCGCTCGTCGACAACCCCGTTCTGAATGAACGCCTCCGTCTTGTACCCGCGCGCACGGAACAACTCCGCCATGGTCGTGATGCCCTCGGGCAGCACGCGCGACATGCGCCGCATGCCGTGGCGCTCCTGGTCGAGGGAAGTGAACAGACTCGCAACCGAAGGCAGCGTCCAGGAGGCCGGCGCGTAGGCTGCCCCGAAGCGCACTGAACTCCGGGCGAGGGCGTCCAGGGCAGGGCTCGTCTCGCGCTCGGCGCCGTAACAGCCGAGGTGGGCGGAGTGCAGGGAATCCGCCAGGATGACCAGGACGCTGCGACCGGCTAGCTCGGAAGCGCCGCGCGAGGGTTCATTCCCCCCGGCACTGGCGCCGTCAGCACAACCGAGCGAGGACAGCGCGAGGACGAGAGTTCCCAGCAGTCGGCCGCACGCGGCCCGCCTCACTTGCGTCCCGCCGTAGTCTCGGTCATTGCCTCCCGAGACCTCGAGGACGCGTTACCCGCCGTGCCGGTCTTGTGCCCCGGATCGATGAAGGTGCGGGTGACCTCCGCGCGTCGGGTGATCTTCTTCTCGATGCGGTTGTAGACGCTGAAGGCCCGTGCTTCGAAGCGCGCGGCGCCACTGTGGATGGTCCCCCTCCGCAGGCGGTTCCCGGCACGTTTCTCCCAGAAGCCGCGCCGACCGCGGGCCAGGCCGTAGTCGAGGGTCACGTAGTGCTGGTACATCTTGCGAGCGTCGGCGACGACCGGCGGGATCTTGCCCGGCCAGGTCTCCTCCAGGTGATACTCACCGATCGATCCCCAGTCGATCAAGGCTTCGGGAGGCTGGTAGCCCAGTTCGAGCGCCTGGTCCCACATGACGGTGCCCGGGATCGGCCGATACGGCCAGACGGTCGGGCGGGCAAGAGGCGCGGCCACGTGCAGGCGCCGGCACTGATCGATCGTGGCAAGCATCGAGCCGGACTCCTCGTTGGGGTATCCGATGATGTAGGTCACCGACGAGCACACGCCGCGCCGGTCCATCTCCACCGCGGCGTCGATGTTGTCATCGCCCTCGATCGGCTTCCCGATCAAACTCATCATCTCGTCGGTGCCGGCCTCGGCGCCGATCTCCGCGATGTAGAGCCCCGAGGCGGCGATGGCGTCGAGGGTCTCCTTCTTGTACTGGAGGATCGAGTGCGTCTCGAGGAACGCGTTGTACTGAAAGTCCAGCCCGCGCTCGAGCTTGCCCTCGGCGAAGGCACGCACTCGCTTTTCCATCACGCCCCAGTTGGCGTCATGAAAGCGAACGACGTCGAAGCCCCAGCGGTCGTGCAACTGCTCAAGATCGTCGAGCATCCGCTCCGCCCCCATGGCCTTCCAGCGCCGGTCCGTGACGATCGGGGAGCAGCAGAAGGTGCAGGGCTCGGGACAACCGTAGCTCGAGTAGTAGGTGATCCCGAAGTAAGGCGTGCGGTCCGATCCCATAGACCGAGGCGACGGCATGCGCAGCACATCGCCCGGACTGGCGGCTCGCAGCTGCTGCTGCTTGTAGGGCTCGATGTCCAGCATGCCCCAGGGCATGTCGGGGATCCCGTCCCAGCCAACGACCGGGCGCGGGTCAGTCCGCACGATCTCGCCGTCGCGCAGGAGAGAGAGGCCGGCGATGTCGTCCAGGGGTTCGCCCGATTCGACGGCATGCAGGACATCGAGAAAAATCAATTCCCCCTGACCGTGGACCACCGCGTCGTAGAGGCCCGTGTGCAGCTGCAAGTCGGGGCGCACAGAGGCGAACCAGCCGCCGATGACCATGGTCAGGTCCGGGTAGGCTTGGCGCACGCGCGTCGAGCAGCGAAAACCGTCGGTGACCATGAAGCCCAGGATGCCCGTGGTGCCGTAGAGCATCGCGCCCTCGCAGGCTTCCACGGCGCGGCGGTGCGCCTCGTCTTGCGAGTAAAGGCTGCCGTCGATGATCTCGATCTCCCAGCCCTCCCCGAGCGGCAGGGCGGAGATGGCGAGCATCTCGAGGGGCAGCATGTCCTTGCTGGACGGGAGCCCGAGGCTCTCGTCCACCTGCTGGGGCTGGTAGAGGACGATCTTCTTCTTGCGACCGATCATGGGGCGTGGAGGGGGAATGGGGCAGGATCGCGGCCCGGTCACATCAAGTCTACCCAAAGCCGGTGGGGGCCGGGGAGCGGGTCTGGGCGGGAGGCCGGGTTCTATTCCTGTTCCAGCCCCCACATTGGTCCCACGCACCGCTACCCTCGCCAGGGTCAGGGGTTCGAGTCGGACACCCTTCACCCCAGCCTTCGAGCACCACATGGGTCCCCAATTCCTCGCCACCAGCGTCCTTCTCCTGCTCCCCCTCCCGGTCCGTCCCGTAGCCGGCGCCGCTGACATCGACTGGCAGCCCTCCTACGAGACGGCTCTACTGCGAGCCGCGGATGAGGATCGGGTCCTCTTCGTCGCCGTCAACATGGACGGGGAGCGGGCCAACGACCGCACGGCGGACAAGACCTACCACGACAAGACGGTCGTGGGTCTCTCCGAGCACACCCTGAACCTGGTCGCCTCCCTGAGCGAGCACGCCAAACCCGACCGCACGTGCCCGCGCTTCGGAGACGTGACCTGCGCCGACCACCGACGGGTCGACATCGACGTCCGCGAGAACGTCCTCGCACCAGACGACGAGGGCTACGTCATCGCACCGCAGCACGTCTTCCTGAAGCCCGACGGCGAGGTCATCCTCTCCGTGCCCTACGAGATCTCCGCCGCCGAGCTCGAGTGGTGCTTCGTCACCGCCCTGCAAGTCGTCGACCCCGACTTCACCCACCGCCTCTCCGCCGGCGCGCGAGCCCCGCGGCGACTCATCATGGGCGCGGTCTCCGGCGCCGGGGCGGGTCAGCCGCCTCCGACGCGCGAAGAGCTCATGGAGCTGATCTCGGAGGTCAAGAAGGGCAGCCTGCGAGGCGGCGAGCGAATGGCCGCCCTGCGGCGCATCCTGCTGGCCGACGAGCCCGAGGCGATCGAGTTCATCCGCACCGAGCTACGCCGCGGTCCCCAGGTTGGGCGCGGCGGTGGCGGACGCCGCGGCGGTGGCGGCGGGGGTCGGGGAGGTGGCGACCGGCGCGACCAACGCGGACCCCTCCTGCACACCATCGGAGTCCGCTCCCCGATTTCCTACTGGGAGGTGCTGGTCGAGTTCGCGACCGGCTCCGACGCGCTCCTGCGGGCCGAGGCCGTGGTCGCTCTCGAGCAGCTGGCCGCACCCGATTCGGTGCGGGACATCCGCTCCGCCCTCAAGCGTGAGAAGGTCGTTGAGATCGAGAAGAACCTGCTGCGCGCCCTCGGCAGCGCCGGGGCGGCCGACAAGAAGACCCGCGAGACCCTGCTCTCACGCGTCAAGAAGGAGAAGGATGCCTTGCTGCGAGCCAACGCCATCGTCGCCCTCGGCTACCTGACGCGCGACGAGGAGGTCGACGAGCGCCTGCACGAGCTGCTCGAGGGCGATGACACCGACGCACGCGTCGCCGCTGCCTGCGCCATCGCCCTGACGCGCGAGAAAGAGTGGCTGGAGCCGCTGCAGGCCGCCGCGACCGTGGCCGAGGAGAATAACGACAAGACCTTCGAGGCCGCCTGCAGCGGAGCGCGGGCCGTCCTGGAGGGTGGGGACCTCAAGCCGATCGAGAGCGCCCTCACCGGCGCCTGCCGCGACGAGATCGCGCGCGAGCGGCTCTTCGGCGGAGAGGAAGAGCCTCGGCGCCGCGACCCCTGAGGCGCGCGCCCGGGTCCTGATCCGTCACCGTACTCCGCTTCCGAGCCCGAGGTGACGGGCCCGGTTCAGCCCGCTCCGACTGCGCGCCCACTCGGCCGCCTGCACCAGGGCAACCACCAGGTTCTCGGGACGGGCCAGGCCGCGGCTGGCGATGTCGAAGGCCACCCCGTGGGCCGGACTGACCCGCAAGTACGGCAAGCCGGCGATCCAGGTAAGAGCCCGGTCGTCGCCGAAGACCTTGATCGGAATGAAGGCCTGGTCGTGGTAGAGGGCCAGCACGCCGTCGAACTCGCCGCCGGCCGCTCGGGCGAAGACCGTGTCGGCCGGGAGCGGACCGGTGACGTCCAGGCCCTCGGCGCGCACGTTCCGTACGGCGGGTTCGAGCTCCTCGCGCTCTTCCTTCCCCACCAGGCCCGCCTCCCCCGCGTGAGGGTTGAGCCCCGCCAGTGCGAGGCGTGGACGCTCCAGACCGAGCTCAAGCAAGGCGCTGTGCAGGAGACGCAGGTGCACGCGGACACGCTCAGCGGTGATCTGTTCCAGGGCCCGGCGCAGGGGCAGGTGGCGGCTCAACAGCAGCACGCGCAACCTGCCAGCCACCGCCAGCATCTGATGGTCGTCCACGCCACACCAGCGGCCGAGCAACTCGGTCTGGCCTTCCACCTCCTCGCCCGCCAGGTGCATCGCCTCCTTGGAAACGGGCCCGGTCACCAGTCCGTCGACCACGCCGGAGTGGGCCAGCTCGTGACCCGCCCGCAGGGCCGCCAGGGCGGCGCGCCCCGCCGCGGCTTGCGGACGCCCAACAACCCAGCCCCCCGGGTCTTCGCTCTCGACCCACAAGACGTCCTCACGCGCGGCGCTCCACTCGAGTCCTTCCGCGGGCACGACGACCTCCAGGCCGGCCGGGCGTACGCACTCGGGGCCGATCGCGACGATCCGAGCGGCGGCGCGGACGCGCCCGTCGCCCAGGGCGGCGGCCACGATCTCAGGACCGATGCCCGCCGGGTCCCCCACGGTCAAGGCCAGAAGCGGTCTTCCCTCGTCGGTCATGAGCTCCAACCTCAGGCGGGTCCCGCGAGGCTTTTGGAGACCTTCTCGAAGACGTCCTTCGAGAGGGACTCCACGGCCAGCAGGCGTTCGAGGCTCTCGCGCATCGCCGCCTGGCGTCCGATGTCGAAGCGGCCCCAGCGCAACAGCGGCGTGACCAGGCGCGAGGCGACCTGCGGGTTGATGGCGTCGAGTTCGGTCACGCGCTCCGCGAGCAGGCGGTAGCCGCCGCCCGAGGCACAATGGAAGCGCGCCGGGTTGCCCGCGCAGAACATCCCGAGCAGACTGCGGGCGCGGTTGGGGTTGGCGAGGGTGAAGGCTGGGTGACTGCACAGGCGCTCTACGCGCTCCAACGCGTCCTCGAGATCGGACAGAGCCTGGACGCTGAACCACTTGTCGATCACCAGCGGGTTGGTCTCCCAGCGCTCGTAAAAGGCCTTGAGGGCACGCTCTCGTTCGGGCCGGTCGAAGTGACACAACAGGGAGAGAGCCGATTGTGAGTCGGTCATGTTGTCCGCCTGCTCGAACTGCTCCGCGCAGAGCGGGACGAGGTCGGCGACCTCCGAGCGAACGAGGTACGCCAGGGCCATGGCGCGCAGGCTGCGACGGCCGCTGGAGGCCTGGTCCATCGTCGAGGGCCCGTCCGCAGCGCAGGAGTGGAAGACCTCGAGGAGTTCTTGGTGCAGAGCCGTGGCGATGCTCGAGCGGGCGGCGTTGCGGACCGCATGGATGCCCTCTGGGTCGACCACTTCCATCTGCTCCGCCAACCAGGTCTCGGCTGGGAGGGTCAGGGCCAGGGCCTTAAGGGAAGGATCGAGGCCCTCGTCCGCCAGGATCCCCGCGAAGGCCTTGAGGTAGGCCGGCTCGATCTCCATCGCCCCTCCCGATGCGCGCGCCGCCAGCATCTCCAGCAGCATCTCGGTCGCGAAGCGCTCGCCGGCGTCCCAGCGATTGAAGGAGTCACTATCGTGGGCCATGGCGAAGGCGAGCTCCGCGGGTGAGCGGTCAAACTCGAGGCGCACGGGGGCCGAGAACCCGCGCAGGAGCGAGGGGACCGGCGGCACCTCCACATCGAGGAAGGTGAAGGTCTGCTCGACCTCGCAGAGTTCGAGGACGCGCGTCGTCCCCCCGGCTTCGGACTCTCCCTCCAGACGCAAGGGCAGGTCGGCGCCGTCAGCGCCCAGCAATCCCACGGCCACCGGCACGTGGAAAGGGAGCTTGCTCGCCTGACCGGCCGTCGGGGGGCAGGACTGGGCGAGAGTCAGGGTGTAGGCCCGCCGCTCGACGTCGTGCTCTCCGCGCACCTCGATGACCGGCGTGCCCGCCTGCAGGTACCAGCGCTCGAACTGGTCGAGGACCACACCGTTCGCGTCGGCCATGGCGGCGCGGAAATCGTCGCAGGTCACCGCCTGCCCGTCGTGACGCTCGAAGTACAGGTCCATGCCCTTGCGGAATCCCTCTGCGCCCACGAGCGTGTGGATCATCCGTACCACCTCGGCACCCTTGTTGTAGACCGTCAGGGTGTAGAAGTTGTTCATCTCGATGTACGACTCCGGCCGCACGGGGTGGGACATCGGGCCGGCATCCTCGGCGAACTGCGCGGCGCGCAGGACGCGCACGTCGGCGATGCGCTTCACCGCCCGCGAGGTCATGTCCGCGCTGAACTCCTGATCCCGGAAGACCGTCAGCCCCTCCTTGAGGCTGAGCTGAAACCAGTCCCGGCAAGTGACCCGGTTCCCCGTCCAGTTGTGGAAGTACTCGTGGGCGATGACGCCCTCGACGGCCTCGTAGTTGGCGTCGGTCGCCGTGTCCGGTCGCGCGAGAACGAAGAGGGAGTTGAAGACGTTCAACCCCTTGTTCTCCATCGCGCCCATGTTGAAGTCGTTGGTGGCGACGATCTTGTACTCGTCGAGGTCGCACTCGAGTCCGTACACCTGCTCGTCCCACTCCATGGCCTTCTTGAGGGACGCCATCGCGTGGTCGCAGCGGTCGATGTTCTCGGCCTCGACGTGAATCGAGAGCCGCACGCTGCGACCCGAGGCGGTCGTGTAGGTGTCCTCGATGCTCTCGAGGTCTCCGGCAACGAGCGCGAAGAGGTAGCAAGGCTTGCAGAACGGGTCCTCGTGTCGCGCCCAGTGGCGGCCGTTCCCCGCGTCGCCCGAGTCCGTCATGTTCCCGTTGGAGAGCAGCACTGGGGTGCGCTCCCGGTCGCCCTCGATCGTGACGGTGTAGGTCGCCATCACGTCCGGGCGGTCGAGGAAGTAGGTGATCCTGCGAAAGCCCTCCGCCTCGCACTGGGTGCAGAAAGTCCCGCCGGAGCGGTAGAGACCCTCGAAGGAGGTGTTGTCCTGGGGACGGATGCGCACCAGCGTCTCAAGGGTGAAGGAGTCGGGCACGGCCGCCAGGGTCAGGGTCTCCTCGTCGACGCTGTAGGCCGTCTCCGTCAGGCGCTTGCCGTCGAGGGAGACCGAGAGCAACTCCAGCTGCTCACCATCCAGGACGAGCGGGGCGTTCGCGCCATCGGAGGCGGGATTGCGGCGCACGGCGAGCAAGGCCGTGACGTCCACGCGGTCCTCGTGGAGGTCGAAGCGCAAGTCGACGGTGTCGATCAGGTGATCGGGAAGGCGATAGTCCGCGCGGTGGTGGACCGTCGCGGTCCTCGGCGGGGTCGTGGTCGTCTCGGTCATGGCTGGGTTCCGATCTGGGGGCGGCGGGGGCACATCCTATCGCCGGCGCAGGGCTTTGTATCGGGAGCCGGAGGTCCGGCCGCCCGCGCCCTATCTCCCCGGTCCCCGGATGGGCACAATGTCCCCTGCGCCATGCTGACCGACACCTTCGAACGCCCGCTCCAGAACCTGCGCCTGTCCGTCACGGACCGCTGCAACCTGCGCTGCGGGTACTGCATGCCGGAGGAGGAGTACATCTGGCTCCAGCGCGACCACCTGCTCTCCTTCGAGGAGCTGAGCGTCCTGGTCGACGTGTTCCTGTCCGTGGGCGTGGACAAGGTGCGACTGACCGGCGGCGAGCCCCTCTTGCGCCGCGACCTGTCGACCCTGATCGCCTCCCTGGCCGCCCGTCCGGGCCTGCGCGACCTCGCGCTGACGACGAATGGCCTGCTCCTGGCCGAACAGGGGCCGGCCCTGCTCGCGGCGGGCTTGCAGCGTCTGACCGTGAGCCTCGACACCCTGCGGCCCAAGCGCTTCAAGGTGCTGACGCGTCGCGACGACCTGGGCAGCGTGCTGGCGGGCCTGCAGGCGGTGGCGCACTCACCCCAGCTCAAGCTGAACACGGTAGTCCTGCGCGGTGTGAACGAGGACGAGCTCGGCGACCTGATCCGCTTCGGCCGCCAGATCGGCGCCGAAGTGCGTTTCATCGAGTACATGGACGTGGGCGGCGCCACGCGCTGGTCCCCCGACGGGGTCGTCTCCCGCGACCGGATTTTGGAGCTCGTGAGCGATGAGCTGGGCGACAGCGAGCCCCTCCCCTGCACGAGCCCGGCGCCCGCGACCCGCTACCGCCTGAACGACGGCACGCTCTTCGGCATCGTGGCCTCGGTCAGCACGCCCTTCTGTGGAGCTTGCGATCGCAGCCGCCTGACCGCCGATGGGCAGTGGTTCCATTGTCTGTACGGGATGGAGGGAGTGGACCTGCGCGGCCCCCTGCGGGCCGGCGCATCGCGCGCGGAACTGGCAGCGCTGCTCGACGAGGGCTGGAGGGCGCGCACCGACCGCGGAGCCGAGGAGCGCAAGGCACTCGCGAAGCGCGAGACCTCCCTCGCGCCCGACTGCGTGCGCGACGATCCGCACCTCGAGATGCACACGCGAGGGGGCTGAAGGACCCCGCCCCGCGACGCTCACGATCCATGCTCACTCGTCCCATCCGCGCCCTCTGGATCCTGGCCCTGGCCACCGCCTGCGCGGGAGGCGAGGCCGAACCCGCGCGGCCGAACGTGCTCCTGATCAGCATCGACACCCTGCGGGCGGACCACCTCTCGTGCTACGGCTACGCCCAGGCGACCTCGCCGCACCTCGACCGTCTGGCGAGCGAGGGCGTGCTCTTCGAGGACGCCACTTCCACGACCTCCTGGACTCTCCCCGCCCACATCTCGATGCTGACCGGCCTCCCGATCAGCGCCCACGGAGTCTGCGATGACCGCCTCTGGACCCGGCCCGGCCCCGACGGCGGAGCGGAGCCCGTGTACCTGCGCGGCGTCTTCCTGCCCGAGGTCCTGCGCGGCGCGGGCTACCGCACGGGAGGCTTCTACACCTGGAAGTACCTCGAGCCGACCTTCGGCTTCGGCCCCGGCTTTGAGGTCTACGAGCGCCTCGGCCACACCTTCTACTCGCACCCGGTGGTCTCCAAGCAGTTCGAGGAGCTGCGGGCGAAGGGGGACACCGATGCCCTGGGGCGGCTGGCCGCCGAGCATCCGGAGTTGTTCGACGACACGCGCCCCTCCTCCCCCGAGGCGGTCGAGCGCGCCCTGGGCTGGATCGACGAGGTGCGGGGCGAGACGCCCGAGCGGCCCTTCTTCTGCTTCCTGCACCTGTTCGACGTCCACGACCCCTACCAGGCGCCCGAGCCCTTCCACCGACGCTTCGCGAACCCCGACTACGACGGCCCCATCACGGGCCGCAACGTGATGGGTGCGGGCACCCCCGTTCAGCGCGGCATGGAGGAAGGCGATCTGCGGCACCTGGTCGCCCTCTACGACGGTGAGATCGCCTGGGTCGATTCCCAGGTCGGGCGCCTGCTCGACGCCCTGGAAGCGCGCGGCCTGACGCAGAACACCCTGGTGGTCGTCGTCTCCGATCACGGCGAGGAGTTCTTCGAGCACGGCGAGAAGCAGCACCGACGCTCCCTCTACCGCGAGAGCGTGCACGTGCCCTGGATCGCCCGCTGGCCGGCCGGCCTGCCCGCCGGTCGGCGCGTGGCGGGCCCGGTGGGCCTGGTGGACCTGGCGCCGACGATCGCCGGCCTGTGCGACCTGGCGCCGCCGCCGGGCGCCATGGGGCGCGACCTCGGCGCCCTGGCCCGCGGAGAGGTGGCCAACGAGGCGGTCACCTACCTGAGCGAGCTCACCCTCTTCGACCGGCCCGGCGCCCCCCTGCG
Source organism: Planctomycetota bacterium (assembly GCA_036010965.1). Lineage (GTDB taxonomy): Bacteria > Planctomycetota > UBA1135 > UBA1135. The sequence goes on along the minus strand of DASCMO010000143.1, from coordinate 31,466 downwards.
CGTGGTCGGCCTGCACCGGGGGAGCGAGCACGCGCTCCTCGGTGCCCGTGGCGACGCGCCCTGGATCGGTCAGCACTTCGATCTCACGCTGGATCCGACCGAGCGAGAGTTCGGCGAGCGCTTCAGCGCGAGCGAGGGGCCCGGTCCCCGCTGGTCAGCGCGCCTGGAGGAGCTGCGCGCCACCCTCGGCCCCCTGCGTGCGCGCCTGCCCGCGCGCCTGGCAGACGACGCCACGCCGGGCCTCGCCCCCTCGGAGATCGCGGAGCTGGAAGCGATGGGCTATGCGGGCGTCGGCGAGCCCGCACGCCCCTCCAACGCCACCGACCCCGGGCGTATCTGCCTCGACGGCTGCATCTGGCCGGACTGAACGCGCCGCTGAGGCTGGTGACATGGAGAGGCCCCGCCGCCGCTTTGCAGCGGCGACGGGGCCTGTTCGTGGTCAGGGTTCCTGTCGGCCCAGCCTTCAGTCGGCGACCTGGCGCAGGGTCACGATCCCGCCGATGGAATCGAGGACGACGTGGCTCCGTTCGCCAGCAGCCGTGCGGGTGAACAGGTGCACGCCCTGAGAGAGGTGTCCGTTCTCGTAGTAGGCGCCGATCGGCAGGGCGCGTCGGGAGAGGGGCGCCATCGAGGAGACGGAGACGATGCGCTCGTCCGTCCCGAGGGCAACGGCCATGGGCCCGATCCCCGGTCCCGAAGCCAGCCCGGCCTCCACCTCGGGGTCGAGGAAGAGAGTCGCGTCCAGCTCCGCGGCGAGGGTTTGATGAAACAGGACGAGGGAGTTCTTTCCGTCCGCCTCCTGCACGGTGATCGCGCCGTTGCCAACGCTGCCGACGATCCCGCGCACGACGCGCGAGGTCGGACCGTAGAGGTAGAAGGCGGTGTCGCGCTGAAAGTCCTGACCGGATTCACCGATGATGAATCCCGCGGACATGGGCATCGTCCCGACCATCTCGTCGTCGTATCCCCCTTCGCTCACGGCCATCGATCCCAGGCCGACCAGCAAGCCTCCCAGAAGCAGGGACGTCCACCGCCGGCGGCGGCCAAATCCATCACGTTTCGTCATTGTGTTCATCAGAAGTCCTCCTTGGACTCGCCACCTTCAGCGGACCCAGCCGCGGAGGGGGCGCTGAAGAGCTCGGGGCAACGGGCCACGAGTTGCTCGGTGAATCCCGAGCTCTCCTCGATCACCTGCCTGAGCTTCGGCGCACCCGCGAAGAGGCGGGCGACGTCGGCGGCGTGATCGGGGTGTTCGTCGAGCAAGGCCCGGAAAGCGGCCAGGGACCGCTTGCGGTCGCCGAGCATCGCGTAGGCCTTGCCTAGGTTGAAGCGGGCGCCGAAGAACCGGCCGTCGCGCCGGTCGAGCCCGCTGATGGTGATCCAGCGGAAGTAGAGCAGGGACTTGCGGAAGTCCTCCTCGCCAGCGTGCAGACGCCCGAGCTGCATCGCGGCGTGGCCGCGGTTCTCCTCGCAGAGCGCCGTGTGGAACACCTGACGGTACTCCTCCGAAGCCCTGAGGTAGCGGCCCTCGTGAGCGTGCAGGAAGGCCAGGTAGAGGCGCGCCTCCTCGTGGGCGGGATCGGCGGCGACGGCCTCGTCGAGCAAGCGGCGTCCCTTCTCGAGCGGGTCCTCGATGCGCTCGAGGCGCCCGTTGAGCATGTGGCGGGCATGGGTCCAGTCGAGCCCACCGGTGTGGTCCGCGCCCTTCATCAGGACGCCGTCGACAAAGCCGCGTCCCTGGGACTGGGTCTCGTTGACGGACACCGCCGCCTCGAAGACACGCGTGCGGAAGTCGGGGTCGATGGCGGAGAGCACGTAGGACTTGCCGAGCTGGTAGAAGACCGTGGCGAGCTTGTGAATCAGGTCGATCGCCTCGGCCTCTTCACCGAGGTGTGTGCCGGTCAGCATCGCGACGCGCGCGAAGAGCCGGTCTGGATCGGTCATGTCCTGGTGCAGTCGCACCTGGGTGCGCAGGTCCTCGAGAAAGTCGCTGCAGGAACCGCAGCCCTCGATGTGGAGCATCACGCGCCCCGCGCGCGCCTCGTCCAGCTCCCCGTCCAGCATGCAGGACAAGTCGAGCTGGAACCCGGCGTGGGAATCAGCGTCTTCCAGCCAGTTCTGTTTGGATTCCATGGTTATTGACCCTCCTCGACCGCCGGGTCGCGGTCAGGGATTTGCTCGCCGGTCCCGGAGGCCTCCAGGCCTCCGCGATCGACATCGGCGGTTCCCGTACGGATGCTGTCGGTACGAGACAGGGGGCCGGCTTGCGGATCGCGCGCCGGCCGACAATCGGGTGAGAGGCCGTCGAAGACCCTCCGCATGGAGCGGTGGATCTTGCGGCGCGCCCGAAAGATGACCATCTTCAAGTTCTCCAGCTTGATCTCGAGTGCCGCCGCCGCATCGCGGTAGCTCTGCCCCTCGACCTCGACGAGGTGCAGTGCCCGGCGCTCACGCTCGGACAGCATCGAGTAGAACTTCAGGTAGAGTTGCAGATAGGTGAGGTAGACGCGCACGCACTCGTCGGTGCTCTCGCTCTCGATCGCTCCGCCGAGGGGGCTCTGGACCTTCTCGTTGGGCTGGTCGGGCAGCTCGTCGAAGTTGATCTCCTGACGGCCGCCGCGCGAGTTCGACCGCAGGTGCTTGAGCACCGTGTTGCGCACGATCATCGCCGACCAGACCCGGAAGGCGTCCTGGCGCGAGGCGTTGAAGCGGTGGGGGTAGCGGTAGACGTTGAAGAACACCTCCTGCAGGACGTCGCGCGGGTCCGCGTGGCTCCCGTAGCGACGCAGACGCCCGAGGACCTGGGTGAACAGGTGCTGGCCGTTCAGCTCGTAGAGCAGACCGAAGCTGCCTCGGCCACGCCCGTTGCGGAAGGCCTCCATCAGGCGCGTGGAGGCGGCGTCCCGGCGCTCCTCGAGCGTGCACTCCCCGTCGGTCAACAGGGCGGAGATGGCCGCCTGCTCTTCCTTGCCCACCTCGCCGCGCAACTCCCCCATGCGCTCGCTGATGCTCTTCAGGACCTCCTCCCCCAGAGTGGCAAGACCGGAACTGTAGGGGTCGATCGCCTGCATCAAGCCGGGCAGTGGGTTGGAGGAAAAAGGAACCGGAAGCGGAGGGCGGGGCTCCCAGGGGGGATCGTGCATTCGGAACGCACCCTCGAATGCCATTCTAGGGCCCTGGAGTACATCCGGTTACGGTTCTCGTACTCGGCGATCGAAAATGGCCTCTCGCGAGCCGCCTCGCTAGCAACGTAACCCATGTAGTGACAATACCTTGCGGCTTCCTTTCGGCTCCGTTCGAACACCGCCCCACGCCCGACCCGGGCGGTCGGGACTCGGCTGCGGTGTCCCGAGCCGGAAGGCGCCGCGAGGCGAACGCGCTCCAGTGCCGGGCGTCTGGGCTTCTATCGAGAGGAGGGTCAAGATGGGCTCATGGACCGAACAGAGCACGCCCTGGACCTCGCCCGTGAGGTGGGCTTCGACCTGGCAGGGGTCGCGCCCCTGGCCCCGCCGCCCGCCGCCGAGCACTTCGAGCGCTGGTTGGAGGAAGGCCGCCACGGGTCGATGGAGTACCTGGAACGCAACAGCGAGCGGATCCTTGATCCGAAGCGCATCTTGCCGGAGGGCTCCAGCATTCTGTGCGTCGGCCTGGCCCACTCGCGGCCCACCTTCGCCCTTCCCGACGGCGCCCGCGTGGCGCGCTATGCGGCGGGACGCGATTACCACAACGTGCTGGGCAAGCTGCTGGAGAAGCTGGCACGCCGTCTGGCCGCCGAGGGCTTCGGCGGTCCCTGGCGCAAGATCGTGGATGCGGGGCCTCTGCTCGAGCGCTCCCACGCAGCCCGTGCGGGCCTGGGATTCGAGTCGCGCGCCGCCAACCTGCTGCACCCCGACTTCGGCCCCTGGTTCTTCCTGGGCGAGCTCTTGATCGAGGAGCCTCTGGTTCCGACCGAGGGTCCCCTACCCGGTTCTTGCGGCACGTGCCGTGCTTGCATCGATGCCTGCCCTACCGGCGCCATCTTCGAACCCGGTCGGGTCCACGCCCCCGATTGCATCAGCTACCAGACGATCGAGAACCGCGGGCCCGTGCCGCGCGAGATGCGCGAGCGGCTGGGTGAATGGGCCTTCGGCTGCGATGTGTGCTCCGAGGTCTGCCCCTTCGGGGACGGTACTCCGGACCTCAGCGAGCGCTTCGGCACCCACGCCGCCCTGAGCGACGAGGGCCTCGTGAGCTGGCTCACCGTGGGCGAGGACTTCTCGACCCGCTTCCGCGGCTCCCCGCTCCAGCGCCCGCGGCGCGCCGGCCTGGCGCGCAACGCGGCCCTGGTCCTCGGCAACCGCCCTTCCGAGGAGGGGCGGCGGGCCTTGCTGCGGGCCCTCTCCTTCGACCCCTCGCCCCTGGTGCGAGAGGCGAGCTCCTGGTCCCTCGCCCGCGCTCACGGGGCCGACCGGGAAGTGCGCCCGGCCCTCGAGCGAGCTCGCAGCCTGGAGGTCGACGCGCAGGTCGCGCGCGCCATGGACCTGGACCTGGCCGAGTAGCCCGCGTCCGGCGCGTTCACGTTCCGTGACACGCCCCTGGGACGTTCACTTTCATCGACTCAGGCCCCGAGCACCCCTCGCGGGCGATAAAGGCGGCTCGAGGGGAACCTCGGCCCCCCCAGGCTCCGTCTTTCCCCCTGGAAGGCCAGTTCACGTTCCTCGACATCGCGCGCCGCCCCGTGCGCCCCTTTCGGGCCGATAACTGCCTGTAAGTCACTGAAAACAAGCAGTTTGCATTCGATCGCAGGCCGCGGTCGCGCACCTGGCACCGACCTTGCTCCCTTGCCTGTGCATCGGCCAGCGAACGACACCGCCTCCCCCCCCCGAGACACGCATCATGGAACGCACGGACTACTACGAAGACCAGAAGTACTGCAAGGAGTGCGGACAGTACGTCCACTACCTGATGAGCGTCGAGGCTTCCTACTGCATCCACTGCGGCGAGCGGGTGCACCTGTTCTCGAGCGACGACTGGGAGAGCTTCAACAAGTCCCTGCAGGAGCGGCGCCCCAAGGGCGGTCGACCGCGCAAGAAGCGCGGCAAGGAATCGGCCTGAGCCACGGCCTCGCGGTGCCGCCACCGATCATCACCCGCCGGCCTCGTCCCCTCCCCGACGCGGGTGTGGGCGAGGCTGTCTCTTCGAGACGACCGGGATGATCCCTCAGCCGTCCGTCGGAGGGAGAGCGTCCAAGCGGCGTCGGGCCTCTCGCAGTCGGCGACGTTCTCCGGTGAGGGTGTAGTGGTGGAGCAGGCGCTGCCAGGCGCGCGGGTCGTCGGCACCCACGCGAGCCAGGACCTCGGCGGCGCGCCTCGCCGCGGCACGGTCGCCGAGGGTCTCCTCGACATCGAGGACGAGGATGCGCAAGGGAACATCCGTGGGCTCCAGAGCCAACCAGCGCCCGAGCACCGACCGCGCACCGGCAGCGTCGCCGATCCGACGACACCACTCCACGAGCTTCGCCAGCAGAGCGGGCTGGGAGGGGTCGAGCATGAGCCGCCCTTCGAGTGCGTGACGCTCCGCCTCCGCGCCAGCTAGCAGCTCGAAGCGCGCGCGCGCCGCCTCGCCTTCCTCGTCCCGACCCGACTCGAACAGGATGCGGCTCGCCAGGAACCAGGGGCGGGCGGCGAAGGGATCCAGGGCGCGCGCGCGGTCGACGGCGGCCAGGGCGGCGTCGAGGCGCTCCAAGTCGAAGTGGACCTGACCGATCCAGGCGTGGGCCGAGGCGTGGTCGGGGGCGAGCTCGACCGCCCGCTCGAGCAACTCGAGGGCGCGCCCCGGCGATCCCGAGCGCAGGTGCGCGAGAGCGAAGCCGCGCAGGGCCTCGACGCTCTCGGGCTCGACCGCGAGGACACGCTCGTAATGAGCCACAGCCTCGGCGTAGCGTCCGAGGGAGTAGAGGCTGTGGCCGAGGGCGCGCGTGTCGCCGACGCGGGCGGGCGCGGCCGCGAGGTAGCGTTCGAAGGCCGTGATCGCGTCGCCGTAGCGCTGCAAGCGGAAGTAGATCACGCCGCACTGGTGCCAGGCCGGCGGGTAGTCGGGCCGAGCCTCGAGGACGGCGAAGAGGGACGCGAGGGCGGCGGGCAGGTCCCGACGGCTCCAGGCGCCCCCGGCTCGCTCGAGGCCCGCGCGCAGTTCATCGGGCACCGCCGAGACCGGAGTCCAGTCGACCCAGCGATCGGCGGGCGCCGAGGGGAGGGTCGCCGGATCGCGGGCGAGGACCTCGTCGCCCCCCTCTCGCGCGCGGTGTCCCGCGCTCGCGGGGGTCGCGACGGTCGGAGCGGGTTCGGCGGGCGAGGAGCGCGCGCTCGGAGAGCCGACCGCCGGCGGCATCGCAAGCCCCCAGGCCCACGCGCAGGCGAGGGCCACCGCCGCGAGTCCGCGCGGGCTCACCGCGCCTCCTCCCGGATCGTGAGCAGGCGATCGACGGCCACGTCCTCCAGCACCTGAACCTTCCCCGAAGGCCAGCGTACCTCCAGGCGTTCGACGCACTTCGCGGCCCCCAGGCCCAGGTGGACCTCCGCCGGTCCTCCGGCCTGGAAACCGGCGCCGGTGCGCACCTCGCCCGTGGGCCGAACGCCCTCGAGGAAGGCCGTGACGCGCGCGCCGACGGCCTGGGTGTTGGGCCCCGCCGCACGCAGGCGCACCCGCAGCCAGTGATCGTCGCCGGCGAGCCGATTGCGCAGGATGCGCACGCGCCCGTCCAATTCGATCAGCACGAGGTCGAGGTCTCCGTCCCCGTCGAAATCGGCCGCCACCCCCGCGCGGCTGACGATCGGCTCCCCCTCCCACAAGGGCTCGGACGTGAAGGCGCCGTCGCCGCCGCGGAAGAGCAGGTCGGCCTGGGCGTAGGTCGTGTCCGTGCCCGTCCGGTCGGCTTCGGGGTAGACGTGACCGTTCAGCACGAACAGGTCCAAATCACCGTCGTGGTCGAAGTCGTGGAGACCCGTCCCCCACCCCAACAGCGCCTGGCTCGGACCGCCCAGGCCCGCGGCGTGCGAGCGCTCGCGGAACCCGAGGCCGCGCGACGAGCGGTAGAAGGCGTTGTGCTCCCCCGAGAAGTTGGTCACCACGAGGTCCGGCCGCAGGTCGCCGTTCACATCCCCGCAGGCGATCCCCATCCCCGCCTGCTCCTTGCCGTTGGCGTCGTGGCCGACGCCACGCCGGAAGGCGACCTCGGCGAAGGCGCCCTCGCCGCGGTTCTCCCACAGGTGATTGGGAGTCGAGTCGTTGGAGATGTAGAGGTCGAGGTCGCCGTCGAGGTCGTAGTCGAGGGTCACGACCCCCAGGCCGAAGGCGGCCTGCCGCGGGACGAAGCCCGAAGCTCGCGAGACCTCCTCGAAGGTCCCGTCGCCGCGGCCGCGGTAGAGCTGATCGGCGCTCGCGGCGAAGCCCTCTGGCCCGCACATCACTTGCTGCCCCTTCCAGGTGCAGCCGGAGCCGCGGCGCGGCGCATGCTCGGGGTCGAAGTTGAGGTAATTCACCACCACGAGGTCGAGGTGTCCGTCGCCGTCGAAGTCGCCGAAGGCCGCGCTCGTGCCCCAGCGCTCGCCGACCAGCCCCGAGCCCTCGGTCACCTCGACGAAGCCCTCCCCCCCCTCGTTCAAAAACAGCCGGTCGGCACCCCATTCGGTAATGAGCAGGTCGGGTCGGCCGTCGCCGTTCACGTCTCCGGCAGAGCCGCCCATCCCCCAGCGCCCCCCGTCCATGGTCCAGGTCTCGCCCGCGGGCTCGAAGCCGCCGCCCTCGACTCCCAGGAACAGGCGCGGCGGACGCCCGGGCTCGCCCGCCTCGGCGCGCTCGACGGTCGAGCCGTCCACGACGACCAGGTCGAGGCGTCCGTCGCCGTCGAAGTCCTCGACCACGAGACCGCCGCCGTTGACCTCGAGGATCGTGCCCTTGGTTTGCGCGCCACCGCAGACGGTCCGTACGCCCGGCAGCCAGCGCTCGCTCACCTCCTCGAACAGCGTTCCGTCGCCCGCAGCGGTCGCCACCAGGCCAAGACACAAGGGGATCGCGCCGAACATGGGCCCGATCCTACCGCGAGCCCCGCCCCAGGCGAGCCGTACCGCCCGGTGTCAAAGCGTCCAGGTGAGCCGCAGGCCGTTGGAGAGGTTGAAGCCGCTGCCGCAGACGGTGAGCAGGGGATCGCGGTACCACCACTGGTAGCGGCGGGTCTGGCCCGCCGAGACGCCGCCGCCAGCGGCGATGGCGCTCGTGCTCCGCGCCACACCCGCGCCGTCGGCCGTCACGATCTGCAGGCGCACCACGTTCTGGCCCGCGCAGCGCAAGCCGTCGCCGAATGTCACGCCGGCACCGCCGTTGATGTCGCCGTCGCCCTGAAAGAACAGCCCCGGCTGGCCAGGAGTCGAGGAGGTCGCCTCCAGGATCACCGTGTCGGAGGCGATCGAGGCGCCGCCCGTGGCGGAGAGGCGGCAGCCGGCGAAGAAGGTGCCGTTCTCGCAGCCGTTGCCCGGCAAGCCCAGGTTCAGACAGGGACAGAAGGTCCCCGACCCGTCACCGAAGCAGAAGGGTGTCCCCAGGGGCACGGCGGGCGTCTCGACGCGACCCTCCGTCACGCTCTCGTTTCCCGCGTAGTCCACGAAGGAGAGCTCGAAGACCAGCTCGGCGCTCGGCGCGCTGGCGTCGCCGCTCATCGCGAAGCGGTACTGGCCGCCGCGCATGTACAGACCCTCGCTCTCGGTCATCGAACCCGTCACGACGACCTGGCCCGCAAACCCGCTCGCGAGCCCCTGGTAGTCGTAGGTTCCTGGCGCGACGAAGGAGTAGGTGTAGGTGTCGCCCGATCCGAGCGCGCCCGATGAGTAGGTGTAGGGAGCACTCGTCGAGGACAAGGTCTCCGGCGCCGAGGTGGTGTTGGTCCAGGTCACGCTCGTCCCCGCAGCGACATTCAACACCGAAGGTGAGAAGCCGCCGGAGGTGATGTCGATCGCGCCCGTCAGACCCGCAGGGTTCACCACGTAACGCACCGTGGCGTCCACGTAGTTCACACCGTCATCGATCACCTGATCGCGGACCTTCCCGTGGGCGATCCACGGTCCGGTGGTGCTGTCGAGGCCGTCGGGGTAGTCGGTGGCGACGATCAGCGGCGGCCGCACGTCCTGGCCGCCGCCGTTCAAGTAGACCTTGTTCACCCACTGGGAGGAGTTGGACTCGCCCTGGCCCGTGAGGAAGTCGTAGTCGCCGTCGTTGTCGACGTCGCCGAAGGTGCAGTCGAGGGTCGAGTCGCTGACCGTCTGGATGTTGCCGTGGTCACCGGAGAAGTTCAGGCCGCCATCGTTGCGCCAGATGCGCTCCTGCGAGCCCAGGGAACCCACGAAGGCGTCCAGATCGCCGTCGTTGTCGTAGTCGCAGAGGCTGATTTCGTTGTCATCCTCGGAAATGCCCAGCCCGCCCATCGAGGTGAAGCCGAGGGTCCCGGTCGGCACGAGGTTGTTGCGCTGCACTCCCTCCTGAAAGCTCGACAGGCTGACGAAGAAGATGTCGAGGTCGGTGTCGTCGTCGAGGTCTCCGACCTCCGCCTCGTAGACGCTGCCCGAGGTGTTGGGGATGGTGGTCGAGGAGTCGCTGAAGTTCCCCGAGCCGTCGTTCAACATCAGGTAGTGGGTCCCCGAGGAGTTGCTCGAGCGATTGAGGCCGACGAAGTCGAGGTCCCAGTCGTGGTCGATGTCCACGAGCTGTACGTCCATGTGCGCGCGCTTGAGCAGCGGGCTCCAGCCCGAGGTGGCCTCGCTGAAGACGCCGTTGCCGTCATTGAAGTAGAGGTGCGGTCGCCCACCGGGACTGCCGAGAAAGCTCGGCCCCGAGTCGCAGACGATCACATCGAGGTCGCCGTCGTCGTCGAGGTCGCCGAACTGGGCGCCGGCGGCGCTCAGGTTCTGGGTGAAGCCGCGTGCGGCCCCCTCCTCGTCGAAGAAGCCCGGCTGGGCCGCGCCGCGGTTGATGTACAGGAAGGGCGGGTCGGTGTTGAAGGCGTTGGTGTACATCACGTCCACCCAACCGTCGCCGTTCACGTCGCCGGTCGTGACGCCCTTGGCGTGAGAGATGTGCACGCCGAGGCGTGCCACCGACTCGTCGCTGAAGACCGGGCTGCCGGTCTGCACGAATTGGTTGATCAACAGCACGTTCTGGCGCTGGGCTCCGGGGCTGGAGAAGCCCTCGCCGTCGGCGACAAACAGGTCCAGGTCGCCGTCGCCGTCCACGTCGGCCAACTCCATACCCTCCGTCCAGCGGTTGGGGCCAGGGATCAGGCCAGGCTGATACTGAAACTGCTGGGCGAGAAGACCGGGCGAAAGGAGGGCGGCGGCGCAGCCCGCGCGGAGGAAACGCGACATGGAAATCATCCGTGATGGGGGGGGATCCGCCGCGACATGGGCGGGGAGCGTCCGGCGACCACGAGGGTCCCTCAGGCGAGGGAAACACACACCGCCTACAGATCATCCTAGCCCGATCCGTCCAACTCGACAGGGCGCAAAGGTAAGGACCGTGGAAAGATGAGCGCCACGCCCGATCCCTCGCCTTCCCGGCCTCCGGAATGTTCTGATGTGTGCTGGGGCGCGACTGCCCCGACACCATGGACGGCGATTCCCTACGCGAGCGGCTCTCTCGTGCCCGGCTGATGCTGATCCTCTCGCCCGAGTTGTGCGGCGAGCGCGACCCCCTCGCTGTCGCCGCGACCGTCCTGCCCCACGTCGACGCGATCCAGGTGCGGCCCAAGGCAACGAGCACGGGCGGGAGCGTACCGGCCACCAGCCATGCACGCCCGACCTTCGAGTTGGCCCTGGGAGTCCTCGAACTCGCGAGCGCCATCGCGGACCCTCCCCTCGTCCTCGTCAACGACCGCGTCGACGTCGCCCTGGCCCTGACGGAGCGCGGTGTCGCAGGCGTCCACCTCGGCCAGGACGACCTCCCACCAGCCGACGCGCGCGCGCTCCTCGGCCCCGACCCACTGATCGGACTCTCGACCCATTGCGCCGCCGATGTCGTGCGCGCCGGCGAGCTGCCGGTCGACTACCTCGGCTTCGGTCCGCTCTTCGCAACGGCGACCAAGGGCTACGCGAGAGGCGTCGGCCCCGAGGCCGCCTGGGTGGCGACGGCCGCCGCTGGCGTGCCGCTCTTCGCCATCGGCGGCATCACCCGCGAGCGCCTGACCGAACTCCACCCCGGCGCCCGCGTCGCCGTCGCCGGGGCGATCCTGGGAGCCGACGACCCCGAAGCCTCCGCGCGCGCCCTGCGGGTCCTCCTCGACCAGACCAAATAATGGGCCGTCTAAATCAAACTTCGGGACGCCCCAGCGTGTATCACATGCCTGTGAACACCAGCCGACCAACCACCGCCCTCGCTCGTCTGCTCGTCGTGGCCCTGGCTGTGATCGGCCTGGAAGGCCGCGGGGAAGCTCAGAGCTGACCCGCCTGAAGCAACCCCGTCGTGCCCGGCGCCGGGGCCCTCGAGGTCGGTGCGGCCTCGGAAGAAATTGAGAAGTGGAACCTCGAGTTCCGCCTGGTCCGTGCGTTCGACATGGATGGCGGGCATACGTCCACCCAGGGCGTAGAAGCGAGCGGTGAGACGGTCCTGGTCCCCCTCTACCGACACCGGGTCCATCTCGAACTACTGCGCCTCCAGTTCACTGCCCGTCGCCGGCTCAACAAGGACTGGACCGGCTGGCTGCGCCTTCCCTACGACATCAAGGAGCGTGCGGCGGCCATCGAACTGATCGAGGGTGCAACGGATGAGCAGGTGGCGCAGATGGAGCGCAGCATGCAGATCCACCACCCGACCGCCACGCTGAGCGGCTTCGGGGACGCCAACGCTCTCGCGGCCCACCGCTCTGTCGGCATCTTCACCGATGGAGACGTGTTGACCCTCGCTGCGGGAACGACCATCCCTCTCGGGCGCACCGAGCACGACCCCTTCGAGCTTGGAGATGAGGGCCTCGAGCACGAGCACGTGCAGTTCGGCAGCGGCACCTTCGACCCCATCCTTGAGGCTTACTACATGCGCCCCCTCACCGGTGGCCTCAAATTCTCCGCCTTTGCGACGGGGCGCTTGCCCGTCTACGAGAACGACAAGGAATACTCTCCACCCCTGCAGTTCAACGCAGGCGGACTGTTGAACTGGCAGGCGCGTGAACGGCTGCAGATCCACGTCGGCCTCGGGGCTTTCCGTCAGCAGGGTGCACAGTGGGACGGAGTACTGGACCGCGACTCCGGCTATGAGTCGATCGAGCTGCTGGCCGGTGCGAACTGGGCTCTCGGTGCCTCCTCGAACCTGACCCTCGGCCTGGTCATCCCTCTCTCACAGCGTACGCTCGTGGAGGCCGCCGAGCGCTTCGAGCGAGGGCCTGCCCTGACCTTCGGGTTCAGCGGCGGAATCGGAATGCGGGGCGACCGGTGAGGTCGCTGCTCTCGATCGACGGACACCAGTAGCGCTCGACGTGGCCGACCACCAGGTCGGTGCCCTCGAAGTGCGAGACGAAGGGTGCCATGCGTGGGTCGTACATCGTGTCGGTCAGATCGCGGACGAGTACGACGTTCTTACCAACCTGCACCATCTGGCGGATACCGAAGGGGCGTCCCAGAACGCACATGTTGAGGTGCACGCCGACCAGCATCACGTTCTCGATCCCGCGCTGAGCGAAGACGTTGTAGGTTTCCTGCCCGTGATCGGTGATGACGTCCTCGGCGGCGATCTCGATCGTGGCGATCTGCCGCGTCCAGGCGTCGCGGATCGAACAGCGCGGCTCGCAGGCGCAACCCATGTTCGCGTCGTCGACGGGCATGGCGGGCTCGCGGCTCGGATCAGGCCAGCACCAGGCCGTCCCCCAGCGCTCGTCGGTCGAGAGTAGCCGAGGTGGTTCGGCGTACCTGGCGGCGCGCGCACGCTCGCGTTGGGGGGTGCCGTCGTAGAAGGAGACCACCGAACTTGGAGCGTGGAGGATCGTCACGCCCCGCTCGCGGGCGGCGGCCGCCAGCTCGTTCACCGCGCCGGCCAGCTCTTCCACCCGGCGCGCGGCGCCGGCGCACCAGTGGTCGTCCCACATGTCGCAGATCACCAGCGCCGTGCGCGCTGGATCCCAGCGCAGCACCTCGTCCTGCGGCGCGCTCGCCCCCCCATCCGTCGCCACGCGCCGGCGCGCGTGCAGGGTCAGCTCGCTCCCGGCACTCCCTTCCATCGTCTCCTCCATCGCCGCCTCCTCCATCCTCCCGTCCTCCGTCTCACCCAAGGTGTGGGGGACCTCGACCGTGCTCCCCGTCTCGATCCGGACCGCGATCTGGGCCTCCCCCGCGCCCGGGCCGAGCACGAAGAGGCAATGATCGCCCGCGGGCAGGCGTGGCGAGAGGCCTGACTCACCGGGCACCAGGCTCGGGAAGAGCGGCCTGGCGATCCCCTCGCCCGCACGCGCCAGGCAAACCTGCGCCGCTCCCGAGCGCTCGAGGGCGCCGCTCGCGGCGCTCAGGGACAGACGCAGGTCGCCGCCGGGCATGTAGACCAGGTTCGCGACGCGGTCGAAGTGCGGATCCACGTCGACCGTGAGCCGCGGCGCGGCCAGGGCGGCCCAGTCGACCCCTCCCAGCTCGTCGGGAGGCGCCGCGGCCACGAGGACGTAGGCGCCGGCGGGCAACTCGATCCACTCGAAGCAGGGCAGGGGCGAGAGCGGCGCCACGGTCCCCCCGGCGACCCGCGGGCGGGGATCGAGCAGGGTGCCGGTCAGGGGCGAGGCCAGATGGAAGCTACCCGCCCGCAGGAGGCGGCCGACGGCGCGCATGTTGACCAGCAGGCGTCCGCGAGGGCTATCGGGAGCGCGGGAGCGCAGGACGAGGCGCGTGGCTCCATCGCGGGCGCCGACCTCCACCAAGCTCTCGAGCACCTCGATGCCCGCCTCGAAGAGGCCTGCAGGCCGCCCACGCAGGGTGACAGCGACGGCGTGGGTGCCGGGCTCGACGGCGAGCGTCGCCGCGCTCTGCTCCGAGAGCGTGCGCGCCTCACCCGGAAGCACGACGCGCGTCCCGTCGGGGGCCAGCGCGGTGGCGTGCAGAGTCAGCACGGCGCCGAGCAAAGCGTCGGAGGTCAGGCGGGTGCCGTCGGACGCGAGCACGGTGATCTCCAGCTCGCGCTGCGGGGCGCAGGCCGCGCTGCTCGACGAACTCGCGGCGAGCGACGAGAGAGCGATGCCCGCGAGGAACATCATGAAGGGTGCTCCCTTCCGCGGCCTCCGCCTTGCAGCAGCATCGAGTCGCCGTAGCTGTAGAAGCGGTATCCCTCGTCGATGGCCGTGCGGTAGAGGTCGAGTACGCGCGGGTGTTCGCATAGGCGTTCGCCTGGGTGTTCGCCCTCGCGGTGTGCGAAGGCGCAGACGAGCATCAAGAGTGTGCTCTTTGGCAGATGGAAGTTGGTCATCAGGTCGTCCACCACGCGAAAGCGGTAGCCGGGGACGATGAACAGGTCCGTGGCACCCTCGCGCGATTCGAGGCTGCCGTCGTCGGTCACGCAGGCCTCCAGGGTCCGGACGACCGTCGTGCCCACGGCGACCACCCGCCCACCGCGCGCGCGGCAGCGCGCCACGGCGTCCACGCAAGCCTGAGGCAGGCAGAACCGCTCGGCGTGCATGCGGTGGTCCTCCACGCGCTCGACCTCGACGGGGCGAAAGGTGCCCGGGCCGACGTGCAAGGTCACGAAGGCGCGCTCGACGCCGCGCGCTTCCAGTCGCTCGAACAGCTCGGGCGTGAAGTGCAAGCCCGCAGTGGGCGCCGCCACCGCGCCCTTCGCCCGGGCGTAGACGGTCTGGTAGCGCTCGCGGTCGGCCTCGCCTTGCGGATCGTCGAGCGCGCGCCTGACGTAGGGAGGCAGGGGCATGCGCCCACAGGCCTCGATGCGTTCCGCGATACCGCCACCTGGGCCGCACGCTTCGAGCAGCACCGTCCAGCACGCTCCCGCCGCTCCCCTCTCGTCTCGCTCGCGCTCGAGGGCTCGCGCCGTGAGGGCGCCGCCCTCCAGCGTGCAGACGTCCCCGGCGCGCAACTTCTTCGCGGGCCGCACGAGGGCGCGCCATACATCGCCGTCGACGACCTCGACCAGCAGCAGCTCGAGGGCGCCACCCTTCGGTCGTCGGCCCAAGAGGCGCGCGGGAACGACGCGCGTGTCGTTCAAGACCAGCAGGTCGCCGGGCGAGAGCAGCTCGGGCAGGTCAAGGACGCGCCGGTGGCGACTGACACCCGTGGTCAACTCATGAGCCAGCAAGCGCGCCTCGTCCCGGCGCGCTGTCGGCTCCTGGGCGATGGAGTCGCTCGGCAGTTCGTAGTCGAAGTCGCTCTGGTCCACGTCGTCGAATAGTTCGCGCCCCGTCCCCTACTTGCGGTAGTTCCGTTTGACGTGCGTGGCCCAGGCCTCGTCCAGTTCGGCGGGGCTCAGGCCAAAGGACTTCTGGAGCGCCGTACGCTGGCGCTCGATGGTCTTGGCGGCCGCGGTCGTCGCATCGCCCTCAGGCTTGCGCAAGTTGATCCCGTCCAGGAACCCTCGCAGGTCCGCGCCCTCGCGCTCGAGCAGAAACTCGACGCGCGACCAGGCGACCAGATGGTCGCGGGTGTTCAGCGCGTCGTAGTCGGCGCAGGCAAAGAGCTTCTCTGTGGAGGCGAAGAACTTGTTTTTGACGAGATTACGGACGCGGGCCTCCCACTCGCTGTCCTTCTCGCGCCAGCTCCTGCCCGTGGGAATGCCGCAGGCCGCAGTCCAGCGCGGATCGATGCGGCGCGAGTACCAATGGGCCAGGCCGTACTTCCACCAGGGCGGCGAGTGGAAGTAGTTGACGCGGTAGGCGTCGTTGAAGTTGAGGACCATGTCGGAGGCGAGCTGGCAATAGAGCGCCGAGTCCAGATCGAAGGAGGTCTCTCCCAGAGCCTCCTCGCTCAGGCCCGTGAACATGGCGCCGTCGGTGAACCCGGTGCGGAAGGACCAGCTCTGGTCGGAACCGTGGTAGATGCGCGTGTAGCGGCCGAAGCTACTCTTGCGCGCGCAGATCAACACGAGGAACTTCTCCCGATAGCCGAGGTACGGCGCGCCATCGGGGAAGTCGGCAGGAGACAGGCTGAAGCGCTCGAAGAAATCCGCGTAGAGCTCCTCCATGCGCTGGGCGTAAAGGTGCAGGCGCAGCCAGGGGTCGAGCTCGTTACGCGGCGCGCGCAGCTTGCCCAGGCGTTTCTTGAGGCGCGCCAGTTCCTTCTTCAACAGCGCGCGTTCCGCCTTGTCGCCGGGGATATCGTAGGTCTTGAGGCTCGATCCGATGCGAAAGTGCTCGGTCTCAACCCACAGGATCTCGATCCCCCCCATCATCTCGCGCACGTCCGAAGTGGTCTGGCCGGCGGCCCAGGGGAAGAAGCCGACGCGCTCGTAGCCCAGGCGTAACTCGAGCTCGCGCTCGCCCAATGTGTAAGGATCGACCTCTTCGAACTGCTCCACCTCGGGATCGCTCCGCCCTTCCTGGGGCAGAGCACCCGCCGGCACGACGATCACGGCGCAGGCCGCCGCCAGGAGCGCCACAGGTCTCGAGCCTCTGTAGTTCACGATCGCCATCCTACCCATGAAAAGCAGCGGACGCCCGGGGCGCCCGCTGCCTGTGCGATCACGTCTCTTGCAGAGATTCGGCTCAGAGGCCGGCTTCCCCCACAGGTGCGGGAGCGGCCTCGGGGGCCGGCGCCACCACGGGACGTTTGAGTTCCATCACCGAAGCCTTGCCGAACTCCGCGTGCAGCTGCTTCAGATCGGCCTCGATCTTCGCCAGGTCCCGATAGACCTTCTTCAGCTTGCGCGACTTCGGACCCTCTTCCTCGAGGATCTCGTCCCGACGCGCCACGATGCTCTGGTAGCGGCTGTCCGCGACATCGAACTTGTCGAGCAGTTGCGTGACCTTCTTCAGAGAGGTCCGGTGCTTAACCTTGTAGTCCTCGGCGAGCAGGGTGCCCATGGCCTCCCACAGTTCCGTGCGCGATCGCTCGGACTCCAGGGGGATGTGGTTCTGGCCGTCGTGTGAGCTGACGAACAGGTGCTCGATGTTGCTCTTGCCGAACAGGTTGCGGAAGGGGTGGTCATCCTCAAGCACGTCCTGGGGCAACTTGACGCAGTGGAACCAGCGCGCGAGAAGGAAGGTCTTCTCGTTTCCGGCGCCGTCTCCGAGCAAGGCCTTGTCGGTCCCGTTGCACCACTTGCACTCGCGCAGGACGAGCAGCGGTCGCGGGTCCTCGCCCGCGATCATCCGCAGGGCTTCCTCGCGGGTCAGTGCGCGGCGCGCGCGCCGTGCGACGGTACCGGCCACCGGGGCCTCTTCGGCTTCCTGGTGGACGGGATAGCGCCACTCGATGCGCAGGTATTCCTTGGAGCTCGCGCTGCGAGGAGTACTGGGCACTTGGGCACCCGCACCGGCGCCGCCGCCAGCGGGAGTCGAGGCACCGCCTCTACCCGGGACCGAGGGACCCACCGGTCCGCCGCCTGCTCCACCACCTCGAGAAGGGCCGCCACCCGAACTGGGCGACGAAGAGGGAGCACTTCATCATCCCGGTAGGGCACCCGCGGGGATGCCCGTACCGACCAGGATCAGGGCGCTGAGGGCGCCCGTGAGCAGCTTGGTCTTCTTCATCGATCGAGTCCTTGTCCGGTTGGTTCCGACTGGTAAGCCGACGCCGCTCGCTTCGGGAGTTCCCCGACCGACGCCGTACAAAGATAAAGATACGGTGATTCGGCCCGCAGGTGAAGGTGCATCAAGGCCATTCGAGCGGACAGGGCCCAGGCGCAACGCCTGCAGGGCCTGCCCGGGCGGATGCGGGCTCGCTGGCTCCACCGCTAGCGGCGGCCAAACCCCGCCTCTCGGCGGCTCCCCGATGATCCCGGCAAGGGTCTGGTAAATAGGGCAGCGCAATCGGGGATCTGCGCCTCCTCAGGCGTCCGGGCGCCAGTCCTCGCGCGCCACGCGGTAG
The DNA here is from genome assembly GCA_036010965.1 of Planctomycetota bacterium. GTDB lineage: Bacteria > Planctomycetota > UBA1135 > UBA1135. Next base: position 13,446 of record DASCMO010000143.1, on the reverse strand, counting down.
ACGAACTCATCGCTGCGCGCGCCCTTGAACTCGTCGGCACCGTGGATCGAGCGCGCACGGACCAGGCCGAGCGCCCGCACGAGGCGGATCGAAGGCTCGTTGCGCGTGTCGATGAAGGCCTCGACCGCGGGTATGTCGTAGGTGTCGAAGAGGTGTGAAATCAGCGCCAGCGAGGCCTCGCGAGCGTGACCCATTCCCTGCTGCCGAGGATTCAGGATGTAGGCGATGTTGCAAGATTCCGGCTCGCGCACAGTGGCCTGAAAGAACCCCAGGGCGCGTTCTTCCGCCCGGGAGATCAGGATCCAGTTCAGCCATCGCTCGCGCCCGTCGGGGCTCTCGCCCTTGGCGAGAAACTCGTAGGACTCGCGCAGGGCGTCGAGGGAGGCGGGCGGGTCGGTCGGCAGGTAGGTGTAGATCCGCTCGTCGGAGAGCACGCCGAACATCTCCTCCGCGTGGGAGACCACGAGCGGCTCCAGCCGCAGCCGTTGGGTTTCGATCATCCTGAAGCTGCCGCATCGACCGACGTTGAGGGCGGCGGCCCATCCTACGCCGATGAGACGCACAGACGGCGGCCAGCCCACGATGCCGGAGGAAGAAGGCGGTGCGGGCGGACGGCGAGCCCTGCACGCTGACGACACAGGGACCCATCCGGTGAATCCAGGCGCCCTGCCCTGCTACACGTGGGACAAGGATTGGTCCCTCCCACGCGCTCGCTCTCCGTGATCGAGAGGGCAAGCACTCGGAGAATGCCGGCCAACCTGGCTCGGAGAAGCCCGCTAGAGCTCACGACGATCTGTCAGTCCGCGAGTCCGGGCCCTCGGAGCCTCCGCGCGCTATTGCGGCCTTCCAGGTCGCCCTGAGTCGACCGAAGGCTCCCCCATCCCCCACGATGACCATCACCGCACCTCCTCAACTGGACGTCAAAACCCTCAACCGGATCTGCGACCGGCCTGACGCGGGCACCGCAGGTCTGCTGCCCCGCGCCCGCTTCAATCAATAGATCGAATCCAGGATCGCCTGGGCCTGTCCGGCGGGGTCCGAGGTCTCGATGGCCTGCTCCACGACGCCTTCGGGACTGATGATGAAGGTCAGGCGCGCAGGGAAGCGCGCACCTGCCTCCTCGCAGGCGCCGTAAGCCATGGCCAGTCCGCGCTTCTCGTCACTGAGAAGCGGAAAGGCGAAGTCATGCTTCTCGGCGAAGGCGCGGTTGGCCTCCGGAGAGTCGAAGGACACACCGAGGATCTGGATCTCGAGGTCATCGTAGCGGGGGGTTCGATCACGGAACCCCTTGCCCTGGGCTGTTCACCCGGGCGTTCCCGCCTTGGGATAGAACCAGAGCAGGTATCGCTTGCCTGCGAAGTCGGACGCGCGGCGCTGCACACCGCGATCGTCCGTAAGGCAGAAGTCGGGAGCCTTGGAGCCGATGGGCATGATCGAAGAGCCCTTGCTGGGGATCCAACGTTTGACGAAACGGGGCAACATGGCGTCCAACCTAGCAAGTCGCAGGGTCGTGGAGTCCGCCTGGCGAACCACCTTTCCCAGGGAGAGGCGCACGGTCGTGGGCGGCAGACAGGTCTTGTCATCGCAGACCTGCAAGTCCACTTGCACGCCCACCTCCTCCGTACTGGCCTCTAGCAGGCGCAGGTCGCAGGTGAACTCGACCTGGTCCTCGAACCAGGTCGCTGAACGGCCCGAGCGAGCGGGGATGGACCAGGACTCGCAGCGCCAGTCGCGAGCCAGCTGCACGCCGTCGGGGAGGTCCAGCGAGGGCTTCATGGGGATGTAGCCACTGCCTGGCGGAGCGGTCTCGTAGGCGTGCCAGCCGTCATCGAGGGTGAGGACCAGGCGCACGCGAACGAGAGAGTCGGTCTGGGAGAGGGGTGCGGCGAAGAGCTCCAGGCGCGCGGGACCGAACTCACGGCGAGCCACAGGCTCTTCCACCGCGACCGCGGTCCCTGGTGCAATGTCTGCCGCGCTCTCCCCCGTCGCCTGCTCCGGCTCGCTCAGATAGAGCCAGACCCAACCGTGGGTATGGGACTTCTTGCGACGGAAGGCGGCCATCTTGCGCGACAAGGGCTTGAGTGCGTCGGAGGCCGCCCGGTAACGGGCCAGGACCTCTTCGGGGATCCCGCCGGGCTCGCCGACGTAGCTGTTGCGCTCCTCGACGCGCACGTCGTACGCCTCGCGCAAGGCGTCGTATTCCGGCTCGATGGCGGCCTTGCGAGCTAACTCCTCCTCCGTCAGAGGCGGCAGGGTCTCGTACAGCCACTGCACGTCCCCGACCAGCAAGTCCGCCAGCCCGTCGCCGTTCCAGTCGGTCACGTGCACCTTGGTGCGCGATCCGGGCCCGACGGGTTCTTCGGATTCGCTGCGTTCCTCGAAGGGCCGTCGAGCAACCAGGACCTGGGCGGCCGCGTAGGAGGGTCGCTCGTTCTCCCCCAGGTTGCGATGCCAGCGGACGCCGCCCCACTCGCTTCCGACGATCAGATCCCTGCGCCCGTCGCCGTCCCAGTCCGCGTGGTGGGCGTTGGAGCCGTCGATGTCCTCACCGTCGCGTGTTTCCATACGCGTTGGCTCGACAGCCCAGCTCGGCTCCGACCGCGTTCCACCGTTGGCGACCACGAAGACGCCCGAGGTCCGCGTGCCGATGATCAGGTCCAGGTCCCCGTCCGCATCCACGTCAAGAGCCTCGGGGGTGATCGAGGTTCCGGCCTGCAGAGGGGCTCCCTCGCTGTCGGTCAGATAGCGCCCCTGCAGGAACTCGCCGCTCGCCGTGCACTCGAAGTAGTAGACCTCTCCCGTGTAGGAACCCGAGAGGATGTCCAGGTCTCCGTCCGCATCGAAGTCCACGAACTGTGGACAGAAGCTGATGCATCACGTGGTGGGGATGGACGAGTCCTACTTCCCCGCGCGCAGGTACTTGAAGTCGTCAAAGCGCGGAGCCTCTGCGCTCCCCACATTGCGATACACGCGCAGCTTGCCGAGGCTGAAGGAGTCGCGCTCGAACCCGCCGATGTCCTCGGGCAGTCGATCGGGGGGAAAGGTGCCGGTCCCGAACTCCCCCACCAACAGGTCCCGCAGCCCGTCTCCATCGATGTCGATCACGAGCGGCGCCGCGTGGCCCACGGTGACGTCGATGGGCGCGCCCCCCGCCTGAAGACGCACGGGCGCCAGGAGTCGCGCGCTCCCTTCTTCCTGGGCGAGGCCCGCCAGCTGAACTCCCCCCATGACCAGCAGCGGTGCACACAGGCGCAAGACGCGCGCAGGGCTCACGCGCGGACATTCCGGATGGGCTTGGTGTCGCATGGCCCCACCCTACCCCACGGGGCGCCAACACCGCTCCGGGTACCCTACCAGTCGGAGGTCGAGCGGCCCACGCAGGCCGACGACGGCGATCCTCGTGGACGCCGCCCGGACAGCAAGGACGGGTCAGGAGACCCTGACAGCCAGAAGTCAGCGTCGAGAGAGGCCCGTGGAATCGCCTCTCCGCCTCGACCGGGGGCCTGGTGACGAGGATCGTGTCGGACTCTGGAGCGGTGGATCGGTGTGGAGTCTCCTCGCTGAAGGCAGACAAGGAATCGGTCGCCCTGGCGAGACGATAGAATCGAGAGGCAATGGGAATGTTCAGCAAGCTGTTCGGCGGCGGACCCACGGAGGATGGGGAGCGGATCAGGGAACTGCTAGCTCTCTACGAAGACGGAGACCCGACCCGGCGGCGAGAGGCTTGCGACAGCCTGGGCAATCTGGCCGGGCAGCTCGAGGACAGCAAGGAGACGGTCACGGACAAGCTGCTCGAGATGATCAACGACGCCGATGGCGTTGTCTGCAACTCGGCGGCTGACGCCTACGCGAAGATCGAACGAGGCTTCGCCTAGGCGCGGTGCTTGTGCCCAGGGCCTGGGAGTGCTGGCGATGAACTCGCGCACCTGCCCGCCGATTCCACGGCCGCCGCCCAGGCCCGGGCGGCGCCCCAGCTCGCGCTCCTCTGCGACTGACTGAAATCCACGCCGCCTGCCCCCTCTCCTCCTCGCGGCATTCACCAGGCCGCATTCAAGGGCCCCGAGCGGCAGGAGGCTCCGTGGAGGACCGGCCGCGAGATGCTGGCAGCCCCGGCGGGATCCTCGGGCCCCGCGCCAGAATCAGTTTCATGAGGAAGCCACGCTCCGCGCATGCCCCTGGCACGCTAGGATGTTTCATTGCGGCTAAATGCGAAACGCCATGCCCGATCCCCGATCCCACTCCCCGAGCCTCCACGGTACCCCCGGAGACCGTCCTCGCCCCCGGCGCGCCTTGCCGCGCCCGGCGCGCAAGATGCTGCTCGCTCTGGCGGGACTGCTCGGCTTCCTGGTGCTCTCGGAGGGCGCGGCTCGCGTCGTCTCGTTCTTCGCCTACGGATGCAATCCCTACTACCTGCAGTTCGGGTTCAAGTCCTGGAAGACGAACGAGGGGCCGTCCGAGAAGTACGCCGGCTACTTCAAGTTTCCGGAGAACCGCACCTTCGAGTTTGGAACGCCCGAGGCCTGCAACATCAACAACCACGGGTTCCGTGGAGCGGACTTCCAGACCGAGAAAGCTCCCGGCGCGCGCCGTGTGCTCTGCCTCGGCGGGTCGAGCACGTTCGGCTACCACAACAGAGACGCGGGCACCTACCCGGCCCTTCTTCAGGCCCTGTTCGATGAGGGTGTGGAGCAGGGCGAAGTCGAGGTCATCAACTGCGGCGTCCCGTACCTCGATACGGACAACATCGTGGCGATGCTGGAGAACGAACTGCTGGACTACGAGCCTGATGTCGTCACGATCTACAGCGCGTTCAACGACGCTTCCCGCGCAATCGACGAGGACTGGCGCCAGCGCCTGCAGAGCTGGCTCGACGAGCACTCGGCAGCCTACGCAGGCATGCGCAAGATAGCGGCGCGCGCACACATTCGGGCGCGCGGCCGCTGGATGTTCCACGCCCCATCGATCGATCGTGAGTACGCACTGAAGCACCGCGCCCTGCATCTCACGCGCACAACCGCGAACTATTCCAGGATCCTGGACCAGGCGAGGAAGAACGGGATCAATGTCGTGGTGATCACGCAGCCCATCAGGACGCCGAAGAACATCGAACACGCCGAGGCGGCGGGGGGCTACGACGCGGAGTACGCTGCGGTCGAGGCGCAGCTGGAAGAGAAGGGCAAGATCCCGGGGCTCGACTTCACCCTCTACATCCACCATTACCTTGTGGATGGCATCGAGAAGCTGGCCCGTGAGGAAGGGGCGACGATCGTGGACAACGTTCGCCTCGTCGACGAATTCCCCGCGTCGCTCCTCTCTCAGGTACACCTCTCCGAGGAAGCGAACGGGCGCTTGGCCGTGCAGCTCGAGGCCGCGATCCGACCGCTGCTGGAGCGGTCCGTAGCGCGCTGACGGTCTGGAGGCTGGGGCCGTGACGAGGTCCGAGGGCTCACCCCCGCGCGCCCTCCCCTACCAGGCGTTCCCCGGCGCCCTCACGGACAGAAGTCCACTTGCAGGCCGTCGGAGAAGTTGAAGCCGCTGCCGCCGGGCCCCTGAGGATCGCGGTACCAGAACTGGAAGTACCAGGTCGAGCCGCCGGTGACCTGGCCGCTCCCCGAACCCATGGGCGGCTGGGTCATGTCGAGGGCGCGGATCGCGTCACCGAAGGAATCCGTCATCAGGGGCGGATTGAGCCGGAAGGTGCCCGTGCTCCCGCCACCGACGCAGCGGAATCCGTCACCGAAGGGGACCTGGGCCGGCTGGGGACCGTAGTAGAAGAGGCCGAACTGCGAGGGCACCGCCGCCTGAGCCACCAGGGAGAGGTCGTTGATGGAGACGCTGGTCGATCCGAGCGAGAGGATGTTCGCTCCTGAGCCGGCCGAGTTGGGCGCGCCCACGCAGTAGGAAACCGAGTCGCTGCAACCCTGGGGCAGGATCACGTCCACGATCACCGGCAGGTGGTCCGCCGCCCAGCCGCTCGCGGCGTTGGGATTGGGAAAACCGAGGATCTCAAGCGGGAGGGCACCGATCGGCGTGCCATCGGTGTCGAAGACGAAGGAAAGGCGCTGGGTGGCGATGCTGTCCTGCCAGGCGATGTAGTCGAGCTTCGAGTTCCCGAGCGTGTCGGAGTCGCCCGTGAAGAAGTGCTCCGCGTTGTCGACGGTGCTGTCGCTGCGGTCGCGGTCGGTCCCGTCGCTGGCTCCGGGGTCGGCGTCCTCCGCCTCCGAGATCCAGCCCGCCGGGCCCTTGTTCCCGCCGCTTCCCTCCTGCTCGTTCCAATCGCCCGCCATGATCACTGCCGTATCCGGGCCCAGCACGTTCGTCGCCGGAGGATTGTCGCTGATCCGCCCGTTGGGATCGGGCTGGAAGGAGCCTGCGCCGCCATACCAGTAGTCGATGATGTAGGCCGTGTTCTGTGCCGCCGCCACGCGCTGGAGATGATCCGACTGTTCGAAGCCGGCCTTCATGTGCGCGTTCGTCACCACCAGGTCACCGGCGTAGATGGAGTCGGGGAGGTTCAACTCGAGCAACTGCACGCCCCGGATCCCACCGGTACCGCCGGGTGCGTACTCATCCGCAGCGATGAAAGGCAGGTCCGAGTAAGCGCTCGTCCCGTCCCCGTTCAGATCAGAGAACGGAATGTTCGTGAGGATGATGTTGCGGTTGAAGTTGTCCGTGAGCGTGCTGACGAAGCGGAAGGTCAGGTTGTAGTCCGGCGCATATTTCCGCACGTAGGCGGTCACCTCCCCCCCGTTGAAGGGGTCCGTACCTCCAAAGAAGAAGAGCTGCACCGTCGCCAAGAGCTCGGGGACGGAGTCCACCCCCGACCCCGTGCCGTTGCCACTGTTGTCACCGCACTCCTGGAGCATCAGGACGTCTGGGCGCAGAGCGGCCACGATACGCGCCAAAGCCGTCCAGTCGTTCGTGCCCTCGACCTTGGTGTTGGAACTGCAGAGGGTGTCGTGGACGTTCCAGGTCATCACGCGCACGTCCTCGGGAGCGACCTTGCCCCACTCGGCGTTGCCGGGATCCCACTGGGCGGAGGCGATCGGGCTCGTCGCCCACAGGCCCAGGCACAGACTGGCGCCCAGCATCATGGCCCTCGCCCCGCGCAGCGCTCGGTCGGCAGGAGGCGTGGCACCGCGCGCGGAGGGCTGTGGCCTTGAAAGCACGGTCTCGAGGGGCGATCGCGTCATGGAGGCAAGAGATTCGAATGGGAGAGAGAGCCCGGTTGGAGGGGGATGGAGCGCGGGCGGGGCGCGAGGCAAGGGTGCCCTCGCTATCAATCGTAGACGCAGATCTCGGTCACGGACAGAACCCGACCTGAAGACCGTCCGACAGGTCGAATCCCGCCCCCCCGGCGGGGGGATCACGGAACCAGAACTGGAAATTCCAGGTCTGGCCTGCCTCGATCTGCCCTTGAGGCTGGGGCGGTGCGGTCAAGTCCAGGGCGTAGGTCGCCCCTCCGGCGGAGTTGGTCGTGATGACCGGCAGCCGGAAGACCGAACCACCCACGCAGCGAAAGCCGTTGCCAAAGGGGACCGAGACCTGCTGGGCGCCGTAGTAGAAGATGCCGAACTGCCCTGCGGCGGCATCTGTGACGACCAGCGAGAAGTTGTTCACCCCCACCCCGGGCACTCCGCTCCAGCTCATTGCAGCCGGGGCGCCGCTCGAGTTGGGAAGCGAGACACAGTAGTTCTGGGGCGCGGGGCAGGAGGCGCCGCGCTCGGTGACGATCACCGGCTCCCCTCCGACCTCGACGGCTCCCGGGTTGTTCACCGCGTAGAGGGTGCCCGTCTCCAGACCCACCACCCGTACAGCCGGGCCGACCCAGGCGGAGAGGTCGACCACGGTGTCTCCCCCGTCAGTCCATGCGATCACGGCCGCGTCACCGGTGCCTGCCTCAAGGAGGTAGGCCTCCACTCCGCTCCCTGGTGACAGGTCCGCCAGCCAGGCGAACTCCGTCATCTCCTCCGCCACCGGGCGCAGCCAGGGGTACTCGCTCCAATCCACGGTCAGGGAATCGAAGGAGAAGGACGAAACGCCCGGATGGGCGGCTTCCCAGGCGAGATAGGCGTCGCGCGTGGCCTGATGCGTTGACCAGACCATCGTGTCCGAACCACTGGGTTCGGTGCGTGCCGCAAAATGAGTGTCCAGCCAGGCGACGACGTCCACCAGGTCCGCTCGGCTCACCGATCCTCCATTGAAGTCGTGGGCATGGCTCCCCCAGCCCCAGCACCAGACCTTCTCGCCTGATCCCATGCGGTCCTGGAAACGCCAGTTCACATAGAGCTGCAGGAACTGCCGCTTGACGTTTGCGGCGGTCATGTCCTGCATGACGCCATGGTGGATCCCCGCCAGGCCGATCACCGCGCCCTGGGTAACCTGAACGAAGGGCGCGCCGAGGTCCTCGCCCATGTAGTTGGCGCTCGAGGGACGAAAGGGATGCCAGATGTGGTGGTCGTACCAGCCGTAGTAGTCCTCTTCGGGACCCGGCTCACGCACCTCGATCCCGAACTCGTCCATCAAGGTGTGATAGTCCGGCTCGTTGCTCGGCAGGTGCGATCCCTTGACGGCGTTGATGGTGGCAAGGGGTTCGGGCGGACTCCCGCCGTAGGCCAGAAGAATGGCGGCGTCGACCCAGTCGATGTTGTGCTGCCAGCTCTGCCGGCACTCGTCGAGGGTCGGCCCGGGCGGAACGGAGGGCCAGTCAAAGGGACCGACGCGCCACTCGTTGTGCGAGTGGGCACCGATCTGCCCTCCCGCGTCGTACAGGCGCCGCAGCACCGCCGCGCCGGCGCCGGCGGAGCCCTGGTTCACGAGAAGTTCCCCGAACTCCCCCACCGCCAGGAACGAGATGTCCACATCGAGGGGTTCAACCTGATCCAGCACCCACTCCATGTTCCCGACCCGCAGATCGAATACCTGCATCTTCTGAGGCAGGGGAATCTGCGGGAGCGGATCGACGTGCATGTCGAAGTGCATGCGGATCGGTCCCTGCTGAGCGACGGCGGGAACGGCGAGCAGAACGGCGACGGTCAGGCACGAAAAATTGTTCATCAATTGCTCGAAAAACGGTTGGAGGAAGAGCATCCGACTCCGAGTGAGCCTCTCCATCTTGAACGAGACCGGCCCGTTCAGGTCGCCAGGAATCCCCGAAAACCCACGCACAGATCACCGTATTCGGCTCAGGAGTGCGCTCGCTCGTGAAAGAGCGATCTCCGGAGGCAGCCTGGATGTCCGATGAGGATGATCCTCGGTGAAACGAAGACGCCTTCGCCGGAGTAGGTGGGGGCGAGGTCCTTCCGTCGCCGGCGTTCCTCCGTGACGTTCGGGCAATAGGTGGCGTGCCCTACCCAGCAAGGGCGCAGCGAGCGAGCGCGCTTCTAACCCGATCGATGGGGATCGCCGCGCGCAGCAACGCCGACGCCGCGCAGGAGGCGTAGCAGGATCATCATCCTGCCGGCCCGCCCGTGGGCGGTATCCGAGAGTTCCGGCATGAGGGCCTCCAGGGGCTCGGCGACCGGTTCGCGCGCATCCAGGGAGGCCCATCCCTAAACAGGGAAGTGGGCCCTGCCGACCCACAGCCCGGGCCGGGGGGGGAGATTCCCCATTTTCATTGACGCCGACGCGGAGGGGGACTGGAACCGGGCCCTCCCGCGGCTACCATCCCGCGCTCACCGCCGTGCCCCAGCGACGCCGACCCATCCCTCATGCAGATCTCCCTCAAAGGCAAGACTGGACTCGTGCTCGGCGTGGCCAACAAGCGCTCCCTCGCCTGGGGCTGCGCCCGCTCCCTCGCGCGCGAGGGCATGCGGCTTTGCTTCACCTACATGGGCGAGCGCATGGAGAAGAACGTGCGCGAGCTGGCGGCCGAGTGCCCCGATTCGCTCGTCCTGCCCTGCGACGTGACCGCACCCGAGACCATCGACGAGGCCTTCGCCCAGATCCGGAAGGAGTTCGCGAGCCTCGACACCGTCGTGCATGCCGTCGCCTTCGCCAGGCGCGAGGAGCTGCAGGGCAGCTTCTTCGACACGACGAAGGACGGCTACATGATCGCCCACGAGGTGTCCGCCTATTCCCTGACCGCCGTCGCTCGGCGGGCGCTGCCCCTGATGAAGGGCCGCGAGGGCTCGATCATCACCCTGAGTTACATCGGAGGCGAGCGGGTGATCCCCAACTACAACGTGATGGGCATCGCCAAGGCCGCCCTCGAGGCCAGCGTGCGCTACCTGGCCGCGGACCTCGGCCCCCTGGGCATCCGCGTCAACGCCATCAGCGCCGGACCGGTCCGAACTCTCTCGGCAGCCGGCGTGACGGGCTTCAGCACGATGCTCGACAACATCGCGGAGAAGGCGCCCCTGCGGCGCAACGTGACCGCCGACGAGGTCGGGGACACCTGCCTCTTCCTGGCCAGCCCCCTCAGTCGCGGCATCACCGGCTCGACGGTCTACGTCGACGCCGGCTACCACATCATGGGGACCTGAGGGCGGCGTCCGGCGCGGGCGACGAGCCACCCACGAAGGTGCGCCACAGGGCCGCCGCCAGCAGCAGGCCGAAGACGACCGCACAGGCGGGGCCCAGCCAGCCGCCGTGTGCCGCGTGGTGCTCGCCGGCACGCGCGACCAGCTCGCGCCCCAGGCTCCGATAGAGCCAGTCGACCGCGAAGCCCATGACGAGCGTCACCGTCGCCAGGCCGGCGATGTGCACCGCGACGACCCGCGCGCCGAGGGTGCGCGCCATGACCGCCAGGGTGGCCATGTTCGTGGCCGGTCCGGCCAGCAGGAACACGATCGCGGCTCCAGGGCTGAGCCCCTTGAGCACCATCGCCGCGGCGAGGGGCGTCGAGGCCGCCGCGCAGACGTAGATCGGCACGCCGATCAACAGCATCACGAACAGACCCGAAGCGCCCGCGAAGAGCGCGCCGTCGAACCAGGCGTCGGGGATCAGGGCGGTCATCAGCCCCGAGAGCAGGATGCCCGCCAGCAGGGCGCCGGCGAGGTCATCGAGCATGTCAACGAAGGCGTAGCGCAGGGCCCGCACGAACAGGTTTCCGCTCCCCACCGGTCGCTCCTCCACGGGCGCGGTCATCGCCGCCGCCTTCTCGCAGCACGAGCCGCCGCCGTCGTCCTCCAGCCCCGCGCCGGGGACATCGTCGTGGCGGCTGCGGGCGAAGAGGCTGACCGTCATGCCGGTGAAGAGCGCGCTGCCCACCGCCGCCAGGGGGCGCACGAGGGTCATCAGCGGGTCGAGCAGGGCCCAGGTCACGCTGACCGAGTCGATGCCGGTCTCGGGAGTCGAGATCAAGAAGGCGCTGGTGGCTCCCTTGCTCGCCCCCGAGCGCCGCAGGGCGACGGCGACGGGAATCACCGAGCAGGAACAGAGCGGCAAGGGCGCGCCGACGACCGAGGCGATGCCTACCGAGGAGATGTCGTTGCCCGAGAGGTGACGGGCGAGCCACGCGGGGCGGATCAGCTGGCTGATGAGGCCAGCCACGATGAACCCGCCGAGCAGATAGGGCGCCATCGCGACGAACACGTCGAGGCTCTGGCGCAGGAAGACTGGCACGAAGCCGGGATCCCCATCGAGGTGGTGCGGCAGGGCGCCGACGGCGATCACTCCCGCCAGGAGGCCGAGCACGCGGTCGCGCCGACGGTCGAGGTCGTGGAAGACCTCCGGCAGCAGGTCGCAAACGGCGACATAGAGGAAGGTCCCGCTGGCGAAGCCGAGCAGGACGGGCTGTAAAGCGGGGCCGCCGGCGGCGAAGCTCGCTCCCAAGAGCAACCCGGCGGGCGTGATGACGGAAAACAGGATCTGGACGAGGAGCCCGCGCCCGTTCCCCACGCCCGCCAGCTTCATGACGGTCGCCAGGGAGAAGGACTCCGTCATCTTGTGCCACAGGATCGGCAGCACCACGACGCTCGCCCCCGCCGAGGCGCCGAGCAGAGCCGAGAGGGCGATGCCCGCGACGAAGGCGTGCACGCTCAAGCCGACCAGGAGCGCGACCCACAGCACGGTGTGCCCGTCGAGCTCCAGGCTCGCGCCGCCGCCGCGCAGCCAGACCTTCTCCAGCAGGAACAGGCCCAGGAAGCCGCCCAGGGCCGCGAGCCACGGTGCCGAGTCGTGCTCGCCGCTGAGTTCCGCCAGCTGGGGCTGAAGGTGCAGGAAGACCGTGCCGAGAAAGATGCCGGCCGAGACCGCGGCGAAGATGTGCAGGCCTCCGGCGCTCCAGCGGCGCGCGAGGGGCAGGAGAGCACCGCCCAGGCTGGCCACGATCAGGGCCAGGGTCATCTCGAGAGGGCTCAATTCCATGGCTCGTGGCGGCGCTCGCCGCTCCCGCCATTGGAGGCTCTCGAGCTCAGAAGGTCCAGCCGACGGTCACGAACACGCGGTGATCGGAGCGCTCGAGCCCGGTGGCGGGGGTGTTGTCCCAGTCCCAGACCCACTGGAGCTGGGCGTACATGGAGCCGTTCACGTCGTAGCGGACGCGCGAGTCCAGCTTGGTGTAGACGTCATCGGACACCTCAATGCTGGGGAACAGTTCCGCGCCCTGGGAGAGGGTCCACTTTTCCTGCGGCACCCAGTCGATGTTATAAGCCACGCGCACCGTGGCGTACTCGTTGGCGGCGGCTGCGCCGAAGGCCTCGTTGAACCAGCTCAACCCCATCTCGGCGGAGACCTTGAGGGCCTCCTCTTCGCGAAACTGGCGGCCGTAGCCGGCACCTACGGTCCAGCGCAGATCGAGATTGGCCTTGTGATCCGCATCGGCGGTGGCGTTGCCGTAGGCGTAGGACGGGCCGGAGAAGAAGCGGTCGTACTGGGCCTTGCCGCCGACCCTGCGCTCGCTGACGCTCGATAGGCCGGCGTTGCTCTCCTCCTCCGCCCAGCTCCACCAGGCCCCGACAGTCGTGCGGTCCTCCTCGCGGCGGCGCTCGGCGTCACCGGTCAGGTTGGCGCTGCTGCGCACGGTGTTGCCGCTGGCGTCAAAGAGACCGATGGTCACGCCGCCCGACCAGGCGGGCTCCTCGGAGACCTCTTCTAAGGGCGGAATCGTGCGGGGGACGATGTCGCCCACGGGGGCTGGAGCCCCGGTCGGAAAGGTGAGAGCGGCGATCGCGAGGAGGGCGTGCATGACTGTGCAGGTGGTCGCGGTTGGGGGAGGCCCGGGGAGCGGCGTGAACCTAGCAGGGGAACGGGCGACAGGCGAGGGCATGGCGGAAGTTCGCGCGAGGCTCTCCAACAGCGCAGAGAGGCCCCCGTAGGGATGGCGAAAGCCGGCTGAGCCCACTGATCCCTTGCCCCCGGACCGCGGGTCCGTAGAATCCTCGCGCTGTTCTGTGAGCACCACTCCCGGTGAGTCCGAGCAGCCTCCTGGCCCCGCCACCGAACCGTTCCCGCGACCTCGCGCCATGATCGAGATCAAGAACCTCTCCAAGACCTTCGGCGACC
>DASCMO010000142.1:0-4892 GCA_036010965.1 Planctomycetota bacterium | reverse complement strand
CGGAGATGATCGTCGACTGACTGTCAGTGGACACTGACTTTCAGAGCACACTGTCAGCGAACACTTTCAGCGCACGAGGTGGAGTTCTGTCTGCCGACGCAATACCCATCGCATCTCACCCTCCTCGGTCACCTCGGCTTCCTCTTCAAGCGCCATGCGCACCTGTTGTCCGTCCCACTCCGGAACAGGCGTCGTGACCTGGAGCTCCGTGGAGAACCACATGTTGTTCAGGACGGGGACATCGCCACGGCCGGGCACACCTCCCTGTCGATCCCAGAGACCGATCAGCGGACCGGCGCCGTGGCCGTGGTCCCCGATCGGGTGGGTGTACATGGTGCCACTGAGACCTTCTTCGCGCATCTTCTCGAGGACGGCCGCCAGAACCTGGTTGCCGGACAGACCCGGTCTGGTCTCCTCGAACAAGATGTCCTGCAGCCGGTTGCCGTTCTTCAGTGCGCGACGCAGTCCCTCCGGCGCCTGGGTCTCACCCTCCAACAGCACGTACCCCATGTGCTGGGTGTCGGTGTTCAGACCCATCGCGGTGATACCAAAGTCCGTGTGGAGCACATCGCCACGCTCGATCACCGACGAGTTTGATCCTCCCCGACGTTGGATACTCACCGAGGGCTGAAACCAGGTGTGTAGCCCCATGTCGTTGACCCGCTGCCGCATCCACCAGACAACGTCGTCGGTGGTCGTCACCCCCGGCGTGATCACCAGATTGGAGAACGCGGCAGAGATCACGTCGTGGACCATGACCTGGAGCCGACGGTAGGTAGGCGCCATGCCCGGTACCCGACGGGCCAGGTAGTCGATCGCGAGCCGGGGTTCTCGGACCACGCGAGCCGCTAGGTCCGGACCGAGCGCGCCCTCCATCTGCTCCCACTCTCCCGCCGTCAGGCCGTCGGAGAAATTGTGCTCGGCGGAGATGTTTACGCCGATCCGCTTGGGGTTCCTCTCACGCACGACGTCCCCGAACAGATCCCACTGGCTGGCCCCCCACAACTCGGCTGACCGGCCATCAGCAGCTCGAGCGGTCGCGCGGACCGCCTCGTAGAGTCCGCCCTGGGAAGTGCCGCCCAAGGCCAGCCGCTCGACCCCGAGTTCTGCCCCTCGGTCGAAGAAGACGTAGATCGTTCGTCTCCGCGCAGCAAAGGTCGTCGGTGATACGAGCCCTTTGAATACTGGGTCCTCATTGTACTCCCGCATCGCAACCACCCACATGTCGATGCCATGATCCCGCATGACTTGGGGTAAGTTGACTTCGAGTCGCTCTTTGAGCCAAGCCTGCTGAGCGGCCGCCTGTTGCCGGAGGGTACCGAAGGGTCGATCGGGAGAGTACTGCTTGGCTTGGGCCACGGTGAATGTGGGGACGCAAACCAGCACAGCTGCAAGACATGTAAGTCGGATCATGGAGTCGTCTTCTCCGGGGAGGGTGCCCACTCAGTCTAGGCCAGTGCAGCAGCCCGAGCGAGTTCCAGATCGAAGTCAGTCGCCTCCTGGGAGCTCCCACGCCTGACACCTGGCGAGGGACGTGATAACATGCAGTGAATTCGGGTCAGAAAGAACGGGTTGAGGATCTGATGCACAAAAGCCCGGAGACGCCGCTTCGATCACTTATCCGCAGAGCACACCGTCAGCGGCGAGTGCGTCCAGGGTCGGCGTGGTGTTGCGCGGGTACCCGTAGCAGGACAGGTGATCGGCCCTCAAGGTGTCGATCGTGATCAGGACGATATCAGGTCGAAAGTCGTAGGAACCGGCCGCGCCGGGCTCGTCCGAGGGATCTTCCGAGCCACCGCAGGCCCCCAGCATGAACAGGGCAAGTGCTGCGCAGAATCTTCGGGGAATGTGCGGATGTATCGAAGCGACCATTTTGGGGCGCGCCATTCTACGGACTCGAGTTGCCCCCTTGTGCGACTGACCTACAATCGGTGAATCGATGCGCATCTTGATCACGTCGCCCGTCTTCCCTCCAGACCTCGGCGGTCCCGCGGTTCTGGTCCCTCGGGTCGGCCGATTCCTCGTCGAGCGTGGTCACGAGGTCAAGGTGATCGCGTTCTGCAGCGATCGCGACCCAAAGGGGTTCCCCTTCAAGGTCGAGACGATCCCCTTCGTCTTCCTCCCCCTGCGCTATCTCCGCGCCTTCTTCGCGGTGTTTCGCGAAGCGGGCAAGTTCGACATCGTCTACGTCCAAGAGCACCTGGCGCTGCTCCACGTGCTCGCGGCGAAGCTCAGGCGCAAACCCGTCGTGATCCGCATCATGGTCGACGGGGCCTGGGAGATCTCGCACCGCAAGGGTTGGTGCAAGGGGGATGACATCGTCACCTTCCAGGAGCACCGGTACGGCTGGCAGGTGCGCCTGACTCGATTCTTGCAGCGGCGTTGGTGGGGTTGGTGCCGACACATCATCAGCTGCTCCGAGATGCTCCGGCAGATACTGATCCGTAACTACGACGTGCCCCCGGACAAGGTCCAGCGCATCTACAACGGCTACAACGGCCCTAGTCCGGAGTCGGTCGAGGAGACCCCCGAGGAGGCCCGCGAGATCCTCGGGCTCGACCCGAACCGGCGGTACCTGCTGACGGTGTGCCGGCTGATGGTCTGGAAGGGCGTCGACGGGATCATCGACGCCCTGCGCGGACTCCCGGATGAGGTGCACCTGCTCGTCGCGGGCGATGGAGACATGCGCGAGGCCTGGGAGCAGCACGCCCGGGACCAGGGAGTCGGGGATCGGGTCCAGTTCCTAGGCAACGTGCCCTATGAGAGGATTCCCCTGTACCTGCGAGCGGCAGACATCTTCGTCCTGAACAGCACCTATGAGGGGCTGTGCCTAGCGCTGCTCGAGGTGGTGAACCTGGGAACCCCGGCGATCGCCAGCGGAATCTGCGGCAACCCCGAGATCGTCGAGCACGAGGTGAGCGGCCTGTTGGTCGACCCCCTCGACTCGGACGACCTACGAAGAGCGATCGAGCGCATGCTCGCAGACCCCGAACTTTGCGAACGGTTCGTGGCCGCCGGCCTCGAGCGCGCCCGTCGTTTCGATCCCGAGGAGCGCTTGGCCGAGGTCGAAGCGGCCCTGATGCAGGCCGTGTCCGGCTAGCCCCCTGGGCCACTGAGATGAACGTTCTCCTGATCAATCCCCGGTACGACGAGAGGCAGTATCGGTATCGGGTGAACAAGCTCTACGCGCCGTTGGGGATCTCCTACATCGCTCGCGTCCTCGAGCAGGCCGAACACGCGGTCACGATCCTCGACATGGAGGCCGAGGAACTCGCGTGGGAAGACCTACCCGTCCGGCTGCGCGAGGTGGCCCCGGATCTGGTCGGCGTGGGCGGCACGACGCCGATCTCACACTGTATTCAGCGCTGCGTGGAGCTCGTGCGTGAGCAGCTCCCCGCGACGACCATCGTGGTCGGCGGCCCGCACGCGACCCTCCTGCCCGAGGAGGTGCTGTCCAAGATGCCGGGGGTGGACTACATCCTGCGCGGTGAGGCGGAACACACGATGCGCGATCTGGTCTCCCTGATCGGCTCGGGAGGGGCGGTACGGAGCGTCGACCAGATTCCGGGGCTCGGCTTCCGCATGGGGGACCGAAAGCTCATCTCCTCGGAGATTCCGCGCACTCAGGACCTGGACGACCTGCCGCACCCCGCCTACCACCTCCTGCCCCTCGACCGCTACTTCGCCTCTGGCGTGAACGATCGAGTCTTCACGCTGATGACCAGCAGAGGTTGTCCCTTCGCCTGCATCTTCTGCAACGTGGCGGGGCTCTACGGACGAAAGTTCCGTGGACGTTCTCCGCGGAGCGTAGTCGCCGAGATGCAGTATCTGAGGGATCACCACGACATCGGACACTTCGTCTTCTACGACGCAACCTTCAACATCGACACGGAGCGGGTCCGCGGGATCAGTGAGATGCTCGTCGAGCAGGAGATGGGCGTGACGTGGCGGGCGCGAATGAGATCCGAGGGAATCGATCGATCGTTGCTCGAGCTGATGCAGCGGGCAGGTTGCGTCGAGATCTCGATCGGCGTCGAATCCGGCTCCGAGCAGATCCTCGACACGGTTCGCAAGGAATCCGAACCGGACCAGGTGGTCAGAGTGTTCCGGCTGGCGCGTGAAGTTGGAATCCACACCACCGGCTACTTCATCGTGGGCCTCCCCGGTGATACGCGGAAGACGATGCGAGCGACGGTCGACCGCGCGATCTTCCTCGACCCCGACTGGGCCCTCTTCTCGATCGCCACCCCGATGCCGGGCACCCCGTTCTTCGACATGGTCCGCGACCAACGCGTCAGCGAAGACTGGAGCGACCACAAGTGCAACACCCGGTCGCCGGTCATCTCCTACCCGGACCTGAGCGCTGACGAGATCGGTGACGCCCTGGACGAGGCCTACCGCAGGTTCTACGTCCGAGAGGACTGGCTCAAGGGTCGGATGAGGCGGGCGAAGAGCTCCGAGGAGCGCGACAACGTCGTGGCGAGCTTCTTCGGGTACTTGAACCGCGCGGGGTCGCTACCCGAGCAGATCCCGATAGGGACGCGCCAGAAAGCGAGTGGAGTCGAGCCCCAGCGCCGCGATCACCGCGTCTGATTCCTCTCGACCCTCGTCCTCATCGATCCCGTCGAGGACGGTCTCCAGCTCGAGGAAGTCACCCAGCCCCTTCACAAGGTCGAGGTGCACCCGGGTGTGGCGCAGACGCCAAAGACTGCGGGTCTTGGTCACCACGGTCTCTCGCTCTAGCACATGGCAGCAGCCTGCTCCTGATTGAGGTCGGAGAGGTAGAACGCCACCTTCACGGCCAGGCGTGGGGTCGCCGCCTTCAGGTCGTCGACCACCTGCGAGCTGTCCCTGTGCCAGCCACGGTGAGCGCGCTGAGGGCCTCCGCTCTG
>DASCMO010000141.1:0-14802 GCA_036010965.1 Planctomycetota bacterium | reverse complement strand
GGAGAGGGTGCGTCCGCGTTCATCTCCGCTCCTGCAGACTACAATCCCGGCGATGCCCGCCTCCCCCCCCGACCCGCCCGGCATCACACCCTGGGAGACCCTGGAGAGCCGTCATGGCGACTCGATGGTCCTCTTCCGTCCACGCTGGGACACGCTGACACACCCGCGCTCGGGAGAACGCTTCGAGCGACTCGTGCTCGAGACGCCGGATTGGGTCAACGTGCTGGCGCTGACGGGCGAGGGCGAGCTCGTGCTCGTGCGGCAGTATCGCTTCGGCGCAGGGACGATCACGACCGAGATCCCCAGCGGCGTGGTGGACCCGGGGGAGGACCATGGAGACGCCGCGCGCCGGGAGCTGCGCGAGGAGACGGGCTACAGCTCGGAGCGCTGGACCTACCTCGGTCACGTCGACCCCAACCCGGCCTTCCTGGACAACCTCTGCCACCAGTGGCTGGCCGAGGAGGTCACCCTGACCCACGAACAGGACCTCGACCCAGGCGAGGACATCGAGGTGTTGACGCGCTCCCCCGACCAGGTCCGCAGCTGGGTGCGAGAGGGAATCATCAACAACGCCCTGGTGCTGACGGCCCTGGCGCGCGTGCTGGACCTGCGCCGCGAGAGCGACTGATTCCCGCTCGGTGCAAACGCCGCCTTTTCGCGAGCGCCTCGGGCATTACACTCGGCCCCATGGAGCGAACGCGCATCGCGATCATCGGCGGCGGGATCGCCGGCGCGGCCACGGCCTGGTCCCTGGCCCGGTACGGCGAGACGGACGTGGTGCTGCTCGAGGCTGAGGACCAGCTCGGCGCCCACTCCACGGGCCGCAACGCCGCCATCCTGCGCATCTGGAGCCCCTCGGAGGCAGCGACACTCCTGGCCGAGGAGTGCGCGCGCTTCCTCACCTGCCCGCCCCCCGGCTTCGCGCCCGATCCGCTGCTGGACGCCTGCGGCACGGTCCTGGTGCCGGCCGATCCCATGCCCCCGTCTCTCGAGCACTGGCTGGCCTCGCGCCCGCCCGGGGCGGTCGAGCGCCTCGACCCACGGCGCCTGGCCGAACTCCTGCCCGCCTTCTCCGGATCGGCCCGCAGGGCGTTCCTCCTGCGCGAGGAAGGCCGGATCGACGTGGCGGCCCTGCTCGAGGGGTTCGTGCGCGGAGCGCGCGCAGCGGGCGTGCGGGTTCGGACCGGCGCCCGCGTGGGTGCGCTCACCCGTCGCGGACAACGGGTGACGGGGGTTGTCCTGGAGGATGGAGAGCGCGTGGAAGCCGAGCGAGTCGTCCTGGCCGCCGGCGGCTGGGCGGGCAAGCTCGGGCGGAAGGCGGGCTCGCGGGTCGCCCTGCAGCCCACGCGCCGCCACCTGCTGGTGACCGAGCCCGATCAGTCCATCGACCCGGGCGGCCCCGTACTGTGGTCCGACCCCGACGGCTTCTACGCCCGGCCCGAGAGCGGCGGCTGGCTCTTGTGCGCGTGCGACCAGAGCGAGGTCGATCCCGACGCGTGGTGCGCCGACGAGGGCGTGCGGGAACAGATCGCCGAGAAGACCGCGCGCCTGCTGGCCTGCGTCGCAGACGCGGGCGCCGCCCACTTCTGGGGCGGGATGCGGACCTTCGCGACCGACGACGACTTCCTGATCGGACCCGACCCCGACCTGGCGGGCCTGGACTGGGTCGCAGCCCTCGGCGGCCACGGGATCTCGAGTGCTGTCGGAGTCGGACGCCTGGCAGCGGAGCTGCTGCTGGGGCGCGAGACCGACCCCGCCCTCTCGGCGGCCCTCGCTCCCGCGCGCCGGCCCAGCACGGCCCTCAGCCCGTGAGGGACTCGGCCAGGGAGCGCGCCCCGGCCAGGTCCGTCTTGCCGCTGCCCAGCTGCGGGATGCTCTCCACCTCGAAGTAGTCGCCCGCCCGGGGCTGGAAGAGAACCGGCAGGGCGCTCCCCAAGAGGCCCTCGAAGAGCCGCTCGAGAGGGAAACCCAGGGGCGTGTGGAGTACGACCAGCCGCTCGCCGCGGCGCTCGTCGCTGACAGCCGTCACGCACAGGCGCGGCGGGTCGTCAGCCGCGCCCGTGCCCTCGGCGTGCAGGCCCCTCGCCAGCTCTTCCAGGGCGCTCTCCACCCGCCCGTGGGGGACCATCTCCCCGGCGATCTTGCTGAAGCGCGAGCGGCGATCGGTGAGGGTCAGGAAACCGTCGCGATCGAGGTGTCCGATGTCACCCGTGTCGTACCAGCCATCGCGCATGGCCTCCTCGCTGAGGTCCGGATCGTCGAGGTAGCCCTCCATCACTCCGGGGCCACCGACGAGCACCGAACCCTCCTGACCGGGAGCCAGCGCCTCCCCCGAGTCCCGATCAATGATCCGCACCGCCACGCCCGGGAGCGGCCGGCCCACGGTCCCCGCCGCGCTTCCCCGCTGTCGGCTGCCCTCCTCGCCGCGGTCCGGATGGTTGACCGCCACGACGGGCGAGAGCTCCGTGCACCCGTAGCCCTCGAAGAGGTCGAATCCGAAGGCCTCGCTCCAGGCCGCGGACACGGACGGCTGGAGCTTCTCGGCACCGGTGATCGCCATCCTCACGCTCGCCAGGCAGTCGCGGTCGAAACGGCGCATCCAGAGCTGATAAAACGTCGGCGTGGCGAGCAGGATCGTGAGCTGCTCCGCGGCGCACAGGCCCGCAACGACCTCACCGTCGGTCGGCCGGGCGTGATAGACCGCCAGCGCGCCGCGGCACAGCGGCGCCCAGAGGGTCACGTTGTAGCCGAAGACATGGAAGAAGGGCAGCACGCCCAGGACCCGATCGTGCTTGCCGAGCTCGACCGTCTCCACCAGGGCCTGCAGGTTGGCGAGCAGGTTCCGGTGGGTCAGCACGACGCCCTTCGGTGCGCCGCTGCTGCCGCTCGAGAAGAGGATCGTCGCCGGGCGCGAGACGTCGTCCACCGGCCGCAGGAGACGAGCGAGCAAGGCGCCGGGCAGGAAGGAGCCGACCAGTGCACACAGCTTGTCGAGCGCCCGCACCTCCTCGGCCAGGTCCTCGAGTGCGACGGTCGCCTCCTCACCGGCGGGAGAGCCGCTGCCGAGGGCCTCGAGGAAGCGCGGTGAGGTGATCACGTGCTCAAGACCCGCGCGCTCGATCGGATCGGCGAGCGCGTCCGGGCCGAGGCTGTAGTTGAGGTTGACGGTCACGCGGCCGGTCAGGGAGACCGCCAGGTTCGCCACGGCCCCGGCTGCCCCCGGGGGCAGGTAGAGGCCGATGCGCTCGACGCCGGCGAAGCGGCGCTCGACCACGGCGCGCAGGGCCAGGGCCTTCTGCAGGACCTGCCGGTAGGTCAGGCGCGCACCCGTGGTGTCCACCACCGCGAGCCGCCGGGCGTGGCGGGCCGCGGAGCGCAGGAAGAGCTCGGGAAGGCTCGTGGCCCCGCTCCAGGCGCAGGCGCGCGCTTCACCGGTCAGGAGTTGGATGCGCTGGCGCACCGCCCAGGCCGGAGCGTCGCTCTCCATCTCAGCCCCCAGGTGCACGCGCACCGTGCGGCGCGCAAGGCGCGGCCACTTGCGCAGGGCCCGGCCGCCCTCGAAGCTGAATACGCTGCCCCACAGTCCGTCGAGGGCCATCGGGATGACCGGCACCTGCGCCCGGCGCGCGATGCGCTCGAACCCGCGAGCGAAGCCCATCAGGTTCCCACTGCGGCTGATCGCGCCCTCGGCGAAGATGCACACGACCGCCCCCTTCGCCAGCAGCCTCGACACCTCCACGATCGCGGCCCGCTTCTGGGCGGTCGTGTCCTCGGACGAGACCGGGATCGTCCCCATCAGACGCGCGAAGCCGCCGATGATCGGGAAGTTGAAGAAACCCCGGAACATCATGAAGCGCGGCCGGCGCGGGCTGGCCACCCCCACGAACAGGGGATCGATGTAGCTCAGGTGGTTGCAGATGATCAGCGCGCCGCCCTCGGCGGGGACGTGCCGCGCGCCCTCGACGCGAATGCGGTAGAGGATCCGCGTCAGGGACAGGCACACGAAGCTGACGAGACTCGCGCACGCCGCGCGCAGCCGCCCGGGAGAGCCGGGAGATTGCTCGGGGGTCCTGACTTGATCGGGCGGGGACATGGGCGACTAGGGCCGAGTGTACGCGCCGCCAACCTCGTCGGCAGGCATCCTCCGCGGCTCCCGGACCGGCGCGGACTCACCCCGCACCGGGCCAGATCGATCAGGAGGGTCCCGCGGCGGACCCGCTGGGCTCGGTCTCCGCCACGGCCTCTCGGTCACTGCCGTAGAGGGCGACGCCGCCCGCACGAAACTCGTCCGACTTGGCCTGCATGCCGGCTTCGAGCGCTTCCGCGGCCTCGAGGCCCTGCTCGCGAGCGTAGCGTCGCACGTCCTCGGTGATCTTCATCGAGCAGAAGTGCGGGCCACACATGGAGCAGAAATGCGCCTCCTTCGCGGCCGGGGCCGGGAGCGTCTGGTCGTGGTACTCGCGCGCCGTGCCCGGATCGAGGGCGAGGTTGAACTGGTCCTCCCAGCGGAACTCGAAGCGCGCCTTCGAGAGGGCGTCGTCCCGCTCGCGAGCCTTCTCGTTGCCGCGCGCGAGGTTCGCCGCGTGGGCCGCGATCTTGTAGGCGATCACTCCCTGCTTGACGTCATCGGCATCCGGCAGGCCGAGGTGCTCCTTGGGGGTCACGTAGCACAGCATCGACGTGCCGTACCAGCCGATCATGGCCGCGCCGATGGCAGAGGTGATGTGGTCGTAACCGGGGGCGATGTCGGTCGTGAGCGGGCCCAGGGTGTAGAAGGGCGCGCCGCCGCAGAGGTCGACCTCCCTCTCCACGTTCTCGCGGATGCGGTCCATCGGCACGTGCCCCGGCCCCTCGATCATCACCTGCACGTCGTGCTCCCAGGCGATTCGCGTCAACTCTCCGAGGGTCTCCAGCTCCGCAAACTGCGCCTCGTCGTTGGCGTCCGCGATGCAGCCAGGACGCAGGCCGTCCCCGAGGCTGAAGGCCACGTCGTACTCCTTCATCAACTCGCACATGCGCTCGAAGTGCGTGTAGAGGAAGTTCTCCTCGTGGTGAGCCAGACACCACTTGGCCATGATCGAACCGCCGCGCGAGACGATGCCCGTCAGGCGCCGGCTCGTGAGCGGGACATGGCGCAACAGCACGCCGGCGTGCACCGTGAAGTAGTCGACGCCCTGCTCCGCCTGCTCGCGCAGGGTCTCCAGGAAGGTCTCGATGTCGAGGTCCTCGATCACCCCGTTCACCTTTTCGAGGGCCTGGTAGATCGGAACCGTGCCGACCGGGACCGGCGAATTGCGGATCACCGCCTCGCGCGTGGCGTGGATGTCGTTTCCCGTCGAGAGGTCCATGGCCGTGTCGGCCCCCCAGAGCGTCGCCCACTGCAGCTTTTCGACCTCGTCGGCGATCGACGAGCGCACGACGCTGTTGCCGATGTTGGCGTTGATCTTCACCAGGAAGTTGCGGCCGATGATCATCGGTTCGGTCTCGGGGTGGTGGATGTTGGCCGGGAGAACCGCCCTTCCCGCAGCCACCTCCGCGCGCACGAACTCGGCCTCGCAGCCTTCGCGGGCGGCCACGAAGGCCATCTCGGCGGTGATCACGCCGCGCCGCGCGTGGTGCATCTGGGTCACGTTGCCGTGCTCCTCAGCTCGCCGCTTCGCGATCCACTCCTGCCTCAGCGGCGGCAGGCCCTCGGCTGCCTCGCAGCCCTGGGGTCCCGAGGTGTCGTAGATGTCGAGCGAGCTGCCGTCCGTCAGCCGGATGCGCCGTTCGGGCACGCGCAGGGTGACCCCTCCCTGCGCCCGATCCCCGAACTCTACCTCACGGTAGACCTTCTCTGAGTTCGGGAAGCTCTCGGCCAGGGAGAGCGTCGAGGTGATGTCTTCACCAGCGGTGGCAGTCGCGTCTTGTTCGTGCATGGCTTTCCTACGCCGGCATGATCCGGATCAGGTTCGAAGGGTGCGTCTCAGACGCCGCCCGGCGGCGTCGCCCCCAGCTCGATGTTCGCTGCAAGCCAACGCATGATGGACCGTGCGCGATGAGGATCCAGCGTTTTCCAGAGCCTTCCGCCAGGCGCGGGCAGAGCGCCTCATCCCTCGTCCACGAGCCGCCACAGGGCCCAGGCCGCCACGCTCCGCAGAGGCCGCCAGACCTCCGCGCGCCGTTCGAGCTCTGCAGGCGTGGGGCGCTGGTCGAGGCCGTCGAGCAGGCGCAGCCCCTCCTGCAGGCCCAGGTCTCCGGGAGCGATCACATCCAATCGACCCAGACGGAACAGCAGGAACATCTGGGCCGTCCAGACCCCGATTCCGAAGACCTGCACGAGGTGCTCGATCACCTCCTCGTCCGATCGGCGACCGATGGAGCGCAGCCGCAAGCGGCCGTCGGCCGCACGGGCGGACAGGTCGCGGAGGGCCGCCAGCTTGCCGCGCGAGAGCCCGGCGCCCCGCAGGGCCTCGTCGGAGAGGCGAGCGATCGTCTCGGGTCCGACGGCCCCCGACCCGTCGCGCAGGGCGCGCACCCGGCCCCAGATCGTGCGCGCCGCGGCCCCGGCCAGTTGCTGGTGGACGATCGCCCGCGCAAGCTCCTCGAAATGGGTCCGCGGGCGTCGGGCCACTCCCTCGGGAAAGCCGGGAAATGGCGGGAACCGTCTCAGGACGGCACCGAGCATTGGGTCGCGGCGGGCGAGTACGCGTAACTGGGGCGGAGAAGGCTTCATCGTGAGCGTCCTATCGGCACTCTTGAGATCGATAAAAGGTGAGCGGCGTGGGTGGTCTATTGCCACGCGAATCTTGATATCTCTCCGTACAGGAGATACACCTTTTCTGTTCGCGCTTTCCCCCTCCCTATAATCGAATAGCCAAGAGCATGATTGCCAAGAAGAGCACAAAAAAGAAGACCAAGAAAGCCAAGCGCAAGAAGGCCGCCGCGCCGGCAAAGAAACGTCAACGCCGTACCGACGAGCAGCTCATCAAGGACCTGCAGGCGAAGATTGACAGCGTGAAGGGTCGCGCGGCGACGCGCGAGCTCAAGCGCTCCCCCGCCCTCAAGGCCGCCATCGCCGCGGTGCGCAGCATCGACCGCGCCCTCGCCACCGCCGCCGAGCAAGGGGAGTCCCTCCTGCGCCACGCCCTGGCCGACAGCCGCAAGAGCCTGGTGGCCTACCTCAGCAGTCAGGGTTTCAAGGCGCCGAAGGCGAAGCTGCCCCGCGGCCGCAAGCCGAAGGGAGCCTGAGGGCCAGCACCCCTGGGGCAGGATCGGGAGGCACTCAGGCGCCTCACCGTTCCTCACCCAAACCATGCTTCCAGCGCAGGTGGAGTGCCGTCAGGCGTTCCACCTGCGCTGTGTTTTCTCGCGCCAGATTCCTTGTTTCGCTGACATCCGACGACAGGTCCGAGAGGAGCGTGCTCCATGAGCCCTCGAGGCGCGACCCGTCGGTGTCGCGCCCGTTCACCACGAGCTTCCAGTCTCCCTCGCGCACGGGCCACTGATCGCCGAACTGCCAGTGGAGCTCGCCGTGGGGCGAGGGTGCGTCGGCAGAGCTCAGAACCGCCGCCAGGCTGTGGCCGTCGAGGGCCTGGGCGGGCGGCGCCACGCCGCACAGCTCGGCGATCGTGGGCAGGAGGTCCAGGGCGGCGCAGACCTGGCCGCGCACCTCGCCCGCGGGGACCACGCCCGGCAGGCGCGCGATGGCTGGCACGCGGATGCCGCCCTCGAGCAAGCTGAACTTCGAGCCGC
This sequence comes from Planctomycetota bacterium, assembly GCA_036010965.1. GTDB lineage: Bacteria > Planctomycetota > UBA1135 > UBA1135. Next base: position 7,068 of record DASCMO010000141.1, on the reverse strand, counting down.
GGTAGGGCCCGGCGTGACCACCGCCGGAGAGGGCGCGCACCTCCGTCGAGTGGCCGTGGTCGGAGAGAAAGACGACCAGGGTTTCGCGCCGCAGACCGAACTCGTCCAGGGCCGCCAGGATCTCCCCCACCTGCTCATCCAGGGTCGAGACCAGCGCCGCGTAATGTCGTCGCGGTGAGGGCAGGTCGGCGTAGCGCTCGCGCCAGTCCCGCTTGCCCTGGAGGGGATAGTGCGGCGAGTTGAAGGGCACAAAGAGGAAGAACGGGTGCTCGCGATGGTCGGCCAGGAAGCGGCGCGCCTCGCGCACGATCAGGTCGCCGAAGTGCACGCCCTCCTCCCAGACCTCCTCCTCGTCGCGCCACAGGTCGTGGACATTGGGGCCGCTCCAGTAGAAGAAGTGGCTCCAGTTGTCGATGCAGCCGCCCTTGTGGCCGAAGAAGGACTGGAAGCCCTGGTCCAGAGGACCGCGTCCGCCGCCGTGACCCAGGTGCCACTTGCCCACCAGGCCCGTGGCGTAGCCCGCGCCGCCCAGCATCTCCGCCAGGGTGATCTCGCTCGCGGGCAGCCCCGGCGCGCCGCGGCCGACGTTGCCGGGCACGCCGCAGCGCTGGGGCACGCGCCCGGTGAGCAAGGCCGCCCGCGAGGGCGAACAGACCGGCGCGCCAGCGTAGAGCTGAGTGAAGCGCACGCCCTCGGATGCCAGCCGGTCGAGGTGCGGCGTGGCGACGTCCTCGCATCCCCAGACTCCCAGGTCCACGGCTCCCTGATCGTCGGAGAGGATCAGGAGCACGTTGGGCGGACGTGACACCGACTGGGCGAGAGCTGGCGAGGCGAGGGCGAGGAGCGCCAGCGCCGCGCGGGCGACCGCGATGAGGAATCGGATCATGGGGAGCAGCCTGACGGTGGAACAGGCGTGGGAGTGAAGCGGGGTCGGAGCGCGGACTTGCGCCCGCCCGATGAGGGGCCGATCATGCCGCCCCTGCACCATCCGCGCACGCCTGGAGAGTCCTCGCTTGAATCTCATCGAATCGCTCCCGCCTCTGGCCCAGGAGGTCCTCACGATCCTGCTGGTGCTGGTCGCCATCACCCTCGTGCTGCGGCGCCTGCCGCGCACGGACCTCGGCCACTCCCAGAGCTTCCGCAAACGGCGGATCCTGAACTGGCTGCCCCTCGGCCTGACCTACGCGTTCCTCTACATGGGGCGCTACAACATCAACGTCGCCAAGGTCACGGGGATCATGACCAAGGATGAGCTCGGCACCATCACGGTGATCGGGACCACGACCTACGCCCTGGCCTTCTTGATCAACGGTCCCCTGGCCGACCGCTTCGGGGGACGCAAGACGATCCTCGCCGCCGCCCTGGGCGCGGCCGCGGCCAACTTCGGGATGGGGCTCGTGCTGCACTCGGGCTGGGAGGGCAGCCTGGTCAAGCCCTTCGGCGCGCTCTACGCCCTGAACATGTACTTTCAGAGCTTCGGAGCCGTCTCGATCGTCAAGGTCAACGCCCACTGGTTCCACGTTCGCGAGCGCGGCACGTTCGGAGGCATCTTCGGCATCCTGATCTCGCTCGGCCTGTACTTCGCATACGACTGGGGCACGCCGATCGCCGAGAACCTCGATACGAAGTGGGTCTTCTTCATTCCGACGATGATCTTGCTGGGGTTCGCGGTGGTCGATTACCTCGTCGTCTTCGACCGTCCAAGCGACGCGGGACACGCGGATTTCGATCCGGGCGACGCGAGCATCGAGGCCTCCGGCGAGCATCTATCGGTGCTCCAGATCGCGGGGCGCATGCTCTCCAATCCGGTCATCCTGACCATCGTGCTGATCGAGACCTGCAGCGGTTTCGTGCGCGGCGGCATCATGAAATGGGGCTACGTGTTCGCCCACGAGACCGGCCAGACCTTCCTGAGCCACCACTGGGGCGCCTTCCTCTGCATCGCCGGCATCCTGGGCGGCGTCTTCGCCGGAACGCTGTCCGATCGCGTCTTCCAGTCGCGCCGCGGCCCCTCGGCCGTGCTGCTCTACGGCCTGGCGACCCTCGCCATCGGCGGCACGGCGATGGTGATCACGAGCCCCTTGGCGGGCTTCGTGCTGATGCTCTCCATCCTGAGCGTGATCGGCGTGCACGGCATGCTCTCGGGCACCGCCAGCATGGACTTCGGAGGCCGCAAGAACGCCGGCGTCGCCGTGGGCATCATCGACGGCATGGTCTACCTGGGCTTCGGTGCTCAATCGATCATCCTGGGCAAGATCCTGCCCACGGGCGAGGCCCAGACCGACCCGCAGAACTGGCGCATCTGGCTGCTGGTCGTGCTGCCCGCGGCGGTCATCGGGCTGCTGCTCTCGACCCGCATCTGGAACGCCAAGCCGCGCCCGGAAACTGTGGAAGGTGCGGAGACGCGCAAGACAGAGATCGAGTCAGAGGGGTAGGTGGTGGCGCCCTCGATCCTGGCCCGCGCGCCGCGGGTCGCAACAGCCCTGATCCTGCTCTCCGCCGCCCTCGCGGCCGGGGAGCGCACGAAGGGCGTGCTGGCCCCCGGCACACCCTTCGAGACGGAATGGAGCGCGTGGACCGCCGACGCGCCCGGGCCCACGGTCGTGATCACCGGCGGCATGCACGGGAACGAGCCCGCCGGCGCCCGGGCGGCCCGGCAGGTGGCGGACTGGACCGTGGCCCGCGGCCGACTGGTGGTCCTGCCGCGCTGCAACGAGCCCGCACTGGCTGCCGACCAGCGCCGCATCCCGGGCCTCGAAGGCGACGCCGGAGACCTCAACCGCCACTTCCCGCCCGCCTCCGTCGAGCAGGGGAGCGAGCAGGCCGCGCGCATCTGGGACTTCGTCCTCGGCTGGGAACCGGACGTGCTCGTGGACCTGCACGAGGGCTACGGCTTCCGCGCCGCGGGTTCGAAGAGCGTCGGCTCGAGCGTCATCACCCAGCGTGCCGCGGACCACCCCCGCCGGTCCAGGCTGCTGGCCGCGGTGAATGCGGAGATCGAGGACCCCGCGAGACGCTTCGTCGCCCTGGGGCCGCCGGTGCGCGGCAGCCTCGTCGGCGCGGCGTCGGAGGCCCTCGACATCGAGGGCCACATCTTCGAGACCACCCACGCCGAGCAACCACTCTCGAAGCGCTGCCGCCAGCAGCGGCAGATGGTGGCCGCCCTGCTGGCGGACCTGGAGATGGCCGACGAGTCCGCCGGACGCCTGCTGGACCCGGGCGCGGACGAGCCGGCCCTGGCCCTCTTCGACGGAGGCGGGACGGGGAAGAGCACGGCGCTCTTTCAGGCCCTGCTTCCCGGCTGGCGCGTGGAGCGCGTGGGCCCAGCGGACATCGCCGACGGCGCCCTGGGACTCTTCGACGGGCTGCTCTTCCCCGGAGGCAGCGGCAGCGGCCAGGCGCGCGCCCTGGGGCAAGCCGGTCGCGAGCGCGTGCGCTCCTTCGTGGCCGACGGCGGCGCCTACGTCGGGGTCTGCGCCGGAGCCTACCTGGCCCTGGACAACTACTCATGGGGGCTGGGCCTGATCGCCCTCGACAGCCACGACCGCGCGCACTGGCGGCGCGGAAAAGGGACCGTGCGCATGGAACTGAGCGAGGAGGGCGGCGCCCTGCTCGGCGGCGAGGGCGGCGACGCCCTCGACATCCACTTCGCCCAGGGGCCGCTGATGGTGCCCGCCCAGGGTCCGGCGCCGGAGGACGGCCCGGAGCGCTCGACGCCCGAGGTGCTGGCGCGCTTTCGCACCGGCGTCGGCGAGAACGGCGCGGACCCCGCCATGATGGTCGGCAAGCCGGCGGTGGTGCGCGCGCGCTTCGGCGCGGGGCGCGTGCTGCTCTTCAGCCCCCACCCCGAGCAGACCGCCGGCCTCGAGCCAATGATCGGGCGCGGCCTCTCGTGGGCCGCCACGCGCCGCTGAGCGAGGACGCGCGGACGCTCAGCGCAGAACCAGGAGGCGCCCGATGACGACGGCGCCCAGCCCGCCGACGAGGTGGGCGGCCATGACGGCGAAGGCCAGCATGGAGCGGCCGTCGCGCGCGAATCCCACGACCTCGATGCTCAGGGCCGAGAAGGTGGTGAAGGAGCCCAGGACGCCGCTGATGACGAGGGCCCGCGTATGAGGGTCCAGTTCCCCGCGCGTCTCGGTCCAGCCGGCCAGGGCGCCGATCGCCAGGCAGCCGAGGAGGTTGACGGTCAGGGTGCCGCAGCCGAAGCGCTGGGCCGGGAGCCAGGAGCTCAGCCCGTAGCGCAGCACGGCTCCCAGGAAACCGCCGGCGCCGACCCAAAGGACCATCTTCACGGGGCGATCATCCACCCCTGGGCGGCGCGGAGCGAGGCGCGAGGCGCGCATTTTCCGCTCGGGTACGGTCCGGCGCTCAACCGCCCGCCGCCCGTTGACGCGCCAGGCGCTCGAGGGCCTCGCGGGCGCCCAGGGTGAGGGGATGCTCATCGCCCAGGAGGCTCCGGAATCCAGCCAAGGCCTCGTTCAGGAGCCCCTCGGCCTCCTCCAGCAGGCCCCGAGCCAGGAACAGGGCGCCCAGGTTGCTGACGGCCGCCAGGGTGTCGGCGTGCCCCTCGCCGAGGATGCGCCGACGGCCTTCGAGAGTGGCGCGCAGGAAGGGCTCGGCGCCCTCGAGTCGGCCCTGACGCTGGAGCAGGCCCCCCAGGTCGGAGGCGGCAGAGAGGGTGTCGGGGTGCTCCTCGCCGAAAACGCGACGCCGAGTCTCGAGCACCTCGCGCCAGTGGGGTTCGGCCTCCACGAGCAACCCGCGATTGACGAGCAGAGCCCCCAGCTTGTAGAGGGCCGCCAGGGTCCGCGGGTGGTGGCCCCCGAGAGCGAGTCGGCGTCCCTCGAGGACCTCGCGGTGGAAGGACTCCGCTTCCTGCAGACGTCCCAATCCGACCAGGACGATCCCTAGCTTTTCCGCTGTGACCAGGGTGGGGAGGGCCCCCGGACCTTGCACGCGCCGGCGCGCGTGCAGCTCCTCGCGCAGCAGCACCTCGGCGTCGGAGAAGCGATCGCGATTGACGAGCAAGGCGGCCAGGTTCGCGAGGGCCTTGAGGGTGTCAGGGTGAGTGTCTCCCCGATGCTCGGAGTGAAACTCGAGCGCCTCGCGCAGGAGGGGTTCGGCGGCAGCCAGGTCCCCGCGCGCCCAGAGCAGGCCGCCCAGGTCGGAGAGGGCGCGCACCGTATCGGCATGGTCAGGGCCCAACACGCTTCGCCTCCCCGCAAGCACCTCTCGCTGCAGCGCTGTGGCCTGGTCGTGTTCGCCACGCTGGCTCAGCAGGAGTCCGAGGTTGTGGATGGCGGTCAAGGTGGCGGGGTGCTGATCCCCGAGGAGCTCACGGCGCACGGCGAGCACCGCTCGGCAGAGCGGTTCGGATGCCTCCAGGGAGCCGGCAAGGGCCAGGGCCTCCGCCAGGTCGCTGGCGGCGGTCAGGGTGGCGGGGTGGTCCGCGCCGCGGGAGCGCAGGAGACCGTCGCGTGCCTCGCGCAGGAGCGCCTCGGCAGAGCCCAGGTCGCCCTGCACGACAAGCGCCCGACCCACCTGGAGCTGGGCATCGAGGGTCTCGGGGTGCTCGGCGCCCAGGACGCGCCGGCGGCCCTCGAGCACCGCGCGCAGATGCTCCAGCGCCTCGTCGGCGCGCCCGAGGGCGCGCAGCGTGCGACTCAGCTCCGCGGTGGCGGCGAGGGTATCGGGGTGCTCGGCGCCCAGGGCGGCGCGGCGCAGGGCGACCGCTGCCACGGCTCGCGCCCGCGCGCGTTCGCCCGTCGCCTGGCTCTCGACGGCGGCTCGCTCCAGGGTCCCCAACCGCCGCCAGGCGGCAGCGCTGCTCTGCGCGAGCTCATCGCTCCGCGCGTCGAGCCTGCCGTACTCGAGAGCCAGGGCGGCGTTGGAGATCTCCAGCCCGCGCGCGGTGTCCTCCAGCTCACGCCGCACCCCGCGCCCCTGGCGCAGGAGCAAACCCGCGACTGCCAGGGCTATCAGGGCCAGGACGGCCAATCCGTGGGCGAAGGAGAGGCCGCTCGCCAGCACCGGCTGGGGCACTGAACCGTGTTCAGGCTCCTCTGAAGGGCCTTTCTTGGCGGTCTTGGCTGCTCGCACGGGTTCCATGATACTCGGCTACCCTCGAAAGGCCCTCTTCCAGCACGCTCCTCTAACATATAGGGTTGAATGAAGATGGCGAGACGGGTTCGCCCGCGCCAGTGATCCGGCCCCGACACAATCCGCACCAGAGAGAATAGACGCGAGACCGCTTGTCTCGTCCCCAAGCATCAACAGGACGTCTCACCATGAACATAGGCACCTCTCAGTGGATCGCGGCAGTAGCCGCCGGCTGTGTCTTTGCGCTCTCCGGTTCAGGCCTCGGATCGGACCGCGACGGCGTGACTGGCCAGCGCAATCCAACCCCCAAGACACAGGCACCGTCGCGCACGGCCCCACTCCGGGCTGCGCTCATCCAAGCAGCGCCCGCACCCGGCAAGACCGACACCAGCGAGTTGGATGAGCTAGTCCGGTACTGGACCTCCGACGAAGGCATCGCGCGTCTGCAGCAACTCTGCCAGCAGGCCATGCAAGCCAAGACCGACTCCGGACTACCCTTCTCCGCTATGCCCCTGCCCGCCTCGGGCGGCGGCGCTGGCCTCACCGGTTATACGAACTTCGATGAGGAAGCCGAACCCGACGCGTTTTCAGGGACCTATCCCCTGCTCGGCGATCGCGGAAGCCTGTTCTTCCTCAACACCGGCTGGGACGGCTGGGACTTCAATGGCGGTAACGGCGGCGCGGTGCTGAGCGAGGGCTACAACGCGGGCGTGCTGCCGCGCTCGGGGACTAACTTCCTGGCCTTCAACAGCGGCGCTCACTACCCCAACGGCATTTCCGTCCCCGTCCCCCCGAACATCGTCTTGGCACCTCCCTCCCAGATCATGGGCGGCTTCTTCTCGGGAGGCAACGACAGCGAGTCGGTCGTGCTGATTGGCTTGAGCGACGCGGGCCTGACCGGCTTCAAGATGTTCGACACCCTCGTGGGCGACTATGAGTTGAAGTTTGTCGGCACCGGCGGGGCTG
>DASCMO010000140.1:0-1933 GCA_036010965.1 Planctomycetota bacterium | reverse complement strand
AGGGATCAGGTCCTGCTTCACACGGAAATGAGTGATCGCGAAGCTGTGCAGCACGTCGTGACTGCGCAGGCTGACGACGACCGGTCGGCCCTGAGGGACGTGCATCTCGCCGCGCAGCACGATGTCGTCCTGCGCATCCGCATCGTCCTCGTCGAGTCCGATCGGGTTGTCAGCGTCGTTGACGTACTCGGGAGCGACCTTGCCGAACTTGCTGTCCTTGCCGGGATAGCGCACGATCCACTCGAACTGCTTGCCGACGACCTCGATGTGCAGTGCGTCCTTTGGTGCGTCACCGTAGATCTTCTCCCACACCGGCGCGCCGAGGATCACGACGCCGAACTCCGAGACGCCGACGAACAGGATCAGCGGCATGGCCGCCCACGCCCACTCGACTCTCTTGCTCGGCCGCTCGAAGGTCGTCTGGTTTGCCTCGCCATTGCCCTCGCGGAAACGCCACACGCACCACCCGAGCACGAAGTGCCCCACCAGGAAGACGACGCCCGTCGTCAACAGCAGGTAGGAGATGATCTCGTCGACCCCTGCGCCGTGATCCGACGCGAGCAGCGGCTGCCAGCGGCGAACGACGAAGCCGAAAGCAACCAGGATGGCCAGCGCGACGAAGGCGATGGCCAGCAGCAGTGGCGTTTTCCCGGCTCGGTGTTTCCCGGCTTGGGGCGCGCCGGTTTCGCTCATGACCGCTTCTTCTTCGAGAACGTGAAGTCGACGGCCTTGGTCTCGTTGTCACCGACGGTGACCTTCCCCGTTTGGCTGCCGTACTTCTCGTGCCAGGCCTCGACCTCGTAGTCCCCGGGGGGCAGGCCCTTCAGCTCGAACGTGCCTCCGTCCGCGGTCACCGCGAAGAAGGGATGCTTGACGACGCCGGCCCAGCTCTTCATCCAGCCATGGATGTCGCACTTGAGCTGCACCATGACTTCCTGACGCTTGAAGACATGGTCTCTCGACGCACCTTTCGTCTGGGCGAAGTTGAGCCGGCCGTTGCGCTTGGAGAACAAGTGCACGTTGTGCTCGACGCCGTCGCTGTTACGGATGTTGACCGTCTGACCTGTTCGTACGCCGAACACGTGCGGTACGTAGGTGCATCCAACCTGGTCGAGCACCACGGGCTCACTGGGGACCGGGAACTTCCATCCCTGGAGCCCCTTCTTGATCACGACGAACACGTTGCGCAGCGTGCCGTCGGCATTGACGATCACGGTCTCGCTCACGGGCGGCGTCTTGTGGTGCTCGGCGCAAGCAGGCTCCGCACCCATCTGGACGGGTCGGCGCCGCGGCGGCTTGCCATCGAAGCGGACGGTTCCCGTGACGGTCGCCGTGCCCATGGCCGGGTTCCACGTGCCGCCTGAGGTCTTGCGGGCCTGGGTCGTTTTGCCCGGCTCGGGCGTCGACGCCTTCGGAGCCGCGTTTCCTCCGTTCTCCGTTGTCGGGCCAGGTGCTGTGTTGCTGTCACCTCCGCAGCTGTAGAGCAGGCAGAGGCAGGAGATCAGTGTTGCCGTCTTCGACATGGTCGTGTGTCTCGAGGTCGGGGAATGTGTCGTTAGGGGCGCGAGGCAAGAACAGTGCCAGTCGCTTTGGCTGGGTTTCTCCGGCCTTCCTGAGAGTCCTCGCCTCCCTGCACGGTGTTCGGACTTGTAAATCGGAGAGTCCCCGAGCCTCAATGTTGCGAGTCTTGGTTGCGTGCCTTGGCGCGCGTTCTCGACTCGCCACAGTCCGGGCAACGAGGTTTGTGCGCTAAGGCGGGCCTTTTTTTACCGCTTTTTGCCGCGCGGGGCACGCTTTCTGCGGCCCAGCTCTCCGGCGGGTCTGAACGGCAGGTTCGCTGCTAGAAGGTGCACATGAGTCAGAAGCCACCGAAAGCCTACGAAGAGTTCGTCGAGCGTTACCCGAAGCTCGGTGCGGCTTGGGATCTTCTCCG
>DASCMO010000139.1:0-3358 GCA_036010965.1 Planctomycetota bacterium | reverse complement strand
CTGACGGAGATCCGCGCCGCCCAGCCGCCGCTGCAGACCGACATCGTTCCGTCGGCATGACGAGAGGTCTCGCGCGCTGATCGCCGCTCTTCCGACAGCTGGGTGTCGTACGACAAGTGCTCGGTCGTGACTGACTCCGACGGGCGTGGTCGTCGCGGGGTGACGGCGGGCCTTGCCCCGGTCCAGTTCCTCGTTGCCCCGGCACTCCAATACCTGGGGAAGGCCGGTCAGCGCGGCGCCTGATTCACCGGCAGGATACGGTCGGGAGGCAGTGGGTCAGCCCTCGCCAGGGTCTGCCGGAAAGCCGAGCCGGGCGAGTTACTGGGAATGACCGGCACACGATTCGTCAGGCAGTACGCTTGGCACCCCCATGCCGTCCCCCGACGCTGCGCGCTTTCTCGTTCTGGTCACACCCCTGCTGCTCTCCGGCCCGGGGCTCTCCCAGGGTCTGGGCACGAACTACTGCACGGCCGCGGTGAACTCGACGGGAGCGGGGGCAGTGATGGACGCCAGCGGGTCGGCGGACATCGATCTGAACAACCTGGTGCTGCACGCCACTGGGTTACCGCCGGACCAGTTCGGGATCTTCTTCTACGGCCCGGAACCCGCGCAGCTGCCCTTCGGCGACGGCTTCCGATGCGTCGGTGCCGGCGGGATCGGCTTGTTCCGCATCCAACCGCCGGTTTCGACCGGGACGGGCGTGATGAGCCAGGGCGTGGACTACACGAACCCGCCGACCTCGGCCGGCCAGATCAGCCCCGGCTCGACCTGGTTCTTCCAGGCCTGGTATCGAGATCCGGTGGCCGGCGGCGCGACCTTCAACCTCTCCGACGGCTACGAGATCTCCTTCCAGGCGGGCTCGGGGAGCGGCGTATACGACGGCATGGCGCTCGTGCCGTCCGGGAGCTTCGAGATGGGCTGGCATGTGGGGAGCGGCAATCCCGACGAACTCCCGATACACACCGTGAACCTCGACACGTTCTACATGGACGCGTTGGAAGTGACCTACGAGGCCTTCGTGCTCTACCTGAACGACGCCCTGGAGCAGGGCGAGGTGACGGTGAGCTCGAATGTCATCTACCAGGTAGGAGGAGCGGGTCAGGTTCTCTGTGACACCAGCGGGAGTTCACCCGCATGGAGCCATCTGGACTGGGACGGCACGACATTCAGCGTTCAGCCTGGTTGGGAGGGGCACCCGATCGCGAGGGTCTCCTGGTACGGAGCGTGCGTCTTCGCAAACGGCAAGAGCCGGGACAAGGGCCTCGCGGCCTGCTACGACGAGTTGACCTGGTCCTGCGACTTCAGCGCGAACGGCTACCGGCTGCCGACGGAGGCGGAGTGGGAGTACGCGGCGCGCGGAGGCGAACACACGCCCTACTTCCGGTATCCCTGGGGCGATGCGATCGACGGGTCGCAGGCAAACTACCAGGGCTCTGGCGATTCACATGAGGGCGGAATCCCGGAGACGACGCCCGTGGGCTACTACGACGGCAACCAGGCCCCTGCGGGCGTGGACATGGCGAACGGCTACGGCCTGTACGACACGAGCGGCAATGTGTGGGAGTGGTGCTGGGATTGGCATGACAGCGACTATTACGCGACCAGCCCGTCGGACAATCCGACGGGGCCGCCAACAGGCACGGGGCGCGTGATCCGCGGCGGGAGTTGGGACTACGACACGGCGGGCCTGCGTTCAGCCAACCGTGGCGAGAACGAGCCGTTCACTCGTACCCGCAATGTGGGCTTTCGTGTGGTCGCAGCGCATCCCTGATCGAGCTCCAACCATGTGCGCCAGCAAGTTGAAGAGCGAGGGCTCGGACCGGAGGGGCCGTGCAGCGCGCCCTTCTGAGATGGGTTTGTAGGGGGGCTGTGACTGACGCGGTATCTTTCGCGGAATTCATCCCAAGATCTCCGAGGCTCGTCCGTGGATGCCTGCGAGCCCACAGTAGGCCCTGACGACCGCGTTCCATGCCGGCATCGAACCCCCGAGAAGACGACCCTCCGCAAGGCTGGGTCAGCGCCGCCTTGGCGAATTACGAGCGAGGACTGACCCTCTACGCTCTGCGCATCCTCGGTGACCTCGAACGCGCGCGGGACGCCGTTCAGGAGACCTTCCTCGGGCTCTGCAAGCAACGCCGGGAAGACGTCGAACACCGACTGGCCGAGTGGCTCTACACGGTCTGCCGCAACCAGGCACTCGACGTCCTGCGCAAGGAAAACCGCATGAGCACACTATCGGATGAATCGGCCGGGGGCATCACGAGCGCCGAGGAGCCGCACACGGCGGCCATCGAACGGAGCGAGAGCGTCTCCAAGGTGATGGAGGCGATGGAGCGCCTGCCCGAGAACCAGCGCGAGGCTCTGCGCCTCAAGTTCCAGCACGGCCTCTCCTACAAGGAGATCGGACGCGTCACCGAAGAGAGCGTCGGCAACGTCGGCTGGCTGATCCACACGGGTCTCAAGAAGCTGCGCGAGGGACTCGGGAGCGAGGAATGGAAAGGAATCGAAGCATGAACACGCCCAAGCAAGACACGCACCCCGCGGAGGATCCGCTCATCACCGCCTACGCCCTGGGTGAGGTGGATGAAGAAACACGCGCGAGCGTCGAGGCCCGCATCGACGCTGACCCGCGCGCGGCCGAGGCCGTGGCACAAGTGCGGGCGGCGGCCGAGCGACTCGAGGCGGAACTGGCGGCGGAGCACGGGCCGGGCCTGACCGGCGCCCAGCGCGACCGCATCACCGACGCGGCACGCGCCGCTGTACCGGCGCTCGTGAAAGGGCGCTTCAACCCCCGCCGCTGGGGGATGGTCGCGGCCGCTGCGTCATTGACAGCTCTCGTGGGGGCGGCGTCGTTGATGTTCAGTGACCGCTACGCTCCCGGCCGGGATCAGATGCTCGTTGGCAGCGAGACCGTTTCGGGTCTTGGTAGAACCGCCCCGGGGGCGCTCAAGGGAACGCGCTCATCGGCAGGGGGCCGCTACTCAGGCCGGGCGACTGGGGCTGCCGGGGCCGACAGCTACTGGTATGCAGCAAGCGCCGTGCCTCAATCACGCGTTCCAATCGCCGTCGTGCAAATCGAGGGGGAACCTGAGAGCCTTGGCTTCGGCGGCGAAGTGTCGTTGTCCGGACACGGCACCGAAGTCTACGACGCCATCACCGAGAACCCTTTCCAGCGGACTGCAGACGCGCCCCTCTCGACCTTCTCGGTCGACGTGGACAGCGCGTCCTACACCAACGTACGCCGCTTCATCACCAACGGCTCCTTGCCGCCGGCCGACGCTGTGCGCATCGAGGAGTTCGTCAACTACTTCCCCTACGGCTACGCCGCTCCCGACGGGCAGCACCCCTTCGCGACCCA
>DASCMO010000138.1:0-2807 GCA_036010965.1 Planctomycetota bacterium | reverse complement strand
CCGCCGCCTCCGCCGCACGCGGTGCCCAGTCCGGCGACCAGGAGCAGTGCCCCCATCGACGCGTACCGGCTCCGGGAGCATCGGGATGCGATGGGGGTGGGTGGGATGCGAGGCGAAGCGGTGATCATGATGGAGGAGTCGCGTGAGCAGGTTCGCGCGTCGGCTCTCCTCGTAGACTAACCCGCACTCCGTTCACCTTCTACAATCCCGGTGGCATGGCCGCGCGCTCGCCCCGATCCCTGATCATCGTCTCCCGTGACTACGGGGAACTTGGCCTCGCCTGTTCCCTGCTGCGCGGCCAGCGCCTCGCGGCCCATGCGACGCTCATGCTCCCAGGTCCGCTCTTCTTCGAGAACGAGAGGTCCCTGCCGGCGACCGCTCTTCCGTACTCGAATGTGCAGGACATCCTCAACGTCGCGCGGGCGCAGCGGCCCGAGCTGGTGTTCCTGCTCTCGGGGTACCTGCTCTCGAACGACAAGCTGCTCTCTTCCGGCGACGTGGAGGAGATCGTGCGCCACTTCCAGGAGAGCGGTGCCACCCTGCTCACCAGCGATCCCTTCCTGGGCCTGGCGGCAACCATCAACTTTGACCAGGTCGACATGGAGATGCTCGCCGCGCGACATCGCCGGCAGTATCGGCTGCTCCTGAGGATCTTGCTCTGGATCCGCTCCCGGAGGGGCGTGCAGTTCTTCGACGTTCCGGCCATGCGGGCGGCGATCCACCTCTACGCGACCGCCGTTCCCACGGGCGAAGAGCTCTCCTCCGTGCGGCGCCTGAGCTTCTTCAATCCGACCCTGGTCCGCGCGTCGGGCGAGAGGGGTGATGGAGCAGGCAGCGAGCGCGGCAGCCCCGCGACCTGGCTCTTCGTCCTCTCGACCGCCGACCTTCATGGGCAGTCCGTCGTGACCGGCCTGCTACCCTTCCTCGACCACCTGGTGGCTCGTCTCGAGGACGCCCTGGTGGCCGGCCGGCGCCCGATCCTGATCGGCTCCCCGTGGCTCTTCGAGCGCCTCGCCGGTCGGGTCTCCGAGAGCGTCGAGTTGGTCTCCAGCTGCCCCTTCGCCGAGTTCGAGGAGCGCCTGCTGGCCGCCGAGTATGCGTTCTACTGGAACACCTTCTCGCATTCGCTGCTCGCTCGCGTGGCGAACGGGTTGCCCGTCTTCCTCTTCGATCGCGGCCACCTGGCGCACACGATCAAGCCCTTCCACGACGCGGCCCTGGCCTGTCACTTCGCCGGCATCGAGCTGACCGAGCTGGATCAGACGCTCCGGCTCGACGTCGATGACCTGGCGCAGCGAGCTGCGGCCAAGGAGGCGGACTTGCGCGCAATCCTCGCGCACTGGTCCGCCTCGCCGACCCCCGACGAGCTGGGGGAACTGCTGCACGCAGAACGGGAGAAGGCCTGAGGCCCCCGCCCGTGTCCGTAGTGCAGGTAAGGTGGGACGACAGCGTGGGATCCTCGATCGTCGTACCGGCAGGCGCGGAGTGGATAGGAAGTTGCCAGGCCCGAACCCAAGGAGCTAATCGGGCGCGCCTTTACGCCGCCCCCCTTGCAGCCCGCCACCCACCCAGGTCTCCCTCTCCTGCTCCCACCGCAGCCCGGCTCAGGGGAGGCGGGAGAGGGATTGGCTGGTGGGGCGGGGCTACGGGCTAAACACGACTTCGACGCCGTTCGTCAGGTTGAAGCCGGAGCCGCAAGGGCCGCCGTTGGGGTCGCGATACCATCCTTGGAAGTAGCGTGTGTCGCCCGCGCCCCAGCCGCCGTTCGCGCCGAGCCCGGGGCCCCAGCTCGCGTCACCGTTGGCGTCGGGAACGTCCACCCCCAGTCGCACCACGCTCTGGCCCGCGCAGCGCAGACCGTCGCCGAACGGGACGCCGTTGCCTCCGTTGACGGCGTTGAGGCCGGCGAAGAGCAGCGCCGGCTGTGAGGGGATCAGCTGTTGCGCCTGGAACACGAGGCTGTCGGAGCCGGCGCTGTCCGAACCAGAGCCACCCAAGAACCCGCCGGCCCCGGTCGAGTTCGCGCAGCCCTCACCCGCGCTGGCGCCGTTCCCGCAGGGGCAGGAGCCACCTGAGCCGTCGCCGAAGCAGTACGGCGTCCCGACGTCACTCGACCCGACGCGAACGTTGTCCACGCCCAGGTCCCAGGTCGTGAACTGGCAGAAGGTGGTCGGGTCGGTGTCGAGCCGGAAGACGATGTAATCGACGTCCGTGATGACCGCGTTCCAGAGGTCGTCGTCCGACAGGCCGCACGACTGCTCCGCCACCCACGAGTTCGGCATGCTGGTGCTATCGACCGGAATGCCGAACTCGTACGAAGTCCAACCGGGTGCGAGCGGCGGCACCTGGAGGGAGAAGTACTTGACCATGCAGTCGTCCGAGTCGTCCTGCGGTGTGCCCGGATCCGAGGCGAGGGTGACGAACCACTCGCCCCCGTAGGCCCCCTGCTCGATGTTCACGTCAAGGCCCAGAGCGTCGAGCCCCAGGGCGCGGTAGTCGCCGCTGTAGGCCGCCGGCCAGGTGTTCATGAAGATCTCCACCCAGTGGCACGTCGCCGGCCCGGCCAGGTTGTCGAGGCGCAAGTACCAGCCCGGGTTGCCGCCCGTCGGCTCGATCGAGTTGTGGTTGACCCACCACACCTCCCAGTCTCCTTCGTTGGTGCCGTTGGTGAAGGTCTCGGTGTATCCCTGACCGAACGCCGCAGGCGCGTAGACGAGGAGAGCGGCGATCGCTGCGGCGGGAATAGGGAGAGTCATGGGTGATCTTCTTGGGCACGGACGCCCCCCCATCAGCGTCGTGAATCCGAG
>DASCMO010000137.1:0-12152 GCA_036010965.1 Planctomycetota bacterium | reverse complement strand
CGCGGGCCGGGCGCACGGCGGCGGTCAGCAGGGCCGCGCGCGGGCCGCGCGCCAGGCCGACCCGCTCGCGGGCGCCCGCGCGCCAGACGCGCCAGGCGCTGCGCCAGGAGCCGTCGAGCAGAAGGGCCAGGTCCACATCGCGCGGTAGGGGCGCGCCCGCGTCGGCGCTGTCGAGCCAGCGCGTCCCGGCCAGCGGAGCGTGCAGCAGCTCGAGGAAGCGAGCGGGACCGGCGACGGTCAGGCCCTCCCCCACGCGCTCGTGCAGGGCGCGCAGCAGGGGTTCGGCCATCACCAGGTCGCCGAGCCACGAGGGGGCGCGCACCAGCACACGAGCCGTGGGAGCGAGGTGCATCACGAGGCGCGCTCCTCAGCTGCGAGGAGCTCGAGCGCCGCATCGACGACGGCCGCGAGGGTCCCGCCCGGCGCGCGACCGCCGCGCCGCGCCGCGCTCGCGCTCGCACGGGGCGGGTCGTCGGGGCGCACGATGCGCGCGCGCTCCGGGAATCCGGCGGGCGAGGGGCGAGCGTCGGGGAGCGGGAGCCGCACGCAGGGCACGTCGAGGGCGGCCGCGATCCAGCGCGCGCCCTCCCCCTCCGCCAGGACCAGACTGGCGCCGGCGATCAAGGCCACGGTGAGCTCGAGATCGGAGCCGACCGGCACCCGAGCGACGGCCGCGGGATCGAGCTTCACAGCGTCGAGGTCAGGGCCGGCGCTGGCGCTCGCGTCGGCGAGCACCACCCCCGCCAAGCCGCTCTCCGCTTCCAGACGCTCGAGGGCGGCGGCGATGGTGGCCGCGGGCCGGCTGTGGACGCCGGCACGCTCCGCCTCTGGCCAGCCCAGGGCGTAGGGGGTGCCGGCGGACAGGCCCGCTCGTCCCAAGCACTCGACCGCGCCCAGCGTACCGTCGGCGCTCGCCCGCAGGCGCGGCGGCCGGGCGCCCACCTGGATGTCGAGCAGTCCGGCCAGGTCGCGCTGTAGATGGATCGGGGGGAGGGGCAGGCGCCGTCGGGCGTGGACGGGCGGCAGTAGCCCATGGGTCAGGAGCGCTCCCCGCAGGCCACCGGCCACTCCGGCGCGCCGGGGGACCCGGGCGCGAAAGGCGCCCCAGGCGGCGGCCGGGGACGCCGAGAGCAGGAGAGCCGCGTCGGCCTCGAGGGCGTGCCAGGCTTCGGCCTCCCCCGCTTCGATCACGCACACGCGCTCCGCCCAGGACACGCCGCTCAGCAGTCGCGCCGAGGCGCTCTCCACGAGCACGGAGACCGCAGACCAGCGCGGGCCCTGCAAGGCGGCATCGACGACGGCCGTTGCCAGGGCCAGGGTTCCCGGGTCGTCGGGTCCACGCACCACCAGGTGTCCACCGACGGTCACGGGCCCTCCTCGATCACGGGCTCCGCCGGGCTCTCGCCGCCGCGCGGCACATGGGCGGCCATCCGCCGCTCCCGAGCGACGACCGCCGCCAGCCAGCGCCGACGCCGACACCTCCCGCGCACGCCACGTTGGTCGAGGTAGGCGGCCAGGAAACGCAGGCGCGAGGCGCTGGAGACGCTCGCCGGCGTGGAGTGCAGCAGGGCCGCGAGGTCCTTCTCGAACCAGCGCCGGCGGCGACGGCGGCGCGCTCGGCCCAGGTCGATCAGGACCAGCGCTCCGTCGCCCTCGCGCAGCAGGAAATGCTCGAGGTACAGATCGCGATGGCTCCAGCCGAGGTCGTGCAGGGCCAGAACGAGGCCCAGCAGCTCGACTCCCAGGCGGCGCTGCTCGGCGGGACCCTCCCTTTCCAGGCGCTCGGCGAGGGTCTCGCTGTGGGCCACGCGTTCCATCACGACCAGCGAGCGGCCCACGCCGGAACCCACGGCCAGAACCCTGGGCACGGACAGGCCCGCGGCCGCCAGGAGGCGCAGGTTCTCGAACTCGACCCGCCCGCCGCGCCCTCGCGTGCGCTTCACGACCACGACCACACCCTCAGGGGAGCGCCAGAGGAAGGTCACCCGCCCCGGGCCGCGCCGCAGAGGCACCTGCGGTTCCAGCCCCAGGAGGCTATCGATTCGCTCGCCACGGCTCATTGCACCCTCGCCCAGCGCGGATTCTGCCCCGAAGAAGGTGCCCGGCGGGAGAAAAAGTACCGGTTAGGGGGTTCCGCCCAGGCCCCTAGGATTCTCGAATACAAGTAGTGGTCTTTCGGCGAGCCCTCGCGGGTCTCTTCGGGCCACACGATCCCGGCCCCATCACCCCCCCTCCTCGCGCACTCACGATGCCGAACGGACCTGTCGTCGCGAAGCAGACACAGACCGACGAGTTCAATCCCTTCTCCTCGATGGAGAAGCTGTTCAACCGCGCTGCGGACTTGCTGGACCTCGACGAAGGACTGCGCTGTCTGTTGCGGACACCTGAACGCGAGCTGACCGTCGCGCTGCCGGTGCGCATGGACGACGGGTCGATCCGGGTCTTCACCGGCTACCGAGTCCAGCACAACTTCCTGCGTGGCCCCTGCAAGGGCGGCATTCGCTTCGCGCCCGATGTGAACATCGACGAGGTGCGCGCCCTCGCGGCCTGGATGACGTGGAAGTGCTCGATCGTCGACATCCCCTTCGGCGGCGGCAAGGGTGGCGTGATCTGCGATCCGCGCGAGCTCTCCATCGGCGAGCTCGAGCGCATCACGCGCCGCTACACGGCGGCCATCATCGACATCCTCGGTCCGGACCGCGACGTGCCCGCACCGGACATGAACACCAACGAGCAGACGATGGCGTGGATCATGGACACCTACTCCATGCACGTCCGTCGCACAACGACCGCGGTCGTCACCGGCAAACCGATCGCCCTCGGCGGCAGCCGCGGGCGGCGCGAGGCCACGGGGCGCGGGGTCATGCTCGTCTGTCGCGAGGCGATGAAAAAGCTCGGCCGACGCCCCGAGGCCACGACGGTAGTCGTCCAGGGCTCGGGCAACGTCGGCGGGATCGGGGCGCTGCTCCTCTACCGCGAGGGCTACAAGGTCGTCAGCCTCTCCGACATGTACGGCACCCTGCACAACGACAAGGGCATCGATGTGCCGGCCCTCCTCGACCACCTGCGGGACAACAAGACCATCGAGGGCTTCGCCGAGGGCGACCACATATCCAATGGCGAGCAGCTCGAGCTGGAGTGCGACGTCCTCGTCCCGGCCGCCACCGAGAACCAGATCACCTCAGAGAACGCGGACCGCATCAAGGCCGCCCTGATCGTCGAGGGCGCCAACGGGCCCTGCACTGCCGCCGCCCAGGACATTCTGGTGGACCGCGGGGTGGTCGTCGTGCCCGACATCCTCGCCAACGCCGGGGGCGTCACCGTCAGCTACTTCGAGTGGGTCCAGGACCGCTGGGGCTACTTCTGGACGGAGGACGTCGTCAACTCGCGCCTCGAGCAGATCATGGTCAAGGCTTTCAACGACGTGGACGGCATGGCCGACAGTCGCGGCGTATCGATGCGAGTCGCGGCCTACACCCTGGCCATCGAACGCGTGGTCAACGTCTACCGCATGCGCGGCCTGTTCGCCTGAGCGTTGGCGCGATGACCGACTCGGAAATCCTCGACCCCCAGCACGACGAGGTGCTCCCCAACACCCCGCTGCTGGACGACGAGACGCCGTTCGCGACGATGATGAGCAGCTTCGACGAAGCTGCGACGGAACTCGGCATCGACGCGGCGGAATACGCCGTCCTGCGCAAGCCCGACCGCGAGGTGGCCGTCTCCGTGCCGGCGCAGCTGGACGACGGAGGACTGACGGTGTTCGACGGATACCGCATCCAGCACAACGCCGGACTCGGTCCCTTCCTCGGCCCCTTGCGCCTGCAGCGCGATCTGAAGATCGACGAGCTGCGTGCGATCGCCGGCTGGATGACCTGGAAGTGCGCCGTGCTCAACGTGCCCTTCGGCGGTTCGGCGGGCGGCATCCGGCTCGACCCCCGGGCCCACAGTCCGGGCGAGATCGAACGCGCCGTCCGGCGCTACACCGCCAGCCTCCTGGGAGATGTGGGCGCGGAACGCGACGTCTTCACGCCCGACGTCGGGACGGACGAGCGCGTGATGGCCTGGATCATGGACACGATCAGCAACCACGCGCGCGTCACGGAGAACGCGGCCGTGACGGGCAAGCCCACAGGTCTGGGCGGCTCGGTCGGCCACGAGGACGCGGTGGCCCAGGGACTGCGGGTGGTGATGCGCCTGGCGATCCAGCTCTTCGACTTGCCGGTGGGCGGCCTGCGGGTCGTGATCCAGGGGGCAGGCTGCGTCGGCGGAAACCTGGCGCGCATCCTGCACACTGACGGGCACCGCGTGTGCGGCATCTCGGACGTCCACGGCGCGTTCTTCGCTCCCGCCGGTCTCGACATCCCCCAGATCCTGGCCTGGCGGGCAGCCCACGGCAGCCTCCAGGACTGCCCGGGCGATTTCGAGCGCATCAGCAACGAGGAGCTGATGGTGCGCCCCTGCCATGTGCTCGTCCCGTGCGCGACGGCCAACGCGATCCACTCGCGCAACGCCGGCGCCGTGCAAGCCAAACTGATCATCGAGGGAGCCCACGGCCCGGTCTCGGCGCGCGCCGACCACATGCTCGAAGGACGCGGGATCCCGGTCGTGCCCGACATCCTCGCCAACGGCGGAGGCGTGGTGATGAGCTATCTCGAGTGGGTACAGAACCGCATGGGCTGGTACTGGATCGAGGCTGTGGTCGACAAGCGTCTGCGACGCTTCATGACCGAGGCCTGGCGGGCCGTGCTCAAGGCCCAGCGCAAGCACGACGTGCGCCTGCGGATGGCAGCCAGCATCGTGGCCGTGCAGCGCGTCGCGAAGGCGGACGCCCTGCGCGGCCTCTACGCCTGAGGCTGGCGGCGGGAGCGGGTCAGTCCTCCGGAGAATCTCGGCGCCCCGACAGGACATCCCAGGCGAAGCGAGCCGAGACGACCATTAGGGTCAGGGCCATCATCGAGCGCGCCAC
Organism: Planctomycetota bacterium; assembly: GCA_036010965.1. Classification (GTDB taxonomy): domain Bacteria; phylum Planctomycetota; class UBA1135; order UBA1135. The sequence continues at coordinate 7,183 of DASCMO010000137.1, read as the reverse complement.
GGGTGCGACCTCGGGCAGGTGCACGAGTTGCACGCCGGCCACGGCCCCGGTCGCTCCGCCGAGTCCGAACCAGAAGGCGCACTCGAGATCGACCCGGCCTGCGGCGCCATGGAGCCACAGGGAACGCGAGGAGTTCACGACGGCCATGGCGATCGAACTGGCCCGCGCTCCGAGGTACCCGAGGTCGGGCAGGCCGAAGTAGAGCGACGGGACGGCGACCAGACCCCCGCCGATCCCGAGCAGAGGCGAGACGAAGCCGGAGCCGAACCCGATGCACGCCACCAGCGCGACCTCCCAGGCCCCCAGGGTCGCTCCGGACACCTCCATGAAGTCGGACGCGCCCCCCTTGAACAACCGCAGAGCGACGAGCAGCACGAGCGCCGCGAAGAGCGCCTTGAGGCTCCGCACCGAGACGCGCTGCGCCACTCGATAGCCGACCTGCGCCCCCAGGAGGCTGCCCACGACCAGGACCCCGACAACCGGCCAGTTCAAGAAGCTCCCGGGGTGGAAGGCCTCGGAAATCGTGGCCATGAAGGTCGAAGCCGCCACCAGCCCCAGGGAAGTGGCCACCGCCCGCCGCATCGGCATGCGGTAGACGTAGTGCAGGATCGGGACGGCGAAGAGTCCACCGCCGATGCCACAGACGGTGCTCCAGGCCGCCACCACCACGCCAATCAGGCTCAGACGCAGCCCCGAACCGACACTCACGAGCCGCTCTCTCCCTCGACGAAGAGGCGCGCCGCGAGGGCACTGCTGCCGTGGTCCTTGGGATCACCACAGATGACGACATCGATCCCGAGCTCGCGGTCCACGGCCAGCTCGGGGACCGTATCCACCGTGTAGTCAGTCCCCTTGGCGTGGACGTCGGGGCGCAGGGCACGCAGGGTGGCCTCCAGATCGGGCTCGTCGAAGGCCAGCACCCGATCGACGCAGGTCAAGGCGAGCAGGATCTCGACGCGCTCCGCCAGAGGGATCCATGGCCGACCATCCCCCTTGAGACGACGCACGCTCTCGTCGGTGTTGACCGCCACCACGAGCAGATCGCCGCGAGCGCGAGCATCGCTCAGGTAGCGCAGGTGGCCGACATGCAAGAGGTCGAAGCAGCCGTTGGCCAGCACGACGCGCCGACCCTCGCGTTGCCACGCACGCAGCTCGCCGGCCAGTGCATCGCGCTCGGCAACGATCCCGCTCACGTGTAGCTCGGGCGGCCCAGGCGCACTGGCGCAGGCGTGGTGGACAGGGCGGCCTTGAGGTCCGGCCAGGGGCAGACCGCCGTACCGTTTTCCATCACGACCACCCCCGACGCGGCGTTCGCCACGACCATCGCTGCCGAAGCGTCGAAACCGCCTGCCAGGGCCAGGGCAAAGGCGGCCGCGGCCGTGTCACCGGCGCCGGAGACATCGGTGACCTCACCGGAGCCCGAGGCTTCCACGGCGACGCCTTCCTCGGGCAGGCCCTCACCGAAGAGGGCCATTCCTAGGTTTCCGCGGGTGACGAGCAGCCAGCGGCAGAGGCCCGCGCCCAGCAGGCGGGCGGCGGCCTCGCGCAGGGCTGCGGCGTTGTCGAGGCGCTCAGGATCGACGTCGATGAAGCGCGCCAGCTCCTCCACATTTGGGGTCAGGGCGGTCACACCGACGAAGAGGTCGAGGTTCCGGCGCGGATCGAGCACGACCAGTTTGCCGCTCGCGGCGAACTCTCGCGCGACCTCGCCGACCTCTGGGGAGACCGTGCCGTACTCGTAGTCGGAGATCACCACCGCGTCAAACTCGTCGGCTCGCTCGCGCAGCTGGCCGACGAGCTCAGCGCGCGCCTCGGTCGGGACCGGCCGCGCCGGCTCGCGGTCGATGCGCAGCACCTGCTGCGGGAAGCGCCGCGAGAGGGCGGCCAGGACGCGCGTCTTGGTGGGCGTCGTCCATTCAGCGATGTGAGCGAGACCGGAGATGTCGATCTCCTCCGCCCCCAGGATGCGGGCCAGCTCACGCCCGTTGGCGTCGCGCCCCAGGGCGCCGAACAGGCTCACCCTCGGTCCCAGGGCACGCAGGTTGCGGGCCACGTTGGCAGCACCGCCGGCACCAAGGCGCTCGGAGATGTGGCGCAGCACCATCACGGGCGCCTCGCGCGACAGCCGGCGCGGACGGGCGTAGAGGTACAGATCGGCGATCGGATCCCCTACCACCGCCACGCTCAGGCTCTGGAAGTCCGGCAGGTCCGCGGGCACGGTCATCTCGATGTCTCCGCAGTCATGGCCGGGGCCATCGCGAGGGAGGCGCCGGGCGCGGACCGGCCGTCGGCGGCCGTCGGCGGCGCGGCGGCCGTGGTCCACTCCAGGCCGGTCTCCTCGGCCTCGATCCAGTCGGAACGCACTCCCATGAAGGCGTTGTACCGGATGGAATAGTGCAGTTCACCCGCCGACCGACAAGCCTCGCTCAGGCGGGCGTCCTCGGACCGCATGGCGGGCGTGAAGGCCGCCCACTCCTCCCAGTCCATGGCCAGCACTCGCTCCACCCAGGGTCGATAGCGCGCGGCCGCCGGGGCGTCGTCAAAGCGATCGAGGCGGGCGTTGACGAACCACGGCATGAGCTTGCCGAGCTTGGCGATGAAGAGGTTTTCCTCGACGCCGAAATCGAGGCAGCTGCCGTCGAAGAAGGTCCGCAGGGAGGTCACGTCCTCGGGCCGCACATGTCCACCCGAGATCGCGAGGTCATAGCCCGCGGTGCCGGGGAAGGGAAAGAAGAATGAGGTCCGGAAGCGACCCGGGCGCGCCTCCGCCAGGACATCAACCGTCTCGAGGCGCTCCGCGTGAGTCTCCGAGGGGAGCCCGACCATCACGAAGCTGGAGCTGTGCAGGCCGTGCTCCTCCGCGCTCGCGACGGTCTCCATGATGTCTGCGTGGGTCATGAAGCGCCGTAGAACCTCCTTGCGCACGCGCTCCGACCCCGCCTCGATCCCCAGCTTGAGAATCTTGCAGCCCGCGCGCCCGAGGGCTGCGGCCACGCGCGGGTCGAGGCGCTTGACGTGCGAGTTGACGACGAAGGGGACGCTGATACCCGAGCGCTCGTAAGCCTCGCAGATCGCGATCGCGTGGTCGCTGTCCTGGGTGAAGAGGTCGTCGTCGAAGATGAAGGTCTCGATGCCCTCGACGCGCTCCAGCACGCCCTGGATCTCGGCCACCATCAGGTCGGCGGGGCGGTAGCGCAGGAAGCCCGTATCGCTGGTCGAGCGGCCGAGGTCTTTCCGGTAGCGCTCGAGGATCTTGTGGTTCAGGCAGTAGGTGCAGAGGTAGGGACAGCCGCGGCTGGACATCAGCCCGAACCAGCCCAGCTTGTCATTGGTGATGCGCTGTATGTCGAACAGGTCGTAGTCTGGTTCAGGGAGGCTCGTGAGGTCGGGGAACTCGCCCACGGCGTTTCGCACCCAGCGGTCCGCGCTCGTTTCCGACGCCTCCATGCCCGCGGGCCTCGCGCCCGCTCGCCAGGACAGGAAGTTCGGCACGTCGTCGGGAACTTCCCCGCCCTCGACGCGCTCGACCAGCTCCAGCAGGGAGGTCTCGCACTCCCCGACTCCCACGTGGTCCCAGACGCCGCTCTCCATGACCCGCTCGGGGACCATCGTCGGGTGCACCCCGCCGACGACCATGGGCGGCAGGTCGACGTGTTCGGCGGCGGCGCGCTCGCGCAGCCAGCACGCCAGGACAAGGGCCGCGTCGTACTGCTGGGTCAGGCACGAGAAGCCGATCAGGCCCGGCCCCCAGTCGCGCACCAAGGCCCAGATCTGCTCGCGGTCGGGGACCGGCGGCAGGTTCTCGTTCAGGTTCACCAACTGGGTCTCGTGCCCGGCGCCCTTCAGCACGGCCGAGAGCGAGGCGAGCCCGTGATTGAACCCCATCTGCGTGTACAGATTGGGATAGATGAAGAGCACGCGCATCAGCGGACGCTCTCCCCCTCCGACGCCTCGCCACGGGCGCGGCGCAGGAGGTCGGAGGTCGAGCGATCCGGCACGAGTTCGGCCAGGACCACGCGACCGCCGTGCTGCTCGACCCATTCGCGCCCCACGACGCCCTTCTCTGCCCAGTCCTGGCCCTTCACGAGCACGTCGGGGCTCACATGCTCGATGATGCGCTCGGGCGTGTCCTCGGAGAACGAGGTCACCGCGTCCACCATCTCCAGTGCCGCCAGGATCGCCATGCGGTCCTGCAACGAGTTGATCGGGCGATCAGGTCCCTTGAGGCGCCGCACGCTCGCGTCGTCGTTGATCCCCACGAGCAACACGTCGCCCTCGTCGCGGGCAGCGCGCAGGTATTCGATGTGCCCGATGTGCAGCAGGTCGAAGCAGCCGTTGGTGAAGACGATGCGCCGCTCCTCCTTTTGCCAGACCGCCAGCAGATCGTCCAGCTCGGCGCCGTCCACTTCCTTCCCTCCCTGGGCCGTCGCCTCCCTCAGGCGCGTGCGCAGCTCCGCGCGCGTGACGGCGTTCGTTCCCAGGCGGGCGACGACGATCCCCGCCGCGTGGTTGGCGAGCCGAACGGCCAGGGACACGTCGAGGCCCGCCGCCAGATAGAGCGCCAGGTGAGCGACGACCGTGTCGCCCGCGCCCGTGACGTCGAACACCGCCCGGGCGACGGCCGGGGCGTGCCCGCCAGCGCCGCCCTTCGTGCGCCACAGGATGCCGCCGGCGCCGAGAGTGATGACCGCCATGTCCAGGTCGGCGAGCTCGATCAATTCGTCGGCCGCCAGGGCCGCCGCCGCCCGGTCGGGAAGGGAGCGCCCGACGGCTCGCTGCGCCTCCTTGCGGTTGGGCGTGATGAGGGTCGCGCCGGCGTAGCGCGCGAAGTCATCGCCCTTGGGATCGACCAGGACCGGAATCTCGCGCCCCCGAGCATCGCGCACGGCCCGGATGATCTGGGAGATCACCTGCGAGGTAAGGACGCCCTTGCCGTAGTCGGAGAGGATCACGGCGTCCGCGTCCGCCAGCCGCTCGGCGAGCTGCACCTCGATCTGCGCGTGGGCCGCCCCGGAGATCGGGCGCGTGTCCTCCCAGTCGACGCGCATCATCTGCTGCACGCCACTCACCAGGCGCGTCTTGCGGATCGTGAGGCGCTCGCTGTCGACCACCAGTCCCGAGGAGTCGACGCCGATCGCCTCGAGCATGCCGCGCAGCTCGACACCGGCCTCGTCGTCCCCGATGACGCCCACCAGATCCACGACCGCCTCCATGCTGCGCAGGTTGGCGGCCACGTTGCCCGCGCCGCCCAGGAAGGACTCCGTGTGACGGGCGGCGACCACGGGGATCGGCGCCTCGGGCGAGATGCGCGTCACTTCGCCCGTCACGTAGCGATCCAGCATCAAATCGCCCACGATCAAGATCCGCGGTCGACTCAGGCCGCGCAGCGCCCGCTCGAGTTGTCGTCCCTCGCTCACCGCGCGGGTCCTTCCCAACCAGCGGCGGCCAGCTTCGAGAGGACCGCCATGCGCAGCAGGGGCAGCAGGATCTCGTGCTGGCCTAGAATAGAGATGCCGCGCCCCGGCGGGCGCTGGACGACGTTGGTCTCCGCGCGATACTGGCGCAGCATGTCGAGGTTGGCGGTCGTCATGTCCGAGAGGTCCGCACCCAGGTTGATCGCCACGCTGACCGCCTTCAGGAAGGCCTCGGGCAGGACCACCGCGCAGCCCACGTTGATCCAGACGCCCCCGTTCAGCCCGTGAACGAGGCGGCAGAGGTGTCGGAAGTCGATCATCGACGCCTGGCCGATGTGGGCGCCGTCCGCGGCCGGGTGCATGTGAACGATGTCCGAGCCCAGGCTGACGTGCACGGTCACGCCGATCCCCAGGCGCACGGCCTCGGCACAGACCGACAGGTCGCGGTGGGGCGCGTCGCTCTCGGCCAGCAGGTGTCCGAGGCCGCGACCGAAGCCCGCCTCCTCGCCCGCGCCCGGCTTGCAACCGCGCTCGGCCGCCTGCGCAAGGGCGACCCCCGTCTCGTCGGCGAAGCCGAACTCGCCGCGCGGCAGCTGCTCGGCCACGTCCTCGGAGGTCCGGCCGCAGGCGGCGATCTCGAAGTCGTGGATGGCCCCGGCGCCGTTCATGGCCACGTGGTCGATCACCCCGCGGCGCATCAGGTCGATCAGGAGCGGCGCCAGGCCGACCTTCAGCACGTGGGCGCCGAGGGCCACGGCGACCGGCCGGCCGGCGAGGCGCGCGACGACAATGCGCTCGACGAGCTCCTTCAGCCAGGCCCCGGCGTAGATGTCCGGCAGGGAGTCGATGAAGCGCTCGAAGCCCTCCAGGGGCTCGGGCACGGCGCAGAAGTCCTCGGCCCGCACCAGGCTGCGGCGGGCCGCCAGGGGATAGGTCGAGACCTCCGCCATCTGCGGAAAGGGATCCAGCTCGGGGTCGAGGGCGCTCATCAGGATGCCGCCGGGCAGGGGCGGAACGGGCGGAGGATCGCCTCTGGGCGCGCATTTGGAAAGTCCCGGCCCGCGAATCCTGCTCGGGGCTCAGGAAGACGCGGCGGGGGCCCCCGCCGCGTCGGCGGAAACGTCCCTGTAGCGGTCGTGCAGCCACAGGTACTGGTCGGGGCGCGCGAGGATCAGGGCCTCCATCTCGGCGTTCACCAGGGCGCAGATCTGCTCGCTGGAGAGACCCTCGAGTTCCTCCGGGGCCACGAGGCGACTGAAGACCAGCTCGTACTGAAACGCCCGCTCGGTCCGGTAGCAGGCCGAGAACAACAGCGGCACGCGAAGGCGCCGCGCGAGCACGGCGGCGCTGCGCTCGCAGGCCGCGGGGCGCCCGAAGAAGGGGGCCAGGACCGAGCGCCCGCTGGCTCGCTGGTCGAGCATCATCCCCACCCACGCGCCCTCGGCGAGCAGGGCAGCGACGCGCGCGATGCCAGCGCGACGGGGGATGATCCTCACGCCGCGACGCTCCCGCATGGCCAGCATGTGGACCGAGAGCGGTCGGTTCCGGGGGGGACGCGAGATAGCATGGAAGGGTCGCAGGCCGGCCATCGGGTAGGCACCGCAGGCCGCCTCCCAGTCCCCGACGTGGGGCGTGATCATGATCCCGCCGCGACCACCGTCGAGGGCCTCGCGCAGGCCGTCGCAGGTCCTGACCTCGAAGTGCTCCGCGATGGTGTCCACGCCGACCCGCCGCTCGAAGGCGGCGGAGTCCAGGCTGAGGCGGAAGAA
>DASCMO010000136.1:0-14107 GCA_036010965.1 Planctomycetota bacterium | reverse complement strand
GCAGGAGCTGGCCGCCGAGCATCAGCAGCGCCGAGTAGCCCACCACGTAGGCCCCGACCGCGGCGGCGTAGCAACCCATGATCGCGCCGGCGCCATCGGGGCCGTTCAGGCGCGCGTCGGCCACGAGCGCGTCCGCCAGGCCGAAGATCATGCCCACGCAGCACCCGGTCCCGACCGCCGCGCGCGCCGCCGCGCCTCGCCCGCCGCCCTGCTCGCTCACCTTCATGGGTCCGAAGCTACAACCCTCATGACAGCCTGTAACTGATCTCGTTGTCCCCGCCGTCCGACTCCGTCGCCGAGTGCGGTGTGCGGTAGGCCACGGAGCGGGTGTCCCCGCGCTCCGCGAGACGCTCCCGCACCACGAGACCCTCGCCGTCGGCCACGAACGAGCGCTCGACCCGCGTACCCCTCGCGGGCGTTCCATCCCGCCAGGCCAGGGGGCCGATCAAGCGCACGCCGTCCGCCAGGGCCTCCAGCTCCGGCTCGAGGGCGAAGGCGCTGCTCACCCGCGGGTGGGCGAAGGCCCCGATCCCGCGCCGTAGGGTTCGAAAGGGCGCGGCCAGGGCCGCCAGGGGCCGACGCGCCCGCAGGTGCACGCGAGCCAGCCAGAGGGAGAAGCGCAGCGCCCCGCGCCCCGCGCGCCAGCCGCGGCCCGCAGAGGGCAGGCCGCAGCGTCCCGACCACTCGGCCTCCTGTCGCCCCCCCAGGCGACAGCGCTCGAGCAACTCGGCGCCGTCGGAGCGACGGACGACCCGCAGCAGCCCGGCTCCGTGGGGGCTGCCGTGGTGCAGGTTGACCCCCGGGCGCCGACCGCGCACCCAGGCGACGACCGCTCCGTCCTCGACGCGCGCCAGGGAGGCGTCGGGGAAGTGCCGCACGCGCGGAGCGCGTGCGGGGCCCGCGTCCTCCTGCTCGGAACGCTGCATGATCGCCTCGAGGTCCTCGACGGCGCGCGCCATCCACATCGCGTGCCCGGCCCAGAACAGCGGGCACTGGTAGCTCCGACCGCGCCCCGGCCCGGGCCTGTGGCTCGCGAGGCGACCGTCACCGTCGATGTGCGCCGCCCAGGAGCGGAACGAGGCCAGGGCCCCATCGCCCAGGTCGTCGCGCTCGAAATGACGCCAGCCGCGCGCCAGGGCGAAGGCGTCGAAGGGATGGGAGGCCACCTCGTAGGTGGCGCCCCAGTACCAGGGCTTGGCCTCCACCAGGCCGCACTTGATCCCGTCCGGTCCCGAGAGGGCCAGCAGGAAATCGAGCCCGCGCTCGAGGGGAGCGCGCAGGTGCGCGTCCCGCGTATCCCGGCCCAGGCGCTCGAGAGCATGAAACAGAAAGGCCGTGGTCCGCGACTGGTAGTAGGCCGAGACGTCGCCGGCGCCAGGGTGCTCAGCGCCCCACTCAAGCGGGTGATAGGGGTAGCTGCCGTCGGGATGCTGGATCTCCTGCAGCAGCTCGACGGCTTCCAGCGCGGCCCGTTCGAGCACCTCGTCGGCCTCGAGGGCCCAGGCCGCTGCCAGGCCCGCCAGGCCCCAGGCGCGCTGGGCCGGGATGCCCTTGTCGAGCACCGCGTAGCGCAGGTAGGTGCGTGCGTGCAGCAGACTGGCCGCGGCGAAGGTCTCACGCTCGGCCGGTCCGAGCTCCTCCCCGAGCTCTGCCGCGAGCTGGGCCAGGGCGTCACTGGCCGCCCCGCCGTCGATCACGCTGTTTGAGCAGTTGAACGGATCGTGGCGCCCCGGCCGGAAGGTGTGGGCCGGACTGGTACCCTCGCGCGCGAGGTTGGCGACCAGGCGCCGCCCCTGCTCGCTGGCGATCGCCGCCAGATGGGCACGGTCCGCCCGCGGATCCAGCCGCCGCAATTCAAGCGCCAGCACGATCGCACCAGCGCTCTTGCCGCTGTGCTCGACGCGGTGTTCCGGACACAGGATGCGCCCGCGTCCGTCGCGCAGGGAGACCATCCACTCCAGGGTCCGCCGCAGGGGATCCAGCAACTCCTCGCGCACGCCGCCCTTCATCCCCGGAGTCGTCATCCCTCGGCGCCCGCGCGCGCCGCCTCCATCTCCCTCACCAGGCGCTCCATGAGGCGCTCGACCTCGTGGCCCTCGGCCACGATCTCGCGCAACCGGCACCCGAGTCTCGCCCGCCCCTCGGCCCCGCGCTCCAGCAGAGACTCGATGCGCTCGGCCAGTTCTTCCGCCCGCCCGGCGCCAAACAGCAACTGGGAGGCCTCGCTCCCCAGGGGAGCAAGGGCACCTGCCGCCGCGTCGTTGCACGACAGCACGGGGCGCCGGCAGGCCATGGCCTCCAGCAGGGTCTTGTCCAGGCTGCCGGTCAGGCTGGCGTTCACGACACAGGTTGCCCGACGGTAGACAGGAACAATTTCGGTGTAGGGAACGGCGCCGTGCAGGGTGACGCAGTCCTCCAGGTCGGCCTCCGCGATCCGCGACCGAACGGCCGCCAGGGTGGTCGAGTCGGCGCGCGTCATGCCGGGTCCCACCAGGTCCAGACCGAGTTCCCATCCGCGCCCGCGCAGGAGCGCGAGGGCATCGAGCACGGTCAGGGGGTCCTTGCGCGGCGAGAGCCTCCCCACCGAGAGCAGGCGCGCAGGCTCGTCCGGCGGCGCGTCCCCCACGTCGAAGTGCTCGAGATCGATGCCGTGGCCGGTCACCACCCGTCGCCCGGTCTCCACGCGCATGGACTCATCCGACGCCGTGAAGACCCGGTCCACGCGCTCGACGGCCCGCCGCAGACGACGATCCACGCCCGCGTGGGTGTACCACAGGAACAGGCCCGCTCCGGCGCGCCGCGCGGGGCCCGCGGCCACCAGAGCGTAGCGCGGGACCATGTGGGCCAGCACCGCGTCGAAGCCCTCGTCCCGCAAGGCCTCGCCGAGAGCGCCGCGGTAGCGCAGGAAGCGCCCCACGACACCTCGCCGCCCGATCTCCCGACAGTCCACGTTGTCTGGCAGGTCGTCGGTGCGGCCGACCTCGAGGGCGATGACGCGCACGCGCTCGCAGCTGCGCGCCAGCCCTCGCACCCAGCGCGAGACGAAGCCCAGCACGGCATCGTCCGCGTCGATCACCTGGGTCAAGAACAGCAGCCTCACGCGCCGCCTCCGCGCGCGAGCGCCTTCAAGCCGTCGGCGTAGAGGCCGATGGTGTGCGCATACTCGAAGCGAGTAGCCACCTCGGCCGCCCGCTCCCCCATCGAGCGCCGCCGCGGCTCATCTCCGAGGACCTCGCTCACGACGCTCGCCAGGCTCTCGCTGTCGAAACCGCACAGCCGTCCCAGCGCGCCGTCGCCCAGCAGTTCGCTCATCTGGCCCACCGGAGTGCTCACGACGGGCGTCCCGCAGGCCATGGCCTCGACCGTCACGCGCGGGCCGCCTTCGCAGGTGGAGGCGCAAACCATCAGCCGACTGCGCCGGTACAGAAGCGCCAGCTCCTCGGGGGACTCGACCCAGCGCACGAAGCGCACCTCCTCCTCGAGGCCGAGGCGCGCGACGCGCGAGCGCAGGGCCGCTTCCAGCGGTCCCTTTCCCACCAGCAGGGCGGTGACCCGGCGCCCGCGCTCCTTGCACAGGGCCAGGGCGTCGACGATGCGCTCCATGCCCTTGTTGCTCACCATGCGACCCACGCTGCACAGGTCCTGATCGAAGGCCGCCTGCGGCTCGGGATGAAAAACGGCCAGATCGATGTAGAGCGACGGCAGGACCAGCACGCGCTCGGCGCTCACCCCCCAGCGCTCGAGCAGGGCCGGCATCTCGCCGGCGTTCACAACCCGGAAGGCCGCGGCGCGCGAGCGAGCCCATCGCACGTAGGCGCGCGCCAGGCCGTACTCGATGCGCTCGCCCAGGTCGACGGCCACGGGATGGCCGGGGACATGGTGCAACTCCGAGAGGTAGGGCACGCCGGTCGCGCGCGCCAGGCGCGCGCTGCCCAGTCCGTTGTAGAACCAGCCGTAGTCGTGGCTGACGATCAACGAGTGGGCGTGGGCCTCGATCAGCTCCCGACCGCGGCGACGGATGTAGCCCACCATCCCCCAGCGCGAGCACTCGGCGGGATGGAAGTGGACGTTCTCGTGAATGGTCCGCACCTCCACAGCACGCTCGGGGCGCGGGCAGAGCACGTCGACCCGCTCGAAGTGGCGCGAGAACTCGCGCTGCATCGAGTGGAACGGACCCCGCTCCCCGATCGTGACCTGCCGGTCCCCACTGACCATCAACAGACGCATCACCTCTCCTCGCAGACGGCACGGTAGACGGCCTGGAGCCTCTCGGCCAGGGCGCTGCCCGAGTAGCGCTCGCAACCTGCCCGGGCGCGGCGGCCGCAGGCGGCCCGCAGCTCCGCGTCGCCCGCCATCCGCTCCAGAGCCGGCCCGAGTTCCCCCGGGTTGGAGGCCAGCAGACCCGTTTGCCCGTCCTCGACCACCTCGCCCACGCCTCCCACGGCGCTTGCCACCACCGCCCGACCTGCCGCCGCGGCCTCGATCAGGGCCACGGGCAAGCCTTCGGAGCGCGAGGTCAAGAGCACCAGATCGAGGTCCGCCAGGACCTCCGGCATGGACTCGAAGGCTCCCGGCAGGTGGACGCGAGCGGCCACGTCGGGGGGCAAGGCGCCCCGTCGACGCTCCAGGTCCAGGCGCAGGGCGCCGTCCCCGACAAAGACCAGCTCGATCTGGGGGTCGTGCCGGGCGACCTTCGCGAAGACCGCCAGGGCCAGCTCGGGGCGCTTGACCGGAGCGAGGCGTCCCACGACCCCGATCAGTCGCGCGCGCTCCCCGACGCCCAGACGGCGACGCAGGCACCCGCCCTGGCCGGCGATCGCCAGCAGCGGCTTCAGGTCGATCCCCGGGGGCACGATCTCGAGCCGCTCGCTCTCGACGACCCCCAGGCGCAGCAGGTCGCGCCCCGTGGCCTCGCTGACGGCCAGGATCCGGTCGCTGCGCCGCGCGAGGCGCCGCTCGTGAGCAACGAGGGCGCGCGAGAGAAGCGGCGAGAAGTAGCCCTCGAGGACGTGCCCGTGGAAGGTATGGACGAGCGCCGCCTCGCCGCTGCGGGCGAATCCAGCCCGGCCCAGGGATCCGGCCTTCGAGGCGTGGGTGTGGACGACGTCCGGCTCGAAGTCTTGCAGCTCGCGGCGCAGGCGGCCCAGGGCGCGCAGATCGGCCAGGGGCGAGAAGCTGCGGCCCAACCCCTCGATGCGCCGCACGTCGACGCCGCGCTCGCACAGAGCATCGACGAGATCGCCCTCCCCAGGTTCGGGGCGGCCACAGAATACGCGCACCGTGAGACCGCGCTCGGCGAGCAGCGGGTCAGAGGCCAGGCACTGCCGCGCCGGACCGCCGAGGTTGAGGCGCGTCAGGATGCGGGCGATGCGCAAGCGCGCCTCCCGCTCCCGGCCTGCACGGTCTCGGTCGGCACGGTTTCGGCGACGCTCGCCGGGGGGTGACGGTCGAGGGTGTCGGACACGATCTCGGCCAGGGACATGCGCGGCACGCTGACCCCCAGGGCTGCCAGGCGCTGTAGATCGGGCACGCGAAAGGGAACCTCCTCGAAGGCCGGGCCCAGGCTGACGCGCGGATCCACGGACTCTATTCCGGCGGCCTCAGGGCAGCGGCGAGTGACCTCGCGGGCGAGCTCGCCGATGGTTGTCCGTGCCCGCCCGCCCACGTTCAGAGATCCGGCCGACAAGTCGGCACGGTGTGCCAGCTCTGCAAGCACGCGCGCAACCTCGTCCACATGGGCGAAGGTGCGAACCTGACGGCCGTCGCCGTGCACGGAGAGGAGGCGCCCGGCGCGCGCCGCCTCGACGAAGGTAGGCAGGACCATGCCGCCTTCCGCCGACTGGCCGGGGCCGACGACATTGAACAGGCGCAGGTGCACGGGACCGCGGCCACTGGCCCAGAGCTGCGCGGCTTCCAGCATCTCCTCTGCACGGCGCTTCGAGGCGGCGTATGCGAAGCGTCCGCACCCCTCGGCGGTTCGCAGGGGAGCGCTCTCTCCCAGCGGTTCGCGCCCGTCGTCGTAGACCTCGCTCGAGGAGGCGGCCAGGACCCGCGGGCGCTGCTCGACCGACAGGTTTTGCAGGGCGTCAATCAACGCCCGCACCCCAGCCAGGTTCTCGCGCCGGCAGGCCTCGGGGTCGCGCAGCACCGCGCGCACGCCGACCCGTGCGGCCAGATGAAACAGCACATCGAAGGGGCCGCGCTCGTGCAGGACTGCGGCCAGCACGCCCGCCTCTCCCACGTCCCCGCGCACGAAGTCGACGCTCTCCAGGCCCGCCAGGCGCCCGGGGTCTCCGGCGGAGCAGTCGTCCAGGCAGGTCACCCGGCCCGCGCCGCGTGCGAGCTCACGCGCCAGGGCGGCGCCGATGAAGCCCGCCCCGCCCGTGATCAGGCACTGCAGCCGTTGAGGGGGATCGGAGGCGGTCATGGCCGTGCGCGACGGGAAGGGACGCCGCCCGCGCCGCGATCTTCCCGCTCCCGACGCGCATCGAGTCTACGGGCCGCACCGGCCCCTCTCCAGGTTCAGGCTCCCAGGAGGGTCAAGTGGTAGGCGACCAGCAGGGTGTAGGCCAGGGCGGCGATCCACAAACCCGTTCGGGCCAGGCGGAAGTTGCGATGCACGCACAGCACCAGGAGGGCCAGGGTGATGACGAGTGATTTGAGAAGCACGAAGCCCACGCGCCCCGAACCCAGGAGGGCGTCAGCCACCGGATTCAGCTCCACGCCGCCGGCCTGCAGGTGGTAGAGGGTGAAGAAGCAGTCGAAGGCGTTCATCAGCCCGATCCAGACGACGCAGGCCAGCAGGCGGGGGTCGTAGAGGTCCACGAAGGCCTCCGCGACCTCGGCCGCACGGCGCGGCGCACGCCTTCGCCCGCCGATGAAGGAATGGCGCGAGAGGCGCGCCGTCGGACGGCGCCGGCGATCCGCGCCCAGGCGGCGTGCAGGATTGGCGGTCTCGGGGTGCTGGGGTTCCATAGCTCTGGCTCTTTCCTACCTATCGGCCCTCTCCCCCGCAGGCGTTGAGCAGTTCGTCCAGCACCGTCGTGGCGAAGGCCCCGGCGGGCAGCTCGAAGGACAGGGTCCGCCTGTCGCCCTCTCCGCTGACCTCCAGGGCACTCAAGGGAACGCGCAGAGGCCGCCGGGCCCCGCGCGGGGAGCAGCCTGGCAAGATCTTCCGAAAGCCCTGGGGATCTACCCCCATCTCGGCCAACACGGCGCGCTCGATCTCCCCCGGGCGCCCCTCGGCCAGGGACGCCTTCCAGCCCGGAATGGGGCCGGTGGCGCTCTGCTCAAATGGGCTCGGAGGTCGATGCCGGCAGACGATGTCGCCCTCCTCGACGGGCCCCGGCGCCGGGCCGCGGCGGGCCAGCACATCCTGGAAGACTCGCGCCTGGAGCGCGGAGAGATGCAGCAGCACCAGGCCGCGCCGAAGCGCGCGCACGGCGCCCGCCCAGTCTCCAGCGCGGCGCGCAAGCTGGCGCGCCAGGGGCGCAAGCTCCGCCGGCAGGCGCGGAGCCAGGACCGCCAGGGAGCGCAGGCTGCGCCCGGTGCTCAGGCGTTCGCCCAGCTCGGCCACGGCCGGCGTGTCCGGAGCGCGCGGCGTCGTGCAGAGGGCCATGACGTATTCCTCGAAACGGCGCTGGAGCAACAGCAACCCCAGGGCGTCCCCGTCTCCCCCGGCGCCGAAGCGCTGGGGTCCGAAGGCGTTCGGCAGGCCCTCGCGCGCGAGATCGCCCAGGCGCCGCTCGGCCCGCGGCCAGAGCTCGGTATCGACCGAGCGCAGGCGCAGCAGAAAGCGGTTGCCGCGCAGCATCCCGGGCTTCAGCTTGCGCGTGTGGAGCACCGCGCGCCGGACCTGCAGGTCCGGCCACTCCAGGGCGCACGCGTCGCGGGCGTCGGCACCCCCGACGGAGATCCACTGGCGCGTGACCGCGCGCCGATCCTTGCGACCCGCGTGGCCGGCATCCGAGGGCCGGCGTCCCAGGGCGAGCGCCACGCGCCGGGTGGCCTCATCGGTCGTCAGACCGCGCTTCTCGATCCACAGGAAGAGGTGCTCGCCCTCCCCGGCGGGCTCGACGCCGCCGAGTTCCTCGACCTCGAAGTCCTCGTCGGCGACCCGCGCGAGGAAGGGCGGATCGTGGGTCTTCACGCGCCGCTCTCTTCCAGCACCTCGCGGTAGACGGCGAGGGTCTCCTCGACCATGCGCTCGATCCCGAAGTGGGAGCGCACGCGCTCCTGTCCCGCCTCGCCCAGCTCCCGCCTGCGCTCCCCATCCCGCGCCAGGGTTGCGAACCCGCGCGCCAGCTCCGAAACATCGCCGGCACTCACTAGCAGGCCGGTCACGCCCTCCTGCACGACCTCGGGGATGGCCGAGACGCGCGTCGAGAGCACCGGCAGGCCGCAGGCCATGGCCTCCAGGAACACCAGGCCCAGGCCCTCCCAGAGGGAGCTCATCACGAACACCTCCGAGGCCGCCAGCAGCGCCGGGACGTCCCGGCGGATGCCAGCGAAGTGCACGCGCTGGCCGAGGTCGAGCGAGCGGGCATGGCGCTCGGCCCGCTGGCGCCCGTCCCCGAAGGGATCGTCGCCGACGAGCAAGAGGCCCATGGGAGGAGCTCCCTCGCAACGCGTCGCGGCGGCGAAGGCGTCCAGCAGGACATCGTGGGCCTTCTGCGGAGCGAAGCGCGCCACGCAGACGAAGAGCACGTCGTCGGGTCCGAAGCCGAAGGAGGCGCGCAGTGCCGCGCGCTCGGCAGGGTCGGCGTCGCGCGCGCGTTCGAAGGGGACGCGGTCGATGCCGTAGTAGATACGTCGCATCCCTTCCTCGCTCATCCGACCGTGCTCGCGAAAGAAGCGGCCGACGTGATCGGAGAGCACGACGGTGCGCCGCGGCAGGCGCGCGATCAGGCCGTGGACCAGGGAGACCAGGGGACGACGGAGCACCTGCTCATCGTTGTGCTTGCCGGAGATCAGGCGCGCGCGCCGCCCGTGCAAGGTCGCCGTCAGGGCCGCAAGGCCGTCGGCCTTGAGCAGATGCGAGTGGACCACATCGGCCCAGGGCAGGTGCGGCGCGAGAGAGCGCGCTCCAAAGGGCAGCCAGCCGACGCGCCCGACATGCTCGGCGCCGGCGGAGCGAAAGTCCTTCGCCAGACTCCCCTCGCCCTTCAGGTAGCACACGCGTAGCTCGTGCCCGCGCGCGCACTGACCGCGCACCTGTGAGAGCAGGTGCATCTCCGCGCCGCCCACGTCGAGGGTCGTGATGACGTGCAGGATCTTCACGACAGCTCCTCGTAGAGTTCGACCACTGCATCCACCATCGCCGCACGGGTGAAGTGCCGCGCCACGTGCTCGCGCCCGCGCTCCCCGACGTCCCGGCGCTCGTCGGCGGTCAGTGCCAGGACCTGCCCCAGGGTCTCCCCGAGGGCCGAGGCCGAGACCTCGCGCGCGAGCCAGCCCGTGCCGCCGTCCTCGATCAGATCGACCGCTCCGTCCACCGGCGTGGCCACCACAGGCACACCGCAGGCCATCGCCTCCAGGACGACGTAGGGCATGCCCTCCCAGCGCGAGGGCAAGAGCAGCAGGTCGACCGACGCGAGGATCTCGGCCACATCGGAACGGAAGCCTAGCAAGCGCACGCTCCCGGCCACCCCGAGGCGCGCCGCGCGCGCCTCGAGAGCTTCGCGCTCTTCACCGTGGCCGACCAGCAGCAACTGCAGCTCGGCACAGGCGCCCAGGGCGTCGATGGCCAGGTCCTGCCCCTTGGCCACATTCAGCAGCCCGATGACCGCAGCGCAGGGCCGGCGCGGGTCGAGCCCCAGGGTCGCCAGATCGAGCGGCACCCGTTTGGTGCCGGAGCTCACCTCCACGCCGTTGGGGATCACGCGCACGCGCCCGGGGTCGATGACACCGCTCTCGCGCACGGTGCGACCCTCGCTCTCGCTGACGGCGATCACGCGCTCGGTGCGCGCGCAGAGCCGGCGCTCCAGCTCGAAGAACACCCGCCGCCGAACCGGGCCGAACATGTCACGAAACAGGAAGGCCAGGGTGTGCGGGGTGTGCACCCGGCGGCCGATCCCGGTCCTGATCGAGGCCACGCGTCCCAGGACGCCGGCCTTGCTGCTGTGGGTGTGGACCACGTCGGGGCGCACGGAGCGCAGCAGGCCTTCCAGGGTCCGCAGGTGGCGCACGTCCCGCAGGGGTGAGATGGAACGCACCATCGCCAGCTCCCGCACCTGGCAACCGGCGCTCACCAGACGTTTGAGGTCCTCGCGAAAGTCGGGTTGACGCTCGGCCGCGACGACCAGATGCACCTCCACGCCGCGCTCGGCGAGCCCTCCGGCCAGGTCCACGAGGTGTCTACGCGTGCCCCCGATCGTGGACTCCATCACGTGCATGACGCGCATGGAACAATCTGCTCAGTAGGCGCCAGTACCCTTGGCGACAGCAAAACCCGTCAAGGCAATGATCACCAGGTCGAGCAGCAGGGACTGGTGCTCGATGTAGTAGAGGTCGTAGTCCATGTTGTCATGGATCGCCTGCTCGCGAGCGTAGGAGATCTGCCACAGGCCGGTGACACCGGGCTTGGCCCGCAGGCGCTCAAGCTCCAGCGGGCCGTACTGGTCCACGATGAAGCGCATCTCCGGGCGCGGGCCCACGATGCTCATCTGCCCCATGAGGACGTTCAGGAACTGCGGCAACTCGTCGAGGCTGTAGCGCCGCAGGAAGCGGCCGATGCGAGTGATGCGCGGGTCGTAGGGAGAGTTCGGTGCGGGAGCGTCCCCGCCCACCTGCTGGTGCATCGTCCGGAACTTGTACATCCTGAACGGCTTGCCGTCCTTGCCGATGCGCTCCTGCACGAAGAGCGCGCGACCGGGAGACTCGCGTCGAATCAGGAGCGCAGCCAGGACGAAGAACGGCGCGCCGAGCACCAACACCAGGATCGAGAGGAGCACATCCAGGAGGCGCTTGGTCAGGGCCGAGAGCAGGCTCTGACTGCGCTCAGCACGGCTGATGAGGGGGATCGAGTCCAGGTTCTCGATCCGGATCTTGTAGCTCAAGAGGTGGTAGAAGCGGGGCACGACGTGGTACTTGACACCACTGCGCTCACAGGCCGCCACGATCGCCATCACCTCTTCCTCGTCTCGATCGGGCAGGGCGATGAAGACCTCGCTGACCTTGTGCAAACCGACCAGGTATTCCATGTCAGCGCGGCTCCCGAGCACCCGGAAGCGCCCGATGGCGGCACCGGCCCGCTCCGGATCGTCGTCCACGAATCCGATCAGGTTCAGGCCCAGGGTCGGCACGAGCATGAACTTGCGCTGCAGGGTGCGGCCGGTGTCGCCCGCACCGTAGATCAGCACGTTGCGGTTCCCCACGCCGCGCTGGTGCAGCATCTGGATGACCTTGAACGAGGCGAAGCGGCTGGCCGTGGTCAGGACCAGGATCAGGCAGAAGGTGATCACCACCGTGATCCGCGAGAAGGACGCCACGTCCAGGTTGAAGTCCAGGTCGACCCACTGGTGGGCGGGGACCATCCACTCGAACAAGAACCCCTCGGCTCCCTGGGTCGTGCTGCGCAGGAGAACGACCAGGGTGAAGAACACCAGAAAGGAGACGATGGAGCTCTTCGCGATGGCCTTGAACTCCTCCATGTTGAGGAGGCTCTTGACCGGGCTGTACATCCCGAAGGCGTGGAAGCTCACCAGGCAGACGGCCGAGATCAACGCCCACAGCTGGCGGTAGACGTGCATGTCCGGCGAGCGGCCCGTGCCGCCGATCCGCAAGCCCATCAGGTAGCCCAGCCAGCAGCACACCAACAGCACCGCCAGGTCGACGAAGACCTGCATCGACAGGATCAGCGGCTCGAAGTTGCGCCGCAGGAAGTTACCAAGCCTGAACATGCCCCCTCTCCTCGCACGCTCCGACCCCGCTTCAAGGGGTCGCGGCGCTCTTCGTTCACTCGCCCCACCGGGGGACAAGTCGGGCCGGTCGTTGTCGGGGGGGTCTTCGATGCCGCGTGGGGATTGTCCGATCCCGCTCGCCGAGGGGGGTCGGGGCCGAAACGAGTGCGATGAACCAGCGTAGCGTGCCCGGGGACGCCAGGACAGCGCGCGCGGGGAGGGCGTGCAGGATCAGGTCCGGAGCCCCCGCAGGAGCCCTTCCACCGTATCGGCCGCGCGCCCCGCCTGACCTGGATAGTGTTCGTGAAAGGCCCTCACGCCGCCCGGGGCGAGGCCGTCGGTGACCGCCCGCAGGGCCGCCCAGGGCACGCCGGCCGCCTGGGCCACGGCCGCCGCCGCCGCGGTCTCCATGTCGGCCACGCAGGGGCCGATGAAGGCCCGCGCCAGGCGCAGGCGGCGCCAAAGGGAGAGTGCCGGCCGATCGGCGGTCACGAACCAGCCCTGGGGGCCGGGGGCAGCCCGACCCCAGGCGTCTCGCAGGCTGGGGTCGGCGTCGACCTCGCGCCCCTCCCGCAGGGCCAGGTCCGCCTGCACGGCGCGCGTGCAATGCACCAGGGTGCCGGGAGCCAGGGAGCGGCGCAGGCCACCGCAGACGCCCACCACCAGCAAGCGCCGGGTCGCGCCGGCGGCGATCAGCAAGGCTGCGGCGCGCGCGGCGTGCACCTTGCCCACGCCTCCGACGCAGGCCAGTACCTCGCACCCGGCGAGCTCCACTTCCAGAATCTCCAGACCCGTCAGAGTGCGCCGGCCGCGGGCGCGCTCGACCAGGGATCCGAGCTCCTCGGGCAGGGCGCAGAGCACCCCCGTGGCGCCCCCCTGCCCACGATCCTCGGCCGTCGTTCGTGTGACCGCTTCCACGGGGGGCTATTGTGTCGTGGCCCGACTACCATGCGACGCAGCGACCTCGTCTTCTTCCTGAGCGGTGCGGCGGCCCTGGTCTACGAGACCGTCTGGATCCGCCTGCTGGCGCGCCTAGTGGGCAGCGACAGCGCCGGGATGGCCATCGTCCTGGCGATCTTCATGGGCGGCATGGGCCTGGGCGCGTGGCTCGCCGGGCCCCTCGCCCGCCGCACCGGGACACCCCTGCGCCTGTTCTGCCTGCTCGAGCTGAGCCTGGCCGCCTGGGCCGCCCTGTCCCCCTTCGCCTTGGAGCTGGTGGAGCCGGCGAGCGGCGCGGGCACGCGCGCCCTGCTGGCGGCCGGCCTGCTCCTGGCGCCGACCGTCGCCATGGGCGCCACCTTCCCCCTCATGGGGCGCCTGACGATCGCGAACCGCGCAACGACCGGCAGGGAGACGGCCGCCTTCTACGGCGCCAACACCCTCGGCGCGGCCTGCGGAGCCCTGCTCGGCCCCCTGGTCGGGATGCCCCTGCTCGGCCTCACCGGCACGGTGCTGGCAGCCGCCGGCCTGGACGTCGCCGCGGCAGCCCTGGCGGCGAGGTGGCTCGACGAGGGTCGGGCACCAGCGCCGGCGCGAGCGCGAGCGCCAACCCAGGCCCCGCCCCTGACCGAACCTTGCCTGGTGACGACCTTCCTCCTGGGGCTGGCCGGCCTGGGCCTCGAGGTGCTCCTGGCGCGCGTGCTGGTGACAGTCACCGGGACCTCGGTCTACGCCTACGCCATCGTGCTGTCGGTGTTCCTGTTCGGCATCGGCCTCGGCAGCCGCCAGCTGGCAGGCACCGCGCGCGGCCCGCGTGCGGGGGCCGCGACCCTCTTCCACGCGGCACTGGCCCTGGGCGCCCTGACCCTGGCAGGCCTGTCGCTCCTCTCCTGGCAGCTGGGCGAGGCCGACCTCTTCGCCAGCCTCTCCAATCGCATGCCGGCCGGGGCCGGCGTCGTACGCTTGTGGCTGACCCACGCCCTGCTGGCCGCCCTCGCCCTGCTCGGGCCGGCGCTCGCCCTGGGGCTGGCCTTGCCCTCGGCGGCGGCAGCCCTTGTAGAGCGCCACCCCGAATGCGGCGCGGAGGAGGCCCTGGCCCGGGTGTACGCCGTGAACACCGCCG
This sequence comes from Planctomycetota bacterium, assembly GCA_036010965.1. Lineage (GTDB taxonomy): Bacteria > Planctomycetota > UBA1135 > UBA1135. The sequence goes on along the minus strand of DASCMO010000136.1, from coordinate 145 downwards.
GCGCTCTGTGCGGCAGCCTGCTGGCGGGTCTGGTCCTGCCCGCCTGGCTCGGGCCGCGCGCAACCCTGCTGCTCCTGGTCGCCGTCGCCTTCGCGGCGGCGCTCGCCGCACCGGGGCGGCGTCCGGTGCACCTGGTCGTGGGCGG
>DASCMO010000135.1:0-2701 GCA_036010965.1 Planctomycetota bacterium | reverse complement strand
TGACTGAGACCGAGGAAGGACAGCAGCCCTTGCTACGTTCCTGGATGTTCCTGGACAGCGCGAGGTCCGCGGCGATGCAGGACCCGGGCCGCTTAGGCGCGGATGTGGTGGTCCTGGATCTCGAGGACGGCGTGCTCCTGATGCACAAGGAGGGTGCCCGCCGGAGGATTGCCGAGGCCGTGCAGGCGCGGGCCTTTGCCGGCATGACCGTGGTCATCCGGCTCAACGCCCTGGAACACATCGAGGACCTTCGACGCGACCTGGAGGTCTGCGGCATCGAGGGCATCACGGGCTTCGTCCTGCCCATGCTCGAGACCACCGCGGATGTGGAGCGCTTCGATGAGATGCTGAGCCTGTGCGAACAGTCCCGTTCGCTTCCGGCCGGGACCTTCAAGACCATTCCTCTGCTCGAGACACCTGCGGGGATCCTCAATGCAGGGCCGATCGCTCGTGCCTCCGAGCGCAACATCGCCCTGGGCTTCGGGCACGCGGACCTGATGGGCATCACCGAGAGCAGCGACTCCACCGAGGCCCTGCTCGTCCCCCGCAGCGCAGTGGTCCTGGCCGCCCGGGCCGCGGGCCTGGTCGCGATCGAGACCCCCTACCTCCAGCTGAGCAAGCTGCACGGTTTCGAGCGAGCCTGCCAGGAGGCCAAGGACCTGGGCTTCTCGGGGATGTGGTTGGTCCACCCGACACAGGTGGAGCCGGCGAACAGGATTCTCAGCCCGGGTCCCACCGAAATCCGATGGGCCGAGCGCATTCTGAGCCGCTCCGCCGGCCAGATCACGCGGACGAGCCCGCAAGGGAGGATGATCGGGCCTCCCACCCTGGCAAAAGCCAAGAGCATCCTCGCCCGGCGCCCCAGTGATGCGGCTCTACTCGAGGAGAGTGAAGGCGTCATCGGGAACACCCCTCGCTATGGTGTGAACCTCGATGAGATTCGTGTCGGTCAGGTGCTCCAAAGCCCACACGAGCTCACGATCGACGAGTCCTGGCGCACCATCTGGCAGGGTTCCTTCCATACGTCCGAGCTGTTGACCACGAGCGCGCCGTTCGCGGAGAGGCTCGGCTTCCGCGCCGCGCCGCTCCCGTTCTCCCTCGTGCTGAACCTCGCTCTGTGCATGTCGGTCGAGCCATTCTCGGAGAACTGCCTGCTCCATCTGGGGCTGCACGAGGTCACCTACATCCGCCCGGTCCACGCGGGGGACACCCTGCGCAACTACATCAAGGTCGACGAGCTCCGGAACACCTCCAACGGCAAGCAGAGCGTCATCAAGACGACCCACTGGCTCGTCAACCAGCTTGACGAGCCTGTCTTCTCGCTGGTCAAGATGTCCTTCTACCCCCGCCTCGAAGGACTCGAGAGCCGCGAGGCCGAGCAGGCGCCCTTCGACCCTCTGACCAACGCCTCCGAGGAAGGCGAGGACACTCCGTTCCGTGTCATCATCGCGGAGGCCGAGGCCGCCGCCACGCCGCCGCCAGCGGCGCACTCCACTCTGGAGCCGGGGCAGCTGTTCCTCCACCAGCGCGTCCGGCCGATCGGGGTCACCGAGAACCTCTACCTGAGCACGCTGTTCCGGAACACGCACCCAGTTCACTCGGACTACCAGGTCTACTCACCTCGAGACATCATCGTCTGCGGTGGCTTCGTGATGGCGATGGTCCAGGCGGCAGCCTCCCGTGAGCTGCGCCAGATCCTGGACGAGGAAGTAGTGCACTGCTCGCACGTCAATCCGATCACACCGGGGGACAACATCGGCGCTATCTCCCACGTGATCGAAGTCGAGGCAGGCCCATCCGAGCACCTCGAGTGGGTGACGGTGAAGACCCTCGGCCTGAAGAACATCGACGTCGCCACCGAGCTCGCCGACGTCGCGATCCCACGCGAACTCCTGCAGGCTGACCCGCTCAAGCCCTCCGCGATCGAGGCCATCTGCGCTGCCAGCTGCCCCTTCCTGACTCGCAGGATCGCGCTGCAGATGACCCGGAAGCTCCTGCGCCCACTCTCGTAGCAAGCGAGTCGGGCACAGGGCCTGGAGGTCTCCCCCGCCAGGAGTTGCAGGGAACAGGGACCCGCCTGCACGAGCCGCATGGGGCTGGCCCTGACTGCCTCACCACTCCTGGACCATCTCGAGCGACAACCCGGAGCTCGCCCCCCCAGGAGTGGCGTCGAGGGCGCGCGCGCGGCAGCCCGTCACTCCACCGGGTAGTCAAAGGACAGGGGACCCCGCAGCTGGTGGAAGCGGGGCTCGTCCATGGCGGCCTTGATCTCGTCTCCGAGGCGAGCCTCCAGCGAGGCGTCGGGAGCGGAAGACGGCGGGGTGTCGGAGCCAGGGGAGGGGCCGGGCTGGCGGAGGCCCTTTCTTTCACTTATATTCCCGCAGAGTCCCCCACTCCAGGCCGTCGCCGAACTGCTGCGTGCCCATGGCGGCATGACCGCTGAAGAACTGAATACCGCTGAGAAGTGAAGCAGCGACCAACGACGCGGCTGGTGTCACCAGTGCGCTGCTGTCGGGGAGTAGGGGAATACCTTTACCTACCCTACTTCTCGTGGTCGGACTGTACTCGCATTGTCGTTCGATCATTGCGCTCCACAGGATTCAGGCGCTTCGCTTGATCCAGGACCAGCTTACTGAAAGAGAAGAGGTGTAACTCGCTACAGGGCCGCGGGCGGGGGGAGCTCTGTGCGCATCGTGGGCGG
>DASCMO010000134.1:0-21724 GCA_036010965.1 Planctomycetota bacterium | reverse complement strand
CCCATCCGGCCGTGAATCTGATCGAGAACGGCGAGAACCTCGGATTCGGCGCTGCCGCCAACCTCGGAGCGCGGGCGGCCCTCGAGCGCGGCGCGCGGGCCGTGTTCTTCGTCAACAACGACGTCGTCCTGCCGGAGGGAGTCTTGCCGCGGCTCGAAGAGGCCCTCGCCGAGCGCCCGCGCCGGGCGGTGGTCGGTCCGCTCATTCTGCTCGGGGATCGACCTGAGCTCGTGTGGAGCGCCGGCGGGACCCTGACCTGGCGCCAGAACCTCTCGACCCTGCGCGGCTTCGAGCACCACGACGGACCGCGCTGGCGCGAGTCGATGGACGTGGACTACATCGTGGGCTGCGCCATGCTCGTACGCGGGGAGGCCCTCGAGGAGCTGGGCTTCTTCGCCGTGGAGTACTTCGCCTACATGGAGGACGTCGACCTGTGTCTGCGCGCGCGGCGTGCGGGCTGGGAGGTCCACCATGTGGGAGACGTTTCGGCCCTCCACACTCCCTCGAGCGCCACGGGCGGCGGCTACAGTCCGCGGCGCAAGTACATGAACGCCGTCAACTCGGTCGCCTTCCTGCGGCGCCACGGGCGGGCCGTGCACTGGTTGCGATTCTGGTTCTTCGACGTGGCGAGCCTGCCGTTGGTGTGGGCGGTCGCTGTCTTCCGCGGGCGCGGCAAGGCCGTGCTGGCCAAGGGCTGGGGGCTCATCGATGGCCTGCGGGGCCGAGCGGTGACCGCGGCGCGGGTGCAGGACGGCGCCTCCTGGCTGTGGTAGGCCTGCCGACGGCCTCGGTTGACCGTCGCGCTGGGAGTCAGGCCCCGTCACTTCGCAAGGCGTCGGCCCGTTCGCGGACGGCCTCGTGCAGGCGCTCGCACAGCTCCTCGCGGCGCTCGAAGAGCCGGTAGCCCGCCCGCTCCCGCAAGTAGCCGCGCGCCTCGGGGTGCTCCTCCGCCAGGGCGTCGAGGCCCACCTCCTCGGCGCGCCGCTCGAGGCGCGCGCGCTTCTCGAGCAGGGCGCGGGTCACGATCGGCATCAGCATCGAGTAGTCGCCGGGGACGCTCTCGCAGGTGCGCGTGTGGTGCGCCGGGTCCACCTTGCCCCAGGTGACGGCCTCGGCCGGCGGACAGGACGAGAGCGAACCGTCCGTGACCGGTGCGGTGGTGATCTGGATGTCGTAGAGGAACCCGGAGATGTCCTCGAGGCCCAGGATCTGCGACAGGGCCGGCTCGGGCTGGAGGTTGAAGTTCTTCGGGACGCCGCCGCCCAGGATGAGGGTGCCGAGGGCGCGCGTGTCGCTCTCCCGCAGACCCCACAGGTGGTAGGCGCAGCTCTCGAAGACCTCGCCGTGCAGGTCGAGGTCGAAGGCGTACTCGTCGCCGCAGGCCTCGCGCAGGGCCCACAGCTTGACGGAGTTCAAGAACACCGATCCGTCCGCTGGGGCGCCGACGAAGACCGGGATCGCCTTGCGCGCGCAGAGCGCCAGCAGCCCCTCGCGCACATCGTGGGTGCGCTCGAGTCGTGCGTAGTGCTGCCCGAGCAGGTGGCGCATCTCGGTGCCAGTCATGCGCCGCTGAAACTCCTCGCCGCGCAGGCAGGCTGTGAGGAAGCGGTCCTGGGAGAGCAGCACCTGCTCGTCGAAGCCGATGTCGGTGATGCGGATGACCTCCTCCTCGTGCAAGCGACTGTCGGCGCCGGCGATCGGGACCTCGAAGAAGGGGTGCTCGCGTGCGTCTTCGAGGGAGCGGTGCCCGTCGTGGTAGCAGGCGGCGTCGGTGGTCGAGACGAGCATGAACCAGCCCGTGTCGAGCAGCGGGCAGAGCCAGGTGTGGTGCTGGCCGGAGGCCGTCACCGGGCCGGCGACCGCCAGGGTCATGGGCACGCCCTCGCCGATGGCGGCGTCGAGCAGCAGCCACAGGCGCCGCAGGTAGGCGCCGCCGAAGGCGGGCAGGCAGTCCTCGAGCAGCTCGTCGAGGCCGTCGACCTCGGTGACGGGCTTGCTGGGCAGGGTCCGCCCTCGGTCGAGGCCGGAGCCGGAGCCGAGGCCGGTGGCGCGCTGGTCCTTGCGGGTGGGGCTCACGGACCGCGAGTCTACTCCCCGGCACCCCCGCGAGGGGAGGCTTGCGGTGGCCCTTCGGGTGGGGGATGCTCTCAGCTTCCTTCAACGCCGCGGATCACGAACACATGGTCGAGTTCAACACAGAAGCCCGGGCCCGATACCAGAAGCAGGACTACAGCTCTTCGGAACCCATCGAGGGCGTCGAAATCGTGGAGCTGCGGCGCTTCAACGACGACGGCGGTTCGATGACCGAGCTGGCTCGCCTGAACGCCGGCATCCACGCCGATCTTCCGGGTTTCGAGGCGCGCCAGATGAACTTCAGCGTCCTCGAGCCCCTGGCCACCAAGGCCTTCCACCTGCACCAGCGCCAGACGGACGTCTGGTTCGTGCCGCCCTCGGACAAGATCCTGCTGGTGCTGGCGGACGTGCGCGTGGGCTCACCGACGGAGGGCAAGCTGATGCGCTTCCCCCTCGGTGACGGCAACTCGCGCCTGGTGCGCATTCCTCCCGGCGTCGCCCACGGTTGCCGCAACCTGCGGCCCTCCACGCCGGGGTCGATCATCTACTTCGTCGACGTGCAGTTCTCCGTCGGCGACGACTGCGACGAGGGCCGCCTGCCCTGGGATCACTTCGGTGCGGAGGTCTGGGAAGTGGAGCGTGCATGAGACGAGTGCCTGGAGGACAACCATGAAGTTCGTCGGCATTGGTATTACCGCTGCTCTGTTCGTCATCGGTCTCTACTACTCCATCGCCCTCGCAGTCTCCACGGACGGTTGGATGTTTGGCTACGCCCCCCCGACGCGCTGGAACATCGAGTGGGTGTCTCGCTACGCCTTGCTGGTCTCCGCGAGTTGGTGTCTGTGCGCCGCGGCCCTGCGCGCGCTCTGGGACCGGCCCGCCCGCGAACTGATTCTCGTGGGCGCCGCCTGCTTCCTTGCCGGTCAGGGACTCGAGCACCCGAGCTGGTCGGGGGCCCTGGGGCTGGCAGTCCTGGGGGTCGCGGCCGTCCTGCACTGGACGCGTCCCAGCGCTTCAGAGGCGACCGAGGACTAGTCCCCGACGACCTCGATCATGCGCTCGAGGGCGATGCGCGCGAGGCGCGCGATCTCCGAGCGTTCGTCCGGCTTCAGGCGTTCGCGAGTTCCGGAGGTCTCGTCCACCGCGTCGCCGGCCAGCACCCGGTTGGCGTCCGGCGGTGTCCCGCGGCGCAGCAAGTCGAGCATACCGGCCAGGTGCGGAGGGTCGTTGCGGCTCATGGTGGCGCAGCCGCAGCCGGCGCTGGAGAAATCCGCTTCGGGCACGTCCGCGAGGTGCATGATCTCGACTCCGCGCTGGCGACCGAGCTCGCGCGCATTGCGCACGAAGTGCCCCTCGGTGCCGATGACGATCCGCGAGCCCGCCGGAGCATTCAGGACGGCGTTCCAGAGGTAGGCCGTGCTGCCGGCGCCGTCGGCCGCCTCGACCACCTCGAGGGTCGACTCTGGATGGACCAGCACGCGCCAGTCGCGTTCCTGCCACCACGCCACGTGGCGTTCGGTGAAGACGGTGTGGACCCCACAGTGGGAGCCCCAGAGGATCATCTCGGCGCGGTCGAGGGCTGCCAGGCCGCCCTCCACGTGGGCGTCGTCGAGGGGGAACGCGCCGCGCGTCTGTTCGGCCGACGCCAGGCGCACGACCCGCGAGAGGTCCAGCCCCAGGCGCGCGGCGGTGTTTCGCCCCAGGTGCTCGTCGGGGACGAAGAGGATCTTCTGCCCCTGGCGGCGGGCCCACTCGACGACCTTGTGGGCGTTGCTGCTGGTGCAGACCGCGCCGCCGGTACGGCCCGCGAGGGCCTTCAGGCGCCCAGAGGTGTTCATGTAGGCGACGCACACCAGCTCGTCGCCGTAGCGCTCGATCAGCTGCTCGGCGACCGGCAGGACCATGTAGTCCTTGGCGAGCATCTCCATCGTGCAGCCGGCCTTGGGGTTGGTGATCCAGACCTCCTGGTCCGGGCTCGCCAGGATCGCGATCGACTCGGCCATGAAGTGCACGGCGGACTCGACGATGACGCGCTTGTGAGGGTTGCGCACCGCCTGCAGGGCGAGGGCGTAACTGTCGGCGACCGCACCCCCATAGCGCTCCACGAGCTTGACGATCTCGCCGCCCATGTAGAAGTGGGCCAGCAGCAACAGGGAGTCGCCGAAGTGATCCAGGGCCGGGCGCGCGTAGGCGTCGAGCCAGGGCAGGATCGTCTCCGGATTGCGGTCGGGCAGGGCCAGGTACTCCTCGGCGTAGGGCCGAAACTCCTCCTGGTACCAGTCCAGGGGCAGGTCGGTCTGGCACAGGGGAATGCCCGGCACGAGGGGGAAGGAACCGGTCGGGGGCTCGGTGCGCAGCATCTCTCGGGAGGGTTCCACGGGCGCGTTGGATGGGGCCGCGTCGGCAGCGCTCAGTTCCCCTCGAGGAACGGGTAGCGCCAGTCCCGCGGCGGAACGAAGGTCTCCTTGATCGTGCGCTGGGAGGACCAGCGCAACAGGTTGAGGATCGAGCCCGCCTTGTCGTTGGTGCCCGATGCGCGCGAGCCGCCGAAGGGCTGCTGGCCGACCACGGCTCCGGTGGGCTTGTCGTTGACGTAGAAGTTGCCGGCGGCGAAGCGCAGGCGTTCGGTGGCGTGTGCCACCGCCTCGCGGTCATCGGCGAAGACGGCACCGGTCAGGCCGTACTCCGAGCCCGTGGCGCACAGCTCGAGGGTGTCCTCGAGGTCCGCGTCGTCATAGACATGGACGGCGACGAGCGGTCCGAAGTACTCGGTGCGCATCAGCTCGTGGCGCGGATCGTCGACCCGCACGACGGTCGGCTGGATGAACCAGCCCTTGGAGTCGTCGCACTCGCCCCCGGCGATGATCTCGCAGCCCGCGTCCTTGCGCGCGAGGTCGATCCCGCCCTTGATCTTGGCGAAGGCCGAGGCGTCGATCACCGCACCCATGAAGTTCCCGAAGTCGCACACGTCGCCCATGCGCACCTGGGCGTGCTCCGTGCGCAGGCGCTCGGCAAGGTCGCCCCACAGGCTGGCGGGCACGTAGGCGCGGCTGGCGGCGGAGCACTTCTGGCCCTGGAACTCGAAGGCGCCGCGGATTACGGCGGTGCACAGGGCAGCGACGTCGGCCGAGGGGTGGGCGAAGATGAAGTTCTTGCCGCCGGTCTCGCCCACCAGGCGCGGGTACTGGCCGTAGGAGCGGATGTTGGCCCCCACGCGCCCCCAGATGCCCTGGAAGACCTCGGTCGAGCCGGTGAAGTGGATGCCGGCCAGGCGCGAGTCCTCGATCACCGGATCGCCGACCTGGGCGCCCGAGCCCGGGATGAAGTTGATCACGCCCGGCGGCAGACCGGCCTCCTCGAGCATCTTCATCAGCAGGTAGTTGGAGAGCACCGAGGTGGAGGCGGGCTTCCACAGGACGGTGTTGCCCAGCATCGCCGGCGCCGTGGGTAGGTTTCCGGCGATGGAGGTGAAGTTGAAGGGCGTGATGGCGAAGACGAAGCCGTCCAGGCAGCGGTGCTCGACGCGGTTCCAGCAACCCGGCGAGGATTCGGGCTGGCTCTGGTAGAGCTGGCGCAGGAAGTGGACGTTGAAGCGGAAGAAGTCGATCAGCTCGCAGGCGGCGTCGATCTCGGCCTGGTGCACCGTCTTCGACTGGTTGAGCATGGTCGCGGCGTTGATTCGATCGCGCCAGGGGCCGGCAAGCAGCTCGCCGGCTCGCAGGAAGACTGCGGCGCGCTCTTCCCAGGGCAGACCGGACCAGGCGGCGCGCGCGCCCTCCGCGGCCTCGATGGCGGCGGCGACTTCCTGGGCGCCGGCCTTGTGGTAGGTGCCCAGGACGCGCCCGTGGTCGTGCGGCATCACCATCGCGCCCGTATCGCCCGTGCGCACCTCCCGGCCGCCGATGATGAGCGGAATCTCCGCCTCGCTCCCGGCGCACTCGGCGAGGGCGACCTCGATGGAGGCCCGCTCGGGGCTCCCGGGGCGATACTCGCGCACCGGCTCGTTCGTGGGCGTGGGGGTCTGAAAGGCACCGTGGGTCATGGCAAGGCTCGCCGGGGTGACGGGGGAGGGTCCATCGGCAGTATCGCCTCGCGGCCGACGGCGAGCCACACCTTTTGGCCTGCGCGTTCGGTCGCCGCGGGGGAGGTGAGTACCTACAATCCTCCCGACCCGTCGCCACACCGGCGGCCGGCGAACGGAGCAGCGGCATGATGAATGGAAAGCTCTCGTGCGGGGTCTTGATGTCCCTCGCCTGCATGACCCTCGGGCAGGGCCTGTCTTCCTGCGTCTTCTCGGTCCGCGGGCACACGACGGAGGGGAACGACCGGCACCGTGACGGCGGGGAGAGCGCCGAGGACCCCAAGCAGGCACGTCGGATGCGGAAGGTCGAGGAGGCCGAGCTCAAGCTGGCCCTCGCCCGGCGCGCAGCCGACGACGGTCTGGTCGAGGCCAGGCAGGACCTGGTCGAGGCCCGCCACGCCTGGGAGGAGGCGCGCCTGGCGCTGGAGCACTTCCAGTATCGGGCGAAGCCCCAGCGCATCGCGGGCCGGCAACTCGGCGTGGACCGGGCTCGCTTCGAAGTGGCGAATGATCGCCTGGAGTTGCAACAGCTCGAGGCGGATTACGAGCGCTACGGGAAGGAGCACTACGCGAAGCTCACCCAGGAGATCGTCGTCTCGCGGGCGAAGGCGAAGCTGGGCTTCACCGAGCGCAGGCTTGTCATGGAGGAGGGCGAGCTGGCCTCGACCCAAGAGCACGTCCTGCCCGCGCAGCGCCGCGCTCTGGAGCGGGCCGTGGCGGCGGCGCGCGTGGGGCTCGAGCGCGCCGAAGGCGCCCTGGAGCGCGCCGAGCTGGCTACCGAGCTGGAGGTCCACCGGGCCCGGAGTGCCCTCGACGAGGCGCGGCTCGCCCTCGATGAGGGCGACGACTGCGACTGCGACGACTGCTCGGAGGAGGGCAACGACGGCGAGCGCGACGACGAGGAGAACGAGGATTGAGGGTCTTCTCCGGCCACGCCTCGGGCGCTGTCCTGACGGTCTTCGCCCTCCTCGCGCCCGGCGCCCGTTCGCAGGAGACCGCCGATGACGCACCCGTGATCGCCTCCCCGACGGCCAGCGTCGAGGAGGCCCGCCGCGGTCTCGATCGCTCTCTGGCCTGGCTGCTGGCGGCGCAGAACGAGGACGGCTCCTGGGGCCACCGCTTCCCCGACCACCACGGCGACTTCGGCTTCGCCTGGGACACCTACTACGCCTGGCAGATGTCCGCCCACGGTCTGGCGTGCATGGCGCTCGTCGCGGCTCCCCCGACCCCCGAGCGCTCGGGGGCCCTGGGGCGGGCTCTGGAGTGGCTCTCTACCGCCGACCTGCCGGTACGCGGCTCCGACTGGGACGTGGACTCCACCTGGGCCTCGCTCTATGGCTTTGTGGCCTGCGTCGAGGCCTCCGGGGACGCGCGGCTGGCGGACAGCGAGCTAGCTCTGGCCGTGCGTGAGCGCGGACTGGAGTTCTACGCCGACCTCGAGCGGCGCCAGACTCCCGACGGAGGATGGGCCTACTACGACGACCCGCCCTTCACCGCGCGGCCCACGTGGGCCACGAGCTTTTGCACCGCGCTGGTGATTCCCGCGCTGGTGAGGGCCCGCGGTGAGCTCGTGTGGCCAGTGGATTCCTCGCGCATCGAGCACGCCGTTGAAGCCGTGCGCCGCGCCGCGCGCCCCAACGGCGCCTTCGCCTACGACGTCTCGACCGTGCCGCGCTCCTGGACGGGGACGAACATCGACGGCGTGAAGGGCAGCCTGGGTCGGATCCAGGTCTGCAACTGGGCCCTGCGCAGTGCTGGTGTGGGCTGGGCCAACGACGACCGCCTGCGCGAGGGGCTCACGAGCTTCTTCGAGCACCACCGCTTCCTCGATCTCGTCCGCCTGCGGCCCATCCCACACGAAGGGCACTACGCCAACGCGGGCTACTTCTACTTCTTCGGTCACCACTACGCTGCGCGCGTCATCGGCCTCCTGCCCGATGCCGAACGCGAGGCCTGGTACGCGCCCCTGCGCCATCATGTCCTCAAGACCCTCGCCGACGATGGCTCCACGAGTGACTTCTTGACAGCGAGCTACATGGTCACCGCCAGCACGAGTTATGTGATCCTGATCCTCTCCGCGAGCCTGCCGGACGCAGGGGGAGATCGATGAGCGGCCCGGGCGAAGTGCTCGAAGAGCTGCTCGCAGCCCGGCTCGAAGCGCCCGCCAGGGAGTGGTTCGAGCGCGCCCGGCGTGAGGTCGCCGAGGGCCCGACGGCCGACCGCTTCGCCGCATTGCTCTCCCTCGCCAGCCGTCATTCGCCCCGCGGCGCGCTCGCCCCCGGTGCCGACGCGTGCCGCCTGGCCGGGGAGGTGGTTGAGGGCTGGAATCCGGAGCGCTGGACCACCCTCGACGCCGTGCGCGTGGGCCTCTTGCTCGGGAGAGGGGACCTTGGGTCCGAATCGGGCGCTGCCGCCGTCGAGGACGCTTTCCGTCACGCGGACGTGGGCGAGGCCTGCGCCCTCTACCGCGCCCTGGGGTTGCTGCCCGGTCCCGAGCGCTTCGCCTGGCGCGCCGGGGAGGGTTGCCGCAGCAACATAACCGCCCTCTTCGAGGCCGTGGCCTGTGATTCTCCCTTCCCCGCACGCGTCCTCGACGACGTCGCCTGGCGCCAGCTCTGCATCAAGGCGGTGTTCATCGGTGCGCCCCTGTGGCGCGTTCACGGTCTCGACGGGCGGCTCGACGCCGAGCTGGCGCGCATGGCCCTCGACCTGGCCGAGGAGCGGCGCAGCGCGGGGCGCGGGGTCCAGCCCGAGCTGTGGTTGTGCCTCGGCGCCCACGGCGGAGAGCGGGCCGTCGCCTCCCTGGAGTGCGAGTGGGCCGGCTCCGATGTCCTCGGCCGGCGCGCCGCCGCCTACGCCCTGGCGCGCGCGGGGTGCGTCGAGCGTCTGCGCGAGCTGGCCGACGGCGAGTCGGACCCCGCCGTCGCGGCCTCGGCCCGTGACGCCTTGGCGGGAAACACCGCCCAGGCGACCTTTCGCGCTCTGGATCCGTCCTCCGAGGGCTAGAGTGGGGCGATGCGATTCTTCGACCCCCACATCCACCTCACCAGTCGCACGACCGACGATCTCGAAGCCATGGCAGCCCACGGCGTGCGAGCTGTGATCGAGCCGGCCTTCTGGATCGGTCAGCCGCGCACCACCGCCGGCAGCTTCGTCGACTACTTCGCCAGCCTGATCGGCTGGGAGCGCTTCCGGGCGTCGCAGTTCGGCATCCAGCACTACTGCGCGATCGGATTGAATTCGAAGGAGGCCAACAACGAGGCCCTGGCGGAAGAGGTCCTCGACTTGCTCCCGCGCTTCGCCCTCAAGGAGGGTGTCGTTGCCGTGGGGGAGATCGGTTTTGACGAGATCACCGAGGCGGAGGAGCGCGCCTACCGACACCAGGTCCAGTTCGCGATCGATGCAGACATGGTCGTGATGGTGCACTCACCGCACCGCGACAAGAAGCGCGGCATCGACCTGTCGCTGGAGATCGCGAAGGAGATGGGACTGGCGATGGAGAAGCTGATCATCGACCACAACAACGAGGAGACGGTCGAGCACACCCTGGACTCCGGTGCCTGGGCCGCATTCACCATCTATCCGCATACCAAGATGGACTCCCAGCGCATGGTGGAGATCGTGCGCACCTACGGTAGTGAGCGGATCATCGTTGACAGCTCCGCCGATTGGGGCGTGAGCGATCCGCTCTCGGTGCCCAAGACCGCGCGGCTGATGATCGAGAGCGGCATCGATGAGGCGACGGTCGAGGCCGTCACCTGGCAGAACGCGCTCGACGCCTACGCCCAGTCGGGCCAGATCGACGTGGAGGCCCTGCTAGAGCAGCCGTCGGTGGACCAGTCGCAGCTCTTCTGCGACAACTCGGTGCTGCGCGGCCAGGAGCCGCGCGTGAGCGAGCCGATCCCCTAGCCCTCCCGGCAGCTCCGCCAGAGCGACCGCAGGCGGGCCTTCAGGCCCAAGACGTGGAAGGGGCGGCCGCGCACGGCGTAGAGATCGAGGCCGCCCTTGACCGGGTCTCGAGCCTCGGCCTGGCGCAGGATGCGTGCCGGATCCATCGTGTAGGGGGCGGCGGTGGCCTTGCCGAGCACGAATCCCTGTCCGGCGAGCAGGGCGAGCAGCTCCGCCGGCTCGCAGCCGCGCAGGGCGTAGGGCCAGAACTCCATCAAGAGAGCCAGGCGCGGGCTGTCGAGCAGCAGCTGCTCGGCTCCTCGCAAGGCGAGCCACTCAGAACCCTGGGTGTCGATCTTCAAGACGTCCATCGGGCCCCGGACGTGGTCGTCCACGCGCTCGATCCGGATCTCAATCTCCTCGATCTCACCCATGTCCGCAGGTCGCTCGGCGCCCGCGTCGAGGACGCGGTTGTCTCCATGGTTCTTGCTCGCCAGGGCGATGCGCGCCGTCCCGGGCTGCTCGCCGGCCGCGAAGCGGTGCAGCCGACCGTGGCCGGGGCCGCGCTCCGCTGCGCGAGCGATGTTGCGCTCCGCCAGGTCGGCGATGGCCGGCACGGGCTCGAAGGCGTCCACCTCGGCCCCGGCCAGGATGGCCTGGACGGCGAACCAGCCCACGTTCGCACCCAGGTCGAGCACCCGCGCACCCGGCGAGAGGTGGGCGCAGAAGAGCGCCGTCTCGTGGTCTTCCCAGGCGCCGCGCTCGATGGCCGGCCCGACGACGCTGTCGTCAGTCAGGATCTCGAACTCGACTCCCAGGCCGGGGACCTGGATCAGGCGCGTCGTTGCGTCCATGGCCGGGAGCGTACGCCGCCGGCGGGGCGGGTGGAAGGCTCCGTGGACCGCACGCGGGAAGCCGGATAGGCTGCGGGGCGTGGAAAGCTGGTCGATCGAGATCCAGAAGGAGTACTTCAAGTTCTCCGCGGCACACTTCCTGATCTTTCCTGACGGGAGCGCGGAGCGCCTGCACGGGCACAACTACCGGGTCTTCGTGGAGATCGACGGCTCACTCTCCGACTGCGGCCTGGTGATCGATTTCAAGACCATCAAGCCCGTCGTGCGCGAGCTGCTCGACGGCCTCGACGAGCACTTCCTGGTCCCCGGCGAGCACTCCAGCTTGACCTGGAAGGAACAGGCTGACGGGAACGTGGAGGTTCGCTACTTGGATCGTCGCTACTCGATGCCCGCCGGCGACGTGATCGTGCTTCCCATCAACAACACCAGTTCGGAGAACCTGGCTACCTTCGTGGGTCGCGAGCTACGCAAACGATTGGAAGAGAACTTTGGAGAGGTCTGGGTGCGCGCCCTGCGCGTGTCCGTCGAAGAGACCCCGGGTCAGCGCGGCGTCTATTCCTACAAGGATGAGGAACAGAGCATCTGATCCCCTGCAGCTGGCGTCGCCGGGAGCCTGCCGACGACCGTCGAGGCGTGCGCATGATCGGCCGATGGGAGTGACGTGATGGGGAGCTGGGAGTTCGTGATGATCTTCATGCTGGTCCTGATCGGGGCTGGCGTGACCAACATCCTCCACGGCGTCGGGCGACTCCTGCTGGAGAGGGAGCGCGTGCGTTTCTCGTGGGTGCACGGGGTCTGGCTGACCGTGCTCGCCTTCACCTACATCTCGGTGTGGTTCAGCTTCTACAGCGAGCAGGGCATGGCCTACAACTTCTGGGAGTTCATCGGGTTCTTTCTGTCCTTCGGGCTCCTCCATCTCCTGACGGTGCTCTCGTTCCCCGACTTCGCGGTCGCCGGGCGGCTCGATCTGAGAGAGCACTTCATGAGGCACCATCGACCCTACTTCGGCGTCTAGACGCTCGTCTGGCTCAGTGGCCTCGCGAGCACCGTGGTCACCGGGAATGGGTTGGCGTGGAGCGCCGAGGCTATATGGCCCTGCGTCTACTCGATCCTGTCCGTCTCGGGCGTTCTGTGGAGGTCCGAGCGGGTGCACGCCCGCCTCGCCCTGGCGATCGTCGCCGCGATCCTGCTGCAGATCGTCGGTCCGTAGCGTCGGGCGCAGAGGCTGGGTTGCGCGAGGGGAGGCGAGAGGCCATTCTGCACCGATGAGGCTCTCGGGACAGATCTCCATCGCAGCCGTGCTCGGAACGGTGCCGGCCTTCACATTCTGCGAGGCTTCCCGGGCCAGCGCCGATCATTCGACAGCCCTGGCTCAGTTCCAGCGCTTCGTCGCCCTGGAAGGGGACTGGCGAATCGTCGGCGGTGACCGTGCCCAGGGGGCGACCCACAACGATCGCACCATCGCCGGCGGGAACGCTGAAATCGAGACGGACTTCTCCGGCCAACCGCACGAGATGGTGACCATCTATCACTTCGAAGGCATGGAGATGGAGTTCTCGCGGATCTCGAATTGAATGCTGAGTCCCCAGGAGATTTCACCCGCTGAGGCCCGGGAGCGCCTGGAGCAGGGGAATCGTCGCGCTGTCGCCGGCGAGGCGCGGGAGCGCGACCTGCCCGCGCAGGTCGCCGCGCTCCGTGATGGCCAGCGGCCGTTTGCAGCCGTCCTGGCCTGCATGGACTCCCGCGTCGCTCCAGAGCTCGTCTTCGACCAGGACCTGGGTGACCTGATGAGCGTGCGCGTGGCCGGCAACGTCGTGGGCGACCACGTCCTCGCCAGCCTGGAGTTTGCTGGCCAGGGGGTCGGGGTCAGCCTGGTGGTGGTGCTCGGCCACACGCGCTGCGCCGCGGTCGGGGCGAGCCTGGAAGGTGAGGAACCCGGCGTCCTCTCGGACCTCGTGCAGTGCATCCGGCTGGCCGCGGAGGGCGTCTCCGAGTCGGCCGGTCCGACCTCGCGCACCTCTCGTGAAGAGGCGTTCACGACGGCCGTCGCGATACGGAATGTGGAGTTGGGGGTCGAGGCCCTGCGTGAGCGGAGCGCGGTCCTGCGCGCTCTCGAGGAGCGCGGAGCGCTCGCTCTCGTGGGCGCGCTCTACGACGTCACCACAGGTGAGGTGGAGTTCCTGGACTGAGGACCGCCCTCGACGGCTCCGCAACCCCGAGCCGCCCTCAGTCTCCCGAGCCCTCCGGTTCCGTCGCGGGCTTGAGGTGACTGTACTGGGTGATTTTCCAGCTGCTGAAGGGAAGCGGGCGCGAGATTTCGAGGTGCACCTCACCTTCGTGACCGGGCTTCACGGACCTGTAGGTAGCGTGTGCCCTCCCCGAGAGGATCCGCGTCGAGTAACCCCCCTCGAGCAGTTCGAGATCCCCGTCCTGCCAGCCAAAAGACTCCAGCAGGCGTTCTGTCTGCAGCAGGGGCTTGCGTACCCGCGCGCTCATCTGGTTCAGGGTGACCGACACGAGCAGCGCGCCGCCGAGGAGGAGCCAGGTGGTGCGGGTGGGGCGACTCATGGCAGGGTCCAGTGGGGGTCGGGGAGGAGGAGGGAGATGAGCGCAACCGCAGGCTCGTCCATGATACGTGACGGACGGTGGGTCGTTCACGCGCTCGCTCGCTGCGCGCCATCGGGATCGCGGCCCGCTCTCGGACCGCGCCGCCGGCGGTCCGAATCTGGCCCCGCGGGAAGGGCGATCCCGTGCTTGGGGTCGCCATGACGGCCGTTATGATCTGTGACGCCGGGATGCGGATACGCAATGTGCTCTCGGCCTCCCTGTCCCCGAACCTCCTCCTCGAGATTTCCCAATGAGCAACTTCATCGGCCAGGCTGCGCCCGCCTTCACGGCGTCGGCGGCGATGCCGGACGGTAGTACGCAGGACGTGAGCCTCTCGGATTACTCCGGCCAGTACGTGCTGCTGTTCTTCTATCCCAAGGACTTCACCTTCGTCTGACCTTCCGAGCTCATCGCTTTCGACCACCGCCTCGGTGAGTTCGAGAAGCGAGGCGTCCAGGTTCTGGGCGTTTCCATGGATGACACGGAGACTCACGCGCGCTGGCGGAACACCGCTCTCAATGAGGGTGGCATCGGCCCCGTCGGCTATCCCCTGCTGGAGGATGTGAGCAAGAAGATGTCCGAGGACTACGACGTGGTCCACGCCGAGAGCGGTCTCCCGGCCCGCGGCACCTTCCTGATCGACCCCGACGGAAATTGCTGGCATGCGCTCGTGAACAACCTGCCCCTCGGCCGCGATATGGACGAGGTCCTGCGCGCGATCGACGGAGTGCAGTTCTTCAAGGAGCACGGCCAGGTCTGCCCCGCGGGCTGGGCGACCGGCAAGGCGGGCATGACCCCCGATGACGACGGGGTCAAGTCGTACCTCAGCGAGCACGGCGACAGCCTGTAGCGCGACTTCCGACTCGGCCGCGCTCTCTTGCTGTGGAGTCAGCGACCGCCCAGGAAGGCGCGCAGGGTCTCGGACTGGGTTGCACGTAAACCGACCAGCTCGTCGAGCGCGGCGAGCTGGTCGTTGCTTAGCAGGGTGAGCGCCTGGACAAGCACGGCGTCGTCCACGGCCTCCAGGGCCTCGACCAGGCGCTCGGGCTGCCCTCCGGCGCGAGCGATCCGCTGCTTGGCGGTCGCTCGCGGGCTCTGATAGCCGGGCTCTGCGTCCCGATCTACCCAGACGGGATTCGTGGCTCCCAGGGTGTAGAGGTTCTCGACGTTCCACCAGGGCAGGCGCTGCTCGGCGCCGAGGGCGACCACGCTGATCCACACGTCGTGATCCTCGGGAAGCGCTATCTGGAACAGGTGCTGCAGGTCCACCGGGCCCTGCTCGGGGTCGAGCTCCACCCGTTCGCGAGCCACGCCGTTGACGAAGACGGTGATCGACTCGGGCCGCGCCCAGGCCGGGCTGGCGACGCGCACGACGAAGGCGAGCCCGTCAGCACCGGTGCGCACCGTCTCGCCCATCAGGGAGGAGCTCCGCTCGTCCGCCGAGAGCATGTCGCAGAAGATGCCGTGGCTGACCGACGCTTGACCGGCGTTGATGGCGGCGCAGGCCGCCGCCACGTCGATGCGTGCCGGATCGTCCGTGCGGCTTCGGATATAGGTGCGACCGCCGCCCACCGTGTCGCTGACCGTGTGGGAATCGGAGGCGCCGACGGCCATGATCCGCTCGCCGTGGTTGAGCAAGCCGAACCAGTCCCGGAACAGGAGCATCGGATCGCTCTCTCCGGTTTCGGAGTTCACGAGCTCCATGGCGTTGAACGGGAAGGCGCTGCCGTCGCCACGCTCTCCGCTCGGCGGATCGAGGCGTGCGTTCTCGAAGGGGCTCTTCCCTCCCGGCCAGCGCGGGTGGTTGAGGATCACCGTGCGCGCACCGCGGGAGCGGATGTCGTCGACGAGCTTGACCCAGTCGAGCTGCGTGTGATCGGGGACTGCGTCCTCTGGATCGAGGGGGAAGGCATTGAAGTGGCCGTTCGCGGTCGTGACCTCGTTGCCCGTCACGGAGGTGAAGTGACGCTGCAGCCCCAGCTCGCGCTGGGTGGGCCGGTAGTCGGTGTTGTGGTTGTGGTCCGTGGCGACCGCCAGCTCGACTCCCTCGCCGGCGAGGGTCACGACGCGCTCGAGCACGCTGGCGTCTCCGTGACCCGAGAACTCAAGCGTGTGGATGTGCGTGTCGCAGGCGATGTAACCTGTCGTGTCCACCTCGCGCGCGATGCGCAAGGTCAGCTCGGTTGGAGCGTCGTTCCAATCGAGCGGCGCCTGGTCCACACCCCACTCGCCTCCCCGTGAGGCGTAGAGCGTGACCGGCCCAGGCTCCAGCTCGAATTCCAGCCGACCGTCGAGGGTGTAGACCACGCCGTCTCGCACGGCGCTCGAAGCCGGTTCGGCGTAGAAAATCCGCGCGGGCTGTCCGTCGTCGCGCACGAGGGTGACGCGCGCGGGGATCGGACCCTCGCTCCGGGAATCGAGGACGGTGACCTTCACCGGTCGCAGGTCCAGCACCTCGCGCAGTGTCCCTTCGGCCAGGCGGAAGTTCCCGAGGACGACGTCGTCGGCGGGCACTTCGGGGGTGATCTCGAGCACGTTCTCGCCGTTGACCAGGGTGCCCGGAGGGATCGTGTACCAGTGGTCCGCGGGGCCCGCTCCGCGCTTGAGCAGGGCCACTCGCTCGCCGTTCAGGTTGAGATGCCAGGCGTTGTCCACGCTGCGCTGGCGAATCCACAGGATGGATTCAGCCGCGCGCTTGCGGCCCTCGAACTCCAGGCGCAGGCGTTTCCCCTCGGGGTTCGCGGAGGCCTCGGGCCACTCGGGGGTGACGTCGTCGCCGAGGTGGTGATGGGTCGCGTCGAGGACGTGCACTGGCCGGTCCTGCTCGATCAGGGTCGCCGTGAGGGCGAGGCCTGCGCACAGAGCTGCGGGGCGTAGGAGGCTCATGGGAGACGTTGGAGTTCGATACCAGAAAAACCGATGCCCCGGACCGTCGCGCCGGGGGTCGAGTCGAGGATCGTGACCTCGATCGTACGTACGCGCAGGGCCCTGCCCAGATCCACGCGCACTTGCTGCAGAGGGTCGGGACCCATATCGACCTCGATCGGGTCGGACTGGTTGATGCTCAGGGAGAGACGGTGGATGGCGCCGTGGCGCCCGCGCATGGCGAGGGTGCTGTCGGCCTGGGAGAGCAGGACGCTGTTCGCCCGTACGCTGCGGGTCAGTTCGAAGCGGATCCAGGGCTGCTCGTCTTCGGGGGCGGCGACCCAGCGCGTGGCGTGGGATGCATCGCAGGCCAGGGCCGGTCCGCACCCATCGATCTCGCTCGACGCTCTCGCGACCGGGTGGGCGGGCTCCAGCAGGTCTTCCGCTGCGAGGGCGAGGTTGGCCGCCATCCAGTCCTCGGGCGAGTCGCGCGTGACGATCTCCAGCAGCGCCGACTCGAGCACCTCGATGGGTTCGGCGTACTCGGGGTCTCCCTCGGGGGCGACCACCGAGACGCGCACCTGGAGGGTGTGCTTGCCAGGCAGGTCGAAGCCGTGCTGGGCGGCGTAGCGCTCTCCGCTCCAGGGGGCGAGGGGATCGCCGGGAAGCGTCGCGAGGGGTTCGCCGTCGGCGAGGGTGTCCACGCGTACCACGCGCAGGCCGCGCCACTCCCGCTCCTTTCCATTGAACTCCGCCAGCACGGCCGCGTCGAAGCCCTCGATCCAGAAGGTGATGCGCGCCGTCCCCGTGGCGCGGATGTGGACCTCGCCCGTCCCGTCGGCGAACACGCCGCCGTCGCGGTCGGCGGGTTGTCCCGACTGGGCGGGTGCCGAGGCGCGGCGCAGGAACAGCAGGGCAAAGCAGGTGTCCTTCTCGTTCCCTTCCCAGCTCCCGTTCCCACTGCGCTTGGCGAGCAGGCGCTCGGCGCCGTCGCGGTACCAGGGGTGATCGCCGATGAGTTCGGTATCAAAGAAGGCGCCGACGCGTTCGACTCCATACAGGTAGTAGTAGAAGTTGTCCCCGAGGATGCCCGCGAAGCTCTCCTGGTGCGGGTTATGGCCGCGCTCTTCCCACATGTCGAGGTAGTAGTTCTCGAGCCAGCCCATGGCGAGATCACGGCTCCTGTCCATCCTCCGTATGGTCTGCGCGCCCAGCGTCTTGCCCAGCAGCATGCGCGGGATGCCGAGCGTGCACAGCCCGGCGGTGGTCATTGTCCCCGAGTCGTGCCATGGGCCGCGCTCCTCGAAGTAGTGGTATCCCGCGACCCGGCGCTTGCCCGTGCGCGGCGCGTCGCCAGCGGGCCACTCGACCTCCTCGACGAAGGTCTGGTGCTTCTCGATCACCTTGCGCACCATCCTCCGCCAGAGCTTCACCGGCAACTCCACCCCAAGCTGAGAGGCGCCCCAGAACCCCAGGGCGGCGAACTGGGTGTTGGAGAGGTCCACCGCGCCGCCGGGGTAGGCCCAGCCTCCGGTCTGGATCCCACTCTCCCAGGAGACGAGCAGGTCCACGATCTCCCTCGCCCAGGGCGCGTACGCCGGATCTCCCGTGGCGCCTAGGGCCATCAGCTGGCAGCCCGCCGAGTAGGTCTTGCTCGGCTCGCGCCGGGCGAGGAATTGCAGGCCGCGCCGTATCGAGGGGTGGTCGTTGCGTAGACCGCACTTCAGGAGGGTGTAGAGGGCGAGTGAGGTCGCGCCGTTACGGTAGGTGCTCAGGCGGTAGTCCCAGGAGCCGTCGCGCTGCTGATGGAGCAGCAGGTACTCGACACCGTCGCTGATGGCCTGGTTGATGGGGGCGCGCAGGGTGTGCAGGGGCGCGTGCTCCGGTTCGGGGAGTGTGTTGAAGGTCTTGCCCGAGGGCAGGGGGAGCTCGCCCGCACCGTCCTTGAAGCGTCGTCGGACCTCTGACCCGCGCAGGGCATCGTCGAGGAGCGCGACTTCCCGTAGCGCCCCGCTCAGCCGGTAGTCCTCGTTGCGGTCCTTGTAGGCCGCGACCGCCACGGTGTGGGTGGGGGAGTAGCGCACCTCGCCGCTCTGGGCCGTGCTCTCGCCCTCGAGTTCGCCGTTCACGTAGATCCGCAGGCGCTTGCCGTCGTAGGTGCCGACCACGTGGTACCAGCGTCCGGTATGAAACGTGGCGGAGCTTTCCAGGTAGGTCATCAGGCCGTCGGCGTCCCCGGTTCCCTGGCTGGCGAGCGCGACGCAGAAGCGTCCCTCGCGGCTGCCGAGGAGGATGCCGCTCTCCGCGCTCCCGTTGTCCTCCAGGGCGCTGAAGATGCCGCCCCAGGACGGTTGCGTGTCCATGGCCACCCAGGCCTCGATCGAGAACTCCTTGCGCGGGAGGGCCTCGGCTGGCACGGGCTCGCCGACCGCCATCAGGTCCGGTGCGAGGGGCAGCAGCAGGGACTGAGTGTCTCCCTCGCCGAGGAAGGTCGGGTTGGGAGCTGGCAGGGGCCAGCCGCCCTCGACGGGCTGGAAGGCGTTTCCCTCGTGGTGTTCGGCCGAGAAGATCCAGTGCGCGAGGACCCGCGGATCCCCCGCGCGCGCCGCGTCGGCGCTCGGCGTGCTGAAGCCGAGCACGACGAGTGCGACGAGTGCGCGTGCGATCACGGAGCGTCCCGCTGCATGGCGGCGAAGGCTGGGGCCACGGGGTCGTAGGTGAGCAGGGCGCCTTCGCGATCCCTCTTGACGTCGAAAGCGAGGGAGTCCAGTCCCAGGAGGAGGAACTGGGCGGTCGCGGTGACCTGGGTCGCATGCTTGCTGTGGAAGACCCCGATCAACTTCGGCTCGCGCTCGCGCTCATCCCACAGGTAGACGCCGCCACCGGAGTGACCGCCGGGTCGTGGCCAGTCGGTCGGATACTCGAGGCCTGGCAGGTCCTGCATGTTTCGGGCCGGGCCGCGGATCGTGTAGGGACCCGCCAGCACGAACTCCAGATGGGCTCGCAAGTCGAGAGCCTCCTGGTCTTCGTCGCCCCCCTCTAGGTGGAAGATGGAGGAGAAACCTGCGACCAGCAGTTCACTGCCCTCGGGGACCAGCCAGCCTTCCTCGAGCGCGGCCGGGTGCACCTGCGCCGCGTCGTCGGGGTCCCAGAGCGTGTCGTCGGTCTCGAGAAGCACCCAGTCTCCCGGTCCTATTCGAGGGCCTGTGCTGCCGTCCGCGCGTTCCTTCACCTCTGGCGTCCCGGCGGCCAGCAGACGGAAGCGCGAGCGCGTGAAGGCCGGCATGCTCTTGACCGACATGGAGGTCCCAGGAGCTGCCCGCAGGGCGATCAGCGAGGGGGTGCAGAAGCGGAGCTCCCGCTCCTGTGGGAGTCCCTCCCACCACTCCTCTTGCGGGGCCCAGACGTGGGCCGCGGTCAGGAGTTGGTGGGGGCCGACGATGATCGCCGAGCCGCTGGAGAAGGCGCTCTCTCCCACTCGTGAGCCGATCCATACCGTCGAGCGTAGCAGCTCGCGCGGCACGTATTCGGGCCGGCGATCGACGACTGGTGTGCTCGCCTGGCAGGCGAGCAGCAGGGCCGTCAGGCCGATGGGCGATGGGTACAGCGCAAGCCTCACGGATCCCAGTGTAGCTCCTGTCGGGGACGGGGCGCTGCGCCCTACTTGAAACGGAACATCCGGTAGCGGTCCTGCATGTCGTAGAGGTGGAACAGTGCGCGGTTGGTGATCTCCTCCCCCGCGCCCACGGGAGCCGGGGAGACCATCGCGTCGGAACCGTAGCCGCCCTCGGCCGCAGCCTCGATGGTCGGAAAGTACTGCTGGTAGTCGTTGCAGTAGCCCAGGAAGAGCGTGTGTTGCAGGCGGCTGCGGCGCTTGAGGCGGATCGCGTGGCTGCAAAAGAATTCGCCCGACGCACCCACCAGGCCGATCTCGCCGTTGAGCAGCGCAACGGTCAGGTGGGGCCGGATTCCGGTCGCGTACTCCTCGACATAGAAATCGACCAGCTCCTTGAAGAAGGCGCGCACGAAGGCGATCTGGACCAGGACGTTGCCGAAGTCCACCCGCGAATGTTCGAAATGAAAATCCTCCTCGCGCACGAGGATCGACGGCTGGGCCGGGGCCTCGGTCTCGATCGATGTGGCCAGCTCAACCACGTCGTTGCCCAGGGCTGCACCGAACGCTCGGAAGTCCTTGCCGCGCAGATTGGTCGACAGATCGCCGGCCGCGCCCTGGAGGAAGAGGCACTCGCACTCCATGACCTCCCGCACGCGCCGCTTCATGGCGCCGGGATAGTCGGCTGAAAAGAAGAGCTCTCCCGCGTCGATGTTCGTCGGGTGGGCGGCGAAGTTGACGGCGACGGCGATCGGAGCGCCACTCAGGTCGTCGATGCGTACCACCGCCAGTTCGCGGTCGACGGGCTTGGGCTCGATCTCGCTGTGCCGGTTGCGGTTGCGGTCGACCTCGACCGAGCCCACCCCGATCCTCGCGCCCACGCGCTTGCCGTCGGCCGTGACGATCGCTTCAACGATCAGCGCTTCCAGAAGCCCCACGTACTCGCCCGCCGGGCCCGGATTCCCGACCAGTTCGGGACAGGGTCCGTGGTGCGTGTGGGAACCGACGATGAGGCAGTGGTCGACACCGGCCTTCTCCTGGATCGCCTGGCGGATGCGCGCCATCGACTCCCGCGCCGGCGCTCGCCCGAGGTCGAGGCCCACGATCGCCAGCTTCTCGTCTCCGACCGCCAGGACCAGGGCGTTGGCCTCCAGGGAATCCATCACTCCCTCGCAGGCGTCGTCTCCGCGGGCTCCATAGCCCCACATCGGGATCCCGGCGGGGGGCGTGATGTCCAACGTGTGCGCACCCGCCTCGAGTCCGTCCGCGGTGACGGTCGGCGCCAGGGCGAGTGAAGCGATGGCAGTGAGAGAGACGGACCAGCATTGCATGCGCCTCATGACAGGCAGACCTCCTGGAACCAGATCGAGTCGATCTCGGGCGTGAATGAGCCGCGCTCTTCCACATGCCGGACCGCAGGTGCAGCCTATCTCGCATGTGCGGCGCGGCCAATGCCGGTCACCGATCGCGAGGGAGGGGTCAGTCGCGCAGGAGGGGAGCGACGCGATGGTCGCTCTCGTAGGTTCCCGAGCGTTCGGGATCCAGGGCGCCGGCCGCCGTGAAGAAGCGCCAGGGCCCGCTCTTGCGACCGGCCACGAACACGCCCTCGGCCTTGAGGACGCCGCCGGGGTACCAGCGCCGGCAGGGCCCCTCGCGCAGGCCGTTTGCCCAGGAGGCGCGTTCGCGCTCGCCGCCGTCCTCATAGGTGCTGAGGCGGTCACCGCTCGCCATCTGCCCGCCGCC
>DASCMO010000133.1:0-35465 GCA_036010965.1 Planctomycetota bacterium | reverse complement strand
GGTGCCGTCGTCCGAGTCCGAGTCCACCGCCAGGAGCTCGACGCCGCCCTCCAGCCGCTGGTCGGCCAGGGCCGGCAGCAGGCGCTCGAGGTGGGACGCTCCGTTCCAGGTCAGGAGCAGGATCGAACAGCGCGGATCGGCCATGGCGTGGGCACCGGGAAACAACGGCACCATCATATAGATCGCGTCTCGGGCCCCTCGGGCTGAAGCACTGCGTGGAGAGCGGAGGCCCTGGAGGCCCACGGGCGCACCTGGGCCCCTACTCGGCCTCTCCAGCCGTGCCCCGCCGGGCGTTGTGGTAGAGCAGGCCGCCGAGAACCACGATGCCGAGCAGGCCCACGATGACCGGGATCGTCGCGGGTGGAATGTCCACCCAGGTGCCCAGCCGAATGTGCGGAAGAGGAACCTTCCCCTCCTCGCCCGAGGTGCTGAACAGGCTCAGGCTGGCGAGGTCGAAGCGGAACAGGATGGCGATGCCCAGAAGCAGTTCGAGGGCCGCGGCGCCAGTGATCAACCCGGCGGCGGTCAGGATCGACTCGTGGGTGCGCTCCCGGCGCCCGGTCTCGGACGCTCGCGCGCGCTCGCCCAGGGCGCGGCAGACGGCGCCGATCAGGATCCCGACCCCCAGGTAGCCCGGCAGGTAGATGCCCACGGCCAGGGCCATGGCCGGCAGCTGCAAGCCGCGGCGCGTGGCCAGCATATCCATCCCCACGGCCACCACGCCCACCATCAGGCCCAGGAGGATCGGATGCCAGGGCAGGGACTCCTGGATCAGCAGGCCGTCCACGAGGGTGGCGAACATCTCGCCCTGGGGCGCGGTGAGCTGGTTCGTTCCCAGACCGTAGGCCTCGTGGGCCACGTAGATCGAGAGCGGCACGACGACACAACCCACGAGCAGGCCCGCGAGCTGGGCCCGGAAGCCGTCGCGCGGCGCCACGCCGCACAGCTGCAGGGTCTTGTAGTCCTGGCTCGAGTCGTTCGCGGCGCAGACCGCGACGCAAGCGCCGACCAGCAGGGCCGTCAGGATTGGGACGTCGTCGATCGAGGCGCGGCCGACCGCCAGGGCGACCAGGCACAAAACGAGGGTCGTGACGAAGATAGTCCCCGAGACGGGGGAAGCGGAGCTCCCAATCTGCAGGGAGAGGATCGCGCCCAGGGTCACCATCAACATCGCCATCACGAGGACCGCGCCCGTCATGGCGAAGGCGAAGGTGGTCACGCCGTCGGTCGCGATCAGCCAGCCGATCAGGATGGCGACGCCCAGGGCGATGCAGGTGCCGAGGGCGCGGCGGATCCCCGGCTCGATCTCCAGCAAGGAGTCGTCGGAGTCGGTGGTCCCCGTCGCCGCCGCACGCGGCCCCATGAACTTCACCAGGGAGTAGGCCACGGCGACGGTCATCGCACCGCCGCCTACCCAGCGCATGGAGTTCGAGGGGTAGAGGGACGCGAACTCGCTCCCGGCCTCGATGCTCGCCAGGGCCCAGTCCCCCACCAGGCGCAGGGAGGAGCCGGCGAACACGAGCAGGGCGGTCGCCAGGGTCAGGAGGCCGCCGATCCCGATGTAGATCGGCGCGAAAGGCAGATCGAGCTGGAAGGAGCGGTCGGCGAGCTTCTTCGAGAAGAGCACGATGTGCTCCCGGGCCAGGGAGGCGTGCACGAGCAGCGGGCTCACGAAGCTCGCCAGGAGCCCGAGCACGAGAGAGACCTTGATGGCCGGGCGCTTCGTCGCGTCGGCGGTCGCGGTCCGGATCATCGTCTCGCAGGCGCGCGCCTCGGGAGCCGGCAGGGTCGGGTCCGTCAGGAACTTGCGTGTGGCCAGCCCGACGAAGCCGTAGCCAATCAGCGCGCCCGCGAGGCTCATGATGATCAGCACGAGGACGTCAACGGCCGGGACCGAGAGGTCATGGGCCGCGAGGACCGCGCTCGCCTCGCTCCAAGGCATGGCGCGCAGGTCGCCGGCGTAGCCGACCGCTCGCAGGGCCTCCTCGGCCCGGGCGAGGTGCAGGTGCTGGAGCAGGGGAGCGGTGAAGATCACCCCCGCGACGATCGCCATGCCCGCCGACCCGGCCACCTGGGCCAGGTTCAGAAAGCGCCGGCCCCCCGCGCCTCGCGAGGAGGCAGCGAAGGCACCCCAGGCGCACAGGATCACCAGCGGACTCACACCGGGTGTGATCCCGGCCTTGAGACCCGCCACGACCATCGTCGCGGACAGCACGGCAGAGATGCCGACACCGAAGAGGATCGCTCGCCTGTCCGTATTCATGGGTTCTTCACAGGGGTTCGGTGGGATCGGGCGGCGGCCCGCCCGGGGTGTCATCGACCGCAGAGTTCGCGGTAGTTGCAGGTGGTGCACTCGCTCGCCGTCGGGTCCTCGATCATCGGGAAGGCCTCGATATCGCCGTCCTCCGCGTCGGCGTCGAAGTGCAGGGCGCTCATCTCGTCCATCGACTCGGCGATGCGCCGCTCTGTGACCTCGACCTGTTCGGCGTCGAAGCGCTCGACAACCAGTTCCCCATCGCTCAGGTAGACGTCGCTGCAGGTCACCTCGTCCGGTCGCGCGTCCCACTTCTCGCGGGCGTACAGCACGTAGACCGCCAGCTGGAAGCGATCCTGCTCCCTGGGCCTGCCCGTCTTCCAATCGTAGATGTGTATAGCGCGCCCCCCCTCGGAGCGCAGCTCGGTGGCGAAGTCGGGGATGCAGAAGACCTTCGTGCCATTGAACTCGATCGTGCCCATCTCCTCGAGGCCCAGGAATGCGCCCGGATCGATCGTGCGCGCCTCCTCGAGCCTGTCCAGGGCAAAGAAGTGGCGCACACAGCGCCGCAGGCGCTCGACCATGCGACCGCCATACTCCGTCGCCGCCCCGCTGGCCTCGTCGATCGCGGCTTCGCCGTAGTGGTGCTCCGCGAGGCGCGTGCGCTTCGAGGGCTTTGCGCGCCAGGAGCCGTCGCGCGACTCGCGGTAGCCTGAGCGCAGGAGCTCGAGGGCGCGCTCCTCCATCTCGGCCGCCGTCCTCGTGCGTCCCCGCGCGCGCTCGGCCATCCACGCCGCCAGGGCCCGGTGCAGGCAGTCGCCCGCGAACATGGGCATGCGGGTCATCTTCTTGAGCAGGTAGGTGCGCCGCCGCCACTCGGGCGCCTGCGCTTCCCAGCCCCTCCACGAGCCGTAGTAGTCGTGGTAGTAGCGCCGCAAGCAGGTCCCGAAGTTTCCCGCCCGGGACGCGGACCAGGACAGCTCGTGGACGATGCGGCTCACGGCGCGATGCGCAGCAGGGTCGCCGTCGGGCCGAACGGGTCGATGTCGAGCAGGTAGAGGTCTCCGGACGCCGACTGGGTCAAGGAGTGCACGCCGTCCATCGTCAGGGTCGGCGCCGCCACGGCGCTGTCGCAGTCGGCCGCCAAGGGGCAGTCCGCGTCGCGTCCACTCCAGCGCCGCAGGACACCGGTCTGGGAGTCCACCCAGTAGACCTCGCCGGCGGTCGTCGCCAGGGGCGTCACCGGGCCGGCGCAGAGCGCCAGCGCCGCACCCGCCTCCTCGCCCGTCGCGTCGACACCGCTCTGCGTCTGGCCGTCCCCGGCCTCCCCCACCAGGGTCTCCACGAATCCGTCGGGGCCAAAGAAGGGGTTCGAGTCCGACAGCACGGTGACCCCGCGCAGCAACTCACCCGAGCCGAAGTCCCCGCGCTCGGTCACGATCAGCGTGTCGAAGCAGGTCGAGGTGATGCCCGTGGGCGTGTCGAACGCCGCTCCTTGCAGGCTGCCGTCGGCAGTCAGGGGAGCCCCGATCCCGGCCAGGGTCGAGACCAGGCGCGTGAAGCCTCCGTCCCCGTCGGCGATCTCCTGGATGAGCCGCAGGGCGTGGTTGCCGGGATCGGTCACGAAGACGCCGAAGCTGTTGGGACAGAGCTGAGAGGCGGTCTGGAAGCTGAAGCGCGCCAGGCCGGCGATGCCGTCGGCGTGCCCCGGCGTGACCAGGGGCAGCCCGGCGTAGAGGCTGACGGTGTCGGGGAGCGTGCGGTCCACGGCCAGGATCACGTTGGTGGAGAGCTCGACGACGAGCAGGGTCTGCTGGTCGAGCACCGCCAGGCCCGAGAACGCGGGGACCGCTGCTGGGTCCGCGCCCAGCAGCGCCAGGGCAGTGGCGACGACTCCGTCCGATACGAGCAGATGCTCGGTGGGCGCGCCGGGGTCGGCCACGTCGACGACCAGCACCGTGGCGCCCGCTCCGGTCAGGTAGAGCAGGCTGTCGTCGAGCGCCGCCGTCACCTGGCTCGCGAAGTCGGGAGCGAAGGTCGTCAGGGGAACGACCTCCAAAGGCGCGCCGAAGGAAGAGGCTTGGCCCGCGCAGCCGTTCGAGCCGCTGGCGTTGGGATCGAAGCCAATCGAGCTGCCGACGACGCCATTGGCATCACGGCAGGCGAGGGCCAGCAGGCACGTCAGCAGGGCGAAGGGTACACGCAGCGCGGGTCTCGGCATGAGCCGAGTGTGGCGCGGCGCGAGCCGCGGCGCAAGCGCCGGAGAACCGTCCTCAGCTGGCGCGCAGGCCTTCCCCGGTGCTCTGAGCCTGCCCCCCGGCGCCGGGAACCTCGAGCATGCGGACCTCGCCTCCTTCTGCCGTGAGACGCCGGCCCTGGTCGTCCTCACGGGTCACCAGGTGTACCGCTCGCCCCCACAGGGAGGACAGCTGCAGCAACAGCTCGCCGGCCTGATCGAGCTGTAGTTCGCGGCCGTCGAAGTGGTGGCGCAGGAGCAGCTCCCCGCGGCCCCCGTAGTCCACCTCGGCCAGCTCGATGCGCGGCAGTCCCCCCCAGGAGAGACTGCGTAACAGCTCGTTCTTCGTCTCCCGCCAGTCCCGGCGGACCACTTCCGTCCGCCCGGTGCGAGTGTTGCGGGCGTAGACGAAGAGTCGGCTGCGATCGGCAAATTCCTCGTCCACTATGGCGTCGATGAAACTCACGTCGTTGTGTACCGCGCGCAGGTGGAAAAGGTCCATGCCCCTTTCCTCCGCGTACCGGAACAGGTCGATGCCGAGTTTGTAGGGATTGAGCTGGCCCGGAACCGTCGCGGTCGCTCCGCTGTGGCAGTCGGCGAAATCGACGATCTCATCGACGCCCAGGACACCGCGCGTCAGGATCCGGCTGTGCCAGAACGAAGCCCAGCCCTCGTTCATGATCTTGGTCATGCGCTGCGGCGCAAAGTAGTACGCCTCGGCGCGGACCATGCGCATGACGTCCCGTTGCCACTCCTCGAGATCGGCGTACTCGGCGAGGAAACCTAGCACGTCGTTGGTCGGCAAGGCGGACGCCGTCGCTGCGCCCGGCACGGCGAGCGTCCGCTCGAGGTCGACCGGCGAAGAACAGGCCACGTCGAGCGAGCGTCGGGCCCGCGAGAGGTGGTCCTCCCGACTGCCCGCGGGTGCGCTCGCGCGATGACCGCGCAGGGGAAGGTACGGATCGATCAGGGTGTCGAGCGACAGTGCCAGGTCCAGAAAGCGCTCGACGCAGTCCTGTCCGAAGGCGTCCACGTAGCGTCGCATGCGCGTTCCGTGGCTCGCCATCACATCGACCATCTGCCGCTCGGTAGGCTGAAACCAGATGTTGTGTTTGAAGAAATCGGCGTGGCCGAAGACATGCGCCATCACCAGCTTCTGCTCCATCAGCGAGTTCGAGCTGACGAGGTAGGCGTAGGTCGGATCGTTGTTGATGACCAGTTCGTAGATCTTGGAGAGCCCGAAACGGTATCCCTTCTCCAGGCGCTCGTACTCCATTCCGAAACGCCAGGACGGAAAACGCACGGGGAAGCCACCGAAGGCAGCGATGGCGTTCACGTCGCGCGCTTCGAGGAGTTCGAACACCACATCGAAGAAGTCAAGGCCCGCATCCCGCGCCACCGCCTCGATTCTGACCGAGAGGTCGCGCAGTTCGGGGGTCAAGACGGCCGTGCGGTTCACGCCTACCTCCCATTCCCAAGGAAGGCGCGCACCGCGTCGGGAATCCCCTCGCGGTCATCGATCGCCGCCGTCACGAGGCGCGCCTCGTCCACCAGGGACGAGTCGAGGTCCTTCTTGAACTGGCCCGAACCGTAGGCGCTCTTGACCTGTCCGTAGCAGAACTGGTTGACGCGCGGCAGGATCTCGTCGCGCAGGATCCCCACGCAGCGTTCGGTGTCCCGAGCCGACCAGTTGTCGCCGTCGGAGTAGTGGAACGGGTAGATGTTCCAATCTTCCGGACGGTAGCGCTCGCGGATCAGGTCCAGGCAGAGCTCGTAGGCCGACGAGATCTTCGTGCCCCCTGACTCACGCAGATGGAAGAAGGTCTGCTGATCGACGATCTTGGCGACGGCGTCGTGAACGACGTAGACGACCTCCAGGTTCTGGTACTGGCTCCGCAGCCAGGTATCGATCCAGAAGGCCTTGATGCGCACGATGTCTTTCTGCTCGCGTCCCATCGAGCCGGAGACGTCCATGATGTGAAAGATGACCGCCGATGACTCGGGGCGCGGACAGGTGCGGCGCCAGCGGAAGCGCTCGTCGTCTCTGACGGGCACGACGCGCGGATCGGCTGAGTTCCAGTCTCCCGAGGCGATGATGCGTTTGAGCGCGTTGCGGTAGGTCCGGCGGAAGTGCCGCAGGGAACGCGGTCCGGCCTGACGGATGCCGGAATAGCGTCCGCCCTCGGCGGAGAGCAACTGATCGCCACGGGGCTGGATGTCGGGCAGCTCCAGCTCGTCCCCGAGCATCTCGGCCAGGTCGGCCAGATCCACGTCGACCTCCAGGATGTGCTGCCCCTCCTGATCGCCGGCGCCCCCGACGCCCTCGCCCTCGGCGGCGTCACCGTCCACCGACTGCCCCTGATCGCCGTCCCCCTGTCCCACGCCGGACCGGGAGTTGTCTCCGAACCTGAAACGGGGCAGCTCGACCTGGGGGATCGGGATCGAGACCGCCTTGTCCCCACGGCGCCCGATCAGTTCGGTGCTCGAGAGGTACTTGCGCAGGTCCTGGCGCAACTTGCCCCTCACGATCTCGAGGAAGCGGGCCCGGTCTCGTTCGATGCGAAACATCGTACTCGCCCTCAGGCAGCCGCCTCTCCGTCTTCAGCCTGCGCCTCCCCGCGCGCGAACAGGCTCGCCACGTGCTGCAGGACCTCGTCGGCCGAGATCTCGTCGTAGCCGAACTCACGCATCAGACGGTCTCGAATGACCGCGATCTTGTCCTGCGCGTCGGGGTCGACGACGGTCGAGACGAGACTCGTGAGCTGAATGGTGTCCCGGCGGTCCTCGAAGATCTTCAGCTCGAGGGCCCGACTAAGCCGCTCATTCTCCCGGTAGTCGAAAGTCTTGCCTTCAATATGGACCGCCGCGATGAAATTCATCAACTCGTGGCGAAAGTCCTCCTTGCGCGAATCGGCGATGTCGATTTTCCCCTCGATCGAGCGCATCAGGCGTTCGTCCGGATCGCGCTCCCTCCCTCCGACGTCGAGCACCTTTTCGCACGTCACGTGGGCCTTCACGTTGTCGATGTACTTGCTGCACAGGCGATCGACCGCCTCTCGGTCGGAAGCGATCGCGAGCTGGACCTCGCGCTTGACGATCTCCTCGTACTGCTCGCGGGCGATCGAGAAGAGCTGGGTGTAACGCTTGAGGGTGTCGTCGTTGGAGAGGAGGCTGTGGTGGCTCAGACCCTGCTCCAGCGAATCGAGCACGTCGAGTGGACTGATGACCGAACGGTCCGACACCATGCAGGCGGCGATCGAGTCCTGCACGTAGCGCGGGCTGATGCCCGCCATTCCCTCCCGGGGGTTGGCCTCGCGCATCTCGCGCACGTGCTCCCTGCTGAAGCCCGAGACGCGCCCACCGTTGTAGAGGTGGGCCTTCTGCAGCAAGGTCAAGTTCGGGTGCGTCGGCTCCTCCAGGCGCGTCAGCACGGCCCAGGTGGCCGCCATCTCGAGCGCATGCGGCGCGATGCAACGCGCCGACCCCACACCCTGACGGAACTGCCGTCGGTAGATCTTGACCTCGTCGGCGATCGAGAGGTTGTAGGGGATGTCGATCTTGATGGTGCGGTCCCGGAAGGCCTCCATCAGGTCGTTGTTCTGCAGCTTCTTGTACTCGGGCTCGTTGGTGTGCCCGATGATCACCTCGTCGATGTCCGTCTGAGCGAACTTGCGCGGCTTGATGCTGTGCTCCTGGGTCGCGCCCAGCAGATCGTAGAGGAAGGCGACGTCGAGCTTGAGCACCTCGACGAACTCGAGGATGCCGCGGTTCGCCACGTTGAACTCGCCGTCGAAGTTGAATGCTCGCGGATCGGAGTCCGAGCCGTACTCGGCGATCATGCGGTAGTTGAGGTCACCGGTGAGCTCCGTCGAATCCTGGTTCTTCTCGTCCTTGGGCTGGAACGTCCCGACACCGATCCGATCAGCTTCGGAGAAGACCATGCGTCGCACGCGCACATGTTCCACAACCTTGCGCCAGTCCCCGTCGTGACGCTCCATCAGCTCCCGGTAGTAGTGCCGGCTGACCGGATCCAGCTCGCCGGCGATCTTGATCCTGTACTCCCGCCGCGCACCCTTGTTGAGGCGCTCCTCAACCGCCTGCCGAGCGAGGGCCGGGATCAGGAGCAGCGGGTCCTGATTCATGGGCGAGGGAATTACCTCTCCGTCCACCTTCCAGCTGAAGGTGTAGAGCACTCCAGCGTCCGTTCGCGTATAGAGTTCGAGGGCACGCTTGATGAGGCGCGCAATCGTGCTCTTCGCCGACCCGACAGGCCCGTGGAGGAGCATCACTCGACGCTCCGGGCCGAACCCGCACGCCCCGGCGCGGAACATCTGAACCAGCTTCCCCAATGGTTCGTCGAGACCATAGACCGCGTCGCATCCGTCGCCTTCGGGGTCGTCGAAGAGCTTCCAGCGCCGGGACGGGTTCTTCGGACCGGCCTCCTCACAACCGTACGATTCGATCATGTCGTACAGCCGCTGCCAGGCATTGCGAGCCGCCAGGGGATTGAGCTCGAGGATGTCGAGGTAGTCCTCGAAGCTCCCCTCCCAGGAGAAGGCCTGGAACTGCTCGCGTTCTCCCTCGCTCTGGACCAGATCTATGATGGATTTGCCGGGTTCGCTGGCGTTCTGATCACTCATGGGGGCACGGAGCGGTGTGGGTGGAGGGAGGCGCGGACGAGGTAGCCGAGACAGACCGGTCAGGGAATCGCCCTTTTCCATGTCGGTACATTCGCCGCTTCACCTGAACCTCCCTTCGCGTCCCTTCCCAGGGCAGCGGCCGGGCTCCAGCGCTCTCAGGCACTGGGGAATCAGGCCTGGGAAGGCAACGGGCGGTCCCATCGGCCGTCCTGGCCCGCTATCCTCCACCCATGCTCCGCTCAAAGCGCCTCTGGAGCCTCCCGCCCCTGCTCGCCCTCGTCGCCTGCGCCGCCGTCCCCCCCATCGCCTGCAGCGGGGAGGGCGCCGCCGGGTCCTCGAGTGCAGCGGGCGACCTCGACGCCGCCCGCGCCTGGGCACACCTCGAGGCCCAGGTTGCCTTCGGGCCGCGGCCCTCGGGCAGCGCTGCCGCCGAAGCCACGCGCGCCTACATCGAGGCCGCCCTGAAAGACATGGGCCTGCAGCCGGTGCGCGAGTCCTTCACGGCCTCCACGCCCCGCGGCCCGGTGCAGATGGCCAACGTCTATGTCGACTTGCCGGGCCGCGAGCGAGGCGCTGAATCGGCTCCGATGCTGCTGGTGGTGAGCCACTACGACACCAAACGCTTTGACGACCACTGGGATCCGGCCCAGCAAACAGCGCGCTTCTTGGGCGCCAACGACGGGGCCTCGAACACCGCCGTGCTGCTGGAACTGGCACGGGTCCTGTGCGCGGTCGAGGAGCGTGACGTCACCTATCGCCTGCTCTTTGTGGACGGCGAGGAGGCGGTCTTGTGGAACTGGGATGACGCGCGCGGACAGGTGGACAACCGCTACGGATCGCGCCATCACGCCGCCGAGTTGCGGCGCTCGGGGCGCGGACGGAGCGTGAAAGCCTGCGTCGTGATCGATCTCGTCGGCGACGAGGACCTGGTGCTCGACGACGACATGAACTCGGACCGAACCCTGATGCGGATCTTTCGCGAGGCGGCCCGCGCCGAGGGGCTCGCCGCGCATGTGAACGGCCGCCGGATCCCGATCAAGGACGACCACCAGTCATTCATGGAGATCGGGATCCCCAGCGTTGACCTGATCGACCTCGACTACGGTCCCGACAACAGCTGGTGGCACACGACCGAGGACACGATCGAGCACTGCTCCGTCGAGAGCCTGGAGGTCTTCGGCAAGATCCTGCTGCGCGGGCTAGAGGGCGTCGAGGGCTTCGTGCTCGGGCGCTGACCCGCCGGATTCAACCCCCGGCGCACCCTCGGCGGAAGCCGGCGTGAGCTCCTTCACCGGCTCGCCGCTCTCGCGGTCGATCTCCCCTCTGCCTGCCCGATTGCCCTTCCCGGTGCCGCCCGTCGCGTCAGGAACGATCTCCTCCACCTCGTCCAGCTCGACACGGACCTGGCGCGAGACGCCCTTGGTGGCCATGGTCACGCCGTAGAGGCTCTCACAGGCCGTCATCGAGCCCTTGTTGTGGGTCACGAGCACGAACTGGGTCGAGCGTCGGAAGCTCTCCAGCATGGCCAGGAAGCGCTGGATGTTGGCGTCGTCGAGGGCCGCGTCCACCTCGTCGAGGACGCAGAAGGGGCTCGGACGCGCCTCGAAGACGGCGAACAGGAGCGCCAGGGCGGTCATGCTGCGCTGGCCACCGGAGAGCAGGCCGATCGGCAGCAGCTCACGTCCCGGCGGGCGCGCGACGATCTCCACGCCAGCGTCCAGCATGGGGACTCCCTCCTGCAGGAAGACGTCGGCCCGACCACCCCCGAAGAGCTGTCGGAAGATGCGCTGGAAGTTGGAGCGCACCTCGTCGAAGGTCTCCTTGAACAGGCGCTCGCTCTCGCACTCGATCTTCTTGAGGGTCTCGTCGAGTACCTTGCGGGAACGCGCGAGGTCCGCGGCCTGCTCCTCCAGGAAGGTCAGCCGACCTCCGACGTCCTCAAGTTCGCCCAGGGCGTCCACGTTCACCGGGCCCAGGCGGTCGAGGCCGCTCCGGAGCCCGCCGACGCGCTTCTCCAGGGCGGCGAGGGCCTCGTGGGTCGCCAGCGCCACCTCCGGTTCGAACTCCTCCAGCAGGCGCTCGCCGTCGAGCTCCAGCTCCTCGCCGGCGCGTCGCAACACGTCCTCCCGCGAGAGGATCATGCGTTGCTCTTCGAGCCGCGCGTCCGCCAGAGCGGAGCTCCGAGTCTCGAACACGCGGGCGGCCTCGTCGCGCTGCTCGCGCAGGCCTTCGAGGCGCCGATCGCCATCGCCGGCGTGCTCCCGCAAGTTCCGCAGGCGCTCGTCCACCTCCGCCCGCTCGATCAGCCCGGAGGCCGCTTGCTGCGCCAGCTCCTCACGCTCGGATCGCGCCGAGACTCCGCCCTCCGTGGCTTCCCCCGCCAGCTGACGGGCACGCTCGAGTTCGGCCTGGTTCTCGGCTCGCACGGCCAGCAGGTCGTCGATGCGCCGGTCGAGCCCGCCAAGTTGCTCCTCGATGCGAGTCAACTCGACCTGACTGCGACCCTCGCGACGCCCAAGGTCGTCGCGCTGCTCCTCCTGTCGCCCCCGCTCGGCATCGATCGTCTCGAGCGCCGCGTTCTCGCGTCCGAACTCCGCCACGACCTCCGCACGCCGCTCCTCGGCCGTCGCCAGGGACACGTGCAATTGCTCGCGCTCCTCCAGCACGACGGCGCTCTCTCTCTCAAGGGCGGCGTGGGCGGCGGTCAGGTCGTCCGCGCGCGCCTCGGCGGTGGCGGACGCGCTGCGCGCCTGCGCCAGCGCCTCGCGCTCGCGCTCCAGATCCGCTTCCTGGCGAGCCCCTCGCTCGCGCAACTCCTCCAAGACCTGGCGGCGTTCGGCGGTGTCGTTCTCCGCCGCGAGGCGGCGGACTTCGACGGCCTCGAACTCGGACTGCAAGCTGGCTGCACTCGAGCGGCGGCCCACGGGCCCCTGGGCCAGAGTTCGCTCACCTGCGATGAGACCCGCGCTGTCCACCAGCTCGCCGGCGGGGGTCACACAACGCCAGTCGGGCGCCGCGCGCACGACCTCCAGCGCCGACGCGATGTCCTCCGCCACCAGCACATCGCCGCACAGTGCGCGGGCGAGGGGCTCGAAGCCCTCGTCGACCTCGAGTTCGTCGATCAGGACGCCCCGCACGAGGTCGCCCGCTGCGCCGTCGAGGTCCGTCGGCGACGCCGACGGCTCGCCGAGCAGGGCGGGCACGCACAGGGCCGCCTGGCCCCCTTCGCCTGAGCGCAACCAGCCGGCCAGGCGCCGGGCGGCGTCCGCGCTCTCGATCACCAGCGCGCGAGCGCGCTCCCCAAGCACCACGTCCACGGCGCGCGCCATGTCGGTGCCGCAGCGCAGATGGTCGGCGACGAGGCCCGAGAGTTCCTCCGGCGCACAGACCAGTGTGCCGGCCTCCGCCGCCTCGAGCAGACGACGAGAGCCAACCCCCAGACCGGCGCGCTCCCGGTCCCGGTCGAGGAGCGCCTCGATCGCGCTGGCGCGCCGCGCCTGGTCGATCTCGAGCCCCCGCAGCTCCTCCTCGCTCCCCTCCAGAGTGCTCTCCAGCCCCCCCAGCTCGGCCATCAGGCCCTCGCGCAGCTGCTCGCTCCGTTCCAGAGCGGCCTGGGCTCCGGCCAGTCCCTGCGCATCGTTGCGCGCCTGGTCGCGAGCCGCTTCGGCACCCACGCGCGCATCATTCAGACGTGCCACGACCCGTACGCAGCGTTCCTCCACCTGACCGCGTCCGTGCTCGAGGTGATGCAGGTTGTTGGTCGCCTCCGTTTTCTCGTGCAGGAGTCGCAACACCACGGCGTTCTGGGCCTCTGCCCGTTCGCGCAACTCGCGCGTGGCGCGGTCGACCCGCTTGCGTTCACCGGAGCGTTCGAGCACGTCCTCGCGCGCACCCACAGCTCCGCTCTGGAGCTCTGAGCGCTGGGTCTGCAGCTCGTCCAGATCGCTGCCGCGGACATCGAGCTGGGTCGCGAGGATCTGTGCCCGCTCCGATTCGGAGCGAGCACTGCGTTCGAGGCCGCCAATTCGCAGGTCAAGCTGCTTCTTGCGCTCGTCCATGGCTCGCCCGTCGCCCTCAAGGCGCGTGACCGCGGCCGTCACGTGTTCCACCTGCGCTCCCAGACTCGAGCGCTCACCACGCATGAGCTCAAGCTCGCCATCCATCAACTCTCGCCCCTCGCGCAGGGAGGAGAGCTCCTCCTCACGTACTTGAATCGCACCTACGCATCCTTCGAGGCGCGCTTCCAGGGAGTGCAGTTGGTGCTGCAAGAGACGCAACTTCTCCCGTTGCCACTCCTCCTTGGCCGCGACGAAGCGCTCGGCGCGCCCGGCCTGGATCTTGAGGGAGCGCACGCGCGTGCGCAGCTCGCCGGTCACATCTTCAAGGCGCGTCAGGTCCTGATGGACGCGCGCCAACCTCAGCTCGGTCTCGTGCTTGCGCTGGCGGTAGCGACTGATCCCCGCCGCCTCCTCGAAGATCCGTCGCCTGTCGATGGGATTGGCGGAAAGTACGGCGTCGATCCGTCCCTGCTCGAGGACCGAGTAGCCGCGACTGCCCAGCCCCGTATCGAAGAGCAGTTCACGCACGTCCTTGAGGCGCACGCGGCGGCCGTCGATCAGATACTCACCATCGCCGCTCTTGAACACGCGCCGGGTGATCTGCACCTCCTCGCCGCAGCCGATGAGGGTCCCACCGCTGTTGTCCAGCACGACGGTCGCCTCGGCCACGCCGAGCGCCGGCCGGCTCGCGCAGCCCTTGAAGATGACGTCGGTCATCTCCTTGCCGCGCATGGAAGTCGGGCGCTGCTCGCCGAGCACCCATCGCAGGGCGTCGACGACGTTGCTCTTACCGCAGCCGTTCGGTCCGACGATACCCGTCAGGGTGTCGCTTCCGAACTCGAAGACCGTACGGTCGGCAAAGGACTTGAAACCAAGCAGCTCGAGACGATGGAGTCGCATGTGAGAGTAGATCGGGCGTGGGTCAGGCGGCGTCAACCGGCGTCGGAAGCGCCCGTTTCTCCGCCGAGAGGAAAGAGCGAGGGGCTCTTCACTGCGCGGCGCTCGGCGGGTGCATCTCGTTGTGCCTCGCGCAATTCGTCGAAGCGCTCCCATCCGTTGAGCAGCGGCGTCCTCCCCTGGGATGGGAGCGCCGGGGAGTCCTCATCGGTGGTGCGGGTCCAGACGCCGGCCGCGACGGTCGAGCAGAGCTCGGCCTCCGCCTCGCCCGCAGCGTGCCCCGTCTGCAGGTGCGCGGCGTCCCCCAGGCCGAACCCGCACGAGTAGGGGCCGGAGCGTCCCCCCACCTCGCTGGCATCACCAAAGAAGGTGGACTGCACAAGACGCGGACGCTCCGCGTCGAGGAGTGCGAAGCGCGCCCGCGCGCGAGCGGCGAAGAAGGGCGACAGCACGACCGAAAGGCCCTGGGCGGCGCCGAAGCGCCGCGCCGCCTCCGCGCACAGACCCAAAATGCGGGCGCCCTGGTCGAGGCGCGGCTCGCCGTCGCCCAGGATGCAAAGGGCCTCGCCCAGACCGACCGGGGCCAGGGCGTATGCGATCCGTCCGCGGGCCTCGCAGGTGCGCGCGCTGCGGTGCTCGCGCTGAAACCGGGCGAGGTGCGCGAGCGCGGTCACGGCACGCTCCACGCCGGCCGCCAGGTTTTCGAACATGGCGTCCTCGCGCCAGGGGCCGGCGGCGCGCGCCAGGCGCGGGAGGTTCAGGGCCGCCGCGCCGCCACAGGCCAGGGCGCCGCGCTCGCGCACGCGCCGGCGGCACCCCGGACCGCTGATCCGTTCGCCGACGCCGGCCCAGGTGGGCAGGACCAGGCCCCCGGCCAGCAGCCGTTCGAGGGTGGGCCGCACGTCCTCGTCATGGGCGAGCAGCGCTCGCAGCTCGCTCCGCTCGAGAAACAGGCGTGGGGACGGTCCCGGCGGCAGGTTCCGCTCCAGCTCGCCGAATGCCTCGACGACCCGAGCGATCAGGCCCGGTGAGCGTGCGCCGAGCAGGGACAGGTCGAGGTGCAGAGCGCCGGCGTGACCGAGAGCGCGCAGGGCGCACAGCCAGGCAGCCAGGGGACTGAGATCCTCGCAGCCCTCTTCCCGGCCGCGGCGCGAGGCCGCCTCGGCGCGCCCTCGCAGCAGGGGCTGAAGCAGGGCTCCGGCCCCTTCGATCACGATCGCGTGCGAGACGCTGCCGGTGAGCGGCGCCAGTTCTCCCAGCAGCTCAAAGGCCCCGCCGGCTCCCTCCACTCCGCTCGCGAGCAGCTCGGCGGGAAGGGTCTGCACCAGGTGCAGGTGCGGGCGCTCGATGTCCTCGAGGTGCAGGTCGCCGGAGAGGTGAGCCTCGGCGCTGTCCTCGTCGAGTACGTCCTCGAGGGCGTAGCGGCGAAGGATCTCGCCCGCGACGGCGCCCCCGACGGAGTGCTCACCCAGGCGCTCGCCGGCACCGGCACGCGGGGGTCGTTCGGCGCCTCGCGCGCGCTCGTCCGGCGCCGAACCAAGCAGCTCGCGCAGGTCGTGGCGCGGGAGGGCGACGGGCTTGTGCCGCGCCAGGGCGGACTCGAGGCCCATGGCCACGAGTTCATTGTCCACGAGCTCGCGCACCAGACCCGTGCCGAGCCTTCGCAGTCCCGAGCGCAACACGCGCGCCTCGACGCGCTGAGCGACATCCTCTGCTCGCTCGCGCGAGAGCCGGGCCTCGTTCACCAGAGCGGCCACGATGCGTGCCTTACTCCACGGGAAGCGTCCCTGCCCGTCGCGCACCTGCAGTCCGCGCGCGAGGTCGGGTTGATCCGATGGCGCCTGGCCCTCGTCGGGCGAGCGCGCCGAGCGCACGCGCGTGCGCCGGTCGCGATAGAGAATGTAGGCCTTGGCCACGGGTCCTCGGCCAAGCTCGATCAAGGCCTGCTCGACGAGGTCCTGGATCTCCTCCACCTCCGGCACGGCCTCCCCCGCCACCGCGTCGGACGCGAGGGCATGGCGCCGCCCGAGGGCGAACTCCACCATCTCCGCAACCTCCCCGCCGAAGCTCGGGTCCTCGTCTCCAACCGCCACCTGGGCGGCCGCCACGGCCGCGGCGATCTTGCCCGGGTCGAAGGCGACGACGGTGCCGTCGCGCTTGAGGATGCGGCGCACCCTCATGGGCCGCCCTTCCCGCTTTCCAGTCCCTTCCCGCTCTCCAGCATCGGCTTGAGCTCGTCGAGGAACTGGGACACGTCGCGAAACTCCCGGTAGACGCTGGCGAAGCGCACGTAGGCGACCTGGTCGAGCTCGCGCAGCTCCTCCATCACCGCCGTCCCCAGGACCGCGCTGGGCACCTCACGGTCGTAGGCCTCCCCTATGCGGGTCTCGATGCGAGCCGTCGCGCGCTCGAGGTCCTCGATCGAGATGGGCAACTTCTCGCAGGCCCTGACCATGCCCTTCAGGAGCCGCTCGCGGTCGAAGCGCACGCGCTCGCCGCTCTTCTTGATGACCCGCATGGGGGTCTCCTCGATGCGTTCGTAGGTCGTGTAGCGCATGAAGCAGCTCAGGCACTCGCGCCGCCTGCGGATCACCCGTCCCTCGCCCGAGGTGCGCGAGTCCACGACCCGATCGTCATCGTGCTTGCAGTGCGGGCACTTCATCGTTTTCGCGGGGCTCACCGGCTCCCGGGCGAAGGGGCAGGAGAACACGCAAGATGTTGTGTGTCAACGAA
Source organism: Planctomycetota bacterium (assembly GCA_036010965.1). GTDB lineage: Bacteria > Planctomycetota > UBA1135 > UBA1135. The sequence continues at coordinate 18,647 of DASCMO010000133.1, read as the reverse complement.
TTGGACCCCTCAGGGGATGCGGGGCGTGCGTGCCGAGGCTCCGGCGGCGATCGACACTACTTCCCGATGCAAAAGCGGGCGAAGATGCGCTCGAGGACATGCTCGGGAGTCGTCCGCCCACCGATCGCATCGAGGCCTTCGGTGGCCTCGCGCAGGTGCGCCGCCAGGAGGTCGAGGGGCGCTCCAGAACGCCAGCCTTCGAGGCCTTCGCGCAGAGCGCGCGCGGCGGCGCGCAGGCCCCCGCGGTGGCGCGCCGAGAGTTCACGTTCAATGCCGGCGGTTCCCGAGGCGGAGGGCGCGCCGGCTCCCTTCCCCAGAGCCTGGGCGCAGGCCGTTCGCAGGTGCTCGAGCCCAGTGCCCGCCAGGGCCGAGACCGCCGTCCAGCCCGCCGGCCGCGCGGCGGCGAGCAGCGCCTCGGATGGGCGCCGCGCGGAGGAGTCCAGGTCCGCCTTGCTCCAGGCCAGTACGCGCGGAACGCCCGCGGGCAGGCGTGCGGCTTCGCGCAGGAGGGCCGGCCCGTCCGCCCGCGTGGCGTCCACCACCCACAGGATCAGGTCGGCCCCCTCGCGCGCGCCGCGAGCGTGCCCCACCGCCAGGGCGTCGGCCGACCCCGAGGGCGCAGGGTCGTCTCCTTCCCCAGCGCCGTCGAGCAGCACGGCGCGCGCCTGGGCCACACGCCAGCGGCCCTCGGCCACATCCCGGGTCGTCCCGCGCAGGTCGCTGACGAGCGCCGCGCCTCCCCTGACCAGAGCGTTGAAGAGGGCGCTCTTGCCCGCGTTCGGCGCCCCCGCCAAGGCGATGCGCACCTCTCCCGTGGCCGGCGTGCGCCGCTCCTCCCACTCCAGGGCCTCGGCCAGCCCCTCGGCGGCGACCCGCGCCAGGGCCTCGATCTCAACGCGCGGGACATGGCCCGTCTCGCTCTCGTCGAAGTCAAGGCTCGCCTCGCAGGTGGCGCGCAGGTCCTCGAGACCGTCGCGCAACCGCTCGATGCGCTCGGCCAGACCGCCTCCCACCAGGGCCAGGGCGGCGCGGCGCTCCTGGGCACCGCGTGCCTGCACGAGGGCCAGCACACCCTCCGCGCGCGTCAGGTCGATGCGGCCGCTCTCGAATGCACGGCGGGTGAACTCCCCCGGCCCCGCGAGGCGCGCGCCCTCGGCCAGCAGCCGCTCGAGGGCGCAGTGCAGGAGCGGCGGAGAGCCGGGCAGGTGGAACTCCACCAGGTCCTCGCGCGTGAACGAGCGCGGTCGGGGCATCCACCACAGCAGCAGGGGCTGGAGCCCGCGCCCGTCGTCGAACTCCCCCACCAGGATCGAGCGAGGCAGGTCAGTGGCCAGCTCGCCTGGTCCGGCCCAGACCGCACGCGCCAGGGGCAGGGCGCGCGGGCCGCTGACGCGGATCACGCCCCGCCGGCCCGGACCGGGCGGGCTCGCGATGGCGCAGATCGTCTCGCGGGCCGTCGCCGTATCCTCCTAGCAGCCCGTTGAAGAAGACCTGCGGCGAGAGGAAGCCCTCGTCCCCGGGGCAAGGAGGAGCCAGCCGGTCGGGTGCGGGCGGTCGGGGAGAGCCGTCGAGCGAGGGGTGCCAAGTCCGACGCAGCAGTGACCGAGCGAGCGAAGAGGCGGGAGGGCGTTCTTCAACGGATGCTAGCGTTTCTTCGCCCGCGTGCGGCGCTTGCCCTTGGGACCGCCGGCGCTGTCCTTGCGGCGCTGGGCCTCTTCGAGCTGGTGGGCCTGTGCCTTCTGCATCTCGGCCAGGCGCGCCATGAAGCCGCTCTTCTTCTTGGGCAGCTCCGTGTCATCGATGGGCCAGATCTTCTTGATGCCCTTGGTCTCCACCAGGCCCAGGGCCGAGCTGGTGATCATGTAGAGCGAGAGGCCCGCCGCGTAGTTGTAGAGCAGAAAGCCGAAGATGATCGGCATCCACTGCATCATCTTCTGCATGCGGGCCTGCTGCTCGTCCGTGGGCGTGGGCATGGTCCGAAACTGGACGATCATCAGCACCACCATCAAGATCGGGAGCACGTTCAGGTGCTCGATCACGCCGATCAGGGGCAGGTGCGTGTCCAGGTCCAGGGTCAGGAGCCGGTCGGGCTTGGAGAGGTCGTCGATCCAGCCCATAAATGGCGCCTGGCGCAGGTGGAAGTCCACGCGCAAGGCCTGGAAGAGACCGATGAAGACCGGGAACTGGAGGAACATGGGCAGGCAGCCGCCGAGGGGCGGGACGAGCCCTTCCTCCTGGAAGACCTTGGCCTGTTCCTCGCGCAGGCGCTTGGGGTTCTTGGCGTTCTTCTCCTTGATCGCGTTCAGGCGCGGCTGTACACGCTTCATCTTCGTGGCGTGGCGCGCCATGGCCGTCTGGGAGCGGCGGTTGATCGGGAACAGGAGCAGGCGCACCGTGAAGGTCATCAGGATGATCGCCCAGCCCCAGTTGCCCACCAGACCCTGGTAAAAGCCGAGGATGGCCAGGATGCCACTCGCGATCCCGCTGAAGAAACCCAGCTCCTCCTCGATCAAGGCCATGTGATCGGGCCAGGCCTCTACCAGCTCGTCGCGCTCTTTTGGGCCGGCGTAGACGCGGTAGGTGCGCGTAGTCGTCTGACCGATCTCCGGCAGAGCGAGCACCAGCGCCAGATCGCAGGCGATGTACTTCCACGAGGCGTCGGCCTCGGCGGGGTGCTGGGCCGCGAACTCGGCGTCGCGGACCCGGCGATAGCTCACCCCGCGGATGCTGGCCGCGGACAGATCATCGTCGGGGTGCGGGCTGAGGAAGAGAGCGAAGTACTTGTTGTGGACGCCGGCGAAGGAGAATCGGCCGCTGCCCTCCAGGGAGCCGCTGCGATCGCGGCCGCCCTCTTCCTTGACCGGGACGTCGCTCCAGACCGCCTCGTCGTTGCGGTCACGCCAGGCCGCGCCCGCGCTCGGCTCCTGGTAGAAGCGCTCCTGGCCGGCGGGCGGAATGCACAGGCCCGGGGTGAAGGTGAACTGCCGCTCGCCCGAATCGGCCAGCTCGTCATTGGTGAGCGAGAGGCTCACGTCGAACTGGTGTGTCCCCGCCAGCCAGCGCACGGTCTTGGTGAAGGTCACGCCGCTGCCCGGTGCGTAGCGGAAGCGCACGCCGACGACGTATCCCTGCTCCTCGAGCACCTCGCCGACCCACAGAGCCTCGGTCAGGGGCGTGCCCCGTAGCAGCGCGGCGGAGGACTGGCTGGCGGCCAGGGACAGGGAGCCGGTCAGGCCGTCGGGAGTGGCGACGGGGATCAGCAGGTCAACCCAGTTTGCGGCGTCACGCCGCTGAGAGTCGTCGAGTCCTTCCACCTCGTAGTAGTCGCCCAGGGAGAGCCGCGAGAGCCGCGCGCCGCGGTTGCTGAAGACGGCCCGGTAGTTGCCGATCTCGCCCGCGCTCCCCAGCTCGAGCACGAACTCGCGCTCCTCGTCCGCCGTGACCACCGCCCCCAGGGCGGCTTCGACCTCTCGCAGGGGGGTCGGCTGCCCCCCGTCGACTCCGACGACGGCGCGCGCGGGGTCCCCCGACAATTCGCCCCCGGACGCGCCCTGCTCGACGGGCTGGGGCGCGAAGAAAACGGTCCAGGCCATGATGACCAGGAACGAGAGGAACATCGCAAGGGGGAGTCGCTTCTCCACGGAATCTTCTGCCTTCGGTAAGCGCCTGGGAAGTACCTAGCGCCCCACGGCCAGGCGGTCGGCCAGGTAGTCGGGTAGCTCGGGAACGGCGCGAATTTCCTCCGCGGCGCGCTCGTGGTCGTATTCGATGCGCACGAACCAGAGGCTCTGCCCGTCGAAGAGGGCGTAAGAGAGGCGCGGGTCGGCGTCGCGCGGCTGGCCCACAGAGCCCACGTTCACGATCGCCCGGTTTCCCTGCCCGAGCCCCAGGTCGTAGGGGCCCTCGGTTCCGGTGGGCTGATAGAAGCGCTGGTCCTCATAGTAGACCGCGGGCACGTGGCTGTGACCGACGAAGCAAACGTCTCGCTCCATCAGGTCGAAATTGGCCTGCATCTTCTCGCGGTCGACCATGTCGCGCGGTAGCAGGTACTCGCGCACGGGCTCGCGCGGGCTGCCGTGGGCGAACATGGCCACTTCGTCGCACTCCTTGGGCATCAGCTCGCTCAGGAAGTCCCAGTAGGCATGGGAGCGGTCGCGCGGCTCGGCGCGGTTGATCTCGTCGCGCGTCCAGTCGATGGCGGCGCGCGCCTTGGGATTGAAGTCCTCGGCCGAGTTGAGCAGGGCGTCCTCGTGATTCCCGCGCAGGCACAGGCCGTCCTCGAGGGGTCCGTCATCCTTCCATTCCCGCGCCCCCGGCACGCAGATCTTCATCACGATGTCCAGGCAGGTCCGGGGCCGGGCGCCGTAACCCACGACGTCCCCGAGGCACACAAAGCGCCGGGCGCCGCGTTCGCGCGCGTCTTGAATCGCGGGCTCGAGGGCGGGCACGTTGCCGTGCAGATCGGAGATGATGGCGGTCAGGGGGTATTCCACGCGGATCGGTCGAGGAGCTCTGTTCGCGGCGCTGGGCACTCTGAAACTCGGGCCGAGGATTATCGTCCCGACTCGTGGCGGGAGCAAGGTCTCGCACCCGTCCCGCGCTACGAACCCGCCGCACCGCCCGCGGGGGTCAGGCGCAGGCAAGCCGCGAAGAGCACCGCGACCCACAGCGCCCCCAACCATCCCGGCACCAGGAGCGCGGGCAGCGCGATACCCACAAGCACCGCGACGACCGCGGTCGGGGCGAGCCCCGCGGCCTGGAGGCGGTGGGCGAGGTGCAGGCGATCAGCGCTCCAGATCGGCCGACCCTCGCGCAGGCGGACCGCAGCTACCCGCGCCAGGTCGAGCAGGGGCAGGAGGAACAGCGGCCAGGCGGCAGGGGTGAGCAGCAGCATCATCCCGAGCAGGTGACTGCCGGAGTCGCCCAGGTAGGCCCTCGGGTCGCCTCGCCGCCGGAGCCAGAGGTTGAAGGGCAGGAAACCCGCCAGGGCGCCCGCGGCCAGGGGTGCCCCCGCGACCAGGCCCACGAGGCCCAGCCCGCCGGCGGCGCCGTCGGCGTTGTCGAAGGTGTTCAACAGGTTCATGGCCGCCATCGCCGCCGCAGTCCAGAGCGCGAACGCCCCCGCGCCGGCAAGGTTCAGACCCAGGGGCTCGCCGCCGTTGGCCACCAGGGCGCCGCAGTCACACTCCACGCTCCCGGAGTCCATGATGGCCGTCGCCAGGATCGCGCCCGCCAGGGCCTGGGCGCAGAGCTTGGGCAAGGGCGCCAGGCCCGCCGGGCGCAGGTCGTCCACCAGGCCGACGGCGAAGGCCGCGGCCAGGGCCGCCCAGGGCCCCCACCGTTCGGTGCCCGTTGCGGCGCTGACCGACTCGGCGAGTGAGCCGACGGGCAGGGAGAGAGACCAGGCCGCGGGCGCGCAACTCGCCTGGACGATCCAGGCCACGAGCAGGGCGCTGCCGCCGACGAAGGGAACCGCCGTCGCCTGCCGCTTGCGGGCGCTGGTCCGCGCGTCGGGCGCGTCCCCCAGGCCGAAGCGCCGGGCAAGGGCGGCCAGGAGCACGCTGGCAAGGACAGCGACGACGGCTCCCAGCAGCCATGCCGCGCTCGGGTTCACCGCGCCTCCGCGTACAGACCGTGGGCTCTCACGTAGTCGAAGACCCCCGCACCGAGCAGGGGTCCGGGGTCCTCGCCGCGGGCCAGGCGCGGCCGCAGCTCTGTGGCGGCCACCTCCATCGGCGGCAGGTCGAGCAGGCCGCGCTCGAGGCGCCCCACGAGCTCGGCGTCCAGCTCCCCCCGCAGCTCTTCCAGCAGGAGCGCGGCGTCAGCGCCGCGCTGGATCACGATCGGCTGGACGCACGCCAGGAGATCGCCGACCGCGCGCCAGGAGGCCAGGCCCTTCAGGTTGTCGCTGCCCAGAACCAGGTAGAGGTCCACGGCGTCCGGCCCGCCGGCCTGCTGCTCGAACTCGCGCACCGTATCGATGGTGAAGGAGGGCCCGGGGCGCGAGAGCTCGCGCGGATCGATCGTGAAGGACGGCTCCCCCGCCAGGGCCAGCTCCAGCATCGCCAGGCGGTGCTGGGCGGGAGCCAGGGCGCGACCGGGCTTGTGAGGCGGCCGGGCGGCGGGGACGAAGACCACGCCCTCGAGGTCGAAGCCGTCCCGCGCGGCGCGGGCGGCGTGTAGATGCCCTTCGTGGACCGGATCGAAGGACCCGCCCAGGAGCCCCAAGCGCGGGGGCCGCCTCTCCACCGAGTCCCCGCTCAAGGTCCGTGATCGGGCGTAACCCCCGCCCTGGGAGGGGTAGTGAGGGAGCGCACAGGACCCCAGCGGCCCACCCTCGGGCTTGGGACATCGGCACGCCCGGGAAGGGCACGCCGGGGATCGGCTCTGAAGTCGAGTTCGGGCGCCATTGACCGCCCGAGGGTACCCCCACTAGACTGTTGCGCAATCCTCTCCTGACCCGCCCGCGGCCGCGGGCGGCCTCCAGCCCCGCCCGGACCGTCGTCCAGGACACGATCATCCCCTCATGAAGCAGCTCTCCCTCCTCGCCGCCCTCGCGGGCCTTCTGCTCGGCGCCTGCACCACGAGCCCCAGCCGGGACTGGGACCACTGGAACGCCGAATCCATCCCCCCGCGCGTGAGCCGCGTCTTCCTCGGCTACGAGCCGGACGTGGACGGCACCTACCTGGACTACCAGTGGGAGAACAAGCAGCACATCAACCAGCTGATGAAGCGCTACCTCTTGAACTGGAACCCCGCAAACCCGTTCCAGGACGAGGATCCGAACTGGGACAGCGAGCGTCCGAACCACAGCCCGCTGCCCATGCCGCTGCAGTACTTCCACCTCGAGGCCCTGGTCTTCGGTGGCATCTTCCTCGCTTCGGGCGCCGGCTTCCTGCCCATCCCGGTGGACTCGATCCTCGGCACCCTCGACGAGGGCGGCACGGACGAGTTCGTCGCCGGCCTGGGGATTACCCTCGGTCCCCTGCGGGAGTTGACGGTCAGCTTCCTGAACGTGGCCTGCTGCGAGTCCGATCAGGCCCAGGCTTCCTGGCGCGAACGCTGACCCTCGCCACGCGACTCAGCCGCGATCGGGCCCGGCCACGTCCGGGCCCGCATCATGTCCGGGCCGGGTTTCCGCATCCGCGGACCTCGCTGCGTGCCTTGGGGGCTGGTCGCTAGCCTTGGCCCACAGGGCATGCTCAGCAGACCAGAAGCGCTGCGGTTGCAGACGTCTGCTCTAGGTCGGCGACCACCCGAAGGCCTCCAGCGCCTCGTCAACCGCCTCCCCTCCGACCCAGCGGATCTCGGGGAACTTGCGGTACCAGGTGCGCTGGCGGCGGGCGAACTGACGGGTGCGCAGGACGATGCGTGCGGCGCACTCCTCCAGGCCGATCTTCCCGTCGTGCAACTCAAGGACATCTTCGTAGCCCAGGGCCGCGACCGCCGAGGGTCCGAAGCCGCCCGCGCCGCGCACCGCCGCCGCCTCCGCGGCCCAGCCAGCGGCGAGCATCGCCTCGGTGCGCCGTGCGATGCGCGCTTCCAGCTCGTCGCCCTCGAGGCGCACGCCGACCAGGCGTCGCGCCCGTCCGGAGGCGTCGTCCCCTTCCCCCCAGCCCCATTCCCGCTGCCACTCCGAGAGCGGCCGACCGGTCTGAGCGTGGACCTCCAGGGCGCGCACCACGCGCCGCGTGTCGTTGGCGTGGATGCGCTCGGCGGCCGTGGGGTCGATCCGTTCCAGCCGCCGGTGGGCGGCGGCGACGCCTTCCTCGCGCACCTCGCCCTCGACCCGCGCGCGCAGGTCCAGGTCCGCGGGAGGGCCGGGGAACAGGCCGTAGACAAGCGCCTTCAGGTAGAGCGCCGTCCCCCCCACGAAGAGCGTGCGCACCGCGCGCCGCTCGGCGTCCTCGAGCACGACGCGCACGTCGGCCAGGTAGCGCTGCACGTCGTAGGGCTGGTCGGGGTCCACCAGGTCCAGCAGGTGGTGCGGCACGCGCCCGCGCATGACGGCATCGGGCTTGGCGGTGCCGATGTCCATGCCGCGGTAGACGAGCATCGAATCGAGGGAGACGATCTCCGCCCCCGCGCGCTCGGCGACGGGCAGGGCCAGGTCGCTCTTGCCGCAAGCAGTCGGACCCACCAGGCAGCAGAGCTCGGTGCGGTCCAGGACGTCGTCGGGATCGGAAGGCGCGGGTTCCATGAAACGGGCCGGCGGGCCCGCCGGGGATTGTGCAGCCGGACTGGCGGCGCCGAAAGGCCCACCGTACGCTCTTCAACATGAACTGCCCCGGCGATGTACTGCGGCGCGCTCGCGCGACGGCGACCACGTCGGCGCTCGCGCTCCTCGCCTGCGGCCTGGTCTACGGCGCCGGCGGACAGCAGGGCGGTGACGCGGGCGAATCGCCCGTGACGCAGGACGCGCCGCAGGTCGACGACGGCGAGCTGCGCCCGGGCGTGCTGCCCAGCGACGCGACGCCTGAGGCGCGCGCGGCCTGGGCGGTGCTCTGCGAGGCGACCCTGGCCCCCGAGCCCATCAGCGCCTTCGACGTCTCGTTCCACCTCCGCTCGCGCGGTGACGAGCCGCACGACGTGGACACGCGCATCCGCTTTCTGAGCCCGAGCTACCTGCGCTCCGAGGTGCGCGAGACCGGCCGCGGGCACCTGCGTGGAGACCGTGGCGACTGGCTGCTCGACGGCGATAGCGAGCTGCGCCTGCTAGGCCGGGGTGGCGCCGAGGACATCCGTCAGATCGAGGAGACCGTGGCCGTCGCGCGCAACTTCATCGCCCTGACCGATCCACGTTCGGTGCGCATCGCAGGTCTCTCACTCCTGGACGGCCCGCCTGCCGAGCTGCCCGATGGGTTCGCCGGCCGTGGCGCGGACCTCTCGTGGCTCGCCTTGCGCAGCCCAGACCTGCGCCTGACCCTCGACCGCGCCCCCACCTCCGCTGCGAACCGCGCCCCTCTCTACCGCGCCCTGATCGGGAGCGACCCGCTCACCGGGCGCATCGAGTTCGCCATAGTCCAGCGCGACGACGGCCCGCGACACATCGAACGCACGACCCTGCTCTTGCAGTTGCGCGGGCACTTCGAACGCGACGGGTTCCAGGTCCCGCGCGAGATCCTGATCTTTGGCGCCGACCCCGCGGCGCGCCCGAGGCGCTTCCAGAGCGTCCCGCGCCTCCAGTTGTGGGTGGACGACGAGGGCCTCGACCTGCGCGCCCCCCTCACCCCGGCCGACTTTCGCCCCGCCTCAACGGCGCCCACACCGGCCGCTGACGGCGGCTGACCAGGCGAACTGCGAAGTCAGCTGCTGGGGAGCTAGCGTCGCCCGAAGGCGCGTTCGAGGTCGGCGAGGGTGAAGCGCACGCGCGTGGGGCGACCGTGGGGACAGGTGCTGGCGCCGTCGAAGGCCCGCGCGCGCTCCAGCAGGGAGCGGATCTCCGCCGGGTCCAGGTCGTCACCGGCCATGGCCGAGGAGCGGCAGGCGCTGCTGTGCAGCACGCCTTCAAGGAGGTCCTCTGCGGCCGGCGCCTCGCCCTGCGTCTCGAGCACGCCGAGAGCCACGCGCACGAGGTCCGCGGGGTCCGGCCGCCGCAGACGGGCGGGCAGACCGCCGACGGCCACGGTCGTCGCACCAAAAGCTTCGAGCTGAATCCCGATTCTCCCCAGAGCTTCCGCGTGGCGCACCAGCAGCTCCACCTCGCCAGCCGTCAGCTCGACCAGCTCGGGCACCAGGTAGCGCTGTACCTCGACAGCGCCCGCTCGCACCTCGCGCAGCAGCTCCTCGTAGGTCACGCGTTCGTGCAAGGCGTGCTGATCGACGATCTCGAAGCCGTCGGGCACCACCCGCGCCACGTAGGTTCGGGCGATCGTCAGGTAGGGCCCGGCCAGGTCCTCGGCGGGCTCGACAAGGGTGGGCGCGCTGGCGCCCGCGGCGGCGGAAAGGTCCTCGATGGGCGGCGCCCCCGCCACCTCGCGCACGACGAACGGCTCGGACGCGCGCGGTCCGCGCGCCAGAGGTCCGGGATCGGCGATGGCTCCCTGGCCGGGATCGAGCGCACCCCCACGCAGAGCCGCCCCGAGCATCGAGGCCCCGGGGGTCGCCATGTCCGTGCGGCCGGCCGCCTCCCGCAGGGCGTTGACCAGGAAGCCGAACAGCCGGCGCTGATCGCGAAAGCGCACCTCGGCCTTGGCGGGGTGCACGTTGACGTCGACCGCTCCGGGATCCAGCGCGAGGTGCAGGAACGCCACGGGCTGACGCCCGTCGAGCACGAGGCCGCGGTAGGCGTCCTTCAAACAGCGCAGGAGGATGCGGTCGCGCAGAGAACGACCGTTCAAGAACCACATCTGGCGCGAGGTGTCGCGCCGGGCGAAGCGCGGGGGCGCGACCAGGCCGGTCAGGTGTGTCGATCCGTCGTGGGCGTCGAGCTCCTCGAGAGAACCCGCCAAGTCGGCCCCGAAGGCGCGCCGGACGCGAGCGCGCAGGTCCATGTCGGCCTCGATGTCGAGCACCCGCGCGCCGTCGTGGGTCAGGACGAAGCCGATCCCCAGCTGCCCCAGGGCCGCGCGCTGGAGGATATCCACGCAGCGCGCGAGCTCCGTCGAGGGACGCTTCAAGAAGCGCCGCCGCGCCGGCGTGTTGAAGAACAGATCGCGCGCCTCCACACTCGTCCCCAGGGGGCCACCGGCCTGCACGGGAGTCGTCAACCGGCCGCCCTCGTTCTCCACGCGCCAGCCGAGCTCTTCGCCAGGGACGCGCGAGAAGATCGCGCAGCGCGCGACCGAGCCGATCGACGCCAGGGCCTCGCCGCGGAACCCGAGGCTGGCAATGTGGTCCAGGTCGGCGACGTCGCGCAGCTTGCTGGTAGCGTGCGGCTCGAAGGCGCGCGCGAGGTCGGCCGGGACCATCCCGCCGCCGTCATCGCTCACGCGCACCAGGCGCATGCCGCCCTCCTCGAGATCGACGCGCACCCGGCGCGCACCCGCGTCCACAGCGTTCTCCACCAGCTCCTTGACGACCGACGCGGGCCGCTCGATGACCTCACCGGCGGCGATCTGATTCTGGACCAGCTCGTCCAAGAGAGCGATCACGCCCGCCTCGCGCGCCGCGCTATCACCGCTCATCGCGCCCCCTGCTCGACGAGCTTCCAGGCCAGGGCGGCCCGCGCGTAGTCGGTGGCGTCCACGCCGGCTCCCGTGCGCGCACGGCGCTCCATGGCGGCCACGTCCTCCGCGATGGCGAGCCACTCGGCAGCGGAGCGGACGCGGACCCGCTCCTTCAAGGCGGCCACGGCCTGGGGTTGGGTCACACCGGCGCTGCGAGCCGCGTCCTCGAAGGCCTCCCCGGCCGCCAGGGCGCGCGCCACGGAGAGGGAGCGCCTCGCCAGGACCCGTACCTGGGCCAGCAGGATGGCGGACAGGGCAACGGGATTGAGCTCGCGCCGGCCACCGCCCTTGGAGGGCATACCGCTCTCGAAGAAGGCCTGCACGCCGGCCAGGGCGCGCGCCGCGTCTCCCGCCAGCAGGTCTTCAGCCACGCGCCAGGGGGTGCCACCGCTCTGCCAGCCGACGACTTCTCGCAGTGCCTTGCGCCCGGTGTGTCGCAGCTTCTCGAGCTGGGCGTCGAGGGCAGGCAGGTCGTTGCCGGTGGCCGCAGCGAGGTAGAGCGCGTCGTCGGCCGCCAGGCGCAGGCCCGCCTCGCGGGCACGGCCCATGATCCACTGCACGAGCTCCACCTTGCGCGGGTCGGGGCTCCAGGGGGGCGGCGTGTCCCACAGGCGGCGGCAGGCGAGCAGCGTCCCGCCCGCCGCGGCGATAGCCTTCGCCAGGGCGTGGTCGGCGCGCAGGGAGCGGGCGTCGATCACCAGAATGCTGCCGTCCGCGCGGGCGAGCAGCGCCTTGCCCGCACGGGTCAGGGGCGCGTCGCCTCCGTCCACCTTCTTGAGCAGTCCGCTGGCGTTGCGCACCACGACGCAGCAGGCCGAGGCGAACATGGGCGTCGCCGAGAGGTCGTTCATCAGGCGCGTGAGGTCGAACTCGGGGTCTTCCCCGTCGTGGCGACAGACCTCCAGATCCGCGGCGGTCGCGGCACGGATGCAGAGCTCGATGCCGCGCTCCCGGAAGTAGCGCTCCTCGCCGCGCAGGAGGACGGCGGCGGGACAGCCGTCGCGCTCGATGGCGGCCGCCAGACCTCGCAGCTGGGTCGGCGGGTCGGGCTCACGGCGGCGGGCGGCGGCCATCAGCGCGCTCCTCCGCCGAGGGAGAGGTCCAGGGCCAGGCCAGCGAAAAGCCCGATCCCGACCCAGCCGTTGATAGTGAAGAAGGCCACGTTCACGCGCGAGAGGTCTGCGGGGGAAACGATCCGGTGTTCCCAGACGAGCAGCGCCGAGGCGACGGCCACCCCTACCCACCACGCGACACCGAGCCCGGCAAAGACGCCCTGCATGACGAAGCAGGATAGCGCCAAGAGGTGCAACGCGCTCGACAGACGCAGGGCGAAGGCCACGCCGAAGCGGGCGGGAATCGAGTGCAGGCGCGCAGAGCGGTCGAAGGAGACGTCCTGGCAGGAGTAGATCAGGTCGAAACCGGCCACCCAGGCGAGGACCCCCGCGGCCAGCCAGAGTACCGCCCCCAGGTCTCCCTCCAGGTTCCCGCGCACGGCCAGCCAGGCTCCCAGGGGAGCGATCGCGAGGGAGAGGCCGAGCACTGCGTGGGCCAGGAAGCTCACGCGCTTCACGAAGCTGTAGGCGAGCAGCAAGGCCAGAACCGGCACGGAGAGCAGGCCGCAGAGAGGGTTGAGGGCCTGAGCGGCCGCCACGAAGACCGCGCCCGAGACGCACACCAGGGCCCCGGCAGCGGCCGGGCTGACACGCCCGGCGGGGATCTCGCGCTCGCGGGTTCGCGGGTTGCGGGCGTCGATCTGCCGGTCCACCAGGCGGTTGAAGCCCATGGCTGCCGTGCGCGCCGCCACGGCGCACAGGACGACCCAGCCAAGGATTGCGGCCGACGGCACCCCCTCGCTCGCCAGCCATGCGCCCTGGAGGGCGAAGGGCAGGGCGAAGACCGAGTGGCCGAATTTGACCAGCGAGAAGAGCTCGCCGGCGCGCATCACCCGTCTCCGCCCAGACCGGGCTCATCCGGCGGCTCGCCGATCCCCGTCCAGCGCGCGCCCAGGGCGTGCTCCACTCCCAGGCGGTCCAGCACCTTCCCCACCACATGGGAGACCAGGTCCTCGACGGTGCGCGGGGCGTGGTAGAAGCCCGGCATGGCGGGCAGAATCACCGCTCCCAGGCGGGCCAGGCGCGCCATGTTCTCCAGGTGCACGACCGACAGGGGTGTCTCGCGCGGCACGATCACGAGCTGCCGGCCCTCCTTGAGGGCCACGTCCGCAGCGCGCTCCACCAGGTTGGAGCTGAAACCCGCCGCCACCCGCGCCAGGGTCCCCATGCTGCACGGACAGAGGATGAAGGCCGCGGTCAGGGCCGTGCCCGAAGAAGGTGGGGCCTCGATAGCATCGGCCGCGAAAGCACGCACCGAGCTCGCGACGTCCGCGCCCAGCCAAGACGGGAGCTCAGTCGCGAGGCCTACCCCTCCCGCGCCAGCGTCCACGCCCAGTTCATGGCGCAGGACCTTGGACCCCGCGGCGGTGAGCGCCAGGTCCACCTCGTGCCCGGCAGCCACGAGAGCCCGCACGAGGGCCTCGGCGTAAGCGTGCCCGCTGGCGCCGGTGATACCGATGAAGAAGCGACTCATGGGAGAACCTCCGGGCCTGCCCCGATCAGGAGCGCGAGGTTGAACAGACCGTGCGCCCAGGCGGCCATCCCCGGGCCACGCCAGCGAAAGAGGATGGCGAGCAGGATGCCCGCCAGGACTCGCCATGTGAAGACCGCCCCATCGAAGACCTCGCCACCCGGCCCGAGCCAGGCCGTGAAGGCCGCCAGGTGGAAGGAGGCGAAGGCCACCGCCGTCCCCATGACGCCGGCCGTCTCCCCCACCCAACGCGCCGCGCGCGGGGCGAGGCCCCAGAAGAGGGTCACCCGGCGCGCCACCATGAAGAGCAGACCGAAGCCCCCGACGCGCAGGAGCAGCTCCTCGTAGGCGGCGCCTCCGAAGACGAGCGCGGCGCTCGTCAGGGGCGGGATCGTGCTCGGCTGCAGACCGCGCGGTGCGAGGACGCCCTCCGCACCGAGCCAGCTCATGGCCACGACCAGTGCGGGGCCCAGGACGATCGCGGCCCCCAGGCCCTCGACAGCGATCCGCAGGACTCCCGGCCCCAGGGCGATCCGACGGGTGAAGCACAGCGCACCAGCCCAGGCAACCGCGAGCGCCATGACGCCCCGTCGCATCTGCTCGGGGGAGAGTCCGGCCAGCGCGCCGGGATGAAACAGGACCACCTCGGCGGTGTTGCGCTGATCCCCTGCGGCGAATTCATAGGCCAGCAGCAGGGGCACCATCGCCACCAGCCCCAGGCTCAGGCTACGCAGATGGAGGCGATCCGTCCCCGCCGCGTGCCACCCATCGGGATCGGCTCCATGCTCGGGAACCCACTCGTCCGATTGCTCGTCCTCGTCCTCGTCCTCGGTCACGGGCGGTCTCCCTCCGGAGCCCGCCCCCAGTGCAGACAGGCGATGCCGCCGGTCAGGAGAGCGTACCCGCAGTCGATCCAGCCGCTCTGCTCAAGTTCCGCCTGCAGGGCCCCGGGCCGGGGCCACTCGAGCACCGTGCGCGGCAGATAGCGGTAAGCGTCGTCGTGGCGCGAGACGCAACGCCCCACCAGGGGAAGCAAGCGCGTGAAGTACAGGCGGTAGAGCCCCCCGAACCAGCGCCCTGGGGGAGTGGAGAACTCCAGCACGACGAGCCGTCCACCCGGTCGCACGACGCGCAGCATCTCGCCCATAGCCAGGCGCCGATCGGCCACGTTGCGCAGACCGAAGGCCACGCTGCAGACATCCGCCGCCCCCGCGGCCACTGGCAAGCTCAAGGCGTCTCCGTGGACGAAGACGCACGCTCCATCCTCGGCCTTCCGCTTGGGGCCCGCTCGCGCCAGCATCTCGGGCGTGAAGTCCACACCCACGACGCGCGCGCCGCGCCGCGCGTACTCCAGAGCGAGATCTCCGGTCCCGCAGCAGGCGTCCACCACCAGGCGCTCATCGAGAGCCCCGCCGCGCTCCACAGCCGCCCGCCGCCAGCGCCGATCGATGCCCACAGAGAGCACGCGGTTAAGCAGGTCGTAGCGGCCGGCGATGCGCGCAAACATCGAACGGACCTGAACGGGCTCGGGCATGGAGCCGCAGCATAGGGTGGCGAGCAGGCGGAGTCACCCGCTCCAACCGCTCTGCCACGAAGCACGGCGGGCCCACGCACGGAGAGAAGAACTCGCGCCCACGCGACGCGCCCCAGGGTCCGCGAGGACCCTTACTGCCGGAAGTAGTCCGACAGGACCCTCACGTTGGGGACGTCGACCGAATCGATGCCCGGCTCGAACGCGTTGGTGTCGAAGCGCTGCAGGGGTCCGTCGAGCAGCAGCACATCCACACCGCCCGGCCCACTGTTCTGGTTCGGCACGGCCACGAACATCAGACGCGGCGAGTTGGTGCCGATCACGGCCCCGGCGGCGCGCACGACGGACTTGCCGTTGAGTGGCACGGGTGAGCCGGCGCTGTAGAAGGTCTGCCAGTTGACGATCCCGGCCAGGTTCAGGTGGTTGTCGAAGGCGATGTCCACCGGCACGCCCGTCAGGCGCTCTTCCCCCACCGACGCGCGCACGGACAGGTTCATGTCCCGGAATTGCGGGATCAACAGGGAGTTGACGTTCAAGGGCAACATGCCCGCGATGGCGGAATCGATGACCAGGTTGGAGATCGCGCCCTCCCCCGGGTCCCCATCCTGCTCCCCCGTCTCCAAGTTGATCGGCACCTCGTGGGCGATCCAGACCCCGCTGAAGATGAACGTGGGGTCCACCTGCATTGCCTTGGGAGACTCGAAGGTTTGGCCGGCCACGCCGGTGATGTCGTCGTAGCCCCAGCCGTTGACGCCGTTGGGCCCCGACTCGAACAACGCCACCGCTCCGTTGCGATTGAGGATCCAGGCGAAGTACACGTTGCGCAGCCAGCCGAAGCCGTTCTGGCGCGGGGTGATCGCGATCTCGAAGGGCTGGTCGAGGTTGGCACTGATGGTCTTGCGAATCTCCAGGGAGAAGGCCGAGAGGATCGACACCGTGTCATCCTGCTCATTGCAGACCAGGATGTCCTCGTTCCCCGGCTCCCACGCGATACCGCGCGGGCCCTGGCCCACCAGGGCCGTCTTGACCACCTGGTGGAAGGTGGTCGAGGAGGGATCGATGTCGACGAACGAGACCGTGTTGACGGACTGGTTCGTGACGGCGAGGAAGTCCAGGTTGGTGCCGATCGCCGCCGAGGTCGGGTCCGGCAGGGCAATCCTGTCGATGACCGTCATGCGGTTGGAGTTCAGCACGACGACCTGCCGCGCGCCGCGGTCGACGATGTAGAGGAAGTGCCCGACCTGTTGGCGATAGCCGTAGGTCGAACACAGGGCGATGTTCGTCGTGGGCAGGGAAGGTCCCTGGAAGAAGGCATTCTGCGCCACCGAGAGCAGCCCCGTGGGAGGAATGTTCTGGCCGGGGTCCCCGAACGGATCACCCGGTACCAGCAGGTTGCCGCCCGGGGAATCGACGGAGGTCGGCTCCTGGCTCGCCAGGTAGGGCGTGATGCACAGGGGCGGGAAGATCATCGGCGGCGGGTTGGGATGGGGAGCCCAGCCCACGATGTTCGGACCACCGTCGATCAGCACCGAGATGCCCGTCGGGTTGGTGGCGCTCGGATTGAGAGTGCTGCCGTCGATCACGGTCGTGACCTGCTTCATCCCGTCCACGGCGCACAGGTTCCCACCGCCCGAGAGACAGCCAAACGGCGACGGGCCGTTGTTGAAGGTCACGTCGAGGGACCAGCCGATGTGAATGTCCGAGACATCCAGGACGACCGGCGAGCGGACCACGCGATTTTCGAGGGAACTATCCTTGGTGAGGGTGAAGGCACCGGCCGAGCCGCCGTCCACCGTGCACGAACCCGCCTGAATGGGAGGCCGCATCGTGCCGCCCTGGAAGGACACGTTGGGGTTGTTGGGGAAGTTCGAGTTTCCCTCCTCGATCGGGTCCGTGGGGTCGAAGGTCGGGTTCCCGGTCCCCCCACCGAACCCGTTCAGGTCCATGACAGAGAGGCCCGGCGCCCCACCGCCACGGCCGATGTACACCACATCGGGCGTCACCGGGGCGTTCACCAGGCCCGGCCCCTCGCCGGTCTTGAAGAAGGTCAGCGCGGCGTTCTGGTTGAAGTTCCCGGTGATGTCCTGGACCTGACTCGCATTGATGGAGACGTCCACGCGATTGAACACGCCGCACTCCGCGAACTCGGGTCCCTCACCGGGGAAGTTGAACGACGGTTCGAGCACATATTTGGACAGGTCGAAGACGCTGACCGGCATGACGCTGAAGGGCACGTTGACCTGCATGGCCGATGGCCCGAACTGCACCGTGATCGCCGCGCTCAGCCCGGGTGTCTGGCCCGTGGCCAGGTCGCCCACGGTCACGGGCTGCACCGGCTCGGTGAAGCGCACGAGAATGTTCGTCAAGGGGTCCACGCCCGTATCCCCGCCGCCCGGCGTCACATCGGGAAGGCTGTTCGGCGGAGGAGTCACGATGATCTCCGGGCGCAGGACGTCCGCACCCACGGTCGTGCTCGCCAGCCCAGCCCGGACCAGGTTCCGCTCACTGGTGGAACGCACCGCCGTCGTGATCTGCATCCCTAGCTGCACCCCGCTCGGGAAGGTCTCGAAGGTCGCGAGGTCTCCGTCGCTGTCCGCGACGAAAACGAAGGTCTCGGGCGAGATCAGGTTCTGCATCCCGGCGAAACCGCCGGACGTGCCGGGGAATCCGAAGCCCGGAAAGGCGCCCTCCACGTCCACCGCCGTCGGCTGACCGCCCTCTAGTTCGACCCAGGTTTGGAGGGGAATCTTGAGCGGCTCCCCCGTAGGGGTTCCGGAATAGGTCATCCCGTCCACGAAGGCGCGCCCCTTGACGGGCGTGACCGTGCCGAGCACCGGATCGCGCGCGATGACCGTGATAGAGCCGGTCAGGGAGTTGTCGCCCTGAGCGCTGGGGAGGTTCGTCAGCACCGAGTCGATGCTGATCGGCTTGGTGAACGTCACATAGAGGAAGTGATTTCCGTCGGCACCGCCCGGCACGATCGCCGCGTCGGCGAAGACCGGGGCAGGATGCACCGGGTTCGAGAAGCGCAGGTTGTCCAGCAGGTCCTGATCGGTGCGGATCGAGATCACATCATCGGAGACCACGTTCCCCTCAAGCCGGAAGGTCTTGTGGGGCAGCAACTCTCCAAAGCCATTGGAGACCCGGACGATGTCCATCTGGTTACCGCCGCCGCCGCCGCCGCCGCCGCCGCCAGAGCTGCAGGCGGCGAGGAGCACGGCGCCCAGGGTGGCGGCGAGGAGGAACTTCTCGGGCTGATCGTGGGCCATCAGATGCTGAACTCTTGCTGGTGTGTGGAGAGATCTTTCGAAGCGCGAGGAGAAGCGGAGCGAAGCCTACTGCCTGAAATAGTCCATCAGGACAAT
>DASCMO010000132.1:0-21604 GCA_036010965.1 Planctomycetota bacterium | reverse complement strand
CCCGGCCCGGCCTGCGACGGTGTTGGAGACCTGCCCCGCGCGGGAGGAGCACCGCCCGCGCCTTGCGCGCGGCGGGACCGATCGGTTGGGGTCGAGTGTAGGAGGGGGGATGGAGAGGCCCTTTGGAGTACCTATCCTCCAGCAGGGCGGAGGTCGAGAATCCTGCGGACCCTGCGGCCCAGCTCCTTCGGCGTCATGGGCTTGGCGACGAAGTTGTCCTCGTTGAGAGGTTCGGCGTCTCCTTGCTCGTTCGCCGGATAACCGGACATGAAGAGGACCTGGATCTCCGGCCGGCTCTTCCGGATCTGCTCGGCCAGTTCCCGGCCGCCCATCTCGGGCATGACCATGTCGGTGAGCAACAAGTGGATAGTCCCCTCGAACTCTCCGCTCATGTCCAGGGCGTCCGCGGGCCGCCCGGTGTCCATGACCCGGTATCCGAGTTGGGACAAGGTCTTGCTCAGGAGGAGCCGAACTCGGTGCTCGTCCTCCACCAGCAGCACCGTCTCGTTGCCCGTAATATGAATTTGGCCCGGCTCATCAGGGAGAGTTTTGCTGAGCTTCGGTTGCGCGAAGACCGCCGGGAGGAAGATCGAGAAGGTCGTTCCCTCTCTCACCTTGCTCTCGACGTGAACCCAACCACCGCTCTGAGCCACCGTCCCGTACACCGCCGCCAATCCGAGTCCCGTTCCCTGGCCAGCGGCTTTGGTGGTGTAGAAGGGTTCGAAGATCCGCTGCATGTCCAATGGCGCGATGCCGCAGCCGTCGTCGGTCACCTGGAAGAGGACGTGTTTTCCCTCGGGGTCCTCCACGTACTCGGAATCGTGCTCTTTGGTCACCCGTACACGTTTCGTGGTGATCTCGATGCACCCCGACGCATTGAGCGCGTCTCGAGCATTCACCACCAGATTCACGATCACATGCTCGAACTGCCCCACGTCCAGCTTCACCTCGGGCACAGTCGGCGCCAGGTCCGTCACCAGATCGATGCTGGACGGGACCAGGCGCTGGAGCATCTTCATGGTCTCGGAGATCAGGTCATTGAGGCTCATCACCTGGCCGACCATCGGATGTCGGCGGCTGAAGGCCAACAGCTGGTTGGTCAGTCCCGCCGCGCGTTCAGCGGCCAGGTCTATCTCCTTCACGTAGCGCGCCAGGTTGGGCGTGAGCTCTTCATCGCCCAGCGCGAGTTCTCCGTAGCCCATGATCACGGTGAGGAGGTTGTTGAAATCGTGGGCCACGCCTCCCGCCAGCATGCCCAGAGCCTCCATCTTCTGTGATTGGCTCTGCTGCTTCCGACTCTCCTGGAACGCACCCTCCGCCGTCTTCTGTACCGTGATGTCGTGGGTTGACCCGAACACGACCAGGACACCGTCCTCGTGCTGGTGAGATCGCATGCGCTCCTCGAGCCACCTGATCTCACCAGCCTTGGTGATGATGCGAAACTCGTGTTCGGAGATCCCCTCGGGACCCTTCACGCGAGTCAGGGCAAACGGTAGGTCGTCGGGATGCACCAGCTTCTCCAGGCCGATCTGGGAGAACTCTTCGGTGCTATAACCCGTCAGCCGCTCCGGCGATCCGGTGATCCACTCGCGATGGGAACGCCCATCGGGATATTCCCGACGCATCCAGCAGCAATCGGTCGTGAATTCGGAGATTGCCTGCAAGCGACCGGTCAGGGTCTCGCAGCTGATTCTCTCTCCTGAGCAGACGGTGGGCGGGCCCTCTGCTTTGCTCTGTTGTTCCATCGACTTCTTCTCCATCACGACCTATGCAACTGAGGGGTGAGAGAGATGGGGGTTGGGGACGTAACGACCCTCTGGGGCTCTTGTCCTCAGAGGATACTCTCCGCATGAGCCAGGAGGGCGCGACAACTCTCCCACGCTCTCCCGGATGCCTCGATGAGCTCAGTCGGCGTCGGGCTGTGGCATGACCCGCGGCGCGCGACAGCCCAGGGCGCGCTCAAGAGCTGCGGCGGAGGCGGCGGCTTCGCGTTGGGCCGCGACCTGCCTGCGGCGCGCCGCGAGCAGGCGCTCCTGCGCGTCGAGTACGACGAAGAGTGAGGATTGACCCGCGGCGTGGGAGGCGCGCGCGAGGGCCAGGCCGTGCTCGGCCTCGGGCAGCAGCTGCGCGGCGGCGAACAGGGCGTCGCCCGCCGCCGTGCGCGCCCGGTCGAGGGCGCCGCGCACCTGTTGGGCGACCTCGACGCGCGCGTCCTCGTACACCTCGCGCAGGCGCTCGAGCTCGAAGACGGAGCGTGCGATTCCAGCCTGGTTCCGATCGAACAGGGGCACGCTCGCGCCCAGTTCTCCTCCTACCTCGTAGCCGCCGCGTCTGCCAGAGCGGCGCTCCATGGCGGGACCGGCGGAGAGGGTGCCGAGGGTGCCGGCGCGCTCCAGTTCGACGCGTGCCCCGGCGGCCTCGATGGCCTTGGCGAGGGCGCGCAAGTCGAGCCGGCGCTCTTCGGCCAGAGCCAGCGCGGCGTCGGTGTCCAGAGTGAACTCGCTCGGCTCTCCCAAGGCGTCCGATAGGGCCAGGTCCTCGACGGAGCGTGCGATCGAGAGCCCGCGCGCCAGCTCGCGCCGGGCGTCCGCTGCCGTCAGGCGCGCCGCGCTCAGGTCGAGCTGGGCGGTCAGCAGGGGACCGCGCGCCAGGTTCTCGTCGAGGGCGTCTGCAGACCCCGCGCGGCGCAGGTCCGCGACGGCCGTGGCCAGTCGCTCGGCGAGGGCGACGTGCTCTTCGGCGACCGCCGCGAGCGCCTCGGTGGCCACGGCTGCCGCGTAGGCCGCGCGTGTCTCTGAGAGCTTCTCGCCCGCCAGGCGCGCGACGCGCAGGACCGTCGCGTCCAGCTCGCCGCGCGCGCTCTTCGACGCCGCCGGTATGCGCCAGAAGTCGAGCAGCTCCAGGGCCAGGATGCCCTCCAGGAGCTCGCTCGAGCCGTCGAGTGGAAGTCGCAGGGAGAGCGCTGGGTTGTTGGGCAGGCGCGACTGCACCCAGTCGGCGTGGGCCACGCCGATCTCCCAGAAGGCCGCCCGCAACTCACGTTGGTTCGCGAGGGCGAGGTGCTCGGCCTCGGCCAGGGAGAGGCCGTCGGCCAGGATCGCTGCGAGACCCTCCTCGTCGATGCCGGGTGCGTCGGGGTCAAAGGCCGGGCGCGAGCCCGTGCTCTCCTCCACCAGTCCGCGCGCCCGCTCGAAGTCGGGCTCAGGGCGGACCTCGACGCATGCGGAGAGCAGGGCGCAGGTGGCGCCGATGGTCGCGGTCGAGCGCAGGTCGAGGCGCATCACGAGATCGCCTCCGACGCGGCGTCGGCGGAGAGGTCGAGCGCGGCCTGTTCGGCGCGCGGACGGGCGAAGCGCAAGAGGAGCCCGGGGACGATCAACATGTTCAAGGTCGTGGAGGAGAGCAGGCCGCAGAGGATCACGATCGCCATCGGCGTGAGGATCTCCGTTCCCGGCTCGTTCCCGCGCAAGGCGATCGGGATGAGGGCCAGCCCCGAGGCGAGGGCGGTCATCAGGATCGGAGCCAACCGCTCCTGCGCCCCGCGCCGCACCGCTTCCGCGAAGTCGGCGACGCCCTCGCGTTCGTGCAGGTGGCGCACGTGGGAGACGAGCATGATCCCGTTGCGGGCCGCGATGCCGAAGACCGAGATCAGGCCGATGATCGAGGCTACCGAGAGCACGCCTCCGGAGAGGGCAATTCCCAGCGCGCCGCCGATCAGTGCCAGGGGCAGGTTGACCATCACAAGCAGGGCGTCGCGCACCGAGCCGAGGGTCGTGCGCAGCAGGAAACCAATCGCGACCACCGCCAGGGCACCGAGCATGGCCAGGCGGCGCGTCGTCGCCACGGCGCTCTCGAATTGGCCGCCGTATTCGACGTGGTAGCCGAGGGGTAGATCGACGGCCTCCTCGATCGCGCTTCGAGCGTCGGCGACGACGCCGGCCATGTCGCGGCCGGCCACGTTACACATCACGACGATCCGGCGCTGGACCCCCTCGCGCATGATGAAGTTCGGGCCGCGGTCGGTGGTGATGTCTGCCACGGCGCGCATCGGGATCATTGCCCCCGCGGGCGTGTCGATTGGCATCTCGCCCACCTCGTGCGGGGAGGGAGCTGTCGCCCCGCTCAGGCGCACGGTCAGGTCATAGGCCGCGGCGCCCTCGAGGACGCGCGTCACCGCCACGCCCTTGGCGGCCGCGTCGAGGGCGCGCGCCGCGTCGGCGACGTGCAGGCCGTGGCGCGCCAGATCGTCGCGGCGGAACTCCACCCGCACCTGGGGGATGTCCGCCTGGCTCTCGGTCGAGAGGTCCACCACGCCGGGGATCGCTCCCATCAACTCCTCGACCTGCGCGGCCAGGCCACGCAGGACGGGCAGGTCGTCACCGAAGATCTTGATTGCGACGTTGGCGCGCGTGCCCGAGAGCATGTGGTCGATGCGGTGGGAGATGGGCTGGCCGAAGGTGGCGGCGAAACCCCCGATGGCGGCCAGGTCCTTGCGCAGGGCGTCGAGCAGCTCGTCCTTCGTGCGGTGCGGGAGCCCGAGCCGTTCGCGCGCCTGCATGTCGAGCGTCAGCTCGAACTCGCTGGCCTCCACCCCCAGCACGTGCTCATCCTCCTCGGCGCGCCCTGTGCGCCGGCCGATGGCCGCAATCTCGGGGTGGCGCATGAAGGCCTGCTCGACCCGCTGCGCGAGGGCGTCGCTCTCGGTCAGGGAGGTGCCCGGCGCGGTCACGATGCCGACGACGAAGGCGCCCTCGTTGAACTCCGGCAGGAAGTTACGCCCCATGCGCCCGACGCCGACCACCGCCAGCAGGCCCAGCAGCGCCGCGGGGACGGCGAGAGCCGCGGGGTGCGCCATGGCCCAGGTCAGGGGGCGGGCGTAGGCGCGCTTGAGGAGACGCACCAGGCGCGTGTCGCCCGCGTGCGCGACCGTGCGGCTCGTCGGTAGCAGGCTGATGCAGAGGGCCGGCGTCAGGGTCAGGGCCGTCACCAGCGAGGCAGCCAGGGAGACGCAGAAGGCGATGCCCAGGGGCCGCAGCAGTCGGCCCTCGACCCCGTCCAGGAAGAACAGGGGCGCGAAGACGATCAGGATGATGAAGGTCGCGAAGATGATCGAGGTGCGCACTTCCACGCTGGCATCGAAGACGACCCGCATCGCACTCGCTCGCTCGCCGGATGGTCGGGAGGCGTTCTGCCGCAGGCGGCGGATCACGTTCTCGACGTCGATGATGGCGTCGTCCACCAGGGCGCCGATGGCGATCGCCATGCCGCCGAGCGTCATCGTGTTGATCGTCGCGCCCCCGGCGCGCAGGACGCAGATCGTCGCCAAGAGCGAGATCGGGATGGCGAGCAGGGTGATCAGGCTCGCGCGCGCGCTGGCGAGGAACATCACGACCACCAGCAGCACCATCAGGCCGCCCTCGATCAGGGCCGAGGTCGTGTTGGCGACCGAGTGCTCGATGAACGTCGCCTGGCGGAAGAGGTCGCTGTGGATGTGCATGCCCTCGGGCAGGGAGGCCCCGACTTCCTCCAGCACCCGGTCCAGCTCGCGGGTGAGCTCGAGGGTGTTGGCCTGGGGCTGCTTCTGGACGGCCAGGATCACCCCGGGCTCGATGATCGGCTCCCCGTCGGGACCGCGCGTCGAGGCGGCGGCGGCGCCACGCCGGATGGCCGGGCCGATCTGGACCACGCCGAGGTCGCCGACGGTGATCGCTCGACCGCCGCGCAGGGCGACGAGGGTCTGGGCGATGTCGTCGGTGTCCTCGATGCGTCCGATCCCGCGCAGGACGGACTCCGTCCCCGCGTCGATCACGAATCCGGCGGACACGTTCTCGTTCGTCTCCGCGAGGGCCTCGCCCACCTCCCGCAGGCTGAGCCCGAAGGCCTTCAGCTTGAGGGGCGAGAGGACGACCTGGAACTGCTTCTCCTCGCCGCCGATGGGCGTGACCTGCGAGACCCCGGGTACCGAGAGCAGGCGCCGGCGCACCAGCGTGCGTGCCGTGGCGCGCAGGGTCATCGGGTCGTGACGGTCGGAGACCAGGGCCAGGAACAGGATCTCGCCCATGATCGAGGAGATCGGCGCCAGCACCGGCGTCTCGACCTGCGCCGGCAGGGAGCCGGCGACGGTCGTCAGGCGCTCGGTGACCGTCTGGCGCGCGCGTTGGATGTCGGTGCCCCACTCGAACTCCACCCACACGACCGAGGTCCCCACGGCGGTCGCCGAGCGCACGCGG
Organism: Planctomycetota bacterium; assembly: GCA_036010965.1. Lineage (GTDB taxonomy): Bacteria > Planctomycetota > UBA1135 > UBA1135. The sequence continues at coordinate 15,374 of DASCMO010000132.1, read as the reverse complement.
CGTACGTTCAAGGCCCCGTTCACGGCCGTCTCGATCGGGAAGGTGACCAGGGTCTCCATCTCCTCGGGGGCCATCCCATGGCCCTCGACGATGATGGTGACCGTCGGCGCGGAGAGATCGGGGAAGACGTCGATCGGCGAGCGCAGCGCCGTAATCGCGCCCACCACCAGCAGGAGTAGCGCCAGGCCAAAGACCGCCGCACGCGATTGCACCGACCAGCGAATGATGTTGTTGATCATGGGCGAGTAGCGCGCCGGGTCAGTGCGCGTGGCCTGCGCCGAAGGCATCGGGGTTGGCGGAGGCGAGCTTCACCAGGGTTGCGCCGGAGCTGACGACGCGCTCGCCGGCCGCGACCCCAGAGCGGACCTCGATCCACTCGCCGTCGCGGATTCCCAATTCGAGCACGCGTCGTTCGAAGGTCTCGCCGTCGAGCAGCACGAAGGCGACGGCTTGCCCGCGGTCGGTGACGACAGCCGAGCGCGGGAGGGCCGGGGCCTCGACCGCGCTGGCGGTCGTGAGGAACACGTCGGCAAACATGCCCGCGCGCAGGATGCCGTCGGGATTGGAGAGCTCGAAGCGCACGGGAACCGTACGCGTCGCCGGATCGACCTCGCGCCCGATGTGGACCAGGCGCCCGCCTAGCTCTTCGAGGACGTCGAAGGTGCGCTCGGGGAAGGCGGCCAGCTCCAGCAGAGCCCCCGGCGCTCCGGGAAGCTCGGAGAGGTCGAACTCGCTGACGTGCAGGGTGAGCCAGACGCTCGAGAGGTCGAGCACGCGGTAGAGGGTGGCTGTCGCGTCCACATGTTCGCCGCGCACGGCGGCCGCCTCGACGATCTCGCCCGCGATGGGGGAGGCGAGAGGGATGCGCAGGGAGCCGCGCAGGGCATGGCGGTCGCTCCCGCCGTCCGGGCGCGCCAGGAGCGCTCCGAGGTTCGCGATCGCCTCGCGGGCGGCGCCCTCGAGGATCCGTGTCCCCTCGTGTTCGCGCCGGGCGACCTCGGCGTCGCGGCGGGCGGCCTCGAGCTCGGCGACCGTGCCGAGCCCGCTCTCCGCGAGGCCTTCGAGGCGCGCGAGGGCGCGCTCGGAGAACTCCAGGTGCGCGGCGGCCTGCAACAGGCCGCGGTGCAGCTCGACGGCCTTCAGTTCGAGGTCGATCTCGCGCGCGAGGAGCTCCATCTCGAGCAGGCGCTCGCCGGTCTCGTTGGCGGCCAGCTGGGCCAGGTCGGAGGCCGAGAGCGGGGGCTCGAGGATGGCGACGATCTGGCCCTCCTCGACGCGCTGTCCGAGGTGCGGCAGTTCACCGGAAGGGGGAGGAACGAGGCGTCCGGCGAGGGGGGCGCCGATGACCGCCGAGGCGTGGGTCGGCACCTCGACCTCGCCGGGCACCCGCAGGCGTCGGACGAGGGTGCGGGCCTCGACGACCTCGGTCAGCAGGCCGATCTGCCATTGCTGTTCGAGCAGGAAGGGCACGGCATTCGGGGAGGCCTTGGCCTCCTCGGCGTGGGCGGCCGCGTGGGCGGCCGCGTGGGCCGCCGCGAGGTCCGCGTGCACGACGATCGGCGCGAGGACAATCGTCTCCTCGACCTGTTCGGAGTGGACGACGATGCGCGCGTCAAAGCTCCCGGGCGTCTCCAAGGCTCCGACGGGGATGAACAGGCCGTCGCGCTCGGGCCGGGCGGCCTCGAGAGTCTTCGAGAACCCGTCGGGCCGCGACAGCTCGAGGGTCAAGGATCCTGAGCGCACCGGTTCGCCGGTCGCGAGCACGGTCACGTGGGCCAGGAAGCGCCCCTCGAGCCCGGGCACGAGACGCGGGTACTCCATGAACAGCTCGACCTTCTCGGTGAAGACCGTGACGGCGACCGGTTCGGGCTCCTCTTCGTGCTCGTGGTCGTGATCCGCGTGGGAGACCGTGGCCGGTCGGCAGGCGGCTAGCAGCAAGGGCGCTGCCCACAGCAGCACGCGCAGTGGGCGGCTCGCGCGAGGCTTGGGGGCGCTGATCGGTCGGATTCGACTCTGCCCGCGGAGCGGGTCCACGGGTCGCGGAAGCGTGCTGGCGAAAGGGGGCATTTCGAGATCTCCGGGTGGGCAGGAAACGCCGGGTACAGCGACGCTTCCAGGCTGGAATCGAACGAGGCCGAGAGCGGCCTTTGACGAGGTAGCGGAGATCTCGACCTAGCAGCGCAGCCGGATGCTGCGCAGGGCGAGCAGGTGCGGCGGTTCGGGGTCGCCTCGCGACCCGTGCCGGACGATGAAGCCGCTTTGTCCGGAACGCTCGGGGGCCGGTGCGGCCGGCGCCGCCGCCACGGGCGCTCGCGGCCCGGGATCGGTGCCGTCCTCCACACGCGAGAAGCGCGTGGAGACGACGATCAGCAGGTCGGTGCACGAATCGCAGTCGCTCGCGCCGCCCTCTTGCTCGTCGTCCGCGGGGAGAACTCCCTGCTCGTGCGCTGCCTTCGCGGGGGCCGCTTGCGCGGCTGTCGGCGTGACCGCGCAGCACACGCTCGACGCGACCTCGATCCGGGCGTGCCCGCCGTCTCCTACGCAGAGCACGACGCTGCGGCCCATGCCCAGCACGATCAGCTGGGGCAGGAGCGCGATCAGGGCCAGGATTCGTCGGGAGCGCATGGCGACCTGTTCCAGGCTACGAGCGGGCCGGCGATCGATCAAGCGCCCGCCGGAGGGGCGTCGCCTGGAGGGGATTGGCTCCCCTTCGGCGCTGCCGGATCGGGCTTGGTTCCGTCGTCGTTGCGTGGAAGGTGTATCACGCCACCGCCGGCCGCCGCTCCCCGGTGGATCCGCGGGAGCGATGGGGGGATACTCTCAGGCTGACCGGGAGCGCATCGCTGCCCGCGCCACACCTTCGTACATGCGACGACTGATCCTCCTCGGCTGCGGCAACTTCGCCCAGATGGCCCACCACTTCTTCGTGCACGACAGCGAGTACGAGGTGGTGGCCTTCACGGTGGACGGAGCGCTGCAGGATTCGAACTCGTTCCGCGGCCTGCCCGTCGTGCCTTTCGAGGAAGCGGCAGAGCGCTACGCCCCGGAGGACCACGATCTGTTCGTGGCCGTGGGCCTGCGCGAGGTCAACCGCCGGCGCGCCGACAAGGTGCACGAGGCCGAGGAGAAGGGCTTCTCGGTGGCGAGCTACGTCAGCTCGCGGGCGCTCGTGCCCGCCGATTTCGAGGCGCTGGCAAACACCTGGATCATGGAGACCGCCCACCTCCATCCCGGTGCCGACATCGGGCGCAACTGCGTCATCTGGAGCCGCTCCACGATCGGCTTCAACAGTCGGCTAGGAGACGACTGCTGGGTCGCCGGCGGACTCGTCGGAGAATCTGTGACCATCGGCGAGGGCAGCTTCATCGGCCTGGGCGCCACGGTCGCCTCCTTCGCCAGGGTGGGCAGTCGCAACGTGATCGGCGCCGGTGCGCTGATCCTCAAGGACACGCAGGACGAGCAGGTCTTTCGCGGCGCGGCGAGCGAGGCCTCGGCCGTGCCGAGCTCGCGCTTCTCGGGCTTCAACGGCTAGCGGACCCTTGACCTCGCCCAAGGAGCAACCGGAGGGGCGCGCGAGCGGGACGATCGCCTCGATCCTGCTGGACGCCGAACGCGCGCACCCGACACGCCCGGCGCTCTTCGTCGGCGACGAGGTCGCGACCTTTTCCGATCTGGCCCGGGGCGCGCGGCGGCTCGGGGGACACCTGGCCGCCGAAGGGGTGGGCCCCGGTCGGCGCGTCGCCCTGCTGCTGCCCTCGGGCGCGGCCTTCGTGACGGCCCACTACGCCACGGCGCTCCTGGGGGCGGTGGTGGTGCCGATCCACCCCGAACTCGACCCGCGGCTCACCCAGGCGATCCTGGAGCGCTCGGATGCTACCTGCGTGATCGGGAGCGCGGCGCTCGTGGATGGCCTGTCGGCCCGGGGGACCTTCGGCGAACGGCCCGTGAGCCTGGTGGTCCTCGAGGAGATGGGCGTCACCCTGGGGCTGCGCGCGCCAGGCGGAGGCTTTTCGCCCCTGGAGCGCTCGCCGCTCCTCGCCGACCCCTCGCCCGCGGCCGAGGACGACCCGGCCGTTTTGTTCTACACCTCGGGGACGACCGGCGAGCCCAAGGGCGTGCTCCTGACCCATGCCCAGGTGCTGTTCGGAGTGGACGCCTGGGCCGAGCGCTGGGGGTTCGACGAGCAGACCAGGAGCCTGATGGCCGCGCCCTTCTTCCACGTCGTCTACAACCCGCTCGTGCTCGGCGCGCACCGTCGTGGCGGCGCGACCGTGGTGCCTCCCTCGCCGGCGGTGCAGTCGGTCACGGCAGCCGTCGAGCGCGGCCGCGTGACGGCTCTGATGGGGACGCCGGCTCTCATGCGCCAGCTCGTTAACGAGCGCTGGAGCAATCGCCACGACCTGTCGAGTCTCGTCTGCATCATCTACGGCGCGGCGCCCACGCCGCCGGATGTGGTGCGCGCCCTCGGCGAGCGCTTCCCCGCCGCCCGGCGCTTCAATTGCTACGGCATGACCGAGACCAGCTCGGCCCTGACCTGTCTGGGAGGGAAGGAGGTCGCCGGGCGCGAGTCTTCCGTCGGCTTCCCGCACCGCGGCGTGCGCCTGCGCATCGTCGGCCCCGATGGTTCTGACCTGCCGGTCGGGGAACGCGGAGAGGTCTGCGCGCGCGGTCCGAACGTGATCCTCACCTACCTCGACGCCCCCGCCCTCGATCGGGAGCGCTTCCTCGAGGGCTGGCTGCGGACCGGAGATATCGGAATGCTGGACGACGAGGGGTGCTTGACGCTCCTCGATCGCGTCGATGATCAGATCAACGTTGCAGGGGAGAAGTACTACCCGTTTCAGGTCGAGGAGGTGCTGGCCGCTGCTCCCGGGGTCGCCGACGTCGCGGCCGTGGGCGTCGCCGACGTGCTGCGGGGCCAGGTCGTGCATGCCTTCGTCACCCGAGCGTCCGAGGTCGAGATCGACCTCGAAGCCCTGCGCCGGCGCTGCATTGAGTGCCTGCCGGCCTGCATCGTGCCGCGCAGGATCACCCTCCTGGACGCCTTGCCGCGCAACCCGAGCGGGAAGATCCTGCGCCGCGAGCTCGCCTCGCGCACGGGAGATTGAGGCGACGCCTGGAGCCGATGGGCGGTCGCTGCTAGGCTCGTGGAGGATCGCTCGCTGGCAGGCCGTCTTTCCGTTCCCCCCCCCCTCTCTTCGCCAACCTATGAGCTCCGAGCGAACCCTCGTGTTCGTGCCCGTCCTCGCCGCCTTGGCCCTCTCGTGCTCGGGGGGTGAGCCCACGCCGCCGGTCGTCGGGACGCCCGCGGTCACGCACCTGCTCGATCATCGAGCGCACTCGATCGAGGTGGCGGGCAGCGGTCTGCCGGCGGCCGTCGAGGTCGCCCTGAGCGATGAGCTGGTGTGGATGCGCGGGGAACGACTGACCGACCTGGATTGGTTTCTGGACCGTTCCGCGTCCACCGAGGGAGCAGAGATCGCGGCGCGCGCGACTCCGCGCTTCACGCCCGCCGGGCCGGCGCGCCTCGTGACCTGGGGCGAGCTCGACGACCCTGAAGCCGGGCACAGGCCTGGGACCGACGACCCTCCAGGGCTCTCCAGAGGCACCGTGCTGATCAATGCGCGTGGGCTCACCAGCACCATCCTGGATCACAAGGAGTTGCCGACCGACGCCCGCCTCTCCTATCAGGCGCGCTCGGTGGACGTGCGCGCTCATTGCCTGGGCGTCGCTCCGACAGTCGAGAGCCTGGGCGGAGGACCCTCCCTGACCCTGGGCTCCCAGACCCGGCGCGTCCTGCCCGCCGCGGCCCCCTCGCGCCTCTCCTGGAGGGTCGAGGTGCCCGCCGGGGGTCAGCTGCGCCTGGGCTACGGATTGCACCCCACTCTTCTGCGGCCGGAAGCGGGAGGAGGCTTGCGGTTGCTCGAGGAGGACCAGGCCTCGGTGTCGGAGCTCGGACGAATTGGATTTTGGGTTTCGCTCGTCGCCGAAGGGGAGGAGCAGCAGCGGGTGCTCTGGTCAGGCTCGCTTGCGTTCGACGAGAGTGGCCGGTTCCGCGACGCGACGGTGCCGCTCGCCGAGTGGGCCGGTCAGAGGGTCGAACTGACCCTCGCGACTACCCAGCCGATGGACAGCGGCGAGGCGAGCGTCCTGCCTATCTGGGCCGAGCCCGTGCTCGACGCGCCGGACCCCCACGGCGAGCGGCCGAACGTGGTCCTGATCGTCGTGGACACCCTGCGGGCGGACGCCCTCGGCTGCTACGGCAACCCGCGCGACGTCTCGCCCAGCATCGACGACCTCGCAGAGCGTGGCGTGCGCTTCGCCGATCCGATGTCCGCCGCGACCTGGACCCTGCCGTCCCACGCGTCGATCATGACCTCCCTCTACCCGCCACAGCACGGCTTGCTCAACCGCGAGCGTCTGCCGCGTTCGGTCGAGACCCTGGCGGACGTGATGCGCACCGCCGGCTACCAGACCCTGGCCGTCACCGAGGGGATCTTCCTGACGCCGGACTTCGGGCTCGATCAGGGCTTCGATCTCTTCGACGTCAACACCTGGCTGATCGAGGAAACGGTCGGGCGCGCCCTCGACCATCTGAACCATGTGAAGGGCCCGACCTTCCTGTACTGGCACACCTTCCAGCCGCACGCGCCCTACGACTCCGTCGAGCGCTTCCGCAAGGAATTCGTGAGGCCCTACGCGGGCGGGCTCGGCCTGCCCGTCAGGAACGGAGACTGGCATCGCCTGGCGCGCGAGCAGGGCGCCCTGTCCGCGGAGGACATGCGCTACCTGCGCGACCTCTACGATGCCGAGGTGGCCTACGTCGACGAGCAGGTCGGGCGCCTGCTGCGAGGCTTGCGCGCCAGGCAGGGCGGCGAGCACATGCTCGTCGTGCTCACCTCGGACCACGGCGAGGCCTTCGACGAGCACGGGGTCTGGGGCCACGGAACGAGCACCCACCGCGAGCAGGCGCAGGTCCCGCTGATCCTCTGGCAGCCGGGACGCTTCGAGGGCGGGCTGGTCGCCGAACACCCCGTCCACACCCTCGACATCGCCCCCACGATCGCCGCCGCGGCGGGCATCGACTGGCCGGAACAGTGGCAGGGAGAGCTGCTCTCGATCCTCCCGGGCCCCTCCGAGCGGCCCCTGGTCTGCGCCTTCCTCACACCGCGCTGGCAGCGGCGCGCGACCGCTCTGCGCGCGGGGTCGATCAAGGTGATGCAGAACCCATCATTAGAGCGTGAGGTGCTGTTCGACCCTCTCGCGGACACGGTCGCCCATCGCGTGGACGTCGACCCACTCGAGGAGCGTGACCTGTGGGAGGAGCTCGACCGCGATCGTTGGCTGGGAGCGATCGACGGATTCTGGGAGAGCCACGGCGCCCTCACGGACGCCGAGGGCACGCGCATCGACGGAGCGCTGCAGCAGCAGTTGCGCGACGCCGGTTACGTGGGCGACTGAGTCGTCGGGCCGCTCGGGCGCGCGGGCTACGGCCGTCCGCCGGCGCGCATCAGGCCGGCTCGATGCTCACCGGGCAGACCTTCAACTCCGCCGTGTCGGTGATCGGGTCGTAGCCCGAACCCGTGAGGACGTTCACGGGCACCTCGCTGAAGCTGAAGCTGCAGAAGACCGTCCCGCGCGGGGAGGTGTCATCGGCCGCCACCTTCACCACCACCCGTCCGCGGCGGCTGGAGAGGGTGGCCAGGCCGCCGTCGGCCAGGCCCCAGGAGGAGACGTCCTCGGGGTGGACCTCGACGAGCTCCTCGGGCACCAGGAACTCCGGGCCGGCGGAACGACCGCTCATGGTGCGCGTGTGGTAGTGGGCGAGGCGCCGGCCGGTGGTGAGCCAGACCGGGTACTGTTCGTCGACCACCTCGGCCGGGTCGCGGTACTCGGGTGTCATGAAGAGAGCGCGTCCGCGCGGGAACTCGCCAACGTGCAGCACCGGCGTGCCCGGGTGCCCCGGTTCTGGCACGGGCCAGTGGTGGCGCCCCTCGGCGATCAGGTCCCAGTTCAGGCCGCTGTAGGTGGGCGCCAGGGAGCAGAACTCGTTGAAGACATCCGCGGCGCTCTCGTACTCGAACCCCGCGGCGCCCAGGCGGCGGGCGATCTGGGAGAGGATCCACCACTCCGCTCGCGCCTCGCCGACAGGGGGGACGGCGGCCCGCACGCGCTGAGGGCGGCGCTCGGTGTTCGTGTACACCCCGTCGGTCTCGCCCCAGGCGCTGGCGGGCAGCACCACGTCCGCCAGCTCGGCCGTCTCGGTCACGAAGAGGTCGATCACCACGAGGTGGTCGAGGCTCTCAAGGGCGTGCCGGCAGTGGTCCATGTTCGGATCGGAGACCACGGTGTTCTCGCCGCAGATCAGCATGCCGAAGATCTTCTCGCCCACGCGTTCGAGGGCGCGCACCTTCGTCATGCCCTTCTCGAGGTCGACTTTTACACCCCAGGCGCGCTCGAACTTGGCCTGGTGGGCGGGTTCGGTCACGGGCTGGAAGCCGGGGTAGTTGTTGGGCAGGGCGCCGGCGTCCCCCGCGCCCTGGATGTTGTTCTGGCCGCGCATGGGGTTGATCCCCGTTCCCTCGCGGCCGACGTTGCCCGTCATCAACATCAGGTTGCAGAGGCTCTGGACGTTGTCGACGCCGCAGATGTGCTCGGTGATCCCGAGGGTGTAGTAGATGGCGCCGCGCTCGGCCTTGCCGTAGGCGATCGCCGCCCGTTCGATGTCGGTTGCCCTGACGCCGGTGATGTCCTCGGCCCACTCGGGCGTGCACTTGCGCAGGTGATCGCGCAGGCGCTCCCAGCCCTCCGTGCGCTCGGTGATGAAGGCTTCGTCCACCAATCCCTCGCGCTCGATCACGTGCGCCATGCCGCACAAGAGCGCGACGTCCGTGCCGACCTTCAGGGGCAGGTGGATATCGGCGCGGCGCGCCAGGGGGATGCGCCGGGGGTCTGCGACGATCAGCGTCGCGCCCCGCGCCTGGCCTTTCTTCAAGCGCGTGGCCGCGACCGGATGGGTCTCGGTCATGTTGGTCCCGATGCAGAAGATCACATCGGGCTTGTCCATGTCCGCCAGGGGGTTCGACATGGCTCCACGTCCGAGGGTGGCGGCCAGACCGGCCACCGTGGGGGCGTGTCACGCTCGGGAGCAGTTGTCGACGTGGTTGGTCTGGAAGCAGGTCCGGATGAGCTTCTGGACCGTGTACGCCGACTCGTGCGGGGCGCGGCCCGAGGCCATCGCGTAGACCGCCTCGCGGCCGTGGGCCTTCTTGACCTTCCTGAACCCCTCGGCAGCGCGCTCGAGGGCTTCGTCCCAGGAGGCCTCGACCAGCTCGCCGTCCACGCGCACCAGCGGGTGGCGCAGGCGGTCGGGGTGCTGGACCCACTCCCACGCGAACTGGCCCTTGACGCACAGGGCGCCCTCGTTCGCCGGGCCGTCGGGCGCCGGCTGCACGCCGACGATCGTGTCGCCCTTGCTCAGAATGTCCAGGCTGCAACCCACGCCGCAGTAGGGACAGATCGAGCGCGTGGCGGTCAACTCTCCGGGCGTTTCCGCGTGCTCGAGGGCGCGTCGGTCGGCCAGGGCGCCGGTCGGGCAGGTCTGGACGCACTGGCCGCAGAAGGTGCAGGCGGAGTCTGCGAGCGCGCCGTCGAACTCGGTCACGATCTGCGTCTGGAATCCGCGGCCCTGGATGCTGATGGCGAAATCGCCCTGCTGCTCGTTGCAGGCCCGCACGCAGCGGTAGCACGAGATGCAGTGGTCGTAATCGCGCAGGATCATCGGGTTGGGGTCGTCGGGACGCGAGGCTCCCGAGCGCGCGCCCGCGAAGCGCTTGCCGTCTGCTTGATAGCGCACGGCGAGCTGCGCCAGCTCTTGCGAGGCTCGCCCGCGCAAGGGGTCGATGACCGCTCCGGCGGGGTTCTCGGAGACCACGAGCTCCATCAGGGTCTTGCGGTGCAGTTCGAGGGACTCGGTGCGCGTGCGCACCACCATGCCGGCGCGCGCGATGGTCGTGCAGGAGGCCACCGGGCGCGCCTCGCCTTCGACCTCGACCACACACAAGCGGCAGGCGCCCAGGGGGGCCAGGCGATCGTTGAAGCAGAGGGTGGGGACCGCGTCCGTGTGCCGGCGTGCGAGCTCGTAGAGGCTCTCGCCAGCCTCGAAGCGGACCGCCTGCCCGTCCAGGGTCAGCTCTTGTGCGCTGGTGGTGCTCATCGCCGCGAGAGGGTCTCGTCCACCTGTTCGGGGAAGTGTCGCAACAGGCTCTCGGTGATCAGCGGAGCGGCGATGCCGAGGCCGCAGGCGCTGACCTGCGCCATGGTGTGGCCGATGGCGTGCACTTGTTCCTTCCACAGCTCCGGTCGGGTCGGCCCGGCCGCGCCCGAGAGGCGCTCGGTCAGCCGCTCGGTGCCGATGCGACAGGGGAAGCACTTTCCGCAGGACTCGTCGGCGAAGAAGGACATGGCCTGGCGTGCGATGTCGACCATGTCGCGCCGTTCATCGAACACCATCACGCCGCCGGCGCCCAGGAAGGAGCCGCGCGCGCGCAGGCAGGGCTCGTCGAGGGTCGCGTCCCAGGCGTCGGCGCCCAGGAAGCCGCCCGAGAGCCCGGCCATCGTGACGGCTTGCAGCTCGCGCCCGTCCTCCCCTCCGCCGGCCCAGTCGAACAGCAGGGTGCGCAGGGAGAAGCCGAGGGGCACCTCGTAGTTCCCCGGTCGGCGGATGTCGCCCGAGAGGCTGATGATCTTCGTGCCCCGTTGGTCCCCGAGGCCGAGACCCGCGTACCAGTCGGCGCCGCGCTCGACGATGGGTGGCACGGAGGCGAGGGTCTCGACGTTGTTGACGGCGGTCGGTGTCTGTTCGAAGCCGTGGGTGACGGGGTAGGGCGGGCGGTTGCGCGGGAAGGGGTGCGCGCCTTCGAGGCTGTTGAGCAGCGAGGTCTCCTCGCCGCAGATGTAGGCGCCCGCGCCGCGCCGCACCCAGATCTCGAACTCGCCGAGCTCCGCGCGGGCTTGTTCGATGGCGTCCTCGAGGATGGCCTGGGTGTGGGGATACTCGTAGCGCAGGTACACGAAGCCGCGCATCGCGCCGGTGGCGCGGCCGGCGATGGCCATGCCCTCCAGGACTGCGTGGGGATCGTGGTCCATCAGCACCCGGTCCTTGAAGCAACCCGGTTCGCCCTCGTCGGCGTTGCAGACGATCGTCTTGGGGCCGCCGGCGGCCTCGCGCACGGCGCGCCACTTGCGCGCGGTCGGAAAACCGGCGCCTCCGCGACCCGTCAGGCCCGAGGCGTCGAGCTCGTCGAGCAGCGCCTCGGCGCTCATCTCGCGCGCCCTCGCCAGGGCGCGGTATCCGTCGCCGGCGCCGTAGCCCGCCAGGGAGGCGCGGCCCTCTTCCCGCACGTGGGCGAAGCAGCACTCCTCCAGGCCGCCGGGGTTGGGCGGCGGCAAGGGCGTGGGCGCCGCACGCAGGCCCTCGCCCGGCGTTCCGACCAGGCACTCCCCGCCGCGCAGGACAGGGATCGGCTCATCGCAGCGGCCAGCGCAGGGCATGGGCGTCGCGCCCTCGAGCTCGGCCAGCAGCGCGTCGCTCCCGCGCGCCTTGCAGACGGGCCCGTCGCACACCCGCGGCGCGTCCCGGCCGCCGCTCGCGCGCGCGAAATGGTGGTAGAAGCTGACCGTCCCGTACAGGTCGGCCAGGGGCACGCCCAGTCCCTCGGAGACGGCGCGCAGGGCCTCGTCGGAGAGGAAACCGTCGCGGTCGTGGAAGGCGTGCAACAGCCCGAGCAGGGGCGCGGGTACCGCCCGCCAGCGGTCGATGAGCTCGGAGTCGTCGGGACGCACGCGGCCAGGGTAGAGGATCGGCGTCCGATTGCACCGAAGATTGCGGTGGCCGAGGGCCGCAGCAGGCCGCCCGCGGAGCGCCCTCTCGGCGGCGTGGCGGCGACCCCGGCCCGGGTGCACTCCAAGACGAGCGGGCGGGATGCTCTGCGAGCCGTTTGCGCGTGGCGGTATGCGGCATGATCACGGCTCCCGGGTAGCATCCTCGCGGCGACCGGGCGCCGACGAAAGTCATGGAGCAGCACGCGACGAGCAGCGAGGCGAGCGGACGGCGCGTGGTCGTCGTCCACGGAGCGGGGCGCGAGGCCGGCCTCGGCGGCCAGCTGGTCGAGGTGGTCCTGGGCGAGCTCGAGCGCCTCGGCGCGCAGCAGCGCCTGCAGGACCTGCTGGCGGATGGCTTCGATCCGGTGTTGCGCCTGGACCCCGAGCAGCGCCACGCCGAGCGTTGCTCGGCCGTCGACGACCCGCTCACCCACCGCTACCAGGAAGAGGTGCGCTGGGCGGAGGCCCTGGTGTTCGTTCACCCCACCTGGTGGTTCGCGCCGCCGGCGATCCTCAAGGGCTGGATCGATCGCGTGCTCGTGGAGGATGTGGCGCTCGCCCACCGCGTGGGCCGCTCGCCCCAGGCGCTGCTCGCCGGACGGCAGGCGCTGCTCGTGCAGACCTTCAACACCCGGCGTGCGATCGACCGCCTCGTGTTCCGCGGCGCTTCCGAAGCCTTCTGGCGCCGGGCCGTGCTCGGCCCTTGCGGCGTGCGCCTCACCGGGCGCGTGGCGCTCTACTCCGTGGAGCACCTGACGCCGGCGCGCTTCGAGACCGAGTGTCGGCGCGTGCGCGAGGCCGTCGCGGCCCTCGTGCGCTGAGCCTGGACTCCGCCCTCGCCCGCGAGTCAGGCCGGGCGGAACGCGATCTGGCCCAGGGCGTGGGCGACCGTCAGGACGCGGCAGTCGGAGCGCGCGGCGCTGGCCAGGGCGAAGTCCAGGAGGGCGGGGGTGCAGTCGAAGGGACCGGGGGTGTCGACGACACCGTGGGTGAAGAAGATCAGCCAGCCGCGCTCGCGTTCCGTGCGCTCGATCAGCTCGGCGACCGCGGCCTCGGTGAGCTCGCTCGAGTAGAGCGGAACGGCCGCGAGCAGGGCCAGGTCCACGCTCTTGAGGTTCACCGCGGCCTGCACCCCGCGCGCGCTCACGTAGCGCTCACGGATGATGCCCTTGATGGCCGGCGCCACCTGACCGTAGGGATAGGCGAAGTTGGCGGGCGGCAGGTCGCGGCCCAGCTCGCCGAAGAAGGCGCGGCTGCGCTCGAGGTCTGCGCGCACCTCGCCCAGGTCTCGCTGCTGGTAGGGGAGGTGGGCGAAGCCGTGGCAGCCGAGCTCGTGGCCGGCTTCCGCCAGGCCCAGCAGGTCGGCGCGCGAGTGGAAGGGGTCGGCGCCGTCGCCGCGCACCTGATCGGTAAGGCCGCCGCAGGCGTAGTAGGTCCCCAGGCTGTCGTGGGCTTCGAGCAGGTCTCTACCCTTGCGGCAGGCGCTGCGCGTCACGTCGTCGAAGGAGAACGACACGACTCCGACGGTGTTGCGCATGGGGATGCGCTTGGCCCGCACGACGCGCGAGACCTTGCGCTCGAGGATCTCCCGGACGGTTGTGGGCCGCGGCGGAGTCGGGCCGGATTCAGTCTCCATCGGCCTCCGCTCCGGCGGCTTCGCGTACCTCGATCAGGCGCTCGCCTAATTCGAAGTCTGCCAGGTCGAGGGTCAGCTCGCGCAGGTCGTCTTCCGTGCGCGAGAGTTCGAAGCCCAGGGCGTCGAAGACCTTACCCGAGGGCGCGTTGCGCTCGGTCGCGCGGTAACGGGCGTGCAGGGTGTCGGCGCCCGCGCGCGCGACGCGCGCGGCGAGGTGCGCGATGAAGTGGTGCTCGACGCGCTTGGACTGGATGCGGCAGGAGAACATCAGGTCTTCCAGGCAGGCCTCAGCATCGTGCAGGATCCCGAAGCCGATGATGCCGTAGTCGCCGAAGCGGTCCGCGCAGCGGATCACGAGGCAGGTACGCTCATGGTCGGCGGCGAGCTCCGCCAGGCGTGCCTTGGAGTAGCGTCGGCCCGAGAAGTTCATCTGGTTCGTGCGCTGCACCAGCTCGTGGACCCGGTCCAGCAGCGGCTCGCGCAGGGTTTCGATCTCCATCACGAGCCGGCAGGAGCGCAGGAAATCGGCGTACTCGCCCTCGGAGGAGCCCGCCGCGTCATCGCGCAGGATCTGCTCTTGATAGAACTGCCGACGCCGGGCGCTCTCGCTGGTGCGCGGGACATCACAGAGCTCGGACGCGTCGAGTTCGGCTCCCGCCTGGTCGTCGAGGACCGTCACCTCGGGCAGGGCGGCCTCGACTTCGGCCCGCTCGAAGGCCTGGTCGTCCACGAACACGAAGGTGTCGATGCCGATGTTGAGTGCGCGCTGGATGCGGCGCACAGCCTCGCTCTTCGGTCCCCAGCCGATCTGGGGGAACACGAACAGCTCCCAGATCCCCAGGCGCCGCAGCACGGCCTCGACGTGTTCGGGATGGTTCTTGCTGGCGATCGAGTTGAGGATGCCGCGCCGGTCGAGTTCGGTGATCACCTCCAGCACCCGCGCGCGGGGTTCGAGGGCGTCCGGGCCTTGTTCGACGAGGATCCCGTCCCAGAGCGTCTCGTCCAGGTCCCAGACGACGCACTTGGCGCGCGCTGTTGACGCTGTTCCGGCGGCGCTCCCCCGTGGCTCTGCACAGGACGGCTCGTGCACGAAGTCGAGGTGGCCGAAGCTGAGGTGCGCCCCGTGTTCGTCCGCTTCCTGTTCAAGGTGGACGAAGAACTCCTCGTCGTGGCGCAGGTCGTGGAAGAACTTCGCCGTGGGCAAGCTGTCGAGGTTGTAGCCGGGTTGCAGCTCGATGCGGTGGGGCAGGTGGTGTGTGGGCCGGCTCTTCTGACGCAGGGAGAACAGGACCGCGACGGGCTCCCGGCCGTGGTTGTAGGCCTCGCATACGAAGTGGGTGGCGGCGCCGATGTCCGCTGAGCGCGCGCGGTGGAAGGCGCGGCCCTTGGCACGCGTCCACCAGTTCACGAGGCGCATGCGGAAGCCGTGGGGCAGGGGCGTGCCGCGCAGGAGCCCGCCCAGGGCGCGGTCGAGGCCTTCGATGTGCGCGGCCCGTCGCGGGCGAAAGAGGCTGGGGATGCCCTCGGCCTGGAGTCGTGCCCAGCGGCGAAAGCGGACGGTCATCCAGGGTGCCCCGGGTCCCTCCGCCGAGGCCGTGGCGATGTCGGTGGCGAAGCGGCGGCAGTGCAGGTCGTGGCGCGGCGTGTACAGCTCGCAGGTCGTGTAGCAGGCGGGCATGGCGCACTCGGTGCAATGCTCGCTCCATACCAGGGCGCTCTGCAGCTCGGGCGGGGAGACGTTCGCGAGGCGTCGCGCGTCGATCTCCGCGGGGATGTGCGCCTCGGGATCGCGCAGAGGTCGCCCGTAGCTCTCGCGCATGCGGCTAGGCGTCCGCGGGTCGGGCCCGCGCCTTGG
>DASCMO010000131.1:0-26194 GCA_036010965.1 Planctomycetota bacterium | reverse complement strand
CCGCGCGCCTGGCCGCCGACGTGATGGGCGTGCCGACGGTGTTGATCGCCCGCACCGACGCCGACAGCGCCCAGCTCATCACCTCCGACGTGGACGAGCGCGACCGCGAGTTCCTGACCGGCGAGCGGACCCCCGAGGGCTTCTTCCGCCTGAGGGGCGGTATCGACTGCGCCATCGCGCGCGGCCTTGCCTACGCTCCCTACGCGGACCTGCTGTGGTGCGAGACGAGCACGCCCGATCTGGAGGACGCCCGTCGCTTCGCCGAGGGCATCCATGCCCAGTTCCCGGGCAAGCTGCTGGCCTACAACTGCAGCCCGTCCTTCAACTGGAAGCAGCACCTCGACGACGAGACGATCGCCTCCTTCCAGCGCGAGCTGGGGGCCATGGGCTACCGCTTCCAGTTCATCACCCTGGCGGGTTTCCACGCCCTCAACCACACCATGTTCGAGCTCGCGCACGCCTACCGCGACGAGGGCATGACGGCCTACTCGCGCTTGCAGCAGGCCGAGTTCGCGGCCGAGGCCATGGGCTACACCGCCACGCGCCACCAGCACGAGGTCGGCACGAGCTACTTCGACGCGGTCTCCAACGCCGTCGCCGGCGGGGAGGCCTCGACGACGGCCATGAAGGGCTCGACCGAGAAGGCCCAGTTCTAGTCCGCATCCCCCTGTAGCGCTCACAGCGCAGCGCCCTGGCGGCAGAACACGCCGTCGCCCGGCCCTGAGGGCGGGGCGGCGGCGTGTGTCTCTATTCAGGGCCAGCGAGTGGGTCTGCGGTGGCCAGGACAGGCTGCGCGGGTCGATTGCCGAGAGGGGATTTTGGCGGGTTTTTGCGTCAGATCGGTCGTAAGAATCGCCTACCGGACCTGTGACGGAAGACGCTGGATGCCGCCAGAAGCACCCTGTCGCCGAGGGCGGAGACAACCCTGGTGAGCATGGCCAGCGCCCCCTCGAGACCCCTCCCGATTCGCATTTGGAGAAAGAAGCGAAGCCCATGACTTATCGATCTCGCGCCCTGATGCCGTGCCTTTCGGCCCTCGTCTGTCTACTCGGGTTCACCCTCCTGGGCGGTTGCTCGGGAGGCGGCAGGTCGGCCCCCGCCGGAGACCCGGGAGCCTCCGGCGGCGGCGCCGGCGGGAGCGGAGCTGGCTCTGGAACGGGCGCCGGAGCGGGCTCCGGAGGGGGCCCGAGCGAGGTCGCCCCGACACTCCAGGAAGGAGATTTCTGGACCTTCATGTGGTCCCTCGAGGATTCGGACACCGCACAGGGATCGGGGACATCCCACGCCTCCGACGCCGGCAGCTACACCATCAGCCTGGGTGCCCCGGTCCCCGTCGCGGGCCTGGAGCTGTTCACGGTGATCGTCGACGGTGATCACGAGGGATCGGCCGACAACATCGTGGTGGACCTGTTGCCGCCCTACGTCTTCGTCGGGGTCGACGGCCAGCGGATGGTCGGTTCCCGCGACGGCGTCAACCTCGAGACCGTCTTCGATTTCGGTGGATCGAGCTGGCAAGGTGGTGGCTGGTTCCGGGAGTGGGATCCGACGACGGTGCTCTCGGCCACCGTCGGTCACCTCACCAACGACTTCGTCGATGTGGACGGGCAGCGGGCCGGGGCTTCGAGCTCCGAGGGTGGCTGTGAGTACTTCCCCGGTGTGGGGACCATCTGCGCCGGTGACGACGAGTGGAACATTCGTATCTACGACCACGCTAAGGGTGGCATCGGCATGGTGGGCTATGAGTATCGCGTCACCTACACCAGCAACGGCGGTGGCTTCTTCACTTCATTCACGACCGAGATCGACGTCGGCCTGGTGGAGACCTCCCTGGTGGCCACAGACGGTTGGAGGCCCGCGCCCCTCACCTGGAGCCAGGCCCAGCCCCTGCCGTCTCCACGCACCGACTTCGCCGCCGCCGCCCTCGACGGGAAGCTGTATGTCTTCGGCGGATACCTCGGCGACAGCAGCACGCCGACCGACGACGTTCAGGTCTACGATCCAATCGACAGGACCTGGAACCAGCTGGCGCCGATGCCCTTCGGGCCGCGCGGGGACTGCACGGCGGAGGCCCTGGGCGGCAGCTTGTTCGTCTTCTGCGGCTACGACCCCGCGAACGCTCAAGGGACCGATGAGCTGCACCGCTACGACCCGCTGGACGGATCGTGGACCGAGCTGAGCGGTCCGCCCGTCTCAGTCTCGGATGCGAAGTCGGCCGTCCTTCCCGACCTGTACGGGGGCCTGATTGCCTTCCTGCATGGAGACACCGACGGCGTGCTGATCCTGTTCTACGAGCCGGGCACCGACAACTGGTACTACGAGACCTGCCCGAACACTCCGCACGTCAGTCGCTGCGGCTTCGCGGGAGACGGGGGAGACCTCTTCCTGGTCGGTGGCTGGAGATTCCAATTCGGCGAGTGGGAGCCGTGGGACGAGACGGACCGCGTGCGCATGTGGAACGCCGACCTCTGCTGGAGCTATCCGCCCTCCTTGGGGGACGAGCGCCAGAACCTCACCGCATTGCACCTCGATGGGTACATCTACGCCATCGGCGGCGAGGAGAACTCGGTGACCGAGCGCACGGTGGAGCGCATGGACACGGCGACTCTGGGAAGCTGGGAGGAGATCCAGGGCGTCCTCACGCCCAGGCGCAACCCGGAGGCCGTGGCCCTCAACGGGAAGCTCTACGTCCTGGGAGGCGTCGGCGCCGACGGCCAGAGACTGGCCAGCGTCGAGGTGCTGGATCCCATGAACCTCTGAGGGGCGGCGGGTGCGGCGGGCCTCAGCCGGGGAGGCCGCGGGTCAGGACGGATTCTATGGCCTCGCAGAAGCGGTCCACCTCCTCCGGCGTCGAGTAGACGCTGGGGGAGGCCCGCAGACCGTCACAGTCGCGATGGCCGATGCCCGCCAGCAGGATGCGCTGGGCCTCCAGATTTGGGGGACGAGTGTCTGTGTATCGACGGCCGATCGCGGACGACGCCCAAGCATCATGTGCCGCATCCGGCTCGAGGCCAGGTCCCGCGCACGGGTCGCAATGCGGGTCGCCGCCGGATGCTCCTCGAAAGGAGGCCCGGGACGGTCCGAGATCGGTGAGGATGGAGTGCTGCCGGGGGCGCGCCCCGGATCGCGGGGAGTCGAAGGGAAGGGTCGCATGCTGCACTCCGAGAGTTCAAAGGCGCGACGGGCCACGGGCCTGGCGATCGCGCTCTGCGCCCTCTGCATGGGAGCGCCGCGCGTCGCCGCGCACCAGGGCGCACCTCGCTTCGTCCCCAACGGCGGCCAGTGGCCCGTGGCCGCTCGTTTTCAGGTCAGGCGCGGCAGCCTCTGCGGCTGGGTGCTGCGCGACGGCTTCCTGATCGACCGCTGCGAGCCCGGCGGGGGGGGCGCCTGCGCCCTGCGCTTCACCTTCGAGAGCGCGGCCGGTCCCGGGCCCCGTGGGGAGGGGCTCGCTGCCGAACGCCGCAGCTACTTCGTCGGCGCCGACCCGGTGCGCTGGAGCGGGGGACTGACGACCTTCGAGCGCGTGCGCTTCGAGAGCCTGCTCCCAGGCTGCGACCTCCTCCTGCGCGAGGGCGAAGGGCTGTTCGAGTACGACCTCGAGCTGGAGCGCGCTGCCTCTCTCGCGGGGATCATCGTGCACTGCGAGGGCGCCCTCGGCCTGGAGATCGCGCCGACCGGCGAGCTCGTGCTCCACACGCCCCTGGGCGAGATGCGGCAGAGCGCGCCGCGCGCGTACTCGATCGCGCCTGACGGCGAGGCCGTCGCCGTCGCCTGTACCTTCCGGCTGCTGGGCGGGGGACGCTTCGGCTTTGAGGCCACCAGCGCGGAGGCCGCCTTGCCCCTGACCGTCGACCCGGGAATCGTATGGTCTACCTTTCTCGGTGACGTGGAGGAGGACACGGCGAACGCCGTGCGCGTCAACTGGGCCGACCGCACCTTCGTCGTGGGGGCGACGAGCAGCCCGCTCTTTCCGACCACCCTCGGCGCCTACGACGGCACCCTCGCGCGCCCTGTGGACGCCGTCGTGACCTGCCTCGCCTCCGGAGGCGGCCTGGCACTGTGGTCCACCTTTCTGGGTGGGAGCGACTCGGACGCGGCCTATGGCCTGGCTCTCGGTCCGCACGACGAGATCTACCTGACCGGTGAGACGGACTCGGCGGACTACCCGGTGACCGCGGGCGCTTTCGACGTGAGCTGGAACGGCGGGACGGACGCCTTCGTCACACAGCTCTCCTCCGACGGAGCGCAGCTCGTGGCCTCCACCTTCCTGGGCGGGATGGGCGACGAGCGCGGCGCGGATCTGGAGCTCTCCAGCGCCGGTGACCCACCCGACGAGGTGCACCCGATGCTGGGGGGCCTGACCACCTCGGCGGACTTCCCGGTCACCCCGGGGGCCTTCGATCCCGGCTACGGAGGCGGGAGCTTCGGCGGCGGCGACGGCTTCGTGGCGCGCCTGGCCCCCGACCTGGGGTCGCTGACCTGGAGCACCTTTCTGGGAGGCGCGGGCAACGACGCCGTCCTGGACCTGGCCGTGGACGACGCTGGGATGGTGAGCGCCGTGGGCTTTACCGGCTCCGCGGACTATCCCGTCACCTCCGGCGCCCTCGACCCCACCCCCAACGGCAGTGGGAACTTCCTGGACGCCTTCGTCACGCGCCTGGCGAGCGACGGCGCGTCCCTGGTCTGGTCGACCTTCCTGGGCGGTACTCAGAGCGAGGTGGCGACGGGCGTGACCCTGGCCGCGGCCGGAGAGCCGGTGGTCGTGGGGCGCACCGAATCGGCCGACTTTCCCGTCACCCCCGGGGCGCCCGGCGTCCTGCACGGCGGAGCGGGCGACGCCTTCGCGGCGCGCCTCGACGCCGCCGGAAGCGCCCTGCTCTGGTCGACTTTCCTGGGCGGCGGCGAGGACGACGGGGCGCGCGCCGTGGCCCTGGCCGCGGGCGACGAGGTCGTGCTGACGGGTGGGACGCGCTCGGAGGACTTTCCCGTCACCCCCTGGGCCTTCGACACCACGGACAACAACCCGGCCTTCTCCCTGCTCTCCGACGCCTTCGTCGGCCGCCTGGGCGCCGGAGGAGAGCTGCGCTACGCGAGCTTCCTGGGCGGCGGCGACGACGACGAGGGCTTCGCCCTGGCGCTCACGGCCGACGACGGGGCAGTGATCGCCGGACGCACCCTCTCGACCAACTTCCCGGCCACCCCGGGCGCCTTCGACCGCACCCACGGCGGTGCTCAGGTCGCCGACGGCTTCGTGACGCGCATCGACTTCCTGCGTCACCCCTTCACCTATGGAGACGGCAAGGTGACCTCTCAGGGCATCGCGCCGATCGTCGGCACGGGGGGCTTCCCGAGCCTGGCCGAGGACGATCTGATGCTCTACATCGACCTGGCGATCCCCTTCCAGTTCGGCTGGTGCTTCCACGGTCAGAGCGCGGCGGACATCCCGTTCATGGGGGGCTCGCTCCTGGTCGCGCCGCCCTGGAGTCGTCACGCGACGATCCAGACCGACCTCTTCGGCGCCGACACGGTCGCCGTGCCGATCCGGCCCTGGATGGTGGGCCAGACCCTGTGTTACCAGTTCTGGTTCATCGATCCCGGCGATGCCTTCGGGATCGGTCTCTCGCCGGGGATCGAGGTGCTGTTCTATCCCTGAGGCGCGGCCAGCATGGCGCGCGCGGCCAGCACGCCGGGCGCCCCGCTGACCGGGCCGCCGGGGTGGCTGCCGCTGCCGCACAGGAAGAGGCCCGCGACCGGCGTCGCGTAGCGCCCACAACAGTCGGTCGGTCGCAGGAAGAGGGACTGGTCGAGGGCGCGCTCGGCCTGATACAGGTGGCCGCCATCGAGGCGCTGGCGCTCGGCCAGCTGGTCGGGCGTCGTGAGGCGCGTGGCGACCTTGCGCGCGGACAGTTCCGGTGCATGGGCCGCGAGGGCGTCCAGGGCGAGCGCCTCGAGTTGCGTCCGTCGCTCGTCGGTCCAGCCGCCTTCGACTCGCGTCGGAGCGTTGTGCACCAGGATGGAGAGCACGTGATGTCCGGGCGGGGCCAGGGAGGGATCGGCGCGGCTGGGGACGCGTACGTCGAGCCAGGGCCGTTCGGAGGCGCGGTCGTACTTGAGGGCGTCGAAGGCGCGCTCGAGAGCGTCGAGGCCCTCGGCAGTGCACACGCGCTCGACGGCCAGGCCTGGGCGTGCGGCGAGTTCGAGGGGTCCGTCGAGGGCCACGTCGAGCTTGGCGATCGCTCCCCGGCAACGGATCGAGCTCGCTGCTGCGGCCTGGTCGGGATTGAGGGCCGTGGGGGACAGGAGGTCGAGCAGTGCCCGGCGCGGGCCGCAGGCGGCGGCGACGGTGTCGCACTCGACGCGTTGGCCGTCGCTCAGCTCGACGGCGCGCACGCTTGCCCGCTCCACGCACACGCGGCTGACCTCGGTCTCGGTCCAGCACTCGACACCGGCCGCGTTGGCCGCCGAGAGCAGGGCGCGTACCACCGCCGCCGGCCCGCCGGCCGCCTCCGGCCCGCGACTGCACTCCTGGGTGAACCAGGCGAAGACGCTGCCCGCCGAGCGCGGGCCCATCCAGGTGCCCTCGAGGCCGGGGGCCGCGATGCCCGCCGCCAGGAGGTCCGTCTCGAACCACTCGCCGAGCCAGTCCGAGAGGCTCATGGGCAGGATGCGCAGCAGCTCGGTCATGTCCCGGCCTCCGAGCAGGCGCAGGGCGAGGCCCGCGCCGGCCAGGGCTGTAAGTTCGCCGGGGCGTGTATCGAAGGGGTCGATCGGTGGACCGTCGAGCAGGCGCTGCACGAGGGGGGTGAAGCGCTCCACGAACTCCCGCCACGATCCGTAGCGCTCGGCGTCGCGCGCGGAGTGGGCGGCGATCTCCTCGCGCGTGCGGTCCGGGTCGGAGTGCAGCGAGAGTCCCGCGCCGTCGCGCCCCGCCAGGTAGGTCGACGCCGGCGCCTTGCGCAGGACGAGCCCGTGTCGTTCGAGATCGAGGGCGCGCGTGACCCAGGGTCGCAAGAGCGCGGCGTCGTGCACCACGCCCGTCGTGCGGTAGCCGGGGTGGAACTCCTCGGCGGCACAACTCCCGCCCAGGTGTTCGCCGGCCTCGCAAACCAGGACCCGTCGATCGGCGCGCGCCAGGGTGGTGGCGGCCGCCAGGCCGTTGACGCCCGAGCCGATCACCACGCAGTCGAAGCGTCGCGCCGCGCCGCGCATCACAGCGTCCCTTCCGCCAGCATGGCGCGCGCCGCCAGGGCGCCCGGCGCTCCCATCAGCCCGCCGCCGGGGTGCGTGCCGGAGGCGCACATCCACAGACCCGCGACCGGCGTGCGGTAGTGGGCCCAACCCGGGGCCGGACGCAGGAAGGCCAGCTGGTCGAGGGACAGCTCGCCGTGGAAGATGTTGCCCTCGCTCAGGCCGAACCCCTGCTCGAGGTCCCAGGGCGTGAGGACCTGGCGGTGGAGGACGGCGGCGGTCAGGCCGGGCATGTGCTCCTCGAGGGTCTCGAGCACCGTGTCCCCGAAGGCCTCGCGGCGCTCGGGCCAGGTCTCGGGGCCGCCGTTCACGTGGTAGGGCGCGTACTGCACGAAGCACGACATGACGTGCTTGCCCGGGGGCGCGACGCTCGGGTCCGAGAGGGACGGGATGACCATGTTGATGTACGGCCGGCGCGAGGGCTCGCCGTACTTGGCGTCGTCGAAGGCGCGCTCGAGGTAGTCGATCGAGGGCCCGATGGCCACGTCGCCGCGCATGTGAGGCCCGATCCCCGGCCGTGAGGTGAACTCCGGCAGGTGGTCGAGGGCCAGGTTCACCTTGCCCGAACTGCCGCGCAGCTTGAAGTGCCGCATGCGCTCGCACAGGTCGTCGGGCAGGTGCTCTTCACCCACGAGGCCCAGGAAGGTCAGGCGCGGGTCGACGGCGGAGATGACGGTGCGGGCCTGCAGCTCCTCGCCTCCCTCGAGCAGCACGCCGTGCGCCTCGCCGCCGCGCACGAGCACGCGCTCGACCGCGCTCTCGGTTCGGATCTCACAGCCCGCCTCGCGCGCTGCCCCGGCGATGGCCATGCTGACCGCCCCGGTGCCGCCGCGCGCGAATCCCCAGGCGCGGAAGGCGCCGTCGATCTCGCCCATGTAGTGGTGCAGCAGCACGTAGGCGGTGCCCGGCGAGCGCACGCCCTGGTAGGTGCCGATGATGCCGGAGACGCTCATGGGGGCCTTCAACACGTCCGACTCGAACCACAGATCGAGGAAGTCGGCCGCGCTCATGGTCATCATCTGCAAGAAGCGCGTGCGCAAGGAACGCGGCAGCGCTTGCAGGCGCCGGCCGTGTCTCAGGATCTCGAGCATGTGGCCGGGGTGCAGGGAGGTCGGCCGGGGCGCGGGCGCGTCGATCAGCGGTTTGACGATGCGACCCATCTGCATCATCGTGCGGCCGTACTCGGGGTAGACCTCGGCGTCGGTCTTGCTGAAGACCTCGATCTCGCGCCGCGTCTGCTCGGGGTCGCTCCAGCGCGCGAGGGAGCGCCCGTCGGGAAGGGGCGAGAAGGAGCAGTCCAGGGGCAGAATCCGCAGGCCGTGGCGCGGCAGGTCGAGGTCGCGAATGATCCAGGGGCGTAGCAGGCTCACCACGTAGGAGCAGACCGAGAAGGTGAAGCCGGGGAAGACCTCCTCGCTGACCGCCGCGCCCCCCAGGACGTGGCGTCGTTCGAGCACGAGCACTCGCCGTCCGGCGCGTGCCAGGTAGGCGGCGCACACCAGGCCGTTGTGCCCGCCGCCGATAACGATCGCATCGTGGCGCGTCGCCATCAGTAGGCCTGCTCCTCGGGCGGCCGGGCGCGCGCCTTCTTCCGAGGGGGGTCGAGGAAGGGGCGCGCGACCACCGTTGCGGGCACGGTGTGGCGCTCGTAGGCGACCGTCAGCTCCATCTCCAGCAGCGTCCCGAGGGCCGAGTGCTTCGCCTCCACCGTGGCCAGGGCCAGGCTCTGCTTGAGGGTCGCAGACCAGGTGCCACTGGTCGCGCGCCCTACCTGGCGCCCGCCGGCGAACACGGGCAGCGCCTCGCGCCAGGCGTGGGTCGGGAGGTCGGGGGGCAGACCGTGGCGGGCGTGGAGCTCCTCGATCGCCTCCCAGTCGGCGACCAGTCCCACCAGGGCTTCTGGCGATCCCGCGCGCTGCTCGCAGAGCAGGGCGTCGCGCCCCACGAAGGGCCCCCGTTCGAGGTGCACCGCCCAGCCCAGGCCGAGCTCGAAGGGGCTCGACGTCTGGAAGGGGACGAGCGCGGAGCGGGCGCCGATGTAGTCGACCCCCGCGAGCAGAAAACCGGCCTCGATGCGCGTGATGTCGAGGGCGTCGAGCCCGACGGGCATCAGGCCGTGGTCGCCTCCGGCGTCGATCACCGCGTCCCAGAGCTCGAGGGCGCGCGTGGCCTCGACCCACAGCTCGAAGCCCAGGTCGCCGGTGTAGCCCGTGCGCGTCACGTCGAAGTCGAGACTGCCGAAGCGCACGCGCGTGCCGCGGAAGAAGTCCAGGTTGGCGGGCTCCTCGCCGCACAGCTCGCGCAGGACGCGGCGCGAGGTCGGGCCCTGGAGGGCGAGGGCCGCGATGCGCTCGCTCTCGTCGCTGACGGCGACGTCGAATCCACGCGCTTGTTGCATCAGCCAGCGCAGGTTCGGTTCGGCCGCGGTCATGCGGTAGCGGTCGGCCTCGAGGCAGGCGACCGTGCCGTCATCGACGACCTTGCCGCGCTCGTCGCACCAGCATCCGTAGGCGACCATTCCCGGCTCGAGGCGTGCCACATCGCGCGTCCAGACCCACGAGAGCAGGGCGGCCGCGTCCGGGCCGCTGACCTCGTACTTGAACAGGGGTGAGACGTCGAGCAGGCCGCTGGCGTGGCGCAGGGCGAGGTATTCCGGATCCACGACCGTCCCGTAGGAGCAGACCGCGAGTCGCCCAGCCCACTCCTTCCAGCGGTAGCTGTGGCAGAGCGGCGCGGTGCGCGCGTGGAAGGGGCTTTCGACGGGCATCGCTGGGTAGCCAGGCAGGCGAGGACTTGCAGCAATCTAGGGCCGGGCGTCTCCAATAGCGATCCCCGCGGACGAGCTTCGTGACCAAGGCCGGGCACGACCAGGCACTTCCAGGGCTGGTACCGCGATCCGAGCGCCGACCCGTGTGGTTCGGGCTTCAACCTGACCAGCGGATTGACGATCGCGTTCAATCCCTGAACCGGCGCGAGCGCGCCGGCCCCGCTCACCAGTCGATCTCGTCGGGCAGGTAGGCGGCGGCCAGGTCCTCGTAGTAGGGGCGCAGGGTTGCGATGTCGGGGGAGGCGGCCGCCTTGGAGTACAGGTCGAAGGAGCTGAACTCGCGCACGCCGGGCAGGAGTCGCCGGTCACGCTCGTCGAGCAGGTCCGTGTAGGCGCCGTGGCTGTGACCGGCGTAGAAGGAGTGGGTGCGCAGGATGTAGGCGGCCTCCTCGGGCAAGTGTCGCCCGAGGACCCCGAAGATGTACTCGTCGTGTCCCCAGGAGAAGTGCACGGCGGCGAGGCCGCAGCCGGCTTCGTAGAGGCCCAGGGGCGTGGAGAGTCGCGGGTCTGTGCGGTCGGGGTTGGGAGCGAAGGCGGCGCTCTCGACGATCAGATCGGAGAAGGCGCAGCCGACGGGGAAGGTGTCCCCGACCACGGCCCACTGCGGCTCGCCGAACAGGCACAGGAGCTTTCCCATGTCGTGCACGAGGCCGACCAGGATCAGCCAGTCCGGCTGGTCCGCCCGACGCA
This sequence comes from Planctomycetota bacterium, assembly GCA_036010965.1. Taxonomy (GTDB): domain Bacteria; phylum Planctomycetota; class UBA1135; order UBA1135. Next base: position 15,432 of record DASCMO010000131.1, on the reverse strand, counting down.
GGGCCTCGGCCGTCTGGAAGGCGTGCACGGTCTGCGGCAGGTCCGTGTCGGGGTCGCTCTCGTCGACGACGGCCTCGAGGCGCTCCATCACCTCCCACAGCCCCGCGCGCATGCGCCGCGGAGGAAGGTACTCGGCCTGCTTCGCCAGGGAGAACTCGAGGGTCTGGCGCGCGTTGTGCTCGCGGTAGAAGGCGCGCACGCCCGCTGCCTGGTCGGCCTCGTGATCACGGAAGGTGCGCCTGGCGCTCAACACGCGGCGCTAGCGAAAGCCTTGCCTGCGGACGGCCTGGACTGGAACGGAACCGGGCACGGCCGGGCCCGTCTCTGACCGAACGCCTGGCGTGTGGAGGGGCTCTGCCAAGAGGGGCGATTCCCTGGCGCGTTCTTCGGCCTTGATCTGGTCGGCCTCGAGCGTGCCGGGGATGCGACCGAAGACGCCGCCCTCATCTCGCAGGGCGCGGTTGAGCTCTTCCCAGATCGCCTTCACGAAGGGAATCCAGAGGGGCGCGGTCAGCGCCAGGAGCAGGTAGCGCGCGAGCTCGCCGTAGAGGGTGTCCGTGTCCATGACGCTGCCTTCCTGCCTATCGGCTTAGCGGGCGACTCGAATGAACGGTCAGGGGCTCGAGGGTGGTCAGAGGCCGCCGGAGGTGGCCTGGGTGGGGGAGCCGTCGGGGTGCTGGGGGGCTGCCCATGCCCGGTGCTCGCCGCAGCGCACGCAGGAGCGATAAAACTCCGGTTCGCCGTCCGGGGCGCTGGCGCGCAGCTCGGAGAGGTTCTTCTCATTCGTCTGCCAGCGGATCTTCGAGGGTTCGGTCGTGTGGACCCAGGTGTGTCCGAAGAGGCGGCAGAAGAAGTTCATGGCTGGGTGTCGGGGGTCGCGAGGGTGGTGTGCACCCGCGCACCTGGGCTCAGGGGCAGAAGGAAACGGAGAGGGCGTCGGAGAAGTTGAAGCCCGACATGCCCGCCGCGGGGTCACGGTACCAGCACTGGAAGTTGACCACCTCGGCGGGTTCGATCCCACCTCCCCCCGGCAGGTTTGTCTGGTCGAGCGCGTGAGTGATCGTCCCGTTGCCCGTCGGCTGGGGGGGCAGACGCAGCACCGAACCGCCGACGCATCGGAAGCCGTCTCCAAAGGGTTGCTGAATCTGGTTCGGACCGTAGTAGAAGATCGCGAACTGGTTCTGGGTCAGGAGGTCGCACTGCAGGATGAGCTCGTTCTGGGAGATGCTCGTGCTGCCAAGACTGGAGATGACGGCTCCCGGACCGGCGGAGTTGGGTGAGGTCTGGCAGTAGATCGTGGGCGCGGGGCACCCGTAGTCGGCCGCCGCGGTACCCAGGAGATAGAGGTCCGCGCTCAGGCCCGTGCTCGGGTCGGCAATGAAGAAGTTGACGTCGACCGGGGCCACCATGCTCAGGGTGCCCGAACCCTCGACGATGGACCCAGTGGCGACGACGGGGTCTGAGGACAGGCCGGTGATGTCGAGGTTGATGGTGGACCCCGCGATCGGATCGATGGTGATGGTCCCGGCCGTGGCGATGAGGATCACGCCGGTGGCGGTGAAGTTTCCAGCGCCGTCGACGGAGAACGGATCGGAGGCAAGGACGAAGTGCACGTTGGTGATGTCGATCACTGCCCAGGGCGGGAGCGGCCAGGGCGCAAGGATCTCCGCGTGGAGGTCCGGAACCACCGCCGCATCGCCCTGTCCCGTGAGCTGTCCACTGCCCACGGGGTTGCCCCCGGAGGAGAGAAGCAGTTGGACCGTCCCCTGGAGATTGAACGTGTCAGGCGACGTGACCATGGGGCCGAGGCTGGTGGTGCCTCCCCAGTCGAAGCTGGAGGCGGCGAAGTCGATGTCGAACAGGAAGTCCCCCTGGGCCGTGGCGGGGAGTGCCGACGTGGCCAGGAGAGCGAGCGGGGTCAGCAGCGTGCGGTAGATCGTCCTCATCTTGGATGCTCCGTCTGGATAGTGGATTGGCCACGCTCGTGGCGCCCTGTTCGTCGATCGTGACCAGTGCGCGGCGACGAGCCCTGCTTTGGGGAACGGCGCGAGGGTGTGGGACCTTATTCAGTAGATCTAGTCTGGACTGTGGGTCGCTGGTGCGCCAGCGTGCGCGGTGGCTTTCGCTGTCCGGGTGACACCCTGCAGGGGTGACGCGGCCCGGCTAGGGTTTCAGCAGCCACTCGGCCAGGCGCAGGCGCTCCGCTGGACCGAGCTCGGCGAAGGCGCGCATGTTGGCGGTGTAGCGTTGGCTTATGGCACCCAGGCGTTTGTCAGAGGCCAGGAAGGGGGCCGGATTGCGCAGGTAGTCCGCCAGTAGCTCGGGTTCCCAGTGGGCGCGCAGATCTCTCAGGGGCGGCGCCAGGAAGGTGCCCTCGCCCGCGCGCCCGTGGCAGCTGTCGCAGCGCACGAGGGCGTAGAGCTCGGCGCCGCTTGCCGTCTGTGGATCGATCGGTGCGGCGGCGGGGCTGCAAGCGAGGATCACCGAGCCCCAGGCGAGGGCGGCGATCAGGGCGAGGGAGTGCTGCATCCCCTTCATCGTAGCGACGTGTCGTTGGCTTCGGCCAGCAGGCGTCGCGCCGCGTCGTCCCTCGGGTCGAGTTCGAGGGCGCGGGCCAGGGCGTTCGCGGCGCCCTGGGGGTCCCCGGCCGCCAGCAGCGCCTGGCCCGCTCCGCGCCAGGCGGCTCCCAGTCCGGGCGCCAGCTCCTGGGCCCGCTCGTAGAGCCCGAGGGCCTCTCGCCCTCGTCCGCTGCGCAGCAGCAGGCTGGCCAGGTTGACGTGCGCCACCGGGTTGTGCGGTCCCTCGCTCACCGCTCGCCGCAGAGCGCGCTCCGCTTCCAGCAGGTCCCCGCGTCCGAGCAGCACGCGCCCCAGGTTGGACCACGAGCGGCTGTGGCGTTCGTCGGCGACGATGGCCTGTCGCCAGGCCTGGAGCGCTCCCGCGACGTCGCCGCGCTCCTCGCGCACCAGCCCCATGTCGTTCCAGGAGGGCGCATCGTCCGGCTGGTGGCGCAGCATCTCGGCGCGCCACAGGCCGCGATCGGCGTAGAGCGCGGAGCGCACGGCGGCCAGGGGGATGGCCGCGGCCAGGGCCAGAGCGGCCACGACGCCGCGCGCCGGCAGGCGCGAGAAGAGCCCGTGTACGAGGGGCACACCGAACAGCAGGGGAAGGTAGAGGAAGCGCGGCGCGAAGACCTCGCCCAGGGGGGCGATCTGGAGCACCGGCAGCCAGGCGACGGCGGCCAGCAAGGCCGCGCCGCCCGCTCGCGTGCGCCGCCGCGCCAGGCCTCCCAGGAAGAGGGCCATCCACAGGACCCAGCCCGCCAGCGCGGCGGCGGCGGGCGGCAGGGGAGCGAAGCGTTCGAGCAGGAAGTCGGCCCGGTACTGGGGCGGGTAGGCGACGGGCAGGACGAGCAGGCGCAGGGCTTCGAGCAGCTCGCAGCCGCCGATGATCAGGCGCTCGGCGAGGGGCGCCGCGCCCAGGGCCGGGTGGGCGGCGCTGGGCACGAAGTCCCCGAGGGCGATGCCGCGTGCGACGAACCATCCCGCCAGGCCGAGGGCCGCGCCGAGGGCGGCGGCGCGCGCGGCGCGCGGGTGGGGGGCAGTGAGGACGTAGAGCAGAGCGAAGCACGCACCGTCTTCCTTGCCCATGGCGGCCAGGCAGACGCCCGTGCCGGCGGCCAGGGCGATGCGCCAGCTCGGGCCGGCGCTCGCCCACAGGCAGGCGAGCCCGCCCGCCAGGCCCGCGGCGGCGCTCACCAAGGCCGTGCGCCCGCTGATCCAGGCCACGGCATCGGCCAGGGCCGGATGGACGGCGAAGAGGGCCAGGCCGAACCAGGGCCACGAGGTCTCGGCGCCCCGTGTGCGCCGCAATAGCGCCGCCGCGAGGGCGCAGACCAGCGCGTGCAGCGCGACGTTGCCCAGGTGATAGCCGTGGGTCCACGAGCCCCAAAGCGCGTGCTCGAGGCGTAGGGAGAGGGTGGCCAGCGGCCGCCACTGTCCCGCGTCCCCGATGTGGTGGAAGTAGTCTCGATCGAAGGCCGCGCTGATCGGGAGCGAGCCGTCTACGACCGGGTTGGCGAAGAGCAGTTCTCCATCGTCCATGGCCGTCCCGCCGCGTAGGACAGAGGGCAGCCAGGCGATCACGGCCAGTAGAACGATCCAGATCGGCCGCGGCATGGCGAAGAGCCTAGCTCGCGTTGCTCGCGAGCGTTCCTCTCGGACTCTCGAACGACTGGATCAGTCTCTCGGCGGCGCGCGCCTCGGCCCGTTCTTCGCGAGCCCCAGGGGCGCCGGCGACGCCTCCTCGAGGCCGTCCGAAGTTTGCGAGATTCCCGTTTCCATCGTTCGAATTCGGTGCTCGAACGGCTGTGCACCTATGGAAGGCGTACATCGTCATCGCACCTCTCGGTGCGCCTTTTCTTTTCCGAACTGCTCGCCTTTTCTTTGAGCCCATCTGGCTCGCTTTCGTCCTCTTCGCCTCGTTCTAGTGGGGAGGCTCTACACCTGTCTCGATCCACATCTGCCAAGGACCAGCATGCCACAGTCACATCTCGGGCCGCGTCGGACCCCCGCCGCCGCCTCTCTTCTCCAGCCCGGTTTCCCGCGCCTCTCGGTCTCCCTGCTCAATCCCGACGGGTGCGGTCTGATCGAGGAGCGCCTCAATCAGGAAGCCCTGTGCATCCTTGGCTACTGGTTCAACGCTCTCCCCAAGGGGCAGCACGGTGGTTTCCTTCTGCCCTTCTCCTCCCTCTTCTCGATCTTTCTCTCCGACATCGAGGTCCACGGCAAGCGATCTGACGGACGCACCCGCGACAAGGCCTGGGACGCCTTCAGTCTGGGTCTGTGGGTCGGTGCTGAGCTATGCGCCGAGTTACCGGTGGACGTGGAGGCCAGCATCAGGTGGGTGAAGTTTCGCCTGGGGAAGATCGCGAACGCCGACTTTCCCGCTCCTGCTCAGGAGGCTGCGTTCGTCGCGGACCTGCGGGTGATCCGCGCTCGCCTGCGCGCGCTCCTGCCTGGTGCCGATCGCCTGATCGCCGCCGGCTGGGCACTCTCGTCGATGACCCTGCTCTCCCCCGATGAGCGCCTGGTCGGTTTCCAGCTCCACTTCGCCATGGGTCTCGTCGCCGCCGGCGTCTCGCTCCCCCCGATGCCCGGCCCTGCCCCCGAAAACGAATCCGAGGGCGAACCGGCGAGCGAACCTGAGGAGGACTCCGACCTCCCCGATCCGGTCGCCTGACCCGGGCCCGGCAGCTTGGGACTGAGGGGTTCGATGATCGACGCAGACCACAACCGCCCTGGCCGGAGGCATGCCTCCGCTCAGGCTCGAACTCGCGCCGTCCTCGAGAGGAGACCCGTCGGCTCAGGAGTGCCGAGGGCGCGCCTGTACCCGCGGGTTTCGGTCGCGGCGAATGCGCGTCTTCGGGTCGCGCGGATCACGTCGGCCGGCGAGGTGCTCGAAGCGCTCCGCCACGTCGGAGCTCACGTCGAAGGTGCTCGCATTGGGGTGCACGGCGATCGAACCGATGTCCCCGCCGGTCACCTCGCCGCGGCGACAGATGGCGGCCAGGAGTCGGCCCGGGGTAGCGCCCTGGTTGAGGCCCCAGTTCATGAAGAAGCGCTCGAAGCCGGCTCCCTGAGCAGTACGTTTCTGCGGCCCGCGCTGCGGCCCGCGCTGTGGCCCGCGCTGCGGCCCGCGCTGCGCCTGACGCGGCTCGTCGCTCGTGCGCGGAGTCGCCACATCCTGGGGCTCGACCCGTGGGGCGGGCGCCAGGCGCGCCAGCAGGGCGGCCACCAGCGGAGCGGCGGGGCGGCCGGCGAGCAGCTCCTCGGCGTGGGCAAGGTGCGCGGCGGGCGGGCCGGCTGCGAGGTCGGCGTTCAGCTTCTCCTCCAGGGCGGCGCGCGAGCGCGTCGCGAGTTGAGCGCGCACTTCAGCCGCGTTGGGCAGCGGGCTCCAGCGCAGTTTGACTCCGGCCTGGCCCAGGAGTAACTCGACCCTGCGCCGACGGTTCGGCGGTGCGAGGAGGACGCTCCGGCCGGGCTTGCCGGCCCGTCCCGTGCGCCCGCTGCGATGGGTGTACACCTCGGCGGCGATGGGCGGCGCGGTGTGGATCACGGTCATGATATCGGGCACGTCCAGTCCGCGCGCGGCCACATCAGTGGCGACGAGCACAGTGACGCGCCCCGCCCGGAAGGTGGCCAGGGTGCGCTCTCGCTGGCTCTGGGCCAGCTCGCCGCTGAGGGGCAGTGCATCGAATCCATCCGCTTCGAGGCGCGAGGCCACCTCCAGTGTGTCGGTGCGCCGCTCCACGAAGACGAGGGTGCGTTCACCATCGGCTTGCAGCAGCAGATTGACCAGGGCGGCGTAACGGTCGCGGGGATGCACGAGGTGGCCCTCGTGCTCGATGTCCTCATTCGCCTCGCCTGGTCGCGAGCCCTGGATCATGAACGGATCGCGCTGGTAGCGTGCCGCCAGCTGCTGGATGCCCTTGGGGAAGGTGGCCGAGAGCAGGTGCGTGCGGCGCGTCGTCGGCGTCGCGTCGAGGATGCCTTCGAGTTCCTCGCGGAAGCCCAGGTCGAGCATCTGATCGGCCTCGTCGAGCACCAGTTCGCGCACGCCGCCCAGGTCGAGCAGACCGGTCTTGACGTGGTCGAGCAGGCGCCCGGGGGTGCCGACGAGGATTCGCGGCCGGCGGGCGAGGAGCTTCCGGTCGCGGTACAGCGGGTTGCCGCCGGTGACCGAGGCCACGCTCATGTCCTGCAGGGTGGCCATCAGCCAGCCGAGCTCGTCGCACACCTGAGCGGCGAGCTCGCGCGTCGGCACGATGATCAGCCCCTCGGGGCCGGATCCGCCGGGCGCCCCTTCGAGCTGTGCCGCGAGCACGAAGCCGAGGGCAATCGTCTTGCCCGAACCGGTCTGCGAGGAGATCTGCAGGTCGCGGCCGTCGACCTCGCTCGCGAGCACCGCGTGTTGGACGGCGGTCAGCTCGTTGAACCCACGGGTTTCGAGGGCCGCGCGCAGGCACGGCGGTACGGCCTCGAAGGGGCCGGGAGCCGCGGAGTCGTTCAGGACGGGGGTGTTGGCGTCGGGCGACGCGATGAGGTCTATGGGCATGCGGTCCACGCAGGGCCCTTGTTTGGGCCCAGTAACAGGAGGGCAGCGAGGGCTGCCGGATGTGAGGACCTGCACGGCCCTTCAGACGCTCGCGGAGTATCCCGGCAGCTTGCCGACCACCCGCGAACCCGGCAGCTTATCCGCGGAGCTCTCCGCAAGTGGGTGTCTTGTCTCGGAATTCTGCTGGAATGGCCGCGACGCTTCTCCTGAGGCTCGTGGGGGCGTGGGACCATGAACTGCACGGAGCGTCGCCCGGACGGCCCCCGTAGCTCGAACTCGCCCAGGCGCGCCGCTGAGGTCGATGGATCGAGGTCAGCGCCCCGCTCCTCGGGAAGGTGCATCCTGGCGCGCTTCGCAGGCGTGCAGGCGAGCGTGGTGGATCTGCTCAAGTGCTGGCTGGACTGGAAGGAGGCAGGCGCGCACGGACCGTGCGGGGAGGTCGGGGCGCAGTAGAAATGAACGAGGGCCGCCTTTACGGCGGCCCTCGTTCGAGCAGGCTGCGAGTTTTTCTCCCAGCCCGGTTTTCGGCGGGGGGCGGTCAGTCGGCGGTCACCTTGGGGACCTGCATCGCGACGTGGTCGCGCTCCTCGGTCTGGGTCCAGGCCCAGTCACTCTGGGAGACGCGCTTGAGATAACGCCTGCGACGGCTACGGATCTCGAACAGGTCGCCGAGCAGCTCGGGGTGGGTGATGAGCGCCCAGGCACGTTCGAGCTTGCGCAGCATGCGCCCGGGAAGCTGACGGGTCTCGGCATGCACCTTCAGGACGCGCTCGCGCTCGGCGTGCAGCTCCTCGTGGGTGAAGTTCGGGTGCTTGAAGCTCTCGGTCGAGTGCCAGTAATGGAAGTCCATCTCCGCCACGTCCTTGGTGAGCAGGGGCTTCAACTGCTCGTAGACCTCCGTGCCGGGGATCGGCTGGAGAATCGCGCAGCAGACCGCGTCGGGCCGCGTGGCGCGGATCAACTCCTCCGTCAGGCGATGGTCCTCGACCTTGTCCTCGGGGAACCCGTAGAGCAGGAAGAACTTGAAGTACATCCCGATTTGACGGTTGAGCTTCGCACCCTGCCGCACCTTCTCGGGCGTGACACCCTTCTTCATGGTGTTCAGCATGCTGGGTGAGCCCGACTCGAGACCGTAGTAGATCTTCACGCAGCCTGCTTTACGCAGCCAGCGCAGCATCTCGAAGTCCATCGTGTCGACGCGCGACTCGCAGACCCACTCGAAGCACATGTCCCGGCGAACGATCTCCTTGCAGATCGCGATCACGCGCTTGCGCTGGATCGTGAACAGGTCGTCGAAGAGGACGAGCTGCGGCGGGTTGTAGGTCTTGAGCAGGAACTCCATCAGATCGACCGTCTGCTGGGGCCCCATCGCTCGGTACTGGCGCGGCGTCATCTCCGCATCGCAGAAGGTGCACGCGTAAGGACAGCCGCGGCTCGTGATCATCGTCACCCCGGGGTTGATCATGAGCTTCATGTAGCGCTCGATGTCCCACAGGTGATAGGCGGGGCGCGGGATGCTGTCGATGTCCGTGACCAGCGGCCGGCGCGGAGTCGCCACCAGCTCGCCGTCGCGCAGGAAGGTGATGCCCTGTACCTCGTCCCAGCGTTCGGGCTCGAAGATCACCGCGAGCAGCTCGGGCAAGGTCACGTCCCCCTCGCCCTGTACGCAGACGTCCGCTGCGCCGGAGTTCAGGAAGAACTCGGGGTTGGTCGTCGGGTGCGGGCCGCCCATGATGACGGGCTTACCGAACTCCTCACGGCAGAGCTGGCCGAGCTCACGCGCGCGCCGAGCGTTGGGCGTCAGGCTGGAGAACCCGATCACCTCCGCCCATTCCATGTCCGCGAGCAGGACGTCGATGTCCTCGATCGAGTCGTCCTTCAAGCGCACCTCGTGGCCGCCCTGCTCGAGCCAGGCCGCGAGGATGCTGATGCCCAGGGGCGGGTAGACCTCGTCCCGGGCCAACTCGCCCTTGGTGACGCTCTCGTCGGCGAAGACCGTGGCGGCCTTCTCCTTGATGTGCTGGTCCTTGGCGTAGATGAGCGCAACTCTCATGGTGTCCGGGGCGAACAGGTGCTGTGGGGCGGTGGGGGGTGGCGCTGGAAGCTCTCGCAAGCGTGAGATTGCAGGCGCCGAGACCGTATCGGCTCTGGGGGCTTCGTAGCACCTATCGGATTCTAACCCGCCCTGGACTTACCGCAACGTTGCCAATGGAGGGTGACGGTGGGCTGCAGTCCCGAAAAAGGGCAAAAAAGGGCTGGGCGAGCGGCGGGCGGTGGGGGACGCGGACGGTCCGGATGGCTAGGATGGGCCCCATGGCCGAGAAAGAGAGCGCCAAGAGCGGATCGGGAGCGGGCTTCGACGGGCGCCTGACACGCCTGGAGGCCGTGGTGGAGGCACTGGAGGAGGGCGGCCTGGACCTGGAGCAGGCGCTCGGACGCTATCGCGAGGGTGTGGAGCTCCTCAAGGGCTGCCGCGAGGCCCTTGAGGCCTACCAGCAGCAGGTCGAGGAACTGGCGGCGGACGCCGAACTCACCCTGCGCCCCTTCGAAGAGGATCCGGATGCCCCGGATCAGGGCTAGGCGCGGGCCCATGGCGGAGCCCGTGGACCTCGACGTCTGGCTGGCGGACAGCCGCGCCTGGATCGAAGGGCGGCTGGAAGCCCAGCTGGCCGACGCACCCGAGTGGCCCGAGGCTCTGGCGGGGGCCGTGCGCCACGCCCTGTTCAGTGGCGGCAAGCGATTGCGTCCGGCCCTCGTGCGCCTGATGTGCCGCGAGCACGACGGCACCGACGAGCAGGCGGCCGCCCCGGCCGGGGCGGTGGAGATGATCCACACCTACAGCCTGGTGCACGATGACCTGCCCTGCATGGATGACGACGACCTGCGCCGCGGGAGGCCCACGGTCCACCGGCAGTTCGACGAGGCGACGGCCATCCTGGCCGGCGATGCGCTCCTGACGCGGGCATTCGGGGTCCTGGCGGAGGGGGGCGTCGAGGGCGCCCGACAGGCGGTCGCCCTGGCGCGAGCCGCCGGGCCGGCGGGCCTGGTCGGAGGTCAGGTACTGGACCTGGCCCTGCCGGGGGCCGAGGCCCAGGCCGACGCCGTGCGCTCGGTACACGAGCGCAAGACCGCGGCCCTGATCGCTGTCGCCGCCGAGCTGGGGGCCCTGGCGGCCGGGGCGAGCGCCGAGCGCTGCGCCGCGGTGCACGCCTTCGGGGTGAGCGTCGGTCTGTGCTTCCAGGCCGTGGACGACGTGCTCGACGTGACCGGTGACGCCGCCACCCTGGGCAAGACCCCCGGCAAGGACGCCCGCCACGACCGGGCGACCCTGGTGGCGGCCCTGGGTCTGGAAGGCGCGCGGGGCGAGGCCGCGCGCCTCGGTGAGCGCGCGCGCGAGGAGGGACGGGCCCTGGGGTTCGCTTCCGAGAGCCTGGCGTTGCAGCTCGTTGAGCGCCTCCTCGAGCGCGATCACTGAGGCGACCGGAGCCAGGCTCGGATCGGCTGCCTGGCACCGGCCTGGGAATGGGTTCCCAGCTCCCCCCTTGGCCCCGGTGGGTTTCGGTCCCAGAATGTGTATCGCAAGCAATGTGCGCCACGGACCCGGCGCCGGCGCCGCTCCCCCGAGGCGCGCTCCCATGGACACCCCGAACGACGAGATTCCCCGGCCCCGCACGCCGCTGCTGGAGACCATCGACTCCCCCGAGGACCTGCGACGCCTCGCGCCGCACGAGCTCCCGGCGGTCTGCGACGAGCTGCGAGCGTTCCTGCTCGAGTCCATCCAGCGCACCGGCGGTCACCTCGGATCGAACCTGGGCGTCGTGGAACTCTCGTGCGCCCTGCACTACTGCTTCGACTTTCGCCGCGACCGCCTGGTCTGGGACGTCAGTCATCAGGCCTACGTACACAAGATCCTCACCGGTCGCCGGGGACGCTTCCACAGCCTGCGCCAGACAGACGGTCTGTGCGGCTTCACCCACCCCGACGAGTCAGAGTACGACCTCTTCCACACGGGTCACGCCGGGACGAGCGTGAGCCTGGCCCTCGGCCTGGCCCTCGGTTTCGACACCGACCCGGATCCGCCGCACGTGGTCGCCGCCATCGGGGACGCCAGCCTCGGCGCCGGGGTGGCCTTCGAGGCTCTCAATCACGCCGGCGCTCTCTCCTCGCCGTTGCTCGTGATCCTCAACGACAACGAGTGGTCTATTGCACGCTCGGTGGGGGCCATGGCCCGCTACCTCTCGCGCATCCGCTCCTCGCGCCTCGTCCAGCGTTCGCAGCAGGAGATCCAGAGCCTGATCAACGCCATCCCCCTGATCGGCCCGAAGGCCTCGCGCGCCCTCGATCAGATCGGCGAGGTCGTGCGCCACAGCCTGGTCCCAGGGCACGTCTTCGAGGAGCTTGGCGTGGCCTACATCGGTCCGATCGACGGGCACGACGTCGAGCGCCTGGTGGAGAACCTGCAGCGCGTGCGCCGGCTTGACGGAGTCGTGCTGCTGCACATCCTGACCGAGAAGGGCAAGGGACACCCCGACGCCCTAGATCACCCCGAGCGCGTCCACGGCGTCAAGCCCTCGGCCAACCTCGGTTCGGGCGTGGAGGCGGGCAAGGTCGGCGCCGAGGACTCCAAGCCCGTGAGCGTACCCGCGCCGTCGGGCCCGCCCTTCACCTCGGTCTTCTCGGGCGCCCTGGTGCGCGCCGCTGAGCGCGATGCGCGGGTGCGGGCCGTGACCGCCGCCATGCCCTCGGGGACGGGTCTCGACGCCTTCGCCCTGCGCTTCCCGGGCCGCTTCTTCGACACGGGCATCACCGAGCAGCACGCGGTGGCGATGAGCGCCGGTCTGGCGCGCGCCGGGATGCGGCCGGTGGCGGCTATCTACTCGACCTTCCTTCAGCGCGGCTTCGATCAAGTCTTTCAGGAGGTCGCCCTCCAGGGGCTGCCGGTGCTCTTCTGCCTCGACCGCGCCGGCTTCGTCGGCCAGGACGGGCCGACCCACAACGGTGTCTTCGACATCGCCTACCTGCGCGCCTTGCCGGGCATGGTGCTCTGCGCTCCGCGCGACGCCTCGGACCTCGAGCGCATGCTCTCCATGGCTCTCGGCCTCGACGGCCCGGTGGCGATGCGCTACCCGCGCGCCGCCACGCCCGATCCGGAGACGATCCACCCCGACGAGCGGCGCGCGATGGTGCCCGGCCGCGCGGAGGTGCTGTGCGAGGGCGAGCAGCTGGTCGTCTGGGCCTACGGCGCGCTCGTCGGCGAGGCCCAGCGGGCGGCCGAATGCCTGCGCGCCGAGGGCCTGGTGGTGGGCGTGGTGGACGCGCGCTTCGCCAAACCCCTGGATCTGGAGCTCCTGGCGCGCCACGCCCGCGACTACCGGCACATCGTGACCGTTGAGGAGCACCAGCGCAGCGGGGGCTTCGGCTCGGCCGTGCTGGAGGCCTGGAACCGCCTGCCCGCGCCGCGCGCCCGGGTGCGGATCCTGGGGGTGGGCGACGACTTCGTCCCGCACATGACGAGCCGCGGCGAGCAGCTCGCCCGGGCGGGCATCGACGCGGCCGGTATCGGCAAGGTGGCGCGCATCCTTCTGGGTGCGGAGCGCACCGAAGAGGCGCGCGAGGCGTGAAGAGTTCCGCGGCCTCGCGCGACTTCAAGGGGCAGACCCCCGAGCAGACGCCGCCCACGGCGCGAGCCCGGGACCGCAAGCCCTTCGCTCGCGAGGTGCGCCGCGCCCTGGTGCTGGCGGACAGCAGCAAGGTGCAGGCCGATGCCCTGCTCGAGGACCTTGAGCCCTGGATCGGAGCGCGCGTCGGCTCGGTGGATGTTGTGCGCGACCTGCGGACCTTCACCCAGGACGCGGAGCAGCGACGCGGGAAGCCGGTCGCCGACCTGCCCGACCTCGCGATCGTCCTGGGGGGCGACGGCTCGATCCTCTCCTGCGCGCGCGCCTTCGCCCGCCACCCCGTGCCCACGATCGGGATCAACTTCGGTCGGGTGGGCTTTCTGGCCTCGGTCGAGATGCGGGACTGGGAGGAGGCCCTCGAGGAGGTGCTCTCCGGACGCAGCGTGCTCGAGCCGCGCATGCGCTTGACGGCCGAAGTGAACGGGCACACGGGCATTGGCGCGCGCAAGATTGCTCTCAACGATGTGCTCATCGAGCGCGGGGCCGTGCAGGCCATGCTGACCCTCTCTCTGCGCATCGGCGACCAGTGGGTCAGCGACTACCGCGCGGACGGCCTGATCCTCGCGACGCCCAGCGGTTCGACGGCCCACTCCCTGGCCGCCGGCGGACCGATCCTGGCGCCCTCCATGCGCGGCATCGTCGTGACGCCCATCTGTCCCCAGTCCCTCTCGCACCGCGCCCTGGTGACGCACCCCGACAGCGTGCTGCACGTGCGCGTGGAGCAGACCAGCGGACTGACGACCTTGGCGGTGGACGGCCAGGGATTCCAGCCCCTCAAGGAGGGCGACGAGGTGCGCGTTCGGCGCCACAACGTGGCCTTCCCACTCCTGGCGCGGCCGGACTCGAACCCATACCGGCGCGTGCGCGAGCGTCTGGGCTGGCGCGGAAGTTTTGAGCCCGGAATCGATCTGGAGCGGTTCCCTGCCGCGCCCGCGCCCGCCGCCGACGAGGCTGGCTTCGACGAGAACGACGTCCTGTAGCCCGCCCGGCTTACTCGGGGATCGGGTGGGCCGAGTCGGCCTGGATCAGACCGTCTTCCATGGTGAGCGTGCGCTCACAGCGCGCCGCGATGCGCTCGTCGTGGGTTACGAGCAGGAGCGCGAGGCCGCGGGCCTTCTGTTCCGCGAGCAGTAGATCGAGGACCCGCTCGCCTGTCTGTGTGTCGAGGTTTCCGGTGGGCTCGTCGGCGATCAGCACCTCGGGATCGAGGAACAGGGCGCGTGCGATGGCGACCCGCTGGCGCTCTCCGCCGGAGAGCTGGGAAGGTCGGTGCTCGAGGCGTTCGCCCAGGCCGAAGCGGGTCAGGAGTTCCAGGGCGCGTTCGCGCCCGGCGCGGCGCTGAAAGCGCGGGCCTGTGCGCGCGATCATGCCCGGCAGCATCACGTTCTCCACGGCGTCGAGCTCCGGGAGCAGGTGGTAGAACTGGAAGACGAAGCCGATGTGGCGGTTGCGCAGCTCGGCCCGCCGGCGCGCCGGCAGGGTCCAGGCGTCCTCTCCGGCCAGGATCACGCGCCCCTCGGTGGGCTTCTCGAGCAGGCCGAGGATGTGCAGGAGGGTGGACTTGCCCGCTCCCGAGGCACCCATCAGACACAGGCGCTCCGCCTGGCGGAGGTCGAAGTCCGTGCCGTGCAGCACCTCCAGGGAGCGCTCGCCGATGGCGAAGGATTTGCGCACGTCGCACGCTGCAAGGACGACCTCTCCCAGGCCGTCGGGGGTCTCTCGTTGGTCAGCGCTCATTCGTAGCGCAGGGCGTCGATGGGGTGCAGGCGCGCGGCGCGCCAGGCGGGGTAGGCGGCAAAGAGCAGGGTGCACAGAAAGGCGCCCCCGATAATCATCCCCACGCCCGACGGGTCGACCACCGATGGGATGTGGTCGAAGAGGTAGACCTCGCGGTTGAAGATCTCGTAGCCGAATGCGTTGCTCAGGGAGCGCTCGATGGGGTCGATGTTGATGGCGGAGGTGACGCCGATCACACCGCCCGCCAGGCAGCCCAGCAGGGCATCCCAGAACCCGATCATCAGGTAGAGGCCCATGATCCCGCTCGGCGTCGCGCCGAGGGCCGTCAGGATGCCGATGTCGCGGCGCTTCTCGGTCACGAGCATGGACAGGATCGCGAAGACCGTGAAGCCGGCCACGACCAGCACCAGGCTGAGCATGATCCCGAGCAGGGTCTTCTCGTTCTCGATCGCGCCCAGCAGGTTCTTGCGATGGTCCTCCCAGGTCTTGACCTCCCCAGCGTCCTTGTCGCGGATCAGACCCGCCTCGAAGAGGGTCTGGTTCAAGTCGGCTTTCAGCTGCAGGCCGTCCCGCGGATAGTCGACCAGGCGCACCAGGACCTGGCTGAAGCGGTCGGCTCGTTCCCCGATGCGCTGTGGTTGGTGGCCCAGGAAGTCCGCCAGTTCCGCGCGATCGAGGTAGATGCGAGCCTTGTCGACCTCGTTCTCGCCCGAACGGAAGGTCCCGGCCACGCGGAACTTGCGGTTGGCGTCCCGCACGCGCCCGCGCTCGTCGGGCATGACGGTCACGATGTTGATCTCGCTGCCGCGCGCGAGGCTGTGGGTGTAGGCCAGTTGTTCGCCGACGACGATCCAGGCGTAGGGGCCCGGCGTGGCGCCCGGCGGGGGGGCGAAGGGCTGTT
>DASCMO010000130.1:0-2364 GCA_036010965.1 Planctomycetota bacterium | reverse complement strand
TTGAAGATGCTCTTCAAGAAGTGATTGTGCTGACGCGATAGGCCGCGCGTCTGCGGAACTCGCGACTTGATCCAGGCTCCTTCGGCCGTCTGTACCCAGTCTGAGCTCGATCGAGTCACAATGCCCAGGCCGCAGTAGCCCGTCACGGCTCCCCTGGGGATTTAACATAATGCCCATACTCGGACGTTATGCCAGAACCCAGCTTATATGTCCTATGCTCCACCGCCAGTTTGTCAGCCAGCGCCTCGGCATGTCCGGTCAAGTAGTCGGCCATCAGTCCTCCTGGAAGCCTCTACTATGCCCGAGAATCGGAGACCGTTGTGCCTGTGCGAGACCGAGTCAGTTTCTGCAACCCGCGGGCGTCCGAGCCAAACGGAGGATTCTGCAGATGAGCCCTGACCCCGAGCGGACTCTTGAGTTCTGGTTCGAGTTCGGCAGCACCTATTCCTATCCCGCCGCGATGCGCATCGAGGCGCTCGCTGCCGCGCGCGGTGTCGTGCTTCGGTGGTGTCCGTTTCTGCTCGGTCCGATCTTTCAGGAGCAGGGCTGGAACGATTCTCCGTTCAACCTGTACCCGGCCAAGGGTCGCTACATGTGGCGGGACCTGGAGCGCATCTGCGTCGCCCAGGGCATCCCCCTGCGCCGACCGTCCACGTTTCCGCGAGACGGCCTGCTCGCCAGTCGCGTCGCGTGTAGCCGCGCCGAAGAACCCTGGCTGCCGGGCTTCGTGCGCTCGGTCTACCAGGCCAACTTCGCCGAAGACCAGGACATTGCGCAGACGGAGACGGTCGCGCGCTGTCTGCGTGCGTCCGGTCAGGACGCCGAGAGCGTTCTCGCAAACGCGCAGACGCCAGAAGCCAAGCAACGCCTCCGCTCGCAGACCGAGACCGCGGCAACGCTGGGCATCTTCGGTGCACCGTCGTTTCGCGTGGGTGACGAGCTCTTCTGGGGCAACGATCGACTCGAAGACGCCCTCGCGTGGGCGACATGACGCTCGACTGGCATTCGTTTTCGATCATCCCGTGGCGGGTGCGGATCGCGCTGGCGCGCTGGGGTCTCCCGCTGCTGATCGCACTGTCCACCGTCACCTTCTGGACGGTGACGCGATGCCACGCGCACTGATCGTCTTCAGCTTCGGTCCTCGCCGCAGAGGCGTCAGGCGTTCATGGCGCGCACACAAGCATCGCGACTCTCGAGCCGTTCCAGGTACGCTCGTGCGTTCGGGTACTGATCGTCGAACACCTTTCGCTTCGCGAGCAGCCGGAGCGAGTAGCCCATCATGATGTCTGCAGCTCCGAACTCGGAGCCGAGCAAGAAGTCGCGATCGGCCAACGTCTGCTCGACCACGTCGATGCAACCGCGCGCCTTCTGCTCGGCGTCGCTGGCGACCGAGGGCATACCTTCCGACTGCGGGGTCAGCAAGCGGTGGATGCCGAGCGGGCGAGCCAGGGTCGCCTCGCTGAACCAGCACCACTGATGGTGCAGGGCACTTTCGGCGGTGCCCGGCGCGGGACGCAACCGGCCGTCGCCGTAGCGCTCCAGGATGTAGTCGACCATCGCGCCGGACTCGAACATCGTCAGGTCGCCGTCCGTCATGGCTGGCACCTTCCCGGCCGGACTGATCGCGCGCCACTCCTCCGAGTTGCGAAATGCCGGCGCGAAGTCGATCGGCTCGATCTCGACGGGTAGCTCGAGCTCATGGCAGAGCCAGATGGGACGCACCGAGCGTGTGCCGCGAACGTGATAGATCTTGAGCATGACCGGTCCCCTCCAGTGTGCGACTCAGTCGCCCGGGATCAGGTAGCGCAGGTCGAAGCGTTTGATCTTGTAGCGCAGGGTCCCGCGTCCGTCACGGCTCCCCTGGGGATTTAACATAATGCCCATACTCGGACGTTATGCCAGAACCCAGCTTGTATGTCACATAATGCCCATACTCGGACGTTATGCCAGAACCCAGCTTGTATGTCCTATGCTCGAAAAGTGTGACGGATGCAGTGCGCCGAGCGGCATCGCTGGTTGGACTCACGCTCAGGGCCCCTGACCGAGGCGGGCGCCCCCGCAAGTCGCCCTAGTTCTCGGCGCCTTGCACACCGGGCGCCTGGGGACACCCCACCGGGTTCCACCAGAAGCCCCCGGTCTATCTACTTCTAGTATCTCCTTCTGCAGATAGGAAGTTCAAGCTGCGTTTTCCTTGGGTCCGATAAGTAGGCATTCTGTCAAATAGAGGGGGCGAGGGGAAGAGGCCCCGGTACGGGGCGATTTCAACGGGTCGGCGGGGCTGGCGGGCCTCGCCGAAACCGCGCAGCGGCGACCGATCGAAGTCACGTCGACACAGGCGCAACCGATTTCTTTCCCCGTACCGGG